>CAWHZU010000018.1:0-45693 GCA_963833885.1 uncultured Actinomycetota bacterium | reverse complement strand
AGCGGGTGACGAGAATCGAACTCGCACTATCAGCTTGGGAAGCTGACGTTCTACCATTGAACTACACCCGCGACGATCCAGGCGCCGCCGGACGCAGGATACCGCCAGGCGGCCGGGCCGAGCCCGTCCCGACATGGTACCGGAACCGGTAGGTTGCCAGGGTGCTGCTCTCCGACCGAGACATCAAGACCGAAGTCGAGTCGGGCAGGGTGAAGCTCGACCCCTACACACCGGAACTCATCCAGCCGGCCAGCATCGACGTGCGCATGGACAGGTACTTTCGCGTCTTCGAGAATCACCGGTACCCGCACATCGACCCGGCCGAGGAGCAACCCGAGCTGACCAGGCTGGTGGAGCCGGCCGGGGCCGAGCCGTTCGTGCTGCATCCCGGGGAGTTCGTGCTGGCCTCCACCTACGAGGTGGTATCCCTGCCGGACGACATCGCGGGGCGGCTGGAAGGCAAGGCGCTCGCGGCGGACACCCCGATCCCGTCCCCGGGCGGATGGCGTTGCATGGGCGAGCTGGCCGTAGGCGATCAGGTCTTCGATGAGGCGGGCTGCCCGACGACGATCGTCGCGGCCACCCCGGTGATGCTCGGGCGCCCCTGCCGGGAGGTCGTGTTCTCCGACGGCCAGTCCCTGGTCGCCGACATCTCGCACGGCTGGGTGACCCGAACCCGATCCGAGCGCCGCCACGGCAGGCCCGGATCGGTCCGGACGACGGCGCAGATTGCCTTGTCGCTGCGGGCTGGCGGGGAATGGAACCACCACGTCCCGCTGGCCGGGCCCGCCAGGTACCCGACCCAGCATTTGGCCGAAGACCCCTATGACCTGGGCAGGCGGCTGGGCGAACCAGCGCGGGCTGCATGGCCGGGCCAGGTGCCGGAACCGTATCTGCGGGCATCGGTCGAGCAGCGGCGCGCGCTGCTGCAGGGGCTGCTCGACTCCGGCGGGAGAACAGACCGCGGCCGGTGCGAGTTTTACTCAACCTGTGAGTCTGCTGCAGATGCGGTCTTCGAGCTCGCAGCCGGGCTAAGCTGCCGTCCCGTGAAACAGAAGATGGCAACGACCCGCTGCGGCGTCGAGCAGCAGCCGTCGTTCCGGGTGAGGTTCACCCAGCGGGAGAGTGCCCAGCGCTCCCGCGCCATCGTGGATGTGCGCGAGACCAGCCCGCGGCCGGTGCGGTGCATCCAGGTCAGCAGCACTTCCGGCCAGTTCCTGGCTGGGCCAGCCTTCGTTCCGACGCACAATTCGAGCCTCGGCAGGCTGGGCCTGCTGACGCACTCGACAGCGGGGTGGATCGACCCAGGCTTCTCCGGGCACGTGACGCTGGAACTCTCCAACGTCGCCACGCTGCCGATCAAGCTCTGGCCGGGAATGAAGATCGGCCAGCTGTGCCTGTTCCGGTGCAGCTCGCCGGCCGAGCATCCGTATGGGTCAACCGTGTACGGATCGCGGTACCAGGACCAGCGCGGGCCGACACCCTCGCGGTCCTACCTGAATTTCTACCGGACCGATGTCTGACCGCGATTTCACGTCGCTGTTACGGCGCAGAAGCACGTCGGCAACCGTCCGGTTAGACAGTCGACAGATGAGCGCTAACGGACGGAGCTTCCGGATGCCCCTGTGGCGAATCCGCATCGCAGTCCCCGATGACCCGGGCAGTCGCGATGCGCTGAACAACGTACTGGCGACTCAGCCACAGGCTCGCCTTCGCGAGCTGCCCGGCCGGACCGCCAAGTCCGCGGCGACCGGCGAGATCGTGGTCGAGCTGCCGCAAGACGATGGCCTGGTCGGCGTGCTGTCCGCGCTGCACCAGATCAGCCCTCAAGTATTCGTGAGCCGAGCGGACATGCCTGAGCCTGCACCAGGGCCGTAACGCTGCGCCCCGTGCTCGGTCCGGGCGGCCCCGTTATCCGGGCAAAGCGCGTTATCGTCGGCCTTTACCGGGCAGTAACGCTGGTACCAGTCGGCGACGACAAGGATCGATGTCGTGAGCGAGCACCAGCAGTCCGGTAAAGGCGCGCAGGTCAGCGAGACCCAGGCCCGTCAGGTCGCGGAGCAGGCCAGGGAGTCGCAGTGGGCGCTGCCCAGCTTCGGCAAGCAGCTCTTCCTCGGCGACTTCCAGCTCGGGCTGATCAGCCCGCATCCCCGCCCGTCCGCCGAAGCGAGCGAGCGCGGCGAAGAGTTCTGTGGGCGCCTGCGCGACTTCTGCGAAGCGTCGTTGAACGGCGCGCTGATCGAGCGCGAGGCACGGATCCCGGACGAGACGATCAAGGGCCTGGCCGCCCTCGGCGCGTTCGGAATGAAGATCCCGTCGGCATACGGCGGGCTTGGGCTATCCAACCTGTACTACAACCGGGCGCTGATGATCGTCGGGTCGGCCTCCCCCGCGGTGGCCGCGCTGCTGTCCGCGCACCAGTCGATCGGCGTGCCGCAGCCCCTCGCGCTGTTCGGGACCGACGAGCAGAAGCAGCGCTACCTGCCCAGGTGCGCCCGCGGCGAGATCAGCGCGTTTCTGCTGACCGAGCCGGACGTCGGCTCCGACCCGGCGCGGCTTGCCACCACGGCGACGCCGTCGGCCGACGGCAGCGAGTATGTCCTCAACGGGGTAAAGCTGTGGACGACCAACGGCGTCGTCGCCGACCTGCTCGTTGTGATGGCGCGCGTGCCTGGCGACGCGGGCGGGCCGGGCGGGGGTAAGCCGCGCCGCGGCGGCATCACCGCTTTCGTCGTCGAGGGCAACTCGGACGGGGTCACCGTCGAGCACCGCAACGCGTTCATGGGCCTTCGCGGCCTGGAAAACGGCGTGACTCGGTTCCACGAGGTCAGGGTGCCGGCGACCGACAGGATCGGCGAGGAGGGCCAGGGCCTGAAGATCGCCCTTACCACGCTGAACACCGGCAGGCTCTCGCTCCCGGCGAGCTGCGCCGCGGCCGGGAAGGTTGCGCTCAAGATCGCCAGGGAGTGGTCGGCCGAGCGGGTGCAGTGGGGCAGGCCGGTGGGCGAGCACGAGGCAGTCGCCGCGAAGATCGCGTTCATCGCCGCGACCGGGTACGCGCTCGAGGCGATCGTGGAGCTGTCCAGCCAGATGGCCGACGACAAGCGCCGTGACATCAGGATCGAGGCCGCACTGGCCAAGCTCTACTGCTCGGAGATGGGCTGCAAGATCGCTGACGAGCTGGTGCAGATCCGCGGCGGGCGCGGGTACGAGACCGCGGCCTCACTGGCCGCGCGCGGCGAGCGGGGCGTGCCCGCCGAGCAACTGCTGCGCGATCTGCGGATCAACCGGATCTTCGAGGGTTCCTCGGAGATCATGCGCCTGTTCATCGCCAGGGAGGCGGTCGACGCGCACCTCACCGCGGCCGGCGAGGTCATCGAGCCGGGCCTGCCCGCGGCGCAGAAGGCCCGCGCCGCCGCCAAGGCCGGCCGGTTCTACGCCCGGTGGCTGCCCACGCTGGTGGCTGGCGAGGGCCAGATGCCCCGGGCCTATGCCGAGTTCGGCCCGCTCGCGCAGCACCTGCGGTATGTGGAACGGGCGAGCAGGAAGCTGGCCCGCGCGATGTTCTACGGCATGGCCAGATGGCAGGGCAAGCTGGAACGCAGGCAGGGCTTCCTGGGCCGCCTCGTCGACGTGGGCGCCGAGCTGTTCGCGATGAGTGCGGTCTGTGTTCGCGCGCAGCTGGATGCCGCCGAAGGCAGCGGGCGCGGCCACACCGGCTTTGAGCTGGCCGACGCGTTCTGCTCGCAGGCCAGGATGCGGTGCGACGAGCTGTTCGGCCAGCTCTGGAAGAACACCGACTCGGGCGACGCGGCGCTGGCCCGCCAGGTCCTGGCCGGGCGCTACACCTGGCTGGAGCAGGGCGTCATGGACCCGTCGATCCCCGGTCCGTGGGTTGCGGAGACCCCGCCGGGCCCGTCCAAGCAGGAAAACGTGCACCGCCACATCGGCTGACCGCCCGCCGCCCGGCCCGGCCACGGGAAAGCCCTCTCCTCGCGATGTCGGTTCGCTTTCGTCCGCCGGCCCCCGGACAAAAGCGAACCGCTGATGCCGGTCGCGGCTCACGGCAGGAACGCCGGTACCCGATGAAGACGATGACCTGGGCCGAGATCAGCGCCGACCGGGAGAAGCTGGGCTCCCGCCGAAGCCGATGGCTCAGGAGGCGGAGGTCACTCCGGCCTCGGGCTGAGCCGCGCGACCAGCGCGTCGCGCTCTGCGGCGGCTGCGTCCCGGTGTGCCTCCAGCTCCCTGACCTGATACTCCAGTTCTCGGACGCGGCTTTCCAGTTCGAGCACGCGGCGGATGGCCTTCAGGGTCATCCCCTCGTCCACGAGGTTCGTCACGTACTGCACGACGGTGATCTCGCGGCGGGAGTAGCGGCGCTGGCCTCCTGCGGACCTGGACGGCTGGACAACACGGAACTCGTCCAGACGGCGCAAAAAGGCCTGCTGGATCTCGAGCATGTCCGCCACCTGGCCGACGGTGAATAGCGGCCGGTTCTCATCATCAAGTGGCAACGACGGCATGGCTGGCTCCGGGGAAATATTTCCGGGCCCGGGCGGATAGCACCGCGCCGGGCCCGGACAGAGTACCTCTGCGTCAGGCGGCGATGCCCTTGGCGTCGGCACTGACCTCGATCTTGCGCGGCTTGGCCTGCTCCGCAACGGGGACGTGCACGGTCAGCACGCCGTCGGCGTAGTTGGCCTCGATCTTGTCGGCGTCAACCGCGTCCGACAGGCGGACACGACGGGTGTAGGAGCCCATCACCCGCTCGCGGATGAACGGCTTCTCGCCCTCGGTGTGCTCCTCGTTGCGGGTTGCGCTAACGGTCAGCACGCCGCGGTCGACAGTGACGTCGATGCTCTCCCGGTCGATGCCGGGCAGGTCGAACCGGAGCTCAACCTCGTTCTCGCGCCGGACCGCGTCCATGCGGGCCAGGCGGCTGTAGTCGGCCGAACCGAACGCCCGCGCGAAGGGGTCAAAAGTTGTCAGCTGCACTGCGTTTCACCTCCAGTGAGTACCAGGATTCGGTCATCCAGGTAACCTTGGCTCTCACTTCGAGCAAACCTATAATCAGAGTTGCATATTCCTTGCACACCATAAATCTTAGAAGCACCGCCTGGAACGAGAGGTCGCGTGGCCAGAACGCCAGCCACCGGGCATGCGGCAGGAGGCGAACAACCCGCAAGCGACCTAGGGGTTGTGGCGCGGCAGAGACCGCTGCGCGTTAGCCGAGGCGCTCGATGATCGTGGCGTTTGCCTGGCCGCCGCCCTCGCACATGGTCTGCAGGCCATACCTGCCGCCCGTGCGCTCGAGCTCGTGCAGCAGCTTGGTCATCAGGATCGCGCCCGTCGCGCCGAGCGGGTGCCCGAGGGCGATCGCACCGCCGTTCGGGTTCGTCTTCTTCAGCGAGGCACCGGTGTCGGCGGACCAGGCGAGCAGCACCGGGGCGAACGCCTCATTGACCTCGAACACGTCGATCTCGTCGATGTTCAGCTTGCCGCGGGCCAGTGCCTGCTCGGTGGCCGGGATCGGGCCGGTCAGCATGAACACCGGGTCGGAGCCGACCACCGTGAGCGCGTGGATCCGGGCACGCGGCGTGAAGCCGTGCCGTCGTACAGCGTCCTCGGACGCGACCAGCACTGCGGCGGAGCCGTCGGAGATCTGCGACGCCGTGGCCGCGGTGAGCTCCCAGCCCTCCCGCAGGGGCTTCAGCTCGGCCATCTTCTCCAGGGACGTGTCCCGGCGTGGTCCCTCGTCGGTCGTGAGCCCGTCGATCGCCGTGATCTCGCGGTCGAACCTGCCCTCGTCGATCGCGTGCAACGCCCTGGCGTGGCTCTCCAGCGAGAACTCTTCGAGCTGCGACCGCTTCAGACCCCACTTCTCGCACACCAGCTGCGCGCCGCGGAACTGGGAGATTTCCTGGTCGCCGTACCGGTCCCGCCAGCCCTGCCCGAACGGGCCCGGCATGCCCTTCTCGAGCGGGAGGGCCACGGTGGAGCCCATCGGCACCATGCTCATGCTCTCCACACCGGCCGCGACGACCAGGTCCTGTGTCCCGGACATGACGGCCTGGGCGGCAAAGTGCACGGCCTGCTGCGATGAGCCGCACTGGCGGTCGATGGTGACCCCGGGAACGCTCTCTGGCAGGCCAGCCGACAGCCACGCGTTCCGGCCGATGTCGATGGACTGCGGGCCGGTCTGGGAGACGCAGCCCATGATGACGTCGTCCACCGCGGAAGGATCGGCGCCGGTCCTGGCGATGAGCTCGGTCAGGACCTGCGCGGCGAGATCTACCGGGTGCACCGCCGACAGACCGCCATTCCGCCTGCCGACGGGGGAACGCACAGCCCCGACGATGTATGCCTCCGACACGACGTTCGCCCTCCGCTTGGACTTTCACTGACCGGACCGCGCACCGGATTCACGCCCTAGGCGAAACGTCCCGCCGGGTCCTTAATTTGAGGTTACTCCGCAGATCCGCAGGCTCCATAGGCCTGCCGGGACAAGATCCGTGCGGCGCGGGATTCCGACGGGATCCGGTCCTTAATTGGTAGTCGGAAGACTACTATGCGTGATGTACCTAGGCCAGGTCAGGGGGTCGGCCTTGGCACCGGCGTTCTGGGGGATCGCCGCAGGTTACTGAGAGTCACCGGACACCACGGCCTCACGGTGCCGGAGTGCGGCCGGCGGCTATGCAGCAGGCCGTAGCGCTGCCGGGCCGGGCACTGGCATAACAACGGGGGGATACGAGGATGGCAGCGAAGGTCGTCGACGATACGTCTGGCCTGGTGAGCATCGGGCAGCTCGCCAAGTCCGCGGGGGTCAGCAGCCGGACCATCCGGTATTACGAGGAACTCGGCATCCTGCCCGAGCCGCGCCGGTCACCGGGCGGGACCCGCAGGTACCCGCGGGAGTACCGCGGCTATATCGATACCGCGCTGGCGCTGAAGGATCTCGGCTTCCGGCTCGAGGAGATCAAGCCCCTGGCCAGGCTGGCGCTCGGGCGTTCGGTGAGCGCGGGCCAGCGAGACATGGCCGCGCGGTTAGTGGACGACCGGATCGAGGCGCTCGCGCGCCAGGCCAGCGTGCTGCGCAGGCTGCGGGACTCGGTCAAGGCCCCCGACGCGGCGACAGCGGTCCCCGGCGTGCTGACCTCGGTGGACCTTTCCATCGTCGCACCGCTGCACGGCGACGGGGCCGCATAGCAAGCACGACCGCGCGGGTTACCCCGTTTTGCGCCGCCGCGGCTTATGCTCGGAGCAGGCAAACCCCGGGGAGAGCGCGATGGCCGACGGACTGATCCTGCTGGTATTCCTCGGGATCCTGGTCGCCGTCTTCACGGTCAGGGTGCGACGGCGCATGGGCATCGGGGTCGAACTCCAAGACGTGGTTAATGATCATTACCTGGGCCGTCATCCTCGGCCTGGTTCTGTGGGCCGCGAACACGCACTGATCTTCGCGGCTCAGCTTTCGCGGCCTCGCCGGCCCAGCCCCGCCCGCCCCCGGCACCCGCTCAGGACGCGCGGGCGCCACTCTTGATCGGGATCTCGAACCACACCGCCTTGCCGTCCTGGGTTGGCCGGGAACCCCAGCGCGTCGCCAGCTGGTCGACCAGGTAAAGCCCGCGGCCGCCCTCGTCGTTCTCCCCCGCGCTGCGGAGCCGGGGAAGACGCAGGTCGGGATCGAAGACCTCAACCCAGACCGCGGACTCGCCGCGGCGCAGCCGGAGCGTGAATTCCTTCCCGGCGAGCGGGGTGAAGTCCTCGGCGAACGGTGCGTTCGCCCAGTCGCCGGGCAGTCCCGAGTTCAGCGCCTCGGCCGCCTCCAGGTCGAACTCGTGCCGGGGGCTCGGCGAGACGGCAGCGTGCAGCACCACGTTCGTCGCCACCTCGGAGACGAGCAGGCAGGCCAGGTCGGCCTGGTCGTTGTCCATGCCCCAGCTGGTGAACGTCTGGTGGGCCAGCCGCCTGGCCTCGGACACCCGGATCGGCTCGGCCGGGAAGTTGCGCTCCCGCGAGGCAAGCTCCACCGAGGAGGTGCGAACCACCACGATCGCCATGTCGTCGTCGATCTCGCCGGGCACGGCCTGCTCGGCGGCCTCGGCGATGGCCTCCACGGTTCCCGTGGCTACCCCGCGCACGGCCTCGCAGAGCATCTGCAGCGACTCGGCCTCGGTGTAGTGACCATGGCCGTCCGCGCGCTGCCGCCGGTCGGTCAGCCCGTCGGTGTAGAACACCAGGGCAGAGCCGGGCGGGAGGTAACGGGTCTCCTCGCGATACGTGGGGACGCCAGGGATCCCCTTGCCGCGCACGCCGAGCAGCAAGCCCTTGTGCTCGATCTCCATCTGGCCGACCTCGCTGTCGGTGATCAGCAACGGGGCGTCGTGGCCGGCGTTGGCGAACGACAGCGTCCGGGACCAGGCGTCGTAGACCAGGTAGGTGCAGCTCACGGTCGGCGGGTCCACCGCGGCGAAGCCGTGCTCCTCGGCGTTTGTCGGCTCGAGCGTGCGGCACCAGTCGTCGAGCCTGCGCAGGATCTCGGCGGGCGGCTTGTCGTCCTGCGCGAACGCCCGCAGCGCGGCCCTGAGCTGGCCCATGATCGCCGCCGCACGGGCACCGCGGCCCTCCACGTCCCCGATGACGATGCCGACCCGGCCCGCGGACAGCGGGATGATGTCGTACCAGTCGCCGCCCACCTGGGTCTGGATCCCCTGGCCGTGCGTTTCGAGCGGCTTGGCGGGCACGTACTTGTAGGCGACCTGCAGGCCGTCGACCGCGGGCGGGTCGCGCGGCAGCAGGCTGGTCTGGAACGCGAGCGCCGTGCGCCGTTCCTCCTCGAAGAGCATGGCGTTATCGATGGCCACGGCGATCCTGCTGCCGATCGCGCCGAGGAAGTCGCCGTCGTCGGCTGCGTAATGCCGGTCCTCCCGCTCGGTCAGCCCGGACAGCGCCAGGCTCACCACGCCGAGCAATTCGCCGCGCGCGATCAGCGGCGTCGCGATCACCGAGCTGAGGCCAATGCTGTCGCAGGTCTCGATGCTGCCCGGGCTGGGCGTCGGGACCTCCTGTGTCTCCAGGTCGGAGACCACGACCGTGGTCCGGCGGGTCATCGCCTGCTGGCAGAAGTGCCCCTCCGGGTACCTGACTTGCTCACCGACCATGGCCCAGGTGCCCGGCGCCGGCATCCAGCCTCTGGAGTGAAACTGCGCCCTTCGGGCCAGTTTGTCGCCCTGGAACAGGTCGACCAGGCAATGGTCGGCGAATTGCGGCACCAGCGTCTCCGCGACGTGGCGGAGCGTGACGTCGAGCTCGAGCGAGCGGGCCAGCCGCTCCCCGATCCGCTCGAGCAGCCGGAGCCGGTCCCGTTCCCGCCGGCTGCCCTTCATCGTGGCCTCACGGGCGATCATGGTCAGGCCGTAGACCTCGCCCGCCGGATCATAGAGCGGGGCGGCCCGCGCCCGGATGAGCAACCGGGACCCGTCTGCCCGCTTGACCGCCAGCGTGCCTTCCCAGGGCCTGCCGTGCACCACCTGCTTGACAAGGTCGGTCAGGCGCGGCGCGTCGCCCTCCTCGAACCCGAGCACGGCGAGAGACCGGCCGACCAGGTGCGAAGGGTGGTCGGGAAGCCCGTACAGCGCGGTCGCGTAGGCGTTCGCGTACACCAGATTGCCGTCCCGGTCGGCAGCCACCACAGCGTTCGGCTGCTGATCCAGAATGTCCGCCAGACTGGGGAGCGTACGGACGTCGCCCCCGGCGGCTCGCACCGTCATCCCGGCATTCCCCCTCGGGCTGCCGCGACCCCCCTGACCGCAGGAATCGGCGAAATACGCTGGTCAGAGCTTGGCGACAAAGACATGCGCCGCAACCCAGAGCGGCAGCAACTCCGCTTCCAGATCACCGGCTTCATTCTCACCTGTCACCCGCACACCGTCGTCGCTTGCCGCGAGTGTGATCTCGCGGCCCGGTTGGATCCCTATGTTCTTGAGTCTAAGCATCAGTGCAGAGTCACTCTGAACCTGCTCACTGATACGGCGCACGACTACTGGCTCGGCCTGCCGCGACGCGATCGTCGTCATGGCCACGTCGTCCTCGCGACCGGCTGCTACCACGCGGTTGCTAGCATCGGCCGGAACGCCGAGTTCCGCAAGCCCTGGAATGATATTTCCGTGCGGGCAGCGCACCGGATACGCGAGAAGTTCCACCAGACGCCGCTCTACGCTGTCGGAAATTACATGCTCCCAGCGGCATGCCTCAATGTGCACTTCCTCCCAGGGCAGCCCGATAACGTCCACTAGCAGGCATTCGGCCAGCCGGTGCTTGCGCATCACCCGCATCGCGAGCATCCTGCCGGAGTCGGTGAGCGACAGCTGGCGATCGCCTTCAACGCGCAGCAGGCCGTCACGCTCCATCCTCGCCACGGTCTGGCTTACGGTCGGGCCGCTCTGCGAGAGGCGCTCGGCAATGCGCGCGCGCAGCGGGACGATACCTTCTTCTTCTAGTTCAAAAACCGTACGAAGGTACATCTCGGTGGTGTCGATCAGCCCGTGCGCCGTCAAGGGGCCTCCCCTCTGCACCGATGCTATGCTGCGCGGCGACCTCGGCGAAATCTGCAGAGACAGCCGAGAGGTGCCGGATGCGAGGGCCGGCCGGGGATGCCGGATACGAGAGCTGGCCGGGGGTGCCTTCACCGTCACGGTGCGAGCCGCTCGAAAACCCACCGGCCGGCTTCCCGGCGATACCGGAAACGGTCGTGCAGCCGGTTCGTCCGCCCCTGCCAGAATTCGACCACGTCCGGAACCACCAGATATCCGCCCCAAAAGTCGGGCATGGGCACGTCCATCCCGTCCGGCCAGCGCCGTTCCAGCTCGGCGTAACGATCGTCAAGCTCGGCCCGGGAGCCGATAACCGTGGACTGCCGGCTGGCCCAGGCGCCAAGCTGGGAGCCGCGCGGGCGGGAATGGAAGTAGGGCTCGCTCTCCCCGGCGGACAGCTCGGACACCGAGCCCTCGACGATCACCTGCCGGTGCATCGGGAACCAGGGGAAGACCAAGGACGCCCGCGGGACCTCGGCAAGGTCGGTGCCCTTGCGCGAGGTGCGGTTGGTATAGAAGGTGAATCCGCCGGAATCGTGCTGTTTGAGCAGGACGGTCCTGGCCCTGGGCCGGCCGCTGGCCGAGACGGTGGCCAGGACCATCGCAGTCGGCTCAGGAAGCGGCGCCGCAACAGCGTCCGCCATCCAGGCCGCGAACTGGTTCATCGGGTCCGCCGCGAGCATTTCCGCGGTGAGGATCGGCTCGTCAGGTGCGTGGCTGATCGTATCCACGGGTAGCGATCCTCACATACGGCAGGGCCCGCCGCCACCACCCGCGGGTTCCGGCCCGCCGGCTACATTGCCTGGCCGGGCCGGGTTACCAGAAAACGCGCGAGCGCGGTTGAATAGGTCGGCAACTACGCAACGCTGCCCGGGGCCCGCCAGGCCAGCCGGCGACCAAGGAGAGACCAGGAGACCAGATGTCCGACTTCGTGCCAGGCCTAGAGGGTGTCGTCGCGTTCGAGACCGAAATCGCCGAGCCCGACCGGGAAGGCAGCGCGCTTCGCTATCGGGGAGTGGACATTGAGGAACTCGTCGGCCACGTGACCTATGGCCACGTGTGGGGCCTGCTGGTCGACAACTCGTTCGAGCCCGGGCTGCCGCCGGCCGAGCCCTACCCGATCCCGGTGCACTCCGGCGACATCCGGGTCGACGTGCAGAGCGCGCTGGCGATGCTCGCACCGGCCTGGGGGATGCACCAGCTGCTCGACATCAGCGACGAGCAGGCCCGGGACGACCTGGCCCGGGCGTCGGTGATGGCCCTCTCGTTCGTCGCGCAGGCGGCGCGGGGCCTCGGCCTGCCCATGGTCCCGCAGAAGCGGGTGGACGAGGCGAAGACGATCACCGAGCGGTTCATGATCCGCTGGCAGGGCGAGCCGGACCCCAAGCACGTGAAGGCGATCGACTCCTACTGGGTCTCCGCCGCCGAGCACGGCATGAACGCCTCCACGTTCACCGCCCGGGTGATCGCGTCCACCGGGGCCGACGTGGCAGCGGCGCTGTCCGGCGCGGTAGGCGCGCTGTCCGGCCCGCTGCACGGTGGCGCGCCGGCCCGGGTGCTCAGCATGATCCAGGAGGTCGAGCAGAGCGGCGACGCCGAAGCCTGGGTCAAGGCGGCGCTGGACCGCGGCGACCGGCTGATGGGCTTCGGCCACCGGGTCTACCGGGCCGAGGACCCGCGGGCCCGGGTGCTCCGCCGGACCGCCAGGGAGCTCGGCGCGCCCAAGTTCGAGGTGGCCGAGGCGCTCGAGAAGGCGGCCCTGGCCGAGCTGCACGAGCGCAGGCCAGACCGGGTGCTCGCCACCAACGTCGAGTTCTGGTCTGCCGTCGTGCTGGACTTCGCGCAGGTACCCTTCCACATGTTCACCTCCATGTTCACCTGCGCGCGGACCGCTGGCTGGGCCGCGCACATCATGGAGCAGAAGCACGCCAACCGGCTGATCCGGCCGAGCGCGCGCTACGTAGGCCCGAAGAGCCGTCCGGTATCGGAGGTGACCGGCGCGGCCGACGTCCTCGACAAGGAAGTCTGACCACGTGACAGAGATCACCATCCCCGACGAGCTGCGCCCGGCCGACGGGCGGTTCGGCTGCGGCCCGTCGAAGGTCCGGCCCGAGCAGCTGGCCGCGCTGGCCAGCTCCGGTTCCGCCTATCTCGGGACCTCGCACCGGCAGGCACCAGTCCGCTCGCTCGTGCAGCGGATCCGGGAGGGAATGGCTGATCTCTTTAGTTGCCCGAACGGGTACGAAGTGGTGCTGGGCAACGGAGGAACCACCGCGTTCTGGGATATTGCCGCGTTCGGCCTGGTCGACCACAAATCCCAGCACCTGTCGTTCGGGGAATTCTCGTCGAAGTTCGCCAAGGTGACCGCGGCCGCTCCGTGGCTGGACGCGCCCACGGTCATCGAGTCGCCGCCGGGCACCCACCCGCAGCCCATGGCCGAAGCGGGCGTCGACACCTACGCGCTGACCCACAACGAGACCTCCACCGGGGTGGCGATGCCGGTCGGCCGGGTCGCCGGCGCCGACGCGGACTCGCTGGTGATCGTCGACGCCACCAGCGGGGCGGGCGGCCTTCCGGTACGGGCCGGCGAGGTGGACGTGTACTACTTCGCGCCGCAGAAGTCGTTCGGGTCCGACGGCGGGCTCTGGATAGCGCTGATGTCGCCGGCCGCGCTGGACCGGGCCGGGAAGGTGGCGGCCAGCGGCCGCTACATCCCCGAGTTCTTCTCGCTGCAGACCGCGATCGACAACTCCCGGCTGCAGCAGACGTATAACACCCCGGCGGTGGCAACGCTGTTCCTGCTGGCCGACCAAGTGAAGTGGCTGCTCGGCCACGGCGGGCTCACCTGGGCCACGGCCAGGACCGCGCAGTCCTCGGCCACGCTCTACGACTGGGCCGAGCGGACGTCCTACGCCACGCCCTACGTGGCCGACCCGCTGCAGCGCTCCCAGGTCGTAGGCACGATCGACTTCGAAGACGGCATCGACGCGAAGGCGCTGTCGGCGGCGCTGCGGACCAACGGGATCGTGGACACCGACTCCTACCGCAAGCTCGGCCGCAACCAGCTCCGGATCGGCATGTTCCCGGCCGTGGACCCGGCCGACGTGCAGGCGCTCACCGCCTGCATCGACTACGTCGTCGAGCGGCTCTAACCCGTCCGTCAAAATCCGTGGCCGGTGCGGCTGGCGGCGTGAAAGGGTCACCGCATGATTAATGACCGGAGCCGCCCAGGCCTGCAGTCCGGCGAGCGGGACATGCTGATCGGCTGGCTGGAGCATCACCGCGCGATCCTGCTCTGGAAGTGCGAGGGGCTCACCGACGAGCAGCTCAGGCGGCGTTCGGTCCCGCCGTCGACCATGTCCCTGCTCGGGCTGATCCGGCACATGACCGACGTCGAGCGCGGCTGGTTCCAGCAGGTGCTGCTCGGCGAGGACGCGCCCGACCTCTACTCGACGCCCGACGACCGCGACGGCGACTTCAACGGCGTCGACGAGGCGGACGTCGCCGCGGCGTTCAGCGCCTTCGAGGCGGAATGCGACGCCTCCCGGCAGGCGGTCGCGGCAGCTCCCGACCTGGATGTGCTCAGCAAGGAGGGTTCCTCGCGAACGGGCGAGCAGTTCTCGCTGCGCTGGATCTTGACGCACATGATCGAGGAGTACGCCCGGCACAACGGCCACGCCGACCTGCTGCGGGAAACCGTCGACGGCACCACCGGCTACTTCTAGGCCGTCCGGCGACACTAATGCGGAGCCGGGCACGGCGAGGCTGACCAGATCGGATTGGGCGCGCAGACTGGAAGCGTGTGGTGGCACGGCTTTCCGGACGGCGGGGCCGCTGCGGCACGGCTGCGCGCTTGGACGCCAGCCAGGTGGCCGCTGCTTGCCAGGCTGGCGGCGGCGGTCTTCTGCCTGGTGGCCACCGGCGGCGGGGCGATCACCGTGGTCACCCACGTGGTGGCCAGGGACTACCTGACGCGGCAGGCGGATCAGCAGCTGCGTTCCTACACCGCCCTGCTCAACAGTCGGCCGTTCACGCTGTTTCCGGGATTCCGGGTGGCGCCCGGCGCGCCCGGCCTGGGCGTCGCGGGCTCGGCGGTCAGCGTCGAGGTGCGCAGCGCCGGCGGCCAGCAACTGATAAGCGCGGGCCCGGCCACGCCGCCGAACCCGCGCAGTGGCTGGCTGGAGATCTCCGAGCCGGTCAGCTACCGGGCCGACCACATCCCGTTCGTATACGGGGCCGACGATTCCTCGTTCTCGGTCACCAGCAAGATCAGGTCCGGGTACGCCGGAACGCTGGTCATCGGGCTGAATCTGGCCGGCGTCGGCCGGACCGTCGGCCGCCTCACGCTCCTCAGCCTGCAGGTGACCGGCCTGGTGGCGCTGCTGGCCACGGCCGCGGCCGCCGTGATCACCCGCTTGCTGCTCCGTCCCCGCCCGGCGGCGGCCGGGGCCGAAGCGGCGGCCGGGGTGACAGCGCGTGACACGGCCGGGGCCAAGGCAGCTGCGCATGATGCCGCTCAGCGGACGGCGGCGGCCGTCGCCGATACCTGCCGGCGGATGCGCAGGCCGCTCAGCGTGCTGGCCGGCCTGGCCGAGTACCACCGCGGGCGCGGCGGGCTGGCTGATGATGAAGCCGAGCGCATGATGCGGCAGGTGGCGGACGAGGCGGTCCGCATGGCGGCGCTGGTCGACGAGCTCGAGACCGCCGCCCGGGACAACCCGCGCCCCGTCAGCCCGGCGGCGGAAGAGGCGGAAAAGCGTTGGACCGCCGGGGAGGGACAGGACAGGCTGTCTTGGTGATCCCCGACGACGAACGGCTGCGGCTGCGCCAGACCTTCAACCAGACCGCCGACACCTACCAGCGCGCCCGCCCGGAATACCCCGCCGAGCTCTTCGAGGCGCTGATCGCCACCGCCGGTTTGGCTCCGGGCGACCGGCTGCTCGAGGTCGGCTGCGCCACCGGCAAGGCAACGGTCCCGCTGGCCGCCCGCGGCTTCCAGATCACCTGCATAGAGCTCGGCGCTGAGCTGGCCGCTGCGGCCCGCCGCAACCTTGCCGGGCTGGACGCTGAAGTCGTCCAGGGACGCTTCGAGGACTGGCAGCCGACCCCCGGCGACGAGTCCGACCTGGTCTTCGCCGCGACCGCGTGGCACTGGATCGATCCGGAACTCCGCTACCGGGCCGCGTGGCGCGCGCTGCGCCCCGGAGGCCACCTGGCGTTCTGGAGCGCCACGCACGTGGTACCCGACGACGGTGATCCGTTCTTCCAGGAGCTTCAGGAGGTGTACGACGAGATCGGCGAGGGGCTGCCGTCCGATTCCACCTGGCCACGCCCGGGCGAGGTGACCGTGCACACCGACGAGATCGAGGCGAGCGGGCTGTTCGAGGTCATCCTCGTCCGGCACTTCGACTGGGAGCAGATCTACGACGCCGAGGGCTACATCGCGCTGCTCGAGACGTTCTCCGGGCACATCGCGATGGCGGACTGGCAACGGGAACGCCTCTACGGCGAGATCAGGCGGCGCCTGGCCGAGCGCCCGGACGGCACGCTCCGCCGGCACTGGGGCGCCGTGCTGCACATCGCCCGCCGCCTGGACGGCCAGGTTTCATGATCGCGGTGGGTTTTATGCGTGCTCTATTTGCGAAAACCCACGATCATGAAGCGGGCGGGTGCAGCGGCCAGCGGGAGACGGTCTCGTAGTGCGGCGCGGCACCCACACCGCCGGGGGTGCTGCGGATCAGGTGGATCTCGGTCGCCGTCCAGGGTGCGCCCGCGTAGCCGGATAGCTCGGCGACCAGCCCGCTGACGTCGGCGGGCTCGCGGCACCGGGCGAGGGTCACGTGCGGCCGGAACCGCCTGCCCTCGTCCGGCGGGGGCGCCCCGGCGCGCCGCGCGCCGGCCGCGACGGACGCGGCCAGCGCCGCAAGGGCACGGTGGTCGCCACGGAGTCCGGTCCACAGCACCCGGGCACGGGCCGGGCCGGGGAAGGCCCCGCCGCCAGCCAGGGACACCGGAAGGCCCGGGTGCCGGCCCGCGGCCCGCTCCAGCCGCGGCCCGAGCGCGGCCGCCGTGTCGTCGCCGACCTCGCCAAGGAACGCGAGCGTGAGGTGCCAGGCGGGCATGCCGGTCCAGCGCAGCGCGGGCCAGCCGGGCCGCAGCGGCGCCACCGCCGCCTCGAGCTCATCGAGCACCGCACGCGGCGGCACGACCGCAATGAACAACCTCACACCTGCATGCTGCCAGGCCAGCGGTGACCGGCGTCAGGCGACCAGTCGCGCGGGCCGCAGGTACTCGCGCACCCGCTTGCCCCGGCTGCGCGCGAGCATCAGCCCGACCACCGCGGTGGCCAGCCCGGAGATGACCCCCCCGGCGAGCAGGCTCACCCGGGGGCCGAACGCCTCGGCTGCCCAGCCGACCAGCGGCGACCCGATCGGCGCGCCGCCGAGAAAGACCAGCATGTACAGGCCCATGACGCGGCCGCGCATCTCGGCGGTGGTGCCGAGCTGGGTCGCGGAGTTCGCGGCGGTCGAGAACGTCAGCAGGGCCAGGCCGGTCGGCACCAGCATGATCAGGTACGACCAGAAGTTCGGCATCAGGCCGGAGACCACTTCAAAGACGCTGAACGCACCGGCCGTGCCTATCAGCAGCGTCATCGTGGGCCTGGCGCGGCGGGCGGCGAGCAGCGCGCCTGCCAGCGATCCGACCGCGAGTACCGCGGACGCCAGGCCAAACAGGCCAGCGCCGGTGTGGAACACCTGACGCGACATCAGCGCGTTGGTCACCTGGAAGTTCATCCCGAACGTGGCCACGAAGAAGATCAGCACCATGGTCATCCACAGCGCCGGGCGCTCCCTGACGTAGTGCATGGCCTCGCGCAGCTGCCCCTTTGCCCGGGGCACGGACTCCACCACGTTCAGGTCGGTCACCCGCATCAGCTTGAGGCTGATCAGCACGGCACCGTAGGACGCCGCGTTGACCAGGAACGCGGTCGGCGTCCCGAGCAGGCTGATGACCAGCCCGGCCACCGCAGGGCCGACGATCCTGGCGAGGTTGAACACCGCGCTGTTGAGCGCGATCGCGTTCGCGAGGCCGTCGCGGCCCACCATCTCGGTGGCGAACGCCTGCCGGGTCGGGTTGTCGACGACGGTGACCATGCCGAGCGCGAACGCCAGCGTGTACACCTGCCAGATCTGCACGCTGTGGGTGATCGCCAGCACGCCGAGGATCAGCGCGAGCCCGCCCATGGCCGCCTGGGTCGCCATCAGCACGCGGCGCTTGGAGTACCGGTCGGCGACCATCCCGCCCCACATGCTGAGCAGCGTCGGCAGGAACTGCAGCCCGGTGGTGAGGCCGAGCGCCGTCCCGCTGCCGTGGGTGAGCTCGAGCACCAGCCAGTCCTGCGCCACCCGCTGCATCCAGGTGCCTGTGTTCGAGATCACCTGGCCGGTCGCGAACAGCCGGTAGTTGCGGGTGTGCAGCGACCCGAAGGTCCGCTGCAGCAGCCCGGTCAGGACTGACTGAGCTTCTCCAGGATGGGCGCTGCCGCGCGCAGCTTCGCCCGTTCGGCCGGGGTCAGCTCCTGCAGCCGCTTGGCCAGCCAGGCCTCCCTGACCCGCCGCGACTGGTACACCAGCTCCCGGCCGGTGTCCGTCACCGTGAGCATCACCTGGCGCTTGTCCGTGGAATGCGCGGCGCGCGCGACCAAACCGTGCTGCTCGAGAACGGCGATGACCCTCGTCATGGAGGGCGGCTGCACCTTCTCGTGCTCGGCGAGCTCGCCCGGCGTCATGGCGCCATGCGCCACGAGTGTTCCGAGGGCGCCCATCTGGGTGTCGGACAGCTCGGAGAGCACGGGCAATCCGTGCGCGGCCCGCTCGGCGCGCAGCCGGCGCGCGAGCCGCGTCACCGAGATCCGGAGCTCCGAGGCCAGGCCCGCGTCGGACTCGGTCTCTTGTGTAGTCATGTTCATTAGCCTGAGTCATTACTCTTGCTAACGGTAGCGGAGTGCCTCGCATTCCGCATGGCCGATAGCGGGGTTGGCCAGGTACGCGGTGCGTACCAGGCACCAAGTACACCACGCATTGCGGACAGAGTTAACGTGGATCACGTGAGCAACGCCCGCCGGCCGGCCCGGAACCGCTAGAGGCCAACGATCAGATGGTCACCGCGGTGATCACGGCCGGCTGGGCGGTCGCGCTGATCGTTCTGCTGGCGATCAGGACGGCCATCCCGGCGCCCGACCGGTGGTGGATCTGGACCTGCGTCGCGGGTCTCGGGATTGGCGTGTTCGGGCTGCTGTATGTTCCGCGGCTGAAGCGGTCGCGGGAGCGCGCCGCCCGCCGCCCCGCCGAGGACGACCCGCGCTAAGCGTGGTCGAGCGACTCGAAGACGGTGTCCTCCATCGAGACGCCCGGCATGTCGACCAGGTCGTACCCGAGCTCATCGATGACCGGCGAGGCCGCACCGTGGGCCGCACCGGGAGTGGCCGCCTCCGAATGCGCGCCGCAGCCGTGGTCGAGCGACACGACCCGCCCGTCGTCCGGTGCGAACTCGTTTGCGCAGACCCCGAACACCCGGCCGAGCGGACCCTCGAGGCGCACCAGGAAGCCGCAGGTCATGCACGGACCGGGGGCCGCGTGTGCCAGGGGGCTGCGCGGCCCGTGCTCTCCGGAGTACCAGCGCAGCGCGGTCTCGTCCCGGCCGATGGCGGACAATACCCTGGAACGTTTAGGCCCGGGGTCGGTCTGGTATCCGGGAGCCGGACCGGCGCCGGACGGCCGGGAGCGCGTCACGGGACTGCCCGGCGGCGGGTCGATCGTGGGTAGCGCGGCGTCCCATGGGGCGGCGTCATCCCAGTCGAGCACGCCTTCGTCGCCTTCGAGCACGGCCTCCGGGACGAGCCGCTCGTCGTCGTCCGAGGCCGGCAGCAGGTCGCCGACGCCTACGTCACCGGGACGGACCCGCTCGCGCCACGGCACCCAGTCCGGCGCGAGGAGCGAATCGGGGCCCGGCAGCAGCAGGGTCTCGCTGACCGTCACCGTCTTGGCCCGCGAAGCCCGCGCGACCGTCACTGCCCATCGCCACCCGATGTAGGCCGGGTCCAGGGACGCGAACAGGTGCGTGGCGATGCGGTCGCCATCTGCCTCGACGCCTAGATGCTCGCCGACCTGCTCGGGCCCCGCGACCTCGTTGGCGGCGGACCTGGCCAGGTCGACGGCTGCGGCGCAGGCCTCATCGATCTCGCGGCTTGTTCGGGCGGTGACCGTGCTCACGTTAAGTAATTGTTCCTCATTCGGTGGTAAGCACGCATCCGGAACGCGGACTACCGGCGATTCGATGACCTGGGAAGGTCGTCGGAGTGCTACAGAAGCAGAATACTTGGGCTATGGACGAAACGGGGACGCGCGCCGTGGCAATCATTGAACGCTTCCCGGTGTGGAGGCGCACGGCAGGCCGCGGCCCCCGGCGGGCCTAGGATCAGTCGGAGAGAACGAGGAGCATTGCGGAGCACGGAAGAGCCGGGCACACGGCCGGGGGCGTTTGGGTCCGCCTACCGGGTTGTCCGCCGTGGCGGGCAGGCAGCGAGGCGGCAGGTCATCGCTGCGTCCGGCGGGCCGGCGCGCACCCGTATCGTGCTCGTGCTCGGCAGCGTGCTCGCTCTGTCCAGCGCAGACTCCTCCACGGTCGGAGCGGCAGCGATCGAGCTGCGGCATTCGCTGCACATCGGGAACACCGACATCGGCCTGCTGGTCGCCGTGACGTCGCTGGTGGGAGCCGTGTTCTCGGTTCCGTTCGGCATGCTCGCCGACCGGGCGCGGCGCACCTGGATCCTCGGCATCGCGATCGTGATCTGGGGCATCGCGATGATCTGGGGCGCGACCGCATCCACGTTCACGCAGCTGCTCTTCGACCGGATCTGGCTCGGGGCGGTGACCGCTGCCACGGCGCCCACGGTGGCGTCGCTGGTCGGCGACTGGATCCCGGGGTCGGAGCGAGGCAAGATTTTCGGCTACATCCTCACCGGGGAACTGGCCGGGGCGGGCGTCGGCTTCGCCGTCACCGGCGATATCGCCGCGCTGTCGTGGCGCGCCGCCTTCGTCATCCTCGCTCTTCCGGCCTTCCTCCTCGCCTACCTGGTCTTCCGGCTGCCGGAACCGGCCCGCGGCGGGCAGGGCGTGCTCGCCCCCGAGCCCGGCTACGGGCCGGCCGCGAGTGCCGCCGCACAGCCCGAGCCCGAGCCGGAAAAGAAGGGGCACGAGCCGACGGACGCGCAGCGCATGGCCCAGGCGCGCGGGATCGTGCCCGACCCCGGCCTGCTCGAGCTCCACCCGCGCCCGCGGATGGGCCTCGGCGAGGCGATCAGGTATGTGCTGCGGGTCCGCACCAACGTCGCCCTGATCGTGTCCGGGGCACTCGGCTACTACTTCCTGGCCGGCGTGCAGACGTTCGGCGTGGAGTTCGTGCGTGGACAGTACGGCGTCAACCAGGTGCTCGCCAACTTCCTGCTGCTGGTCGTCGGGGCGGGCGCGGTCATCGGGGTGCTGGCCGGCGGCCCGCTCGGGGACACCCTGCTGCGCCGGGGGCGGCTGAACGGCCGGGTGATGGTCGCCGCGGTGGCGGCCACGATTACCGTGCTGCTGTTCATCCCGGCACTGCTCACCAGGAGCTCGCTGACCGCGCTGCCGTACATCGTGCTGGCGGCGGCCTGCCTGTCGGCGCAGAACCCGCCGATCGATGCCGCGCGGCTGGACATCATGCCGGCGTTCCTGTGGGGGCGCGCCGAGGGTATACGCAACCTCGTCCGCACCGGCGCGCAGGCGCTGGCGCCCGTGCTGTTCGGCGCCGTTTCCCAGTACGTGTTCGGCGGCGGGAACAGCGGGCTGCGGTGGACCTTCCTCGTCATGATGGTCCCGCTGAGCCTCTCGGCCGTGTTCCTGTTCGGGGCGAGCCGGAGATACCCGATCGACGTCGCGACCGCCGCGGCCGTCCCGGTCCCGAACCCGCGCACCGCGACCCAGGCCTAACGGCCGACCGGGTGGGCCGGTGGGGGTAGCGGCGGCTGTTCCGGCGCTGCTGCCCGGGTGGGCCTACGTGGCGGACTAGGTCAAGCTTCGAGGTCGCTGGCGACGGCGCGGAGAACCGTAGCGATCTTCTTCGAGTCGCGGTTGTCCGGAGGCTTGCCGCGCCGGTAGGTGTTGGACACCCCGTCCAGCATCTTGATCAGGTCCTCGATGATGACCGTCATCTCGTCCGGGCTCTTCCGGCTGACCTTCGATACGGTCGGCGGCGGGTCAAGGGTACGTACCTGGAGTGCCTGCGCGCCCCGGCGGCCCTCGGCGACGCCGAACTCGACGCGCTGGCCGGGGCGCAGCACCGTTCCGGCACTCTGCAGGGCAGTTGAGTGCACAAAAACCTCACCCCCGTCGTCGCGGGTGAGAAAGCCGAATCCTTTGTCGGCGTCATACCACTTGACTTTGCCAGTGGGCACGAGCGAGACCTTACGCGAAGAGGAACCATAGGTGTGCCCGCAGGGGCACCTCACACAAGGTTATCGGTACCGCGACGGTTATGGCGGATCCTGACCTCCCGGAGACGGCCCGTGATTGCCCGGTTGCGGGGTGCCAGCGGACCGCGCCTACTAGGCGCGCGGTAGGACCCGGGGCAGCGACGTGGCCCCGGCCGCAGTGGCCAGGGCCACGTCCTCCACAGCCTCACACGTCGGATGGTGCTGGGACGGGATCGCGTGCGAAGCCAGGAACAAGCGGGTACTGCCGACTGCTCCCGCGAAGCATCAACGCCCAGGTCAGTGATACCCGCGTCCGGTCGCGGGCAATCATGCGCGGCTGGTGTGGCCGGTGTCATCCGATGCGGGCTAGGTGCTGCGGGCACGTCCCCCGCTCAGCGACGGCGGCGGCGGCGGCGGACCCACGGCGGCAAGGGCTGGCCATGACGGCCGCGCTGCGTGCGCCAGCCCAGGTAAACAGCGGCGAGCAGCATTGCGATCTTGAAGAGCGTCGCCGCGGCAGACAGCGCCTCGTCGCCGTAGGCGGCGGCGTCCGTGCGCTTTCCGCCGAGGGCCTCGGCAACGGCTATCCCGGCGATGACCACCACGATGAGCCCTGGGACGGTCAGCCATTTGTCCCCGACGGTCCACAGCTTCGACGTCATCACGAGAGCGGAGCCGACCAGCCAGAGCAAAAAGCCCACCGGCCAGATCGGAGCGGGGAAGATCAGCCCGGCGATCGCCAGCAGCGCGATGGCGATCACCTCCAGCCGGTGCTGACGCCAAGCATCGGCCACCGCCGCAGCGAAGCCCTTGGTCACGTCCGTTGGCTGGATGAGCTGAAGGCGCCGCTGGCGGGCTGTGGTCATCCGTGCGGGCGTCGGAACCGCGGCCCGCTGCTGCGCACCGGAAGCAGGGGCAACCTCGGTTACGGCGCCTCCCGCCGGACCCTGGCCGGCCACAGCACCGCCGAACCCGGAAGGGCCTGCGGCACGCTCCGGACCACCAGACCCCTGAGCAGCGGGCTGGACGGGCGCGGGTCCGGCGGAAGGCGGGCCGGCGGACGCAGGTCCACCGGCAGCGGCAGGTCCACCGGCAACGGCAGGCCCGCCGACGGCAGGGGATCTGGCCGGGGCAGGCCCGGCAGCGGAAGGTCCGCCAGCGGCAGGCCTTGCGGGCGCGGGCCCGGCAGGGGATCCGGCCGGGGCGGGCCCGAAAGCGGCTCCGGCGGGCGCTGCGCCACCACGCTGACCAGCCGCAGGTGCACCCGCCGACGCGCCAGTACGCTGACCGGCCGCAGCCGCACCCGCCGACGCGGCACCAGGCCGGCCGCTGGCGCCTGATCCGGCACCGGCTGTGCCCGTGGCGGCCGGTCTGGCGCCGGCCGACCCAGCTGGCGGCCCGGCGGGAACCGGGCCAGCGGGCCCAACTGACGCCGGTGGCGCGGTGCCGCGCGGCACCGGGGTCGCGGATTCAGGCCCCGTGGCGGCCGACGGTTCGGCGTCCGTACCGGGCTGAACCGGGCCGCCCGCCGGCGGCCGGGAACTCCCGCGCCGTGGCCGCGGAATCCTACGGGCCCGGCTCGGCTGTTCCTGCAGCGGCGCGCCTGGCTTCCAGCGGGCCGAGATCGGGCGGCTGGAAATCGTGATCTCGCCGGTCAGCGGGCGACCGTTTAGCTTCGGCTGGCTGGGCGCGCTACTGGGTGCCTGGGCGGGCTGGTCGCCCTTCTCGCCGCCCTTGCCCTTACCTGACCCGCCGTCCCCTGACCCGCCGTCCCCTGACCCGGCCCGGCCTGCCGCTGTCCGGGCCCGGGACTTCCACAGGCCGGATCGGGCGGCCGCGGCATCCCGTTTGCTCTGCAGCGTTGCCAGCCTGGCGTGCTCGCGCTCAACGACGGCCTCCGGCTCGCCGAGGTCGTTGAGGGCTCTCAGCACCATGGCGGGATCGGCTGTATCACGGCCGCCAGATTGCCGCTCTATATGTTCGCGAGTACGCGCCAGGAACGCGCGCCTGTCGTCCGACTGGAGCCTCGTCCGTGCCGCAACCGAGAGGCGGTTGAGGTAGTCGCGGATGAGTTGCTCCGCAGGGGGCCTCATGCGCTGATAATCCCTCTTCTGAGGCGAGTTGTGGAGCCCAGACACGCCCGTAACGCAGAAGAGGCGGTCCCGAACTACGGGACCGCCTCTTCGCGTCTGACTATGCAGTACTAGCGAGACTGACGGGACTAGAAGTCCATGTCACCGCCGCCGCCTGGGGCGGCGGGGGCCGGGGTCTTCTCCGGCTTCTCGGCGATAACTGCCTCGGTCGTCAGGAACAGCCCGGCGATGGATGCAGCGTTCTGCAGCGCGGAACGCGTCACCTTTGCCGGGTCGATGATGCCGGCCTTGAACATGTCGACATACTCGCCGGTCGCGGCGTTGAGGCCGTGACCAGCGGACAGGCCCCGCACCTTCTCGGCCACCACGCCGCCCTCGAGGCCGGCGTTGATCGCGATCTGCTTCAGCGGCTCCTCCAGCGCCCGCCGCACGATCTGTGCGCCGGTCGCCTCGTCGCCACTCAGCTCGAGCTTCTTGAACGCGTTCTGCCCGGCCTGGAGCAGAGCCACGCCGCCACCGGCGACGACGCCCTCCTCGACGGCGGCCTTGGCGTTGCGCACCGCGTCCTCGATGCGGTGCTTGCGCTCCTTCAGCTCCACCTCGGTGGCTGCGCCCGCCTTGATGACGGCAACGCCGCCCGCCAGCTTGGCCAGCCGCTCCTGCAGCTTCTCGCGGTCGTAGTCGGAGTCGGTGTTCTCGATCTCCGCCCGGATCTGGTTGACCCGGCCCGCGATCTGCTCGGCGTCGCCGCCGCCGTCCACGATCGTCGTCTCGTCCTTGGTGACGACGACCTTGCGTGCCTTGCCAAGCAGGTCGAGGTCGGCGTTCTCCAGCTTGAGCCCGACTTCCTCGCTGATGACCTGGCCACCGGTCAGGATGGCGATGTCACCGAGCATGGCCTTGCGGCGGTCGCCGAACCCGGGCGCCTTCACCGCGACCGACTTGAATAGGCCGCGGATCTTGTTGACAACCAGGGTCGCCAGGGCCTCGCCCTCCACGTCCTCGGCGATGAGGACGAGCGGCTTGCCCGACTGCACCACCTTGTCGAGGAGCGGCAGCAGGTCCTTGTTGGCGGACACCTTGGAGTTGACGATGAGGATGTACGGGTCCTCGAGGACCGCTTCCATCCGCTCGGGGTCGGTCGCAAAGTAATGCGAGATGTAACCCTTGTCGAAGCGCATGCCCTCGGTGAGCTCGAGCTCGAGGCCGAAGGTGTTGCTCTCCTCGACAGTGATTACGCCTTCCTTGCCGACCTTGTCCATCGCCTCGGCGATCATCTCGCCAATCGACGCGTCACCGGCCGAGATGGAGGCCGTCGAAGCGATCTGCTCCTTGGTCTCCACATCCTTGGCGAGCTTGGAAAGCTCCTCGCTCACCCGCTCCACCGCCGACTCGATGCCACGCTTGAGCGACATCGGGTTGGCACCCGCGGCCACGTTGCGCAGGCCCTCGCGGACCAGCGCCTGTGCGAGCACAGTCGCCGTCGTCGTGCCGTCGCCGGCCACGTCGTCGGTCTTCTTAGCTACTTCCTTAACCAGCTCGGCGCCGATCTTCTCCCACGGGTCCTCGAGCTCGATCTCCTTGGCGATGGACACACCATCGTTGGTGATCGTGGGGGCTCCCCACTTCTTCTCGAGCACCACGTTCCGGCCCTTCGGGCCGAGGGTTACCTTCACGACGTCGGCCAGCTGATTCATGCCGCGCTCGAGGCCGCGCCTGGCGTCCTCGTCGAACGCGATCATCTTCGCTGCCATAGGCTCCAGATCCTCCCGGAACTTGTTGCCTTGCGTGCCGATCGAGCCGACGCCCGCGACGGACGGCCGTCCCAGCGGGCAGTCCCTTCCTGCCGCGCGAGGTCAGCCTCATCGCCTCGATCACGCCACTGCGTTGTCACTCTCACCCCGAGAGTGCCAGCGTCCTGTTTAGCACTCTCGGGGTGAGAGTGCAAGCCGGACCGGCTTACGCTGGGCGGCCGCAGCGCCCGGGACACCAGAAGGCCCGGCCCCCGCCATCGGGGACCGGGCCTCCTAGCTGGTCGTCAGAGACTTACACGGCGCGAACCGCCTCTGCCTGCGGTCCGCGGTCGCTCTGCGTGATGTCGAACTCGACACGCTGGCCCTCTTCGAGGGTGCGGTAGCCATCCGACTGGATGGCGGAGAAGTGCACGAACACATCCCTACCACCGTCGACCGCGATGAAGCCGTAGCCCTTGTCCGCGTTGAACCATTTGACGGTGCCCTGAGCCATACCAACAACTCCCTAACTCTGGCTCGGCCTTCGGGTTCCGCCCTTGTCACCGCGAAACCCGTCGATCGCGGAGCGGGCCAGACGTGCTGCACAAGTCAAGCTTGCCGTCCTGCTGTACCGACAGCGACCGGACACGACTTTACAACGTGCCGACGGGCGTCGCGTCCAGTTACTCCCCGAATCAGACCCGACCCAGCAGTAACACGATTCACCCCGAGGAGCGCCGCCGTGACCGCCTGACGACCGGAAACGCGGCGGCCGCTGGGCCGGGAACGCGGCGGCCGCTGGACCGGAAACGCGGCGGCCGCTGGGCCGGGAACGGCCGGGACGGCACCCTCAGCCGCCGGCGACGGCGGGAATGACCGAGACCTCCGTCCCCGACGGCACCTCGGTGTCGAGCCCCTGCGCCAGGCGGACGTCTTCCTCGCCGACGTAGACGTTGACGAACCGGCGCAACTTCCCGCCCTCGTCGAGAATCCTGCCGCCGATCCCCGGGTACTCGGCGTCCAGGCCTGCGAGGACGTCGCGCAGGGTCCCCTCCTTCGCCGTGACCTCGGCTGCGCCGCCTGTGTAGCTGCGCAGGATTGTGGGGATGCGGACCGAGACGCTCATGCAACTGCCTTTCTGGGGGGAACGGACGACTCGAAGTCAATGAATGCCTGCAGAGTAGGGCGAATAGGACGCACGGCGGGAACCGATCCTGCCACGGCGTCCAGCGTCTTGAGGCCGTCACCCGAGTTGATGATGACGGTCTCGGCGTCGGGGTCGAGCTGCCCCGAGTCCAGGAGCTTGCGCGTCGTGGCCAGCGTGACCCCCACCGCTGTCTCGCCGAAGATGCCCTCCGTGGTGGCGAGCAGCTCGATGGCCGACACGATCTCGTCATCCGAAACGTCGGCGACCGCGCCGCCGCTGCGGCGGGTCACGTCGAGCACGTACGGGCCGTCGGCCGGGTTCCCTATGGCGAGCGACTTGGCGATGGTGTCCGGCCGGACCGGCTGCACTACGTCATGACCGGCCCGGAACGCGGCCGCCACCGGTGCGCAGCCGCTGGCCTGGGCGCCGAACACCCGGTACGGCGCGGCATCCACCAGGCCGAGCGCCGCGAGCTCCCGGAACGCCTTGTCGATCTTGACGAGCTGCGCCCCCGACGCCACCGGGACGACGATCTGCTGCGGCAGCCGCCAGCCCAGCTGCTCGGCGATCTCGAAGCCGATGGTCTTGGACCCCTCCGCGTAGTAGGGCCGCACATTGACGTTGACGAACGCCCAGTCCTCGCGGTCGTCGGCCAGCTGTGAGGCGAGCCGGTTGACATCGTCGTAGGTCCCGTCGACCAGGACCATCGTGCCGCCGTACACCGCGGTGGCGATGATCTTCTGCGGCTCGAGGTTGGCCGGGATCAGCACCACGGAGCGGATGCCAGCCCTGGCCGCCGCGGCGGCCACCGCGTTGGCCAGGTTCCCGGTAGACGGGCAGGCCAGGACCTTGTGGCCCATCTCCAGCGCCGCGGCGAGGGCGACCGCGACCACCCGGTCCTTGAACGAGTGCGTGGGGTTGCCCCGCTCGTCCTTCACCCAGAGCGCGCGCATGCCGAGCGCGCTCGCCAGCCGGTCGGCGCGCACCAGGCGGGTGAAGCCCGGCTCGGTGTTCGGCCGGCCGGCCACATCGGCCGGGACCGGCAGGAGGCTCGCGTACCGCCAGATGCTCGGCGGCCCGGACTCGATGGACTCCCGGGTCAGCGACGGGTAGTCGTAGCCGACCTCCAGCGGCCCGAAGCACTCGGCGCAGGCATGCTGCGCGCCCAGCTCGCAGGTCTGGCCGCACTCGCGGCAGGAAAGCATGGTGGCGTAGCCGAAGCGGGATGCCGGGATGGTGGCTGATGCAGATGAACTCACGGGGCGAGGCCTCTCTCCTCATCTTTCCCAGCGGTCGACTGACCGCGGGCCGGAGTTGGCACCTGTCACGACTGGCCTCGCCGGGGCGGGCGGGGCGGCACAGCTGCGGGTAACAGCTGGCCCCGCGAGCATGACGCGGGCACGTAAATCACCGTGATGGTTGCCGGGGCTTCACAGGGCCGATCCCTCCACCCCTCTGGATGAGCGAACTATTCAGTTTTGGTCCGGCCGGTCACAGCTCCCTGAGCTGGGCCGGGGGCGGACATACGTCAACCTACCACGGCGCTGCGCCGTGGCCTGGATGAGAGATTCCCTGCTGGGACTGCTGATCCTGTTGTGGCCGGCGCACCTCGATTTGACCGCGATGCAGCCGGCCGGCGCCTGCGGGACACGCGGGGCCCGGCCGGTGCCGGCCATCCGGATGCCCGCCAGATAGCCTCCGGCCATGGGCGCAAGATCAGCCGACGCGCGGGTACTCATCGCATCCAACCGGGGGCCGGTGTCGTTCAGGCTGAGTGACGACGGGGAGCTGTCGGCCATGCGCGGCGGCGGCGGGCTGGTGTCCGGGCTATCCTCCGTCGCCGATCACCCGAACTCGCTGTGGGTCTGCGCCGCGCTCAGCGACGCCGACCGGGCCGCAGCACGGGCGGCCGAGGGGGGCTGCCTCGGCCTGGACGGGACGCCGGGCGGCTCGGGCGTGCGCATGCTCGACATCCCGCCGACGATCTTTCACCGGGCGTACAACTCGGTGGCGAACTCCACGCTGTGGTTCGTGCACCACATGCTCTATGACACGCCGAACCAGCCGCATTTCGGGATCGCGTTCGAGCGCGAGTGGGAATCCTTCCGCACCTACAACCGGGAGTTCGCCGAGGCCCTGGCGGACGAGGCGGGCCCGCGGTCACCGGACGGCGAGCCGGTTCGGGCGGCGGTGCAGGACTACCACCTGAGCCTGGTCCCGCGGATGCTCTCCGACCTGCGCCCGGACGTCAGGATCGCCCACTTCTCGCACACCCCGTGGGCACCGCCGGATTACTACCGGATGCTGCCCGACGACGTCGGCCGCGAGGTTCTGGAGGGCGTGCTCGGCGCAGACCACGCCGGGTTTCTCTCCCAGCGGTGGGCCGATGCGTTCCTCGACTGCTGCGAGGCGGTCCTCGGGACGGCGGGCGCGCACGTGGACCGCGCCCGGCAGCAGGTGACCTATCAGGGCCACTGCACCGGGGTCGGGGTGCACCCGCTGGGCGTGGACGCCGACGGCCTGATCAGCCGGGCGTCCGAGCCGGACGTGCGGGCCAGGGAGGCGGCCCTGGCCGAGGCGGCCGACGGCCGGAAGCTGATCGTCCGGGTCGACCGCACCGAGCTGTCCAAGAACATCGTCCGCGGGCTCGCCGCCTACCGCGAGCTGCTGACCACGCACCCGGAGTGGCACGGGCGGGTCGTCCATCTGGCCTTCGCCTACCCGTCCCGGCATGACCTGCCGGAGTACCGCGAGTACACGGCCAGTGTGCAGCGGCTGGCCGGCGAGATCTCCGAGGAGTTCGGCACGGAGGCCTGGAACCCGCTGGTCCTGCACGTTGACGACGACTACGCGCGGTCGCTCGCCGCGTACCGGCTGGCCGACGTGCTCCTGGTCAACCCGATCCGCGACGGCATGAACCTCGTCGCCAAGGAGGGCCCGATCCTGTCCGAGCGCGGCTGCGCGCTCGTGCTCTCCCGCGAGGCCGGAGCCGCGGACGAGCTTGGCGCCGACGCCCTGCTGATCAACCCCTTTGACGTGTCCGGGACGGCCGAAGCTCTGCACGGCGCACTCATGATGAACGGGCCGGAACGCGAACGCCGGGCGGGATCACTCGCCCAAGCCGCGGCCGCCCTGCCGCCCACCCGCTGGTTCGCCGACCAGCTGGCCGCGCTGGACCGGTTAGCCGACCGGCCCGTGGATTAACGTTCCGGCACCTTCTAGACGGGCCATCGGTACATCGGCAAGGGGCCGCGGGCGCGGGCCGGTCAGGAGTCGTGCGACATCGCGGCGGCGAGCGCGTCGAGCAGCGCGACAACGCCGTCCGGGCCGTCCACCACGAGATCGGCCAGCTCGGCCACGCTGCTCACCTCGGTTGAGCCACTGCAGACGGCCAGGCCGGGAAGCCCTTCGCCGCGCAGCTCCGCGACGGCACGGAAGGCCGGCTCGTCACCCAGGTCGTCTCCGCAGTACATGACCGCCGCTGCCGAGCGCGCCCTGGCCAGCGTCTCGAGCGCCTGGCCCTTGTCCGACCCCGGCGGGCGCAGCTCGATCACCATCCGGCCCGGCTCCACCGCGAGGCCGGTCCGCTCGGCTAGATCGGCCAGCGGGCCGCGGAGCCGCTCCAGGACCTGCTGCGGCTCGGCGGCGCGGCGGGTGTGCACGGCGAGCGCGTCGCCCTTGTCCTCGGTCCAGATGCCGCCGGGCGCGCCCGCGGCACTCAGGACCCCGGGCAGCTGCTGCCTGGCCGCCGCGACCCCGGGCGGGACCGGCGGCGAGGTTAGCGTGCCCGACTCCCAGCGCTGCCTGCCGTACTGGCCGAGAACGAGGAGGCCGGGAACCTGGTCGAGGCCGCCGAGCTCGACCGCGGCCGGCGCCGCCCGGCCCGTGATCACGGCCACGGTCCCGGCCAGCCGGGACAGCCTGCGCAGGGCGCCCACCGCGCCGGGCTGCGCGCGCGCAGCCGCCGGGTCGTCAACGATCGGTGACAGCGTGCCGTCGAAGTCCAGGGCGATCAGCGCCCGCGAAGGGGTGCGCAGCAGCGCGGTGAGGCCAGCCTTCCCGGCCTCGGTCCGCGGCGAGGGCAGGCCCGGCGTCACTCCGGGCGCGCCGACCGTATGCCGTGCCTGCGGCTGCGCTGCCTGCGCAGCCGGGCGACGAGCACCGGATCGAACTCGCTCGCCTCCGGCCGGTCGATCAGCGTGTTCAGCAGCTGGTAGTACCGGGTCACCGGCATACCGAACACCTCGAGGATCTCCCGCTCCTTCGCGCCAGGGAACTGCCACCAGCTCTGCTCGAAGGCCAGGATCCGCTTGTCGAGCTCAGATAGCCCAGCCATCCGGCCTCCAACACCTCAGTAAAGAACTCCATCGTAGGCGGCCTCTATGCGTCACGGCTCCGGCGTCGTACGCTCACCCTTCGTGGCTTCCTTTGATTCCCTTACGTTCATAACGGACTACGGCCTGGAGGACGGGTTCGTCGCCGCATGCCACGGCGTAGCAGCCCGGATCGCCCCCGGCGCCCGGATTATTGACATCACGCACCTGGTCCAGCCAGGCGACGTGCGCCGCGGTGCCGCGGTGCTCGCCCAGACCATCCCGTACCTGCCCCCGGCGGTGCACGTGGCCGTCGTCGACCCCGGGGTCGGCACCGCCCGCCGCGGCGTTGCGGTCAAGGCCGGTGACAGCATCCTGGTCGGGCCGGACAACGGCCTGCTGTCCTGGGCTGTTGACGTCAAGGGCGGCGCCGAGCAGGCCTTCCAGCTCACCAACGGCGACCTGTGGCTGCATCCGGTGTCACCCACGTTCCACGGGCGCGACATCTTCATGCCGGTGGCCGCGCACCTGGCGGCGGGCCAGGACATTTCTTCGGCCGGCGACGAGATCGACCTCGCCGAGCTGGTGACGCTGCCCTCGCCGACCAGCAGGGTGCGCGACGGCGAGGCCGAGGGCGAGGTCATGTCCGTCGACCGGTTCGGCAACGTTCAGCTGTCGATCGTCGCGGCCGATGTCGGGGCGCTCGGCGTCGGATTCGGCTCGCCGCTGGTGGTCAGGGCGGGCAGGCGCCAGCTCACCGTGCCGTTCCTGGAGACGTTCGCGGCGGTGGCGCCCGGCGAGATCGTCGCGTTCACCGACAGCGCCGGGCTGATCTCGCTGGCCGTCAACGCGGGCGACGCCGCGCAGCAGCTTGGCCTGCCGCCCGGCGCGCACGTTCGGCTGTCGGCGCCGCACGCGTCCTGAGCAGATCTGCTGGCTGCGCGGCCTGGGCCCCCTAGGGGGTTTACGGCCCCCCGTCGGATCTGCACAGACCGTACGTAATTGGCTCCAAGATGGCAGAATGCGTGGGTAGCCGCACGGAAGGCAGATGGAGTGTCGCTCAGGTTCCCCCGACCGGTGATCTTGGCGACCGCCATTGGCCTGGCAGTTGCGTGGACTGCGTTTAGCGTCGTTCCGGCCGCAGCCGAGCACGCCCGGCAAGCCGACCAGGTCCGCCAGAACGAATGGTGGCTCAGTGCCCTGCACGTCACGCAGGCGCAGCAGGCTACTCAGGGCGCGGGCGTGACGATCGCGCTGCTGGACACCGGCGTGGACCCGCAGCAGCCCGACCTCGCCGGGTCGGTGCTCCCCGGTCCGGACTATACGAACTCGGGCGAGAAGCTGGGCAGCCAGTTCTACGGGATCCACGGCACCGCCATGGCGAGCCTGATCGTCGGCCACGGGCACGGCTCGGGCGACGCCGACGGGGTCCTGGGCGTTGCTCCCGCTGCCAAGCTGCTGTCGGTGCGGGTCGCCCTGGACGCCGGGGACCCGCTGCTCGAGGACTCCACCGCCGTTTCCGGCCTGCCCGGCGCGATCGCCGCGGGAATCAGGTACGCCGTGAGCAACGGCGCCCAGGTGATCGACCTGCCGCTGGACCCGGGCCAGTCCGTCAACAACCTGGTGGCCACCCCGACCCCGGCGCCCGCGCCCAACGCGCCCGTGACCCCGCTCGAGGCAGCCCAGCAGACCGCGGCGGGCGGGAGCGCGGCCGAGAAGTCCGCCGTCGCCTACGCGCTCAGCAAGGGCGTGGTGCTCGTCGCGCCCGGCGGCGACAACGGGGCCGGAACCGACGACCCGAACTTCCCCGCCAGCTACCCCGGCGTGATCTCCGTCGGCGCGTTCAACAGCAGCTTCACAAAGGCAGCGTTCTCCAGCCACCAGTCCTACGTCGCGCTGACCGCGGCCGGCAGCGGCATGACCGCGGCCACCCCAACCGGCTATACCGCGGTGAGCAGCACCAGCGCGGCCAGCGCGATCATCACCGGCATGGCGGCGCTGATCAAGTCCGAGTACCCGGAGCTCACGCCCGCTCAGATCAGCCAGGCATTGACCACCAGCACGGTGTTCCGGCCCGCGAACGGCATGTCCGACGGCTCCGGCCATGGCACCGCCGATGCCGCAAGGGCGCTGGCCGCGGCCAAGTCGATCGCCGGGCACGGCCTGACCCGTGCCGACGCCGGGGCCGTTTCCCGCACCCAGCCGGGGGCGCCGTCGGTGCCGTTCATCAGCCAGGCCCTGGCGCCGAAGATCAAGCGGGACGGGCTCATCTCCGGTGCCGTGCTCCTGGTGCTGCTCGTGCCGATCATCCTCTATGCGCTGCTGCGCCTGCGCCGCCGCAAGGCCAAGGAGGCGGACCGCCTCCAGCACGAGCCGATCGCGCGGGCGCCATACGCCGCGCAGAACAGTGACAGCCAGCCGGATCCGATGGCGCAGTACTTCGCCGCGGTGCCGCCACAGGCGGAGAACGTCAGCGGCCCCCAGCAGCCGGTCGGCGCCGTGCCGCCGGCCGCGGCCGGCGCCCCGGGCCGTGCCAGCGGCAACGGGAGAGGCTACGGCGCGTTCGGCGACAACGGCCAGCAGGCACCTCCAGAGGAGGCGGCCCGGCGCTTCTTGAGGTCCCCGCTGGCTCCGTCCAGGCGGGCGGCGGCACGGCCGCCCAAGGTGTCGGGAACCCCGCCGTGGGAGCCGGCGCCCCAGCCGGACACCGAGCTTCCGTGGGCGGCCAGCCCGCCTCCGGCGCTACCCAGGCGCGCGCCGGTCCCACTGCCCGCGCCGGCGGCGGCCCCCGCCGAGTCGCTCTGGACCCGGGCCGCGGCCAGCGCGGCGCCCGCCGCCGAGAACGGGAAGGCCGACGGCGCCGTGGGCGCCGCCGATGCTGCCGAGCCCGGCATCAGGCCGATCTACGTCTGGAACCCGGGAGCGAACACGGAGACGTTCGACACATTCCCGTCCGTTCCTTCGCGCGGGCCAGCGCCCGAGCCGGCCGAGCCAGAGTCCGGGCAGCCCTCGGCCGGTCCCGAGGACTGGCCGGATTCGAAGGACTGGCCGGATTCGAAGGACTGGCCCGATTCGAAGGACTGGCCCCGCTCCTAGGACTGACCCCCGGGTGGCGCCGGGCTACCGTCCCGGGCCCGCCCCGTTGCGCTGCGCGGCGAGTTCCTCCTTGCGCACGGACGCGTACATCGCCACGTAGTCCTGGCCGGACAGGGCCTGGATGGCGTTCATGACCTCGTCGGTGATCGCGCGCCGCTGCCGCGAGGCTGACGGCAGGGTCCGCGCGGATTCGAAGGTCAGCGGCTCGCCAACCCGGATCTTGATCTTTGCTACCCGGGGCACCTTGTGCCCGGGCGGCAGCACCCGGTCCGTCCCCGACATGGCGACCGGGATCACCGGCAGGCCCGAGTTGAGCGCCAGCCAGCCGATGCCGGGCCTGCCCCGGTACAGCCGGCCGTCCGGAGACCTGGTCCCCTCGGGATAGATGCCGAACAGCGCGCCCTGGCGCAGCAGGCCGAGAGCCGCCTCCAGCATGGCCATCCCGGCCCTGGCCTCGGCCCGGTCCACCGAGAGCTGCTTGGTGGAACGCAGGTAAGCGCCGGTGAGCCGGTCGATCGGCCGGGTCCCGGTGAAGTACTCGGATTTGGCCGCGAAGGTGACCGGCCGGTCCACCATCAGCGGCAGGAAGATCGAGTCCACGATCGAGAGGTGGTTGGACGCGAGGATGGCGCCGCCGGATGCCGGGATGTGCTCGCTCCCGACGATCTCCGGGCGCCACAGCGTGTACAGGAAGGGTCCGGCGAGCACTCGCGAGATCCGATACTGCACCTGGCCTCCCACCGGAACGCTGTCAGCGGCAGTCACAGGTTAGCCCGGAACCGCTGAAACCGGTCTCCGGCGTACCGGGCTGCCTCCGCTGACCGCGCCGACGACGACGACGCCGCATGGGGGCAGCAGGGGCAGGCCCGAGTAGCGACGAGGTGGCGGCCGCCGTTGACCGCCACCTCGTCACCAGGTGAGTCAGCGCGCCTGGACGCTACCGGCCACCGTGGCCGCCACCGTCGCCGCCTCCGTGGCCACCGCCACTCGCTCCGCCATGACCTCCTCCCCCGTCGCCGTGGCTCCCTCCGGACGGGGACGGGCTGGCGCTCGGCGCAGGTGCTGCCGCGGCAGCCGTCTTCGCAGCGCTGGCGCGGCGGGCGGATGCCCGCGGCCGGGCGTCAGGATCGGCGAGTTCCACGAGCGGGAAGGACCGGTGCCGGCGCGGGGGGACCAGGAAGTTCTGCCGCCGCGTCGCGGTGATGAACCGTTCCAGCCCCTGGTCGTCGTCGTCGTTGTCGAGGAACTCGTGCTGCAGGTCCTGCGCCGCCTGGGACGTGCGCATCGAAGCGAAGAAGTCGGCGGTTGGCACGAACACCAGGAACTGCAGCTTGAACTGCTTGCTGCCTGCCGGGACCTCGACTCCGTCCGGGCCCGGGAAGGTGCGAAACGCGGGCACGTCCATGGGGTCGAGGCCGGGGCCGTCGTTGCGGACGTGCAGCGGAGTGGTGTCCGCTGCGCGGGACACCCGCTGCAGGGCATCGATGTGGCCGACCCGGCCCTCGCCGGTGAACGTGGCGTTCTCGGTGGCGTTGGCGGCGGTGAACGTGCCCGCAGTGTCCCGCGCCTCCGCCTCGGCGGAGGCGGTGCCCTGGAACACGTTGTTGATGTAGGCCGGGCCGCCGCCGTTGGTGTACTGGTCGGTGTTGCCCCTGGCGGGTATCCCGCTCGGCGTGCCGAGCTGGTTGGAGCGGAACATGTACTGGCAGCGCTCGGTGAACGGCTCGCCGTCCGGCCGCCGCGAGTCCTGGCCGGGCAGGTTATAGAACTGGTACAGGTCCAGGATGTCGTGCGAGAAGTGGGCGATGGAGCCGTTGTCGAAGTAGTCGCCCGGCATCGCGTCGCTCATCTTGGCCGAGGAGTTGCCGGCAAACGTGACGACCTGCGCCGGCCCGGAGGCATTGACCTGCTGGTCCACGAAGCCCATGGCCATCGAGGAGTCGGGGTTGATCCGCCCGGCGAACTCGAAGCCGGCGTTCTCGGCCATCGCGCGCGGCAGGCCGACCTGCATGAACTGGATGCGCGGCAGCTGGAAGCTGAGCAGCCCGTTGAACTCCGGTGAGGGCACGAAGCTTCCGTTCAGGTTGTTGCTGCCCTGCAGCCACAGCGTGACCGCGGACAGGTTGGCCAGCGAGTCACTGCGGAACTCGAACAGCAGGTCGTTGCTCTCGATCACGACGTCGACGTTGAAGCGGTCCTTGGTGACGTTGGGGATCAGCGCCCCCGGGCCGCCGACCAGGCCGTCGACCACGTCGGTGGAGAACGGGACGGCCTCGACGAGCACGGGACGGCTGGGGTCCGCGAGCGTGGTGGGGATATTGGCCGCGACCAGCGCCGACGGCAGCCGGTTGAAGTACGGCAGGCCGTAGGACACGGAGAAGATCAGCACGCCGGCCGGGCTGGCCGGGAAGCTGTCCTCGATCGTGCGCAGCGCCTGGTCCAGGGTGGCCTGGTCGTTCGGGGTGGGCGTGCGGGATAGCTGGACCGGCTGGAACAGCGTGTAGACGGGCGGGAATTGGAGCGTGACGTTCCCGGCTCCGTCGTTGAGTACCTCTGCCGGGTTGATGAAGGCTCCCAGGTCGAACTGGATGTCGGGGAACATCGCCGACGCGGAATCCGCCCGCGCGACCGGGGAGGCCAGTTGCTCCAGTAATGCGGCCTGGGAGAGGAGGAAGGCGGTGGCTGCGCCTGCCTTGAGAGCTGAGCGGCGGCTAAAGACCGCGGACCTGAGGCCCTCTGCGTCCATCGTGACTCCTAGGGATCTGTTAACGGATCCCCGCTCGAGGGCAATGTACGTCGCTATGCAAGGTGTTGTAGTTTTTAAATAATTTCTTTCCCAAGAAACACAAAAGGCTCGTAAAATGCCTTCTATCCCATTGCGCGAACTAGGATAAATGCTCAAAAGCGCAGGTCAGCGGCGTGCAATGGCGTCTAAGTTTCGCCGCGGTAACCTTTGGCCCGGCTAAGACAAAGCCGTGGGTTTGCTGAGGTAGCCGGCGAGGGTTGCGAGGAACCGGGCGGCGGGCGCGCCGTCGACGGCTCGGTGGTCGACGGTGAGACTGAGCGTGATGGATTTGCGCCAGGCCACGCCGGGGCCACCGGGGCCAGATCCGCCAGGTCCGCCAGGTCCTCCGGGAGCGGGGACCGGCTCGTCGGTGATGCGCCCGGCCCCGAGGATAGCGACCTCGGGCGGGTTGATGATCGGGGTGAAGGCGTCGATCCCCGCGTGGCCGAGGTTGGTGATGGTGAACGTGCTGCCCTGCAGCTCGGCAGGGTCCGCATGCCCGGCCCGCACCCGCTCGGTCAGGGCCAGCCGCCGGGCCGACAGCTCGGCCAGCCCGTCGGCGTCGGCATCGCGCAGCACGCCGGCCAGCAGCGCCACGCCGGTGTCGATGCCGATGCCGAGGTGCACCCGCCGGGCGATCCGGATCTGGTCGCCGACGATGTGCGCGTTCAGGGCCGGATGCTCGGCCAGGCTCAGGACGGCCGCGCGGGCCAGGACGTCGGTGTAGGTCACGCCCCCCGGCAGGTCCCCATGATCATGGCGGTGGACCAGGTCGGTCACGTCCGCGCTGCGGACGAGCGTGAACTGCGCAGAGTCGCGCAGACTGGCCACCATGCGCCGGGCGATCAGCCCGCGGGTGCCGGTCAGCGGCACCGCGTCGGCACGTGCCCCGAGGTGCGCGCTGACGTCAGCCTCTGTGATCCGGCCGCCCGGACCGGAGCCGCTGACGCCGGCCAGGTCGATGCCGTGATCGCGGGCGAGCTTGCGGGCGGCGGGCACCACCTGGACCGCGGCCGCCTCCTCGGTCACGCCGCTCTCGCCGGGCCCCTCACCGGGCAGCGCGATCACGGCCATGACCTCGCGCACCGGAACCAGCGTCCCGGCCGGGGCGACGATCCGGGCCAGCACCCCGTCACACGGCGCTTCGATCTCGAGCGTGGTCTTGGCCGCCTCGACCTCGGCGATGCACTCCCCCTTGCGGACCTTCTCGCCGACCTGCTTGAGCCACTCCAGCACGGTCCCGTCGGTCATGCCCATCCCGGCCTGCGGCAGGCGCACCTCGGCTGGCACCCGGCGGCCCCTACTTCAGCGTCTGCCGGACCGCCTCGGCGATCCGGTCGGCACTCGGGTAGAGCTGCTGCTCGAGCGGCGGGCTGAACGGGATGTGCGTGTCCGGCACGGTGACCCGGACGATCGGCGCCTGCAGCGACCAGAACCCGTCTTCGGCCACGGTGGCCGCGATCTCGCCGGCCGGGCTGCAGGTGCGGTGCGACGGGTCGGCGACCACCAGGTGCCCGGTCTTCTCGACCGAGGCCAGGATCGTGGCGTAGTCCAGCGGGACCAGCGACCGCGGGTCGACGACCTCCACCGACACGCCATCGGCGGCCAGCCGGTCCGCGGCAGCCAGCGCCGCCTGCACCGCACCGGAGATCGCCACAACCGTCACGTTCGAGCCCTCACGCTTGACGTCGGCCTGGCCGAGCGGGACCACGTAATCGCCGTCCGGTACCTCGCCGGTCGAGGTCCACAGCGTGCCGTCCTCGAAGACGATCACCGGGTCGTCTTCCCGGATCGCGGCCTTGATCAGGCCCTTGGCGTCGTACGGGGTGCTCGGCGCGACGATCTTCAGGCCCGGGCTGGCCATGAACAGCGCGAGCGGCCGGTCGCTGTGCTGCGCGGCGTTGGAGCCGCCGTAGAACATCGACGCCCGGATCGTCAGCGGCAGGCTGGCCTGGCCGCCGTAGAGGTAGGTGGACTTGGAGATGATGCTGATGATCTGGTCCATGGCGACGTACATGAACGAGCTGAGCATCAGGTCGACGACCGGCCGCATGCCGACCATCGCCGCGCCAGCAGCGGCGCCGGTGAACCCGGCCTCGGTGATCGGCGTGTTGCGGACCCGCTCCGCGCCGAACTCGTCGAGGAAACCGCCGGTGGCGCCGAGCATGTTGAAGCCCACGTCCTCGCCCATGATGAACACGCGGTCGTCGCGGCGCATCTCCTCCTGCAGCGCGTCGTGGACCGCCTGCAGGTAACTGACTGCTGGCATGGGGGCCGCCCTCGGGAGCTAGTGCCTGATCGGGATCGGGTTCGTGTAGACGTGCTCGAACGCCGCGTCCAGGCTGGGGTACGGGCTGGACTCGGCGAACGCCACCGCCGCCGCGATCTCCGCGGCGACGTCGTCCTCGATCTGCGTGACTCCCGCCTCGTCGAGCACGCCATCGGCGATCAGCCGGCCACGGAACAGCGTGACCGGGTCCCGTTTCTGCCACTCGTCGATCTCGGCCTGGTCGCGGTAGACCGGCGACGGCAGCCCGAACGCGTGGTCGTGGAACCGGTAGGTCTTGGTCTCCACCAGCGACGGGCCCTCGCCGCGCCGGGCCCGCGCGACGGCCTCCGCCACGGCCTCGTAGACCGCGATCACGTCCTGCCCGTCGACGGTGGCGCCGGGGATGCCGTACCCGGCCGCGCGCATCGACACGTCGGGCACGGACACCATCACGCTGGCCGCGCTCAGCTCGCCGTAGCCGTTGTTCTCGCACACGAACACGACCGGCAGCACCCACACCGCGGCGAGGTTCAGGCTCTCGTGGAACGTGCCCTCGTTGGAGGCGCCGTCGCCGAAGAAGCACAGCGTCACCCGGTCATTGCCCTGCAGCTTCGACCCGAGCGCGGCACCGGCGGCGACCGGCAGGCCGGACCCGACGATGCTGGTCTCGCCCAGGCTGCCGACGCTGAAGTCGGACAGGTGCATGGAGCCGCCCATGCCGGAGTTGATCCCGGTCACCTTGCCCATGAGCTCGGCGAACAGCCGGTCGGTGCGCGCGCCCTTGCCGATCGGGTGCCCGTGCGAGCGGTGGTTGCCGACCATGTAGTCGTCGTCGCGCAGCGCCATGCACGAGCCGACGATCGACGCCTCCTGGCCGACCGACGTGTGCAGCGCGCCGGGGATCTCCCCGGTTTTCAGCTTCTCGATCGCCGCCAGCTCGAACGACCGGCTGCGGAACATCCGGCGGTACATCTCGGCCGACGTCTCTGGCGCAACGTCCATGACCATCTCCCCGGCGCTGGGCTGCACGACGATGCTATTACTGACGGTTGCCGTCTGCAATAGAGTGGCGGGCCGGGCGAACCAGCCGATCCCATTGACCAGCCGGAACGTTCAGCGCCCCGGCTGGCCGCCCTCCTGGCCGGCCTGGCCGGCGGTGAGCAGGCCGCGGAGCACGAAGTCGACGATCTGCCCGGCATAGCTACGGGGGTTCTGCGCGAGCCGCTCGCGCTCACCCGGCGGGCTCAAGATGATCTTGATGAGTACGGCGCCGTAGAGGCTGTCCAGCATCAGGTCGGTCGGCGAGCCGGGCCGCAGTTCGCCGCGTTCCAGCGCCCGGTCCAGCAGCGCTCTGGCGCCCTCAACGTGCGGGTTGGCGATCTGGCTGGAGAAGCTGGCGTGCAGCGCCGGGATCAACGTGGCTTCCAGGTGCAGCCGCAGGAACGCCCACCCGTCCGGCCCTGCCTTGCTGTCGATCAGGCGGCAGGTGTACTCGGTCAGGTCGTCGCGCAGGTTGCCGGAATCGGTGATCGTGATGGCGGTGGTGTGCGCGCCGAACGCGGCGAGCAGCAGGTCCTCCTTGCTCGCCCAGCGCAGGTACAGCGGCGCCTTGCCAACGCCGGCCCGGCGCGCAACGGCATCGAAGCTGAAGCCCGACCAGCCGGCCTCCGCGTAGACGGCCAGCGCGGCGGCGACGACCCGCGGCTCGAGGCTCGGGTCCCGGCGGCGGCCGGGACGGCTGGCCACACCGGTGCGCGCTGAGGTGCCCACGCTTCACCTCCGTGACCGCCGCCTGCCCTGGCGGAAGGTGCCTTCATCGTATGGCGTGCGCCCGCCGGCCTATTGCAGACGGCTACCGTCCGTAATACGGTTGGGCCTGCCGTGCAACGTAGGACGGAAGGGGTGGATTCATGGACCTGATGGGGCGCCTGGACCCGGAGATTGCGGCCGTGTTCCCGCACCTTCCGCCACTCGACCTCACCGACATCCCCGCCGCCCGCACGGTGATGATGGACATGCTGGCGGCGGCCAACGAGGGCGCCCAGCCGAGCCCGGCCGTGACCCGCACCGACCACATGGTCCCTGGCCTCAACGGTGCGCCGGACGTGCGGGTCCGCCACTACCGCCCGGCCGGCCAGTCGGGCATCGTTCCGTGTCTGTACTGGATCCACGGCGGCGGCCACGTGCTCGGGCAGATCGAGCAGGACGACCCCGTGATGGACCACATCGTGGAGACAGTGGGCTCCGCGGTGGTGTCGGTGGACTGGCGGCGTCCGCCGGACCACCCGTTCCCGGCCCCGATGGACGACTGCTACGCCGGCCTGTCGTGGACCCACCGCAGCGCCGCCGATCTGGGCGTGGACCCGGACCGCATCGCGATCGGCGGCGCCAGCTCCGGAGGTGGCTCGGCCGCCGGGCTGGCCCTGCTGGCGCGCGACCGTGGCGAGATACCAGTCTGCTTCCAGCTCCTCGTCTACCCGATGCTCGATGACCGCAACGTGACCCCGGCGAGCGTGGCCCTTACCGAGCCGAAGGTGTGGAACCGGCAGTCGAACCTGATCGGCTGGCGCTGCTACGTGGGCGACGCGGTGGGCACGGAAGCGGTATCGCCGTATGCGGCACCGACCCGGGCCACCGACCTGACCGGACTGCCGCCGGCCTACCTGCCCGTGGGCGACCTGGACCTGTTTATCGACGAGGACATCGAGTACGCGCAGCGGCTGCAGCAGGCCGACGTGCCGACCGAGCTGCACGTCTACCCGGGCGGCATCCACGGGTTCGACCTGCTCGCTCCGAACTCGGGGCTGGCACAGCGCTTCATCCGCGACCGTGACGAGGCGCTGCGGCGAGCGTTCCAGAAGTAGGCGCGGGCGTTCCAGAAACAGGCGCACGTTCCAGAAGCAGGCGCGGGCCTTCCAGAAGCAGGCGCGCGTTGCAGAAGCACTGGCGTGCGGGGCTAATCCAGCGTGGAGCCGGGACCGGCCAGGCAGCGGACCGCCATGGCGACGGCGGTGCGGACCGTGTCGGCCAGCGATGAGCGCGGGGTCCGGGTCCGGGCCCAGTGCAAGACCGCAGCCCGTTCCGCCGCGACGGCGGCGGCCGCGAGAACCAGTGACTCGAGCTCGCCAATCAGGATGCCTGCGCGGCGGGCAATCGCGTCGGCCAGCGCCGACTCGGCGGCGGCAGCGGCCTTGAGGTACTCGCCGTGCAGCGCAGGCTCGGCGGCCACCAGCGCGCGGAACTCATCCAGCCAGCCAGGCGGCAGGCCGGCGATCTCGCTGTTGCCGTGCTGCCCGGCGACGGCCGCCACGATGGCGTCAGCTAGCGGCTCGTCCGCAGGGCGGTCGGCCAGGCTGTCCGCGAGCCCGGCAGCCCGCAGGGTGGCCGGCCAGACGATCGCCGCTTCCTTGCTGGGGAAGTAGTTGTTGAAGGTCCGCGGCGATACGCCAACCACGGCCGCGATCTGCGGAATCCGCACATTGGCCAGGCCGTACTCCTTGGCCAGATCGAACGCGGCCAAGGCGAGAACGAGCCGGGTCTGCTCCTTCTGCAGCTCGCGGCGGCGCACCCTCGGACCTGCGGCTGCGGAAGGTGCTGGAGCTTCGTCTGCGGGAGGTGCTGATGCCATGCCGTCAGCGTAGAAAAGACCTTGCGTAGTCCGCAAACTCTGCGTAGTACGCAATTTAGGTTAATCAATTCCGGCACTAGTGGCCTAGACAGGACGACCAGAGCTAATTAACGTGACAGTTGTGACCAGGGGGGAAGTCACGAGAGTCCTGCGGTTCTGTCTTTGCGCCGCGGGCATGGCCATGGCCGCGATCGGCGTGGCCATCGTGTTCTCCCTCCTCACCGCGAAATCCGCGTCAGCGTCAGCCAGTCCCGGCACCACAACGGCTGATGACGGCACTGCCGGCGCTACCGCGACGAGCACCTCTTCCGCCGCCGCGGATGTGTCATCAGCGGTGGGACAGGCGGCATCGACGGCCCAGACGGCTGTCTCGACCGTGACCGACTCAGGGTCCGCGTCCAGCGCTCCAGCCGCCAGCCCGACGGCACCCGCCAGTGCTGCGCCGGTGTCGTCGGCGACGTCAGCGGTGTCCGCTGCAACGTCTGCTGCAACCCAGGCCGCCGGGGCCGTCTCCTCGAGCACCGCCGGCACGGTGACGTCCGCAAGCCAGGTAACGTCGACCGGCCAGCCGGCCACCTCCACGCTGGCCAGTTCGGCTTCCCCGGTCACCGGCTCGGTGTCCTCGGCGGGCAGCCAGGTCGTCTCGACAGGCAGCGCCCTGACGTCCTCGGCGGGTAGCCGGGTCGCCTCGACAGGCAGCGCCCTGACGTCCTCGGCGACGGGCACGGCGACCCACGTCACCGCGCCGGTCTCTTCGGCCGTGGCGCAAGTTGCATCGGCCGGTAACGCGGTCACGCCCTCAGTGAGCGGTTCGGTCTCGGGCGTCACCGCGCCGGTGACCACAGCCGTGACCCAGCTCGCCGCCTGCGGCCACGGCACCGTTCCTTCGCTCGGCGGCACCGTCACCTCGGTGGGCGGCACTGTCAGCAGCATCACCACACCGGTCGCCTCGGTCCTCACCCAGCTGCTCAACACAGGCCACGCGGTCGTCACGACGGCGAACAGCACCGTCGGCAGCATCACCACACCCGTCACCCCGGTCCTCACCCAGGCCCTCGGCACGGGTCACGCCGTCGTCCCGTCCCCCGGTGGCACGGGCACCACTCCTCCGGGCGGCACGGGCACCTCCCCCGGCACCACGACCACCTCGCCCGGCACAACGACCACCTCGCCCGGTAGCAGCGCCACCTCACCCGGCAGGGCGGTCACTTCTGCCAGCGGCGCCGCCGCCCTCACTGCTCCGGCCACCTCAGCCCTGACCTACCTCCGCGCCGCGGGCATCGCAGCGATCGCATCGTCGGTCATACGCGGAGTGACAGACCAGCGGTCGGCAGCCTCATCTGCCACCGCTCCAGCGCAACCGGGCTCCGCGCCAAGTACTGCGGGGGTTTCGACCCCTGCCGCCCTTGCAGCAACGGCCGCGGGCATTGTCGGACTCGGCTCATTCGCCCTCGCCCTTGGCCTTGGCCTCGGTTTCGGTTCCGGTGCAGCCGGTTCGCCAGCGGCCGCCCGGCCCTCCGCCCCGAAGCGCTCGCCAGTGACCGGCAACGGCGCGGCACCCATTGACGGACCGACAGCAAACTGCGAGCGCCGGTGCTGGCGGTGCTGGCGGTACGGGCGGCGGAGCCGTCGCCGACCTTCCTCAGCGCCTACCTCTCTCCGACCGGCCTGCTCTGGGCCGTCGTCAATTCTGAGCGCATTCCTACCTCGGCACTCGTCTCCGCGATCGAGGTTCCGGGCTAGCCGGCTGACCTTCCCCAGTCAGCCCATGTCAGGGCCAGATCAGGCCCGGGCTAACCCAACCTCAGCAAGGGAGTTACGAGTCATGCATAGAATCCTGACGCGCTCCGCGGCAGCTGCCGCTGGCGTGCTGCTTCCCAGTGATCGTCGCGGTCTTCGCGCTGGCCTGCACAGCCCCGCACTCGGGCGCCGCAGCCGGACACCGAACAGCCAGCAGGCCATCGGCCTGTAGCTACGGTCACCACCATCACAACTGCCGCCACGACGGCATGCGGAGCTGGTCGCGGTCGATGAAGGCATCGGCCTGCGTGCTGCAGCGCGCAGTTCAGCTTCTGGTTCTCGGGCAGCCAGGGCACTGGTCGTGCCCACGCGCAGTACGGCGACCCGGGCGCATCGCAGTCCGGCAAGCCCGGCGACGCAGGGCACGCGGCCGTCCGGCAGCACAGCCCGGCACGCCGCAGTCCGGCAGCAACCCAGGCAAGCCGAGCACGCCACCGGCTGGCACCCAGCCCAGCACACCGCCGACCGGCACCCGGCCCAGCGGGCCACCAACGGGCACGCAGCCCAGCGGGCCGCCGACCGGCACCCAGCCCAGCACACCGCCAGGGGGCACCCAGCCCAGCACACCGCCAACGGGCACCCAGCCCAGCACACCGCCGAGCCGGCAGCCTGATCGGCCCGATCCAGGTCGCACCGACGGCCAATACGCCGGTGTCGGTTGGCTCGACCGGGCCGGGCGACAGCGTCACCCAGACGCCGACCGCGGGCAGCACCGGCGGGTCAGGCAC
>CAWHZU010000017.1:0-106500 GCA_963833885.1 uncultured Actinomycetota bacterium | reverse complement strand
CCTCATCCAGGTTCCCGGTCGGCTCATCGGCGAGCAGTACCTTGGGCTCCTTGACCAGCGCGCGGGCGATCGCGGTGCGCTGCTGCTGGCCGCCGGACAGCTCCAGGGGCAGGTGGGCGGCCCGATCGGCCAGGCCGACCGAGTCCAGCGCGGCGGCGACCCGGGCCTGCCGGTCGGCATGGCCGACCCTTTCAACGGGATGAGGGCGGCTTCGACGTTTTCGGCGGCCGACAGGGTGGGGATCAGGTTGAAGGTCTGGAAGATGAACCCGATCTTCTCGGCGCGGACCCTGGTGAGCTGAGTTTCGCGCAGCGCGCCCAGGTCGGTGCCGTCCAGTTCGACGGTGCCCTGGGTCGCGCGGTCGAGACCGCCGAGCAGGTTCAACAGGGTGGACTTGCCGTGGCCGGTGCGGCCCTGCACGGCCAGCCACTCGCCGTCTTCGATCACCAGGTCCAGATCGCGGACCGCCGGGACGGTGCGGCGGCCCTTCTGATAGATCTTGGTCACGCCAGTCAGCTTGTACACGGATCTTCTCCTGTTCGTGAAAGGTCTTGCTGGTCTGAGTCACGCAACCTGAGAGAGGGCGTCGACGGGCCGCAGCCTGGCGATCCGCCAGCTCCCGAACGACCCGGCCAGCAGCCCGCCCGCCAGGGCCAGGATCACCGCCAGCACGATCACGCTCCCAGTGATGGACGGATGCAACGGGACGGCCACGACGTGCGTCGCCGAGCCGGGACTCGAGCCGTGCGTGACGCCGCCTGGGCCCACCGCGGTCTGCGACTGGGTGAAGCCTCCGGAGGACGTCGGGACGTTCGCGGACAGCTTGGGCGCGACCTTGCTGATGATTGCTGCGCCCGCGAAGCCCAGACCGACGCCCAGCGCGGCGCCGATGACGCCCATGACCACGGACTCGCCGAGCACCTGGGTGACGATCCGGCGGGTCCGCCAGCCGATGGCCTTCAGCGTGCCGAACTCGGCGACCCGGCGGGCCACCGCCGACATCGTCAGCAGACTGGCCACGGCGAATGCGGCGATGAGTACCAGGATCGCCAGCCACTTGCCCAGGTCGTTGGCCAGCTTGGCGGCGTTGGCCACCGACCCGGTCACCTCGTTGGCCAGGCTGGCCGCGGTCGTCACGGTGGCGTGCGGGAGCAGTTTGGCGATCTCATGCTGCACGGCCGAAATATCGGCGGCGCTGGTCGCGGTCACGTAGATCGTGTTCACGTCGCCAGTCTCGACGCCGAGCGGACCGGTCTTGAGCCCCTGGGCCACCTCCAGCGGGATGTAGACGTCGGGCGGGCTGGCGGACTGAGGCTGCCGGACGATGCCGATGACCTTGAACTTCACGCTGTCGACCGTGATCGTCGAGCCGACCTTCAGGTTGTTGCTCGTCGCGTAGCCGGAGTCCACGACGGCGACGTGGGCGTCGGAGTCGGCGGCGCTGAACGAGTGGCCGGAGGCCAGCGACGCCGCGCTCAGCGGGCCGAGCGCGCTGTGCCCGGCAGCTACGCCGTCCACGCTGACCGTGCTCGGCGTCGGCGGCTGCGAGCCGCCAGGCCCCCCGAAGTCCTTCGGGAACGTGATCGTGTTGTCGGTGAGCAGCAGCCCGCCCGCGGCCGCCGCCACGTCGTGCAGCCTGGCCACGTCCGCCACCTCTGCGGACTTGATCGGCAAGTACTGCGGGGCCAGGCTTGAGATGGTCTTGCCCGCCGCGTTCTCGCACTTGCCGTCCTGGCAGATCGTCGCGCCGTTCGGGCCGCCCTGAATGGTCGTGCCACCCTTCGGCGGCTGGCCGTTCGTTGATGGCTTCTTGGCCTGCGGGGCCTCGCCGGTAACGGTCACGTCGGTGCCCACCCCGTACAGCGAGGCCAGCACGCTGGACTCGGCCTTCTTCACGCCGGCCGAGGCGGCACTCACGGTGACGACTAGGCCGATTCCCACGGCCAGGCCCAAGGCGACGAAGATCGCCTGGCGCATTCGGCGGCGCAGCTCGCGCCGCAGGTATGTAGCGAAGAACATCTGCTCTCCTATCCGCGATGAAGGATTTGCGACGCCCGATCCCCCCGGCCGGAACCCGCGGGCTGGCGCACCGGGCCGGCCTGCGTCGGTCGGCCGGTGCAGGGTCAGTTCTACCGAGGCCGCGGTTGCGCGGCGGTTGCACGACATCGGCCCCCAGATCCGGGCCCGCTGCGGTGTAACCCCGCCGCAACCGGCGGTGAGAAACCCTGATCCCGGCGGGAGCCCGGCTTGGGTTAACGATCACCACGAGGAGGCGAGCACCCGATGTCGCCGGAGATTTCAGGTCCTGCGGAATTGCACGACGCCACGTCGCCGACCGGTGATGGCTGGCCCGACGACGCTGAGGACGAACGAGACCCCGACTGGCCCGACGACTGGCCCGATGGCGGCGACGACCCGCCGTGGCGCCGGGCAGCGATTCCCGCGGCCTACGGCCGGTACGGCGGGCCGGGCCGATCGGGCCTGCGCCCGCTCGCGCTCACGATCGTCGCCGTGGTGGCGCTCGGCGCCGGGGCTGGCGTCGCGCTGGCCATCACCAAGGGACTTGATCACTCACCGTCACCGGCGGCGGCGCCGAGCACCCAGCCATCGGCCGTGGCTCCGGGCGGCAGCAGCGGCGGCGGCACCATCCCCGGCGGCGGCGGCGCGGTCGGGGAGATGTTCGTGGCTGGCCAGGTGACGGCGGTCAGCAGCACGTCGATCACGATCGGCGGGCCGAATCACACGGTGACGGCCGCGATCACGAGCTCCACCCGGATAACCGGCAAGGTGACGAGCATCGGCGGGATTAAAGTCGGCGACCAGGTCTCGGCCCAGATCACCGAGAGTAACGGCGGCCAGCCCACGGTTGCCGCAATCCAGGATCCGGCGCAGGCACCATCCGGTGGCAGCGTGCCGTAACCGCAGGCGAGGCATCATGGACGGGTAGGGAGGAATCACCGATGCGGGTGCTCGTGATCGAGGACGACCGCGAGCTTGCCGAGGCGCTGGGCGTCGGGCTGCGCCGGGAGCAGCTGGCGGTCGACGTCGCCCTCGACGGCCAGACCGGGCTCGAGCAGGCGCTGGTGACCGGCTACGACGTCATAGTGCTCGACCGTGACTTGCCCGGCCTGCACGGAGACGACGTGTGCGCAGGGCTGGTCAAGGCGGGCTGCCGCAGCCGGGTGCTGATGCTGACCGCCGCCGGGACGATCGAGGACCGGGTCGACGGCCTCGGCATCGGCGCGGACGACTACCTGCCGAAGCCGTTCGCCTTTGCCGAGCTCGTAGCCAGGATCCGGGCGCTGCTGCGCCGCGCTCAGCCGGTGCTGCCTCCGGTGCTGGTCAGCGGCGACCTCGAGCTGGACCCGTCACGGCGGCAGGCGAGCCGTGGAGGCCGCCAGCTTGATCTCGGCCCGAAGGAGTTCGGCGTTCTTGAGCTGCTGCTATCCGCCCAGGGCCGGGTAGTGTCGGCCGAGGAGATCCTGGAGCGGGTATGGGACGAGATGGCCGACCCGTTCACCTCCGCGGTCAAGGTGACCATGAGCAGGCTCCGGCGCAAGCTCGGCGACCCGCCGGTCATCGAGACCGTGGCCCAGGCCGGATACCGGATCTGAAGGTGCCGATGCCAGAACCAGCCAAGCCAGCCCCGACGACCCGGCTGCTGCGCCTGCCCCGGCGCACCGTACGGCTGAAGCTCACCCTGCTCTACGGCGGGCTGTTCCTGGTCTGCGGAGTCGCCCTGCTCGCGGTCACCTACTTCCTAGTGGAACAGCACCTTCCCACGGCGTTGACAACCAAGAACCTGGTCGGCAACGGGCAGACGACCGTTAGCGGCACCCAGTACAGCGCGGTCTGCTACAGCTCCAGCCAGGTCCATAGCAGCGAGGGACTCGGCCAGGCGGCCGGCGCCTCGATTCCGACGGCGAACGGATGCGCGGCTCTGCTGGGTGCGGCGCGCAGCGACGAGCTGCGCCAGCTGATCATCGACTCCGGGATCGCGCTGGCGATCATGGCGGCGGCCTCCACGGGCCTCGGCTGGGTGGTGGCCGGGCGGGTGCTCCAGCCGCTGCGGACGATCACCACGGCGGCGCGGCGCATCTCAGCGAGCAACCTGTACCAGCGGCTCGCGCTCGACGGCCCCGATGACGAGCTCACCGAGCTCGGGAAGACGTTCAACGGGCTGCTCGCCCGGCTCGAGCGATCCTTCACGGCCCAGCGGCAGTTCGTCGCGAACGCCTCGCACGAGCTGCGCACACCGCTCGCGCGGCAGCGGACCCTGGTCGAGGTCGCGCTGCGTGACCCGGACGCCAGCGTCGCCTCGATGCAGCAGACCATGCAGCGGGTGCTGGCAACGGGCGAGGAGCAGGAACGGCTGATCGAGGCGCTGCTGACGCTGGCGCGCAGCCAGCGCGGCCTCGACCGGCGCGAGCCGCTCGACCTGGCTGCGGTGACCGGCGCGGCGGTGTCGGCCACCGAGGCCGACGCCGCCGAGCGCGCGGTACGGGTGAACGCATCGCTCGGCTCCGCCCCATCCCAGGGCGATCAGCGGCTCGCCGAGCGCCTGGCGGCCAACCTGGTGGACAACGCCGTGCGGCACAACGTCCCGGGCGGCTGGGTGGAGGTGGCGACCGGGGTCAGGTCGGGCCGCAGCGTGCTTTCGGTGTCCAACACCGGCCCGGTGATAGCTCCGGACCAGGTGGAGAGGCTGTTCCAGCCGTTCGGCCGGCTCGAGGCGACCCGGCTTAGCCGGGACGGGCTCGGCCTCGGGCTGTCGATCGTCACCGCGATCGCCGCCGCGCACGACGCGGACCTGCGGGCCCGCCCGCTGCCCAGCGGCGGCCTCGAGGTCGAGGTGCACTTCCCCCCGGCGCCCGACAGCACGCCTGGGACCGTACCCGCTACCCAGGTCCTGGCCGCGGCGGGTCAGCCTAAGTGACGGTCCGCTTCCTCGGCATCCCGAGCGGGCGATGAAGCAACTGAGCCAGCGGTCAGCCCTCTCAGAACTCCGGGACGAGCAGCTCCGCGATCTGCGCGGCGTTCAGGGCCGCGCCCTTGCGCAAGTTGTCGCCGCAGACAAAGAACTCGATTGCCTTGGGGTCATCCATGCTCTGCCGCACCCGGCCGACCCAGGTCGGGTCCGTTCCGACCACGTCGGCCGGGGTGGGGAATTCGCCGGTCTCCGGTTCGTCGGCGAGCACCACCCCGGGCGCATCGCTCAGCACCTGCTGCGCCTCCCGCCGGGTGACCTCCTCCCGAAAAACGGCATGCACGGCCACCGAGTGGCCCGTGACGACCGGCACCCGGACGCAGGTCGCAGACACCTTGAGCCGGGGCATCCCGAGGATCTTGCGGGTCTCATTGCGGAGCTTGAGCTCCTCCGAGGACCAGCCCTCGTCCTTCAGCGAGCCTGCCCAGGGCACCACGTTGAGCACCAGCGGGGCCGGGAACGGCCCGTAGTCGCCGACGACCCCGCGCAGGTCACCGGCCCGGTGGCCAAGCACCCGGTTGCCGGCCACCTTCTCGAGCTGCGCGTAGAGCGTGTCGACGCCGGCCTGCCCGGCCCCGGACGCGGCCTGGTAGGACGACAGCACCAGCTCGCGGAGCCCGAAGGCCCGGTGCAGCGCGGCAACGCCAACGATCAGCGAGAGCGTCGTGCAGTTCGGTACCGCGATGATGCCCTTGGGCCTGATCGCGACCTGACCAGGGTTGACCTCTGGCACCACCAGGGGAACCTCGTCGTCCATCCGGAACGCCCCGGACTTGTCGATGACGACGACCCCGCGGTTCGCGGCCACCGGCGCCCATTGCGCCGACACCTCGTCGGGCACGTCGAACATGGCGAGATCAACCCCGTCGAAGACCTCTGGCGTGAGCGCGGCGACCTCGACCTCCTGGCCGCGGACCCGCAGCCGCTTGCCCGCCGAGCGGGCCGAGGCCACCAGCCTGATTTCTCCCCAGACGTCGTCCCTGGTCGAGACCACGTCGAGCATCACGGTCCCGACGGCCCCGGTGGCGCCGACGATCGCCAGTGTCGGCCTGCGGCCCTCCTGCTTGCCCGGCACCGGGCGCACCGCCCTCACCTGCCCGTTCCGCCGTAGACAACCGCTTCCTGCTCGTCAGATCCCAGGTCAAAGGCCCGGTGCGCGGCAGCGACCGCAGCAGGGATGTCGTTCTCGTCGACGACCACCGAGATTCTGATCTCTGACGTCGAGATCATCTCGATGTTCACGCCCGCCTCTGCCAGCGCGCCGAAGAACGTCGCGCTCACCCCCGGATGCGAGCGCATTCCCGCGCCGATCAGCGAGACCTTGCCGATCCTGTCGTCGTACAGCAGCGATTCGAAGCCCACCTCGCTCTGCAGCTGGCCGAGCGAGGCCATCGCTGTGTGGCCGTCTTCGCGCGGCAGCGTGAACGAGATGTCGGTGCGGCCGGTCGCGGCGGCGGAGACGTTCTGGACGATCATGTCGATGTTGATCTCTGCGGCGGCGATGACCCGGAAGATCCTGGCCGCCTCGCCGACCTTGTCCGGCACACCGACAACAGTGATCTTTGCCTCGCCCCGGTCCTGCGCCACTCCGGAGATGATCGCCTGCTCCATTGTCTCGCCTTCCACGTCACTGCCGGTGTCCCGGCCGCTGCCCGTGACCCATGTCCCGTCCCTGTTGCTGAACGACGAGCGCACGTGAATCGGGATCGCGTACCGCCGCGCATACTCCACGCAGCGCAGCATCAGGATCTTTGCCCCGCACGCCGCCATCTCCAGCATCTCCTCGTAGCTGATCCGGGGGATACGGCGGGCATCGGCCACGAGCCTCGGGTCGGCGGTGAAGATGCCATCCACGTCGGTGTAGATCTCGCACACGTCGGCGCCGAGCGCGGCGGCCAGCGCCACGGCAGTCGTGTCCGAGGCGCCCCTGCCGAGCGTGGTGATGTCCTTGGTGTCCTGGGACACGCCCTGGAAACCGGCCACGATCGGGATCGCGCCCACGTCGAGCGCGCCGCGGATCCGGCCCGGAGTGACGTCGATGATCCTCGCCTTGCCATGCGCGGAGTCGGTGATCACCCCCGCCTGCGAGCCGGTGAAGGAGCGCCCCTCCAGGCCCAGGTTGGCGATGGCCATCGCGAGCAGCGCCATCGAGATCCGCTCGCCCGCGGTCAGCAGCATGTCGAGTTCACGCCCCGGCGGCAGCGGGCTCACCTGGTTGGCCAGGTCACGCAGCTCGTCGGTGGTGTCGCCCATGGCCGAGACCACCACGACGACCGAGTTTCCTGCCTTGCGCGTTGCGACGATGCGCTGGGCTACGCGCTTGATTCCATCTGCGTCGGCAACCGAGGATCCGCCGTACTTCTGCACTACAAGGGCCACGGTCAGGCCGCTCCTCCCGCTCGCCTGATCCAGCTCGTCTCGCCCCGCAAGACTTGAGTGTATCCATCGCGGCGGGGCCCGCCGACGTAGTTTTTTCCGGTATCAGCCCGCCGCGGGCTCGTCGGCGACGTCCAGCCTCGAGTGCGCGACCACCGAGTGCAGCGCCCGCAGCGCGGCGCCGCCGTGGGTTCCCCAGTGGTTCACGTACGAGTACTGCCACCACCACAGCGCCTCGGCGGCACGCCCGGCCTCGTAGTGCTTGAGCCCGTGGATCAGGTCGGCGGCCACGGCCGCGAGGTCGTCGGAGAGCCGGAACCGCGTGGCTTTTGTGTCCTGATAGGGATCGAAAAGCTCGGCGTAATCATCGAAGTCCTGCAGCCCGGCAGCGAGCCCGGTCCGCAGCGCGTCGAGGTCCGGATCCGCGCCCACGTCCGGCTCCCAGTTGCCCGGCAGGATGATGTCCTGGCTCGCCCCCAGCTGCGCCCCGGCCAGCATGATCTGGGCAACCTCGAGCAGCAGCAGCGGTACCGTCTCGTCTTTGCCCTCCCCGTTGGCCAGCGCGGTCACGCCGTCCAGGAACTCCTGGGCCTGCCGCGCGATCCGGTCGGCGAGCGGACGCCAGTCGTCGCCCGCGGGGGGGTCGCCCCCCCGGGACGGTACAGCACTAGACATCGAGCAGCCTCCGTCCTTCGAACGCCCTGCCGAGGGTGACCTCGTCGGCGTATTCCAGTTCGCCGCCCACCGGCAAGCCGCTGGCGGGCCTGGTGACCCGCAGCCCCATCGGCTTGACCAGTCGGGCCAGGTACGCGGCGGTCGCCTCACCCTCGAGATTGGGATCCGTCGCCAGGATCAGCTCGGTGACCGTTCCGTCGGACAACCGGGTCATCAGCTGGGAGATCCGCAGGTCATCAGGCCCGATCCCGTCGATCGGGCTGATCGCGCCGCCGAGGACATGGTAGCGACCGTGGAACTCACGGATCTTCTCAATCGCCGCGACGTCCTTGGGTTCTTCCACGACACAGATCACCGCGAGATCACGGCGCGGGTCCCGGCAGATGCGGCACTCGTCCTCCTCTGCGACGTTGCCGCAGGTCCGGCAGAACTTGACCCGTTCCAGCACCTCGAGCAACGCGGTCGCCAGCCGGCGCACGTCGGCCGGATCGGCGGATACCAGGTGAAACGCGATGCGCTGCGCGCCCTTCGGCCCTACGCCGGGCAGCTGGCCGAGCTCGTCGATGAGGTCCTGGACGACGCCTTCGTACACCTCAGGACTCCCCGTCTCCCTTCACTGCCGGTTCACTGCTCGTCGTCGTTGTCGCCCGGCGGCTCATTAAGCCCGGGCAGCCCGGGAAATCCGGGCAGCCCCGCCTCGCCCGGGTTGCCTGCCATCCCGGCGAGCGGCCCCATCGCCTCCTGCTGCAGGTCGCTGACGGCATCGTAGGCATCGCGGACCGCCGCAAGCACCAGGTCCGCTATGGTCTGCGCCGACTCTTCCGGCTCGGCCGGGTCGATCGCCGCCGCGGCGATGGTGACGTCCACCAGCTCGCCCTGACCGTTGACGACGACCGTCACAAGACCGCCGCCCGCGCTTCCTTCCACCTCGGTGTCGGCCAGCTCCTGCTGAGCGGTGAAGAGCTGGCTTTGCATCTGCTGCGCCGCTGCGAGCAGCTGCTGCATATCCAATTGACCGCTGGGGTCCACGTCTGTCGTCCCATCGCTCATCGAGGTTGCCTTGCCTTAACGTTCCGAGCCTACGGCCTGCCGCCGTCGCCGGGCACCATCGCGTGCCGACGACTCAGGCGTCGCCGATTTCCTCGATGACCTGACCGCCCAGCGTCCGCTGGATCAGGTCCACCCCGCTGAGCGCGCTGGCGGCCGAGTCGTCGTGGTCGGGTTCCTCGGGCTGGGCCGGGCGTTCCTGCGGCGGCGGGGCCGGGGCCTCCGGGCGCGGAGGTCGCGCGGCTGCCTCATCGGCGGCCGTGGCTTGAGCTGGGGGCGGCGTTGCGTAACGGGCGGAATCCTCGATGTCGGGACCGGCCGATTCGGATGACGGGTCCCGGCGCCCGCGCGGGGTGCCCGGTTCGGCAGCGACCGCCCTGATCTTGGGGCTGATGCCGAGCATCTGCCCAAGAACCTGGACGAGGTCCTGGTCGGACCCCCTGGCGGTGAACCCCGTGGCGGCTCCCGCCTGGGCGAATCTCAGCGTGAGGACGCCGTCCTGCAGGCTCTCCGCGGTCGCGCTGTTGAGCTGGACCCAGGCGACCCTGCTCCGGCGCCCGACCGCGTCGAGGATCTCGGGCCAGCGCTCGCGGATCGAACCCGCGTCCGCCGGCGAGGCAGCCGCGGCCGGGCGGGGTGGGGCCCCGGCCGGCGGCTCCGGCCGCGCAGGCCTCGGCGTCGGCGCCGCGGGTTCGGGCCGCGTGGGCCTGGATGCAGGCGCCGCCGGTTCTGGCCGCTCCACCTGCGCAGCGGCAGCAGCGGGCCTAACTGGGGGCGACTCGCGCTGCTCGGGCCGGTGCGGCGCCTCCCCGGAGCCGAGCCTGCGCTCGAGGCGCTCCAGCCGGGCGAGCAGGCCCGCGTCGCCCGTGGCGGCCGCGGGCAGCAGCACCTGGGCGCAGATCAGCTCGAGCTGCAGCCGCGGGGAAGTTGCCCCGCGCATCTCGACGAGCCCCGCGTTGATGATCTCCGCAGCCCTGGCGAGCTGCGCCTGGTCGAAACTGGCGGCCTGTTCGCGCATCCGGTCGAGCCGGTCGGCGGGCACGTCGAGCAGACCGGTCTGGCCGGCGTCGGGCACCGCGGCCAGCACGATCAGGTCACGGAACCGGTCCAGCAGGTCGGTGGCGAACCGCCGCGGGTCGTGGCCGCCCTCGATGACCCGGTTCACGGCCCGGAACACCGCGGCACCGTCGCCGGTCGCGAACGCATCGGCGACGTCATCGAGCAGGCTCTCGTCTGTGTAGCCGAGGAGGCTCACGGCCCGCTCGTAGGTCAGCCCGGACTCGTCGCTGCCGGCCAGCAGCTGGTCGAGGATCGAGAGCGCGTCGCGCGCCGAGCCCGCGCCCGCCCGGACCACCACCTGCAGCACGGCGGGCTCGTACTTGACGTCCTCGCTGGCGAGAATCTCCTCGAGCAGCCGGCGCAGCACGGCTGGCGGCATCAGCCGGAACGGGTAGTGATGGGTGCGCGACCTGATCGTCGCGATGACCTTCTCGGGCTCCGTAGTGGCGAACACGAACTTCAGGTGCGGCGGTGGCTCCTCGACGAGCTTCAGCAGCGCGTTGAAGCCCTCGCGGGTCACCATGTGCGCCTCGTCGACGATATAGATCTTGAAGCGGCCCGAGACCGGCGCGTAGAAGGCGCGCTCGCGCAGGTCCCTCGCGTCATCGACGCCGCCGTGCGAGGCCGCGTCGATCTCGATCACGTCGATGCTGCCGGGCCCGGACGGGGCCAGCGCGACGCAGGAGTCGCACTTCCCGCACGGGTCTGGGGTCGGCCCCTGCTCACAGTTGAGCGAGCGCGCCAGGATCCGGGCGCTCGACGTCTTGCCGCACCCGCGCGGGCCGCTGAACAGGTAGGCGTGGTGCACCCGCCCGCTGCGCAGCGCTTGGCGCAGCGGCTCGGTGACGTGGTCCTGCCCCTTGAGCTCGGCGAAGGTTGCGGGGCGGTATCTCCGGTACAGCGCCGTGGGTGCAGCGCCGCTTCGGCCCGTTTCCGCCGCCGCGGCTTCTGGGACGTCGCCTGCCATAGCCTCATCCTCACGAGGACCGGAAGGACCCCCCGCACACCCGTCAGAGCCCGCGTACCCTTGCTGCCTTCCAGCCCTGGGGGAGTTGGCGGGATAAACGCCGTGCGAGGGGTCTGGTGGCCAGTCTAGCCAGCCCGCCGACCAGGAGAGGCCGAGAACTCCCCCGGGAGGCCTCAGGCCCGAGGAGTCGGTAGGCTTGCCGACGGAGGATTCGCCTAGTGGCCTAGGGCGCACGCTTGGAAAGCGTGTTGGGGGCAACCCCTCAGGAGTTCGAATCTCCTATCCTCCGCCAGCTCTGATCTCGCGAATCACCATTGACCGGCAGCTACGTAGCGGGTTGAGTCGGCCCTGGCGACATGCGATGGCCTGACCGTGGCGCCGTGTCGGTGTTCCTCGCAGTCGGGCGCGAAGGCGACATCACCCGGGAAGAGCGGGGCCGGCCTTGGCTTGTGCAGTTGTCACTTCGGCGTGTGCCGGGGGCGGCGTGCTCGCCGGGCGCAGTGGCCCGGGGCGGAGCAGGACGCCGGCAGTGACCGCGCCGGCGGCGAAGATGCCGGCGGTCCACCAGAACGCGGTGTCGTAGCCGTGCGCCAGCGCCAGCCCGGTCAGGGCCGGGCGGCCGATGAGCCGGGCCGCGGCGAGGTGCGCGGCGAGGTAGGAGGTGACGGCGGCGGCGAAGATAGTGTTGAGCAGCGACGTGCCGACCGAGGCGCCGAGTTGCTGGCCGACGGTGACGGCGGCGGAGGCGACGCCCGCGTCCTGCGGGGCCACGCCGAAGGTGCCGGTGTTGATCACCGGCGCGATCACCATGCCCACGCCGATTCCGGCCAGGATGGTCGGGCCGAGCACACCGGGGGCATAGGCGGTGTGCGGGCCCAGCTGAGCCAGCCATGCCATCCCGCCTGCCGCGGCCAGCATCCCGGACGCAACCAGCGGCTTGGGCCCGAATCTGGGCATCAGCACGGTCGTGGACAGGTTGGACGCGAGGATGAGGCCGGCGCTGAGCGGCAGGAACGTCACGCCGGTCACCAGCGGCGAGTACCCGAGCGTCTGCTGCAGGTAGTAGGTCAGGAACAAGAAGATCCCGAACAGCCCGGCCGAGGCGATGAGCATCGAGGCGTAGGCGCCGCCCCGGTTGCGGTCGAGCACCACGCGGGGCGGCAGCAGCGGGTGGGCCGCCCGCCCCTGCCACACCGCGAACCCTGCGCCAAGCGCCAGGCCGGCGGCCAGGAACCCCCAGGTGGACGGCGCGTGCCAGCTGTGCGAGGCCGCGTTGGAGAAGCCGTAGACCAGGCAGAACACCGCGCTGGAGACCAGCAGCACGCCGGGGATGTCCAGCCTGGGCTTGCTCTGGGACGGCTGGCGTTGCAGCAGCAGCACTCCGCCGGTGATGGCCACCGCGGCGAAGATCAGGTTCACGTACAGCGTCCACCGCCAGGACAGGTACTCGGTCAGCGCGCCGCCCAGCAGCAGGCCCACTGCGCCGCCGGCTCCGGCGATCGCCCCGTAGACGGCGAACGCCCTGCCGCGGTCCTTCGGCGCGGTGAACGTGGTGGTCAGCAGCGACAGCGCCGAGGGCACCAGCAGCGCGGCGAACGCGCCCTGGCAGGCCCGCGCGGTGATCAGCATGGCGAAGTTGACCGAGGCGCCGCCGATGGCCGAGACGCCGGCGAACCCGGCCAGGCCGGCCAGGAACGTGACCTTGCGGCCCATCAGGTCGGCCAGCCGGCCGCCGAGCAGCAGCAGGCTGCCGAACGCCAGGGTGTAGGCGGTGATCACCCACTGCCGGTCCACGGTAGTGAAGTGCAGCGCCCGCTGCGCGGACGGCAGCGCGACGTTCATCACCGTCAGATCCAGCACCACCATGAGCTGTGCCAGGCCGATCACTCCCAGAGTGAGCCACCGCCGCCGGTCCCAGGCGCTGTCGGTGGACGTGGCACTGGACACGAGATTCACCACCTTCTCTGTCGTTACTGCATGTGCGCGGAAGTTTGGTATGCTCACGATGTGATTACTGCACTTATGGTGCAACGAATTTGCGGAAACGTCAAGGCTCCGGACGGGTCACGATGAGCCCCCCACCCGACGCAACGAGCCCGCCCGATGCGACGATCCAGCCGTCTGACCGAACGGGCCAGCCGCCGAGGCGGTACGCGTCGCAGGTGCGCGACGAGCAGGCCCGCCGTACCCGGCGGGCGATCGTCACCGCGGCTCACGACCTCTTCTTGGCCCAGGGTTATGCGGCCACGACGATCGACGGGATCGCGGAGGCCGCGCAGGTGAGCCGGCGTACCGTGTTCAACTCGGTGGGCGGCAAGGTGGCCCTGCTCAAGCTGGCCTTGGATTGGGCCATCGTCGGCGACGACGAGCCGATAGCCCTGGCCGACCGCCCGGCGATCAAGGCAATCCTGGCCGAGTCCGACCCGCGGAAGGCACTCATGCTCTGGGTGCAGACCGTGACCGACGTCGCCGCCCGCACCACGCCGCTCGGCGAGGTTCTCATCGCCGCAGCCGACATCGACCCGGCGGCTGCACAGTTGCTCGCCGAGGCGAGCCGCAACCGGATGCTGGGCGCTACCATCTTCATCCGGTATCTCGCGTCTCTGGACGGACTGGCCGTCGGCATAACCGAGCAACGTGCCGCGGAACTCTGCTGGGCACTCACGGACGGCCACCTCTACCGGCTGCTGGTCGCTCAGCGCAGCTGGAGCACCGCCGACTTCAGCCGATGGCTGTCCAACAGCCTCGCGGCGGCACTGCTGCCTACCTGAACGGGCCGCAACCCAGCGATACGGCGAGCCCAAAGAGGCGTACGGCTCCGGCTACCACGGCCTGTGGCCCGGATCGTGTTCGCGCAGTTAACGGCTCGCCGCCCCGCCTAGTCTCATTTAGTCTCATTCGAGGCTCGGGTCAGGCCGGCCGGGATGTCAGCGAGGCAGTTCATGTCCAAGGTGACCGGCCGACAGGGCGGGCTGTTGCGGCAGCGGAACTTCCGCCTGTTCTGGACCGGGGAGAGCATCAGCGAGGTCGGCAATTCCGTCACCATCGTCGTCATTCCGCTGGTCGCCATCGACACCCTGCACACCAGCACGTTCATCGTCACGCTGCTGACCGCGACGGTCTGGCTGCCCTGGGTCATCATCGGCATTCCCGCCGGAGCGTGGGTCGACCGGCTACCACCCCGGCCCGTCATGCTGGCCTGTGATGCGATCTCGGTGGCGGTGTACGGGAGCGTCCCAATCGCCGCCTGGTGCGGGGTGCTGACCGTGGCGCAACTCATCGCGGTCACGCTGATCGCCGGCGCGACGGCAGTGTTCTTCAACAGCGCCTACCAGGTCCTGCTCCCAGGGGTAGTCGACGAGGCGGACCTTACCGAGGGGAACGCCAAGCTGCTGGGCAGCCGCGAGGTTGCCCAGATCGCCGGGCCAGGGCTCGGCGGGCTGCTCGCCCAGGCGGCCGGCCCCGTGACCGGGCTGCTGGCCGACGCGGCGAGCTTCGCCGTCTCGTTCTGCTGCCTGACCGCCATGCAGCCACCACGGGATCGCCGGTCGGGCGGCCCCGCCGCCGGGGGCGTGCTCGACGGTCTTCGCTTCGCCTGGCGGGATCCCTACCTGCGCGCGATGACGGCGTTCTCGTCGCTCGGCAACCTGGCAATCACCGGTGTCGACGCCCTCCTCGTCGTCTTCCTGGTCCGCACCGTCGGGCTGTCCTCGGCAGTGGCCGGCCTCGTCATGGCCAGCCTCGGCGTTGGCGGTGTCCTCGGCGCACTTGTCGCCCGCCCGCTGGGACGACGGTTCGGCACAGCGCGGGCCTTGATCTTCGTCGTCCCGGCCGGCGGGTGCTTCGCGCTGCTGCTCCCGCTCGCGGACAAGGGACCGCGGCTCGCGTTCGCCAGCGTAGCGATGATCTGCTCGGGTTCCGTCGTCGTCATCTCCAACGTGATCGTCGACAGTTTCGTGCAAACCTACGTCTCGCCGGAAATACTCGGCCGAGTCATCTCCGTGACCTGGGCCGTCGGGTTCGCGATGATGCCCGTCGGCGCGGTGCTCGCCGGAGGCCTCGCCACCGCGCTGGGAGTCAGGGCTGCGCTATGGATACTCACTGCCCTGATCGCCGCGTCCGGCCTCACGTTCCTGCTGACTCCCATGCGGCACCTGCGTGACCTGCCGCAGCGCCCGGCCGAGATAGCGTCCCGGCTATGCATCTAGAAGTACCGGGATCACCCTCATATCAAGCCGCCGCCTTCGCACTATCTGGCGGGCTGCTGCTGGGTGACGCAGTGGATGCCGCCGCCGCCTTCGGCGAGATTGTTGATGGTGAGCTGGATCACGTCGCGGTCGGGGTAGAGGCCGTGGACCAGTTCGCGGGCGGCGCCGTCAGAGTAAGGGTCGCCGAATTTGGGGACGAGCACGGCGCCGTTGCAGACGTACCAGTTCACGTACACGTTGACGAACAGGTTCGGGTTCTCGTGCGGCGGGATGGTCTGTGACTCCCGCGAGATCAGGCAGCGCAGCCGCTGCCCTGCGGCGTCGGTGGAATGCCTGAGAACGCGCAGCGCCTGACGCTCGGAGACCGCCCAGACGTCGGTGGCGCGCGGATCAGCAGGCTGATCGACCACCACCTCAGCGCCGCGGACGAATCTGGCCAGGCCGTCGATGTGGTCGTCGGTGATGTCCTGCCCGCGCAGCCCAGGTACCCAGACCATCTGCTTGCCGCCCAAACAGCTGAGGATTTCCCTGGTGAGCCGGGCCTTCGACTGACCGGGGTTGCGGTTGGGGTTGATGATGGAGCTTTCTGTGGCCATGACGGTGCCGTGCCCGTCGACCACGAGCGCGCCGCCTTCTCCGCGACGGGCCTGTTCGCCGGGCTGTCTGGGCTCTTCCTGGCCACCACGCTGCACGATTCCTCACACGCGCTGAACGGCGCGACGCTGTTCGTGGTGTTTCGGCAGGAGTGGTGGCGCAGCTGGCAACGAACCGGGTGCACGCGTCGCGTGTGCTCGCGCTCGGCATGACCTCCATGGTCGTAGGACTGGTACTGCTCGTTGTCGCCGTTCGCCTTTCAGCGCCAAGCCTCGCGCTGTTCCTGATCGGGGGTGCGCTGATTGGCGCCGGCGCGGGGGCGGTCTACAAGGGCACGACCGGGATCCTGCTCGAAGCAACCGAGCCCGAAAACCGCGTCGCGATGACCTCGGATCTGGTCATCGCGGTCTTCGTAGGGCTCTCGGTGCCTGTCATCGGGGCCGGGGTGGCGCTCAGCGAAGGCGCGAGCGCGCCCGACACGGTGCTCGTATTCGCAATCCTCGTCGCGCTGGGCGTTTTGCTGTCGGGCTGGCTGCTGCTCGGACGCGCTCAGCGCCCGTCGTAGGTAAGCTCGCCGCCTACCATGGTGGCGGTGGGCGTGAGATCAAGCAGCCGCTCGGCTCCGCAGGTGAACGGGTCCTCGGGGTAGGCGACCAGGTCGGCGGGAGCACCAGGAACGAGGGGTCCAGGCTGGCCAAGGAAGCGCGCCCCGGCCACGGTGTAGAGGCCGAGCGCTTCCGCGCGGTTGATCGCGTGCTCGGGCCCGAGCTGGCCAACGGGCGTCTCGCGGGTGGTCATGCCGTGGACGGCAGCCAGCGGACCGAGCGGGCCGATCGGATGGTCGGTTCCGGCGCTGATCCAGGCCCCAGCGTCCACGAGCTCGCGCCAGGGGAACAGCGCTGCCGAGCGGTCGGCGCCCCACGCGCCGACGAACGCCGCGCCGAGCCCGGCGAGCAGGGCCTGCTGGACGGTAATGTGCACACCTAGCCCCACAGCGTCGGTGATGCGCCCCGCGATCAGGCCGCCGTGCTCGATCACCAGCATCCCGGCGGGGACCGTGCCGGCCCGCTCGCGCGCGTCGCGGATGGCATCCAGGAGTACCGAGACCGCGCGGTCGCCCATCGCGTGGGTGCCGACCGGCCAGCCTCGCCGGGCGCAGGCCGCCAGTGCTTCGGCGAGGTCATCGCGATCCCACATCAGCTCACCGTGGTAGCCGGCCCGGTCCGCGTAGGGCTGCTCCAGCGCCGCCGCCTCCACGCCGCCGTCGAGGACGAACTTCAGTCCCCACAGGCGCAGCCGGGTGTCGCCGGCGCCCGGCCTGATGCCCTGGTCTTCCAGCGCGTCGAGGTACGCATCTACCGATCCGGCGGCCTCGATGGCCGCGGGCGTCGAGAAGATCATGGCGTGGCTGCGGACGGACAGCTGCCCTGCGGCCTGGGCACGCAGGTAGGTGTGCCACTCCTGCGGTTCGACCGCTGGATCGCGGACCGTGCCGAGACCGTGCGCCGCGTACCGCGCAGACGCCTGGGCCAGGCCAGCGGCGAGGGCCTCCTCCGGGAGGGGCGGCAGCACCCGGCGGGCGTATTCGAGCGCCGCATCCTGCAGCCAGCCGGACGGATGGCCGGCCGCGTCGCGGGCGATGAAGCCGCCCGGCATGTCCGGGGTGTCGGCGCCGATGCCGGCCGCGCTCAGCCCGGCGGAGTTGAGCACCGCGTTGTGCCCGCCGCGCAGCAGCAGCACCGGGTGATCGATGGTGGCCTGGTCAAGCTCGACCGACGTGGGCAGGCGGCGCTCGGCCAGCTGCAGTTCATGCCAGTCGGCGGCGGTGATGATCCACTGGCCCGGCGGAGTGCGCGCGGCTCGCTCCCTGACCAGCGCGACAATCTGGCTGATATCGATGGCCCCGGAGACCGGCACCCCGAGGATGTTGCGGGCGGCCAGCATCAGGTGGTTGTGCGTGTCGACGAACGCTGGCAGCACGACCAGCCCGGCGTCGTCGAGCATGATGGTTTCCGGCCCGTTCCAGGTTTCCAGCAGGTCTCGCTCTTCGCCGGGGCCCGAGGCCGCCGCGATCTTGCCGCCGCGGATCGCCAGCGTAGTCACCGGGCCCGCCGCGGGGTCCATGGTCCGCACCCGTGCCGCCCGCACCAGCAGGTCGGCCGCTGGCTTGGCGTTCATGAGGCACTCCCTTCGCCAAAACCATCACCGGGCCCGCACCGGCCGAGCCTATCCCGGCCGACATCGGGCGCATCGTGACAGATGTCATCCCAGGCTCATGACATCCGGGGGTCGCGATCAGGCCCGCAGCACGGCAGATTGATAACAGGCAGACGGACTGCCCGACTGTGCAACTGCCTGGCGCCACCACGGCGGGCAGGAGAACGGCAGGTAGTGATGAACGCGGTGCAGGACAGGTACCGGCCCCCGCAGATCAGAGCGTCAGATGCCGACCGCGACGCGGTCGTGGCGGCGCTGAGCGAGCATTTCCAGGCGGGCCGGCGCACGACAGAGGAACTCGAAGAGCGGACCGGGCAGGCCCTGGCGGCCCGCACTCTCGGCCAGCTCGACGAGCTGACGGCCGATCTCCCTGCTCCGCGGCCTGCCGCGCCTCCCGCCCCGGTTGCACCGCGACGGCGGCCCGGCTACCCGATGCTGGTGCCGCTCGTCGTCCCGGTCGCCGCGCTGGCGATCCTCGCCGTGGTGCTCGGCAGCAGCACGGGCCTTCGTGCGGGGGGAGTCTGGTGGGTCATTCCCGTCGCGCTGCTGATCGCCCGGCGGCTGGCCGTGCGGCACGACATCCGGCGCGACTTCAGGGGTGACTTCAGGCAGCATTGAACGCAGGGCGCTCATCTCGCTCATGATGGTGCATAAGCACCGGCCAGCGAGGGAGCGCGTCCATGAACCGAGTGGTCACCGGTTTTGACGAGAACGGTAACCGGGTGGTCATCCGGCAGGGCGAGCCGCCGGTCGTCATCCACGCCGGGAGGTACACCACGACCTGTGGGTGTCGGAGCGCGGGCCGATCCTCGCGGCTGCATCCATGCAGCGGGAGACGGTAGCGCGGGCAACGTCGTACTCTGCGGCTAGCGTCGGAACCCCGGAAGGCGCCTCGCCCGACTGCCACTCGCCGGATTCGATCCGGCGTCGCAGGTCGGCTTCCACGCGAGCGCGCGGACATTGTTTCGAGTTGTTTCACGGGGCGATCTTGAAACAAAGGAAAAGACCCCCGCAACCACGGAGGTCCTGTGATCCTCTGGGCCGCTTACCAGGTAAGCAGCCACCGTTACCGCGTCGGCACTACGGTCACCGTGCATGCGATGACGTGACCGTTCGCGTCCGTCTCGCGGTCCGTATCCATTGCTGCCATCCCGGGATTAGCCAGTTCTATCATCTGCTCGCCCAGGATCAGAACCTTCTGAAAACGTGCGTGATCCGTCTCCGGCCCGATGCGCAGTTCCTCGTTTGCCATGCTCGCCACATACGGCGTCTCGCGCTTCCAGTCGTGATCCGGCGTCGGCGGGATTTCTTCACGCGTCATGTTGAATTCCACGAGTTTGCGGTTACCCATGTAGTCTCCTATTCCACGGCCCGTTTGGCCGTTAACACCAGTCTATCAGGGCATACCGACATCGCCGCCGTGACAATTCAGGCGCTGGCGAACGGCTGCACAGCGCCACCGCCTATCTCCGGCGAGGGGCATCGCGGGCGATAGACTGGCCCCTATGTCTACTGACGCCAATGCCTGTGCTGTCGTGGCTTGGTGCGAAACATGTGAGCTCCCTTTTCCTGCAGGCAAGCTTGGTGCAGGAGACTTTGCTCTCGGCGTACGGGGTCAAGACGTCTCTGTCAGCAAAATGCGAGTTGACCGCGCGGGGGTTGTCAGCATTCAGGGGAGCACCGCAAGCTGTCCGACATGCGGCAATATGGGCACAATTCCAGACGGGCTCTACGACACAATCTCTGGCGTAGTGCGGCAGAGTGCGAAGGTATTTCGGTCCTTTAGCCCTGAAGAAGCAGCCCGGTTCATTACCGCATTGCGGAAATGCGAGCGGAATGAGATTGACGATGACGCGGTTGTTGCGGCAGCTCCACCGGCAGCAAGAAAATGGATGAAAGATACACTAAAGCTTGTCGTTAGACGAGATATCTTGATCCCCATATTGATATCGGTATTAATAGCGGTGTGCGGCGCATACTTGAGTGACGTGGCTACGCAACAGATTGAATCAGCTATACAGCATTCAAACGCGTCCACCCACCAGCAAGTTAAGAAACTTGACCATCGGGTTGAGCACTTAAACGGCCTTGTTAAGATAATGCTGAAGGAAGTCGAGCAGGAGAACGGACAGTCGATTAGTCCAAAGATCTCATCGTCCCGAGCACAGCCTCCTATGACGTCCGGTAGCCCACCCGACACCACGCCCAACCGTAACGCCGCATGCTGGTGTGGCAGCGGCCGCAAATTCAAACGCTGTCACAGAGGACATAACAAGCCGGGTTAGGCAGCGTGCCCTGTTGCAGTGACAGGACCTAGCGTTGCTCCGTTACGGCCCCTCGCTCGTGTTGGGAGTTTGCTCGCTGTCCGTAGCTTGGGGCTCCTCCCTCGGTTCAGGGAGAGCAACGAATATGATCTTGCATTTTTTAAGAGCGACGTAGTACCGCGAAACATGGTCAGCTCGTCCCTGTATTGTCATCTCGGTGCCAACGCCAAGAAGTGCGAGTCGGTCGTTAACAGTCCTCTTGTCATTAATGTGCATCTCTACCTGAGGTCCAGAGCGGTGCTCCCTGAAAGAAACCGCCGCACCTGAATAGGGATCCCACGTGCCGACGTTCTCTAGATGGCCAGTCACTCTTATTTGTTTGCCATAGTGTGCCTTAAGAAGCCTCTCGGCCTGAATATCAGTATGGCCATCGAAGAATCTTGATATATCGATAGGTTCGTTATCGGCAATCGCGCTTCTTAGCTGAGCCTGGATGATAGGCGCTTGGGGCTCGTCGGGAGCACGAAAAGCGAACAGCAGCCCACCGGCTATGAAGAGAGCCACACAGATGATCAATGGCCACAGCGGGACGTCATTGGGGTGATCGGCAGCACTGCGGGTGATCAAATCGGCAAGCGCGCTCGCCAGGGCGATGCCCATAAGGGCACCACCGGCTTTGGCCCAATAACGCCGTGAGAACATGGCGAAATTCTGCCGTTGCCGTCACGAGTGATTGCCAGATTTTCGCTGGCCGTTGGTGCCGCGTTGCGAGTCTCGCGACACAGGTCCATCTCCGCGACCCTGTGCCTACCCGTGCGGAGGCCCGCCGTTCGGGGACTGCACCACCCGGCTAACGGACCATAATCCCCTGACCGGGTGCGTCATCGGGGCGCCATCCCGGCCAGTGCGACTGTCGGCCCTTGGCCGCGTGTGGCCGCTCACGGGCGCGCTGAGGGCCGCCTACTGCTGAGCGATCGCTCGCACTTGATCGCGGGTCATTCCCGCAATCTCCGCCGCGCGTTCCCACAGCATCTCTGAGGCGTCGCGTCCTGTTAGTGCCGTGACGTCACTCTCCATGCTCTGCGCCTCAATCATGAAGCTGTCTCGACTCGTCAGGATGATGCGCCATCCCATATCCAGAAGCAGTTGCCTGCGACCCGCCTTGTCTGCCGCCATCCAGCGGTCCCCCACAGTGCCTGCTGCGACCCGCTGGATCAGGTCCGGCACATCAGGCAGGGTCTTAAGCCGCGTGCGCTCAGCGCGCAACTCGGCGAGCCTCACGTCATAGTCTTCCGCGTCGGGGTCGAGTGAGGCTATCTCTGCCGCGTTGTCTTCTAGCTCGTCCTGGTGGTCACTTCCACGGGTGATAGTGGTCTCGTAATGGGTCTCGTTCGCGTACTGCTCCATGACCGTGTTGCTGACCTCATCGTCCAGCCATTCCATGGGCGAACTCAGCTTGCACGTAGACAGCTCTCGCGGCGTGCCATCGCACCGGTAGCCGCGCCATTCATAGACGCTGCCGTCCACGCGCTTGCGGGGGATACGCCGCGCGTGAACGATGCGCCCGCACTTCCCGCACCACAGAACGCCGGTCAGCATCGCAGGATCATCACGAATATTCCCGCGCCGCTTCGCGTTCGCCTTCACGCGCTCTTGCAGGTCGCGCCACGTCGCCATGTCGGGTGTTCCGTCATCGTTGGCGAGCACTGGCTCAAAGCGAAGTTCAATCTTGCCGTTCTTATCACGGCGCTTCCCGATCAGCGATTCGTTGGTGAAGATGTCGGCTACGGACTTCGGATACCATTTGCCGCCGCTCGTCGGCGCGGGAGCGCCTACCGATCCGAGCCAGCGCACAATGTCACTCAGTGAAGCACCATCGAGAAAACGCTCGATCGCTTCGCGGATGATTGGCGCTTTCGCGGGATCAGGCTCGATCAGTTTGTGTCCATCCGCCTCCACCCTCCGATACGGGTAGGCGGGGCGCCCAACGAGATAACCAGTGCCGCCGTCCGGACGTTGCAGCGACCGAAGATGAGCTTGCATGCGCCGGTAACGCCCTGAGATTTTGAGCCATTCCTCATGAGCTAGCCGTTTCGCCATATCCCAGCGGATGCCGTCTGCACCTTCGCACGGGAAGACTAGGCCGTCTTCGGTAAGCAGTTGTTTCCTGTTTCTGTATGCCCAGTCTTCAATGGCGTTAGTGCTCTGGTTGTCCCCACGGCTCAGGCGGTCGAAGCGCCACCCGACTACGGCGTCATACTGGGCGATCTTTTCGGGGTCGGTAACCCAGGGGCGCAGATTCGGGCGATCCCACGGCTGAATGGTTCCGGACTTGCGATCGGCTACGACTGCCACGACGGTATGCCCGTTGCGCTTCGCCCACGCTTCCGTGTCTATGTCTTGCGTGTCGATACCGGTATTACCCGGCATCGGGCGGGACAATCTAGCTGCAACGATGACTCTCATACTGAACAGTATACATGATCGAACCTCACTAACGGGGGAGGTGACGCTTGTGGTGCACGGCACCGAGGTGACTCTCGGCCCGGGAGACTCGGTCGTTCAGCAGCCTGGCGTGCCGCACGACTGGCAGAACCGCTCGGCTGAGCCGGCCGTCATGGTCGGTGTCCTGCTCAGCGCCGGGTAGCCGGGTGAGCGACGGCCCGCGGCTGGACTGGGGTCTGCTGACCGCATTCGACCCGGACCGTGCCGCGCGCGTTCCGCCGGACCTCGGCCGGATATGGCAGCTCGCCGGGGAGTCGCTGAACCTGGTGGCGCGCCCGATCGAGCGATTCGAGCTCGCGGGCACGCTCAACGGCCATCCCGGCCACGTGCGGTCCGATCGGGCGAAGGAGAACTTCCCCGCCATCTTCGCCGTTGCCGTGACCGGTTACCGGGCCCGGGAGCCGCTGCGCAGCTACAGCCGGGCCACCGCCGGTTCGGCCCTGCTGTCCTGGGCCGGCGTCTACCGGCCGACTGGAAACCCGATCGACGAATGGTTCTTCGTGCCGTTGCTGCAGGCGGTGGACCTGGTGGCGTGGTCCCTTCCTCGGGGCGAGCAAGCGGCCCTCCGGGACTGGGCGCAGGCGTTCGTGACCACGGGCGACCGGTTCTACGACCGCAAGGCCGCGGGCAATTCCGCACGGGCCAACAACTGGATGGCACGCCGCCTGCTGATCCGCGCCGTGGCCTGCACGGTGGCCGGGGATGCCGCGGGCCGCGCGGAAATGCCGGGCATGCTGCGCGACTTCGTGGCGGGTAACTTCGTCGCTGGCCCGTCCGGGCAGCGCGACGGCCGGACCTTCGACTTCCTGCAGCGCGACGCCTTGCACTACCACGTCGCCGCCGTGCAGCCCCTGGTGGAGGTGGCGCTGTACGCACCCGACCTGATCGACCGGACCACTCGTGCGGCAGTCCTGTCCGGGCTCGAGTTCCTCAGGCCGTTCTTCCTCGGGCACGCCCAGCACGTTGAGTTCGGCCGCACCTCGGTCGCGTTCGACCGGGAGCGGCGTGACGACGGGAACCCCGCGTTCCGCAACGCCCCGTGGGAGCCAGCCGGGGCCCGCGTGCTGCTCCGGCTGGCCAGGGCGGCGTTCCCGCAGGTCCGGGCCTGGACCGAAGACATCGTCGACCCAGGCTACGACCCCCGCACCAAGCTGCTTGCCGCGGTCTACGGCGAGCCGCGGCGTCGCGGCGGCTGGCCGTAGACCGGGCCGGTCAGGGAATCATCGGCGAGACGTTGTACGGCTGGTGCAGCAGCCCGAACTCCTGCATCAGGTCGGCGACCCGCTGGATCAGCACCGGGTCGGTGTCCAGCGGGAATTGCGGGGAGGCCATGATCGCGGCCGCCGTCGCCGACACGCCGGAGTACTGCACCATCGCCTTCTCGACCGCGCCGGGATCGGTGTCGGCGATCCGCTGAGCCTCCACGAGCGCCTTGCGGAATGCCGCGGCGGTCTTCGGGTACTTCTGCAGCCACGACTTGGTGACCACGTACCCGCTGATCGGCAGCGACGTCACGGCGCCCTGGTCGAGATCGGTGAGCGGCTCGGCACCGACGGAGTCTTCGGCGTTGGTCGCGAACGGCTGGGGCATGAACGCCGCGGCCACCTTGTGCTGCTTGAGCGCAAGGGCCATGTCCGGGAACTGGTAAGCCGTCGTGAAATGCACCTGGCTCGGGGAAATCATGTTGGAGCTGAGCGCTGCGCTGACCAGCAGCTGGCCGATGCCGTTGAGCGCGTTGAGGGCGATCGTCTTGCCCCGGAGGTCGTTCAAGGTCCGGACCGGCGAGCCTGCCGGGATCATCAGCTCCTGAACCTGCGGCTGCATGATCGATCCCGCGGCCAGTATCTCGAAGTCGGCGTGCTGCTTGACGTTGGCCAGCATGTAAGACACGTAGTTCCCGCTGGTGATGGCGTACTTCCCGTGCAACTGCTGGGCGATGACGGTTTCACTGCTGATGGCCGGCTCGATCGTCACGTGGATGCCCTGGGCGGCGAGCAGGCCATCCTGCACCGCGATGTAGAGGCCCGCCGAGTCGGCAGCCGGGACGGCGGCGATCGTCAGATGGTGCAGCTCGACATCGGACGAGGACGACTGGGCGCCTTTCGCACTCGAGCAGGCCGTGGCAAGGACGGCGGTCGCCGCCAATGCCATGGCAGCGCCCCAAAAACGACGTTTCATGATATATTCTCCCAACGGCGTGGCCTAAAGTCCGAACAGCCGTTCAGTCGCCCACCCTGCCATGAGCCGACCGGCCGGGGGGGCGGAATCACCCAACTTGCGGGGTCCTGACCAGCGCCGACGTCTAGACAAGTGCACGCCTGATCCAGCCAAGGACGCAAATCGCCCGCCGTCGGCCAGACGGGCCCGCCCGCCCCCGCGGCGGCCGCAATCCCCTGCGGGCGCAGGGATTCTGTCCGGCGGGACCGCGGTGGCTCATCTAAACTCGGCAGGTGTGATCTTCAAGCAGGTAGGCGAGGGACGGCCCTACCCCGATCACGCACGGAGCTCTCGTGAATGGGCCGAGATACCGCCGCGCCCCGTCCGCCTTGACCAGCTCATCACCACGAAGAACGTGCTCGACCTGCACACCGTCCTGTCCAAGGACTCAACGTTCTACGGCGACCTGTTCCCGCACGTGATCCGCTGGAGGGGTGAGCTCTACCTGGAGGACGGCCTGCACCGGGCGCTGCGCGCCGCCCTGCACCAGCGGACAGTGCTGCACGTCCGCGTTCTGGAGCTGGACTGACTGCCGGCGGCTAGCCCTTATGCGACGCAGTGGAGACCGCGGTCTTCTTGTGCTTGGACTTGGTGCGCTTGGCCGCCCCCCGGTGAGCCTGCTGGGCCTTCTGGGCCTGCCGTTCCTGCAGGGCGGTGTCGTTGTGGGCAAGCTGCGGCGTCATCCACTCCAGCAGCGACGGCATCAGCGACCGCCAGGTGAACATGCTGTGCCCGCCGCCCGGCACCACCCTGAGCGTCACACCGGGCTGCCGGGTCTGCAGCAGCTGCTCGAAGATCTGGGCGTTACGCATGTCCGATTTATCGCCGCTGCCGACGCCGAGCCAGAACAGCGGGATCCTGCTGCCTGGCGGCAGCGAAAGGATCAGGTCGTCTGGCGTGTTCTCGCGCTTCAGCTTGACGCTGCCGCCAAACGGGCTCACCATCCTGGGCGGGTTGGTCAGCTGGTTGTCTGACGGCACGAAGTATCCGCTGAGCACCCCGGAGAAGCCGAAGTTGTTGCCGTACTTCAGACCGAGGTTCGCGGCACAGAAACCGCCCTCGGAATAGCCGGCGATGCCCCACGCGGCCCCCGGCGGCATCACCCGCAGCTTCTGGGAGATGTACGCGGGAAGATCCTGGGCGAGGTAGGTCGCGTCCTGGGGGCCATGGAACTGGTTGAGACACTGCAGCGAGATCCCCCGGCCGCCGTTCGCGTCCGGCATGACGAGAACGGTCGGCTTCACCTGACCGTTGCTGATGAGCTCCTGCATCATCGCGGTGACCCCGACGACCGTGATCCAGTCCTGCGGAGTGCCGGGGAAGCCGTGCAGCAGCTCGACCGCGGGGAAGCGGTAGCTGCGGTAGGACGCCTGGAAATACTGCGGCGGCAGGTATACGTAGACGTTGCGCGTGATGTGGCTGAGATTGCCGGTCACCTTCAGGTGCGCCGTGTAGCCGAACTGCGCCGCCACCGCCTGGTCGATGGTGCTGCCGAGGAACGTGCTGAACTTGACCCCGGCGCCAGAGTCGGTCGTCGGCAGCTCGGCGGCCTGGTTGCCAGCGCCGGTGAAGTCCGAGATCGCCGAATTCCAGTTCTGGTAGTAGTCGTAGTACTTGTTAACCGCCGCGACGCCAAACGCCATCGCGGGAATGAACGCCAGGCAGGCGGCGAAGATGCGGAAGACCATCTGCTTTGCGACGGCCATCCACCACATCAGGCCACCGAACACCACGATGAGCAGCAAAAAGAACGCTGTGCTTTGCGGTCCCAATGAACACTCCGGAAGCCGGGCTCGATCCCCTCTTCTGATAGTCGCGCCACGCACCACACGGGTGCGCCCCGATCCAGTCCGGCGCGTCGCGGTGGAGGTGGGATTTGAACCCACGGAAGGGTTGCCCCTGCACACGCTTTCGAGGATTGCGCAGCGTCATCCACCGCTCGGTCGCGAGTGTACCTGGCCGAGGCGAGACGCCGGTCCGCGTTCGCCGGTGAACGGCTCCGGGCGGGGGTGGATGAGACCCAAACTTTGCCAAGAAGCCGGGCGGGGGTGAGACGCGAGTCCTCAGCCGTAGCGCCGCAGCTCGTGGAAGAAGCCGTCAATGACGCGCAGTTCGCCGGAACGGGCAAGCTCGTCGTAGACGTGCTTGCCGACCGCAAGATCGAGCACCCCCAGGCCGAACGGCGAGAACACCACTGGCCGGCCTGTCGGCACCGTTACCCGCCCGGCCATCACGTCGTTTAGCGTGCCGTCCAGGAAGTCCCGGCTGCCGGTCAGCTGCTCGGCCAGGTGCGGGGAGGTATCCGCCTTCAGGCAGTGATCGATGTCATCGACGAAGTTGGCCGAAGCGAGCAGGATCTCCGGTGCGAGGTCGCGCAGGGACACGTGCAGCACCAGCGGGTTGTGGCTGAACCAGGCCGGGTCGGTCACGTGCGGCTGGCCGGCCACGGTGGCGAAGACCACCAGATCGCTGGCGCGGATCAGCTGCTCGGCGCTGCCGTGCACGGTGACCCGGCTGTCGGCGCCCGCCTGCTCCAGGTAGCCGCGGAAGCCGGCCGCGTGCTCGGCGGAAAGGTCGTGCACGCCGATCTCGTCGAACGACCAGCCCGTGCCGGACAGGAACGTGTGGATGTAGCGGGCGATTAGGCCCACCCCGAAGAACCCGGCGCGGGCCGGGCGCGCGCGGCCACGGCTGAGCCAGTCCGCGGCCAGGGCGGCCGACGCGGCGGTCCGGGTCGCGCTGATGATCGAGCTTTCCAGGCAGGCGAACGGGTAGCCGGTGTCGTGGTCGTTGAGGATCAGCACCGCCGACGCGCGCGGAAGGCCAGCCGCCACGTTGCCGGGGAAGCTGGAGATCCACTTGAGGCCGTCCACCCGGACATGGCCACCGACCGAGGCGGGCAGCGCGATGATCCGGGAGGCCGGGCGGTCGGGGAACCGCAGGAAGTAGGACGGCGGATTCACCGACTCGCCGACGCCGTGCAGCCGGTAAGCGGCCGCGACAAGCTCCACGATCTGCCTTTCTCTGCCGTGCAGTGCAGCATGGACCTGAGCGCCAGAGATCACCGCGAACGGCGGCACGGTGACCTTTCCCGCGGCGGGCTCGGTGGCGGTCATCAGGCGCTCACCGCCGGCGCGCAGTCAGCCAGGCGCACCGCGTCGGCCATGGCCACCAGTACTTCGCGCGGCCCCTGGTAGGGCTCCCGGCTGTGGGCCATGCGCACGTTGTCCACCAGCAGCAGGTCCCCGGTCTGCCACGGCTCGCAGACGGTGTGTTCTTCGTAGACCTCATTGAGCAGCTGCACGACGTCCTCGCCGACCGGGTCACCGTGGCCGAAACGGGTGTTGAACGGCAGCCCGTCCTCGCCGTAGATGTCCGCCAGGTACTCGCGCACCTCGGGGTCGATGGTCCGCTCGTTGAGGAACGCGATCTGGTTGAACCAGCAGCGCTGGCCGGTGACCGGGTGCCGCACCACCGCGCTGCGGTGCTGCCGGGTGCGCAGCCCGCCATCGGGCTGCCACTCGAACTCGATGCCGTTGGCGCGGCAGTACCCTTCGACCGCGCCGCGGTCGTCGGTGCCGAACGCGTCCGCCACGGACGCCCCGATATCGTCGTTGAAGTTGCGGGTCAGCAGCCAGCCCTCCCGCTCGAACCGCGCGACCAGGCCCGCGGGCAACGCGGCGAGCACGGCCGCAGCGTCGGCCACCCCGGTGGCCCCGCCGCTGGGCGGCGCGGTGAGGCACGCGAACAGCATCAGGCCGGGGAACTCCAGCGCGTAGCTCAGCTCGTGGTGCATGCACATCGGCTGGTTCGGCGGCCACCTCGACGAGGAGTACACGCCGTCGGAGTAGGCCTGCCGGGCGGCGAACGCCTCCCGCTCGGTCATCAGGCCGCTGGCCAGAGCGCGGAACACCACGCCGGTCTCGGCCGCGTCGCGCAGCCCAAGGCCGCGGACCAGGACCGCGCCGTGGTCGGTCACCACGGCGCGCAGCACGTCGCGGTGCGCGGCGGCCCAGCCGACGGCCTCGCCGGGCGCGCCGACCCGCAGCACCGGGAGCTGGCCCGGGCTCAGGTCAACGCCGGCCAGGGACGCCGGGGATGAGAATGACATCGCATCGTCCTTTCTGCCTGCTTACGAAGAGGTCACCAGGCCGACGGCGCGAAGCACCGCCTGCGCCGCCTCGGCCGCCCGGGTACGCAGGAAGTAGTGACCGCCGTCGGCGAGCTGGTACAGGCCGACGTGGGTGGCCAGCAGCTCCCAGTCGCGGTAGTGGTGACCGGCCCGGGCCGTGAACGGGTCGTCGGCCGCCGCGACGACGGTGACCGGCGCAGACAGCCGCACCGCGGGCGGCGTGTCCAGAGCGTCGGCCAGGTAGCGGTGCGCGGAAACGCAGTCGTGCCGGTAGGCGGCGCCGACCTGCTCCGCATCCCGTGCGTCCAGGCCCGGCTCGTCCCGGCCGACCAGGTCACCGAGCTCGGTGTAGCCGCCGTCCGCGGCCAGCCCGGCGGCGATCTCGATGTTGGTCCGGCCGTCCAGCCCGGCGATCGCGGCGCGCCGGTCCGCGGCCTCCCCGGGCAACTGCGCAGCCAGAAACACCCGCGCCACGTCCACCCCGCGCTGCTCCAGCTTCCTGGCCGTTTCCACGGCGAACGCGGTGCCCGACGAGTGCCCCCACAGCAGGACCCGGGTCAGGCCATGGCTGGTGATCTCGTCGGTAACCCGGTCGGTGACCTGGTCCAGCGGGGCGAATGGCTCGCTGTCAGCGGCCAGGTCGTGACCGGGCAGCTCGACGGCGTACACCGCCAGGCCGCTGCCGTGCAGGGCGCTGGCCAGCGCCTGGAAGTTCACAGCGTTGCCGGCCGCGTACGGGAAACACACCAGGCCACAGGCCTGCGTCCCCCCTTGGTCAGGACCAACGGGTCCGGCCAGGGTCTGCAGCAGCCCGCCGCGCGGCTTTCCCTTCCCGTCGATCAGAGCGGCCAGGTCGGCGAGGACCGGGTGCCGGGTGAGGTCCTTCAGCGACACGGCCCGGTCCAAGGCGATGGCCAGCTTGACCGCTGACAGCGACGTCCCGCCCCGGTCGAAGAAATGATCCCTCCGCCCAACCTGATTTTCAGGCACTCCAAGCACCGCGGCCCAGGCGCCGGCGACCCGCCGCTCGGTCAGCGTAAGCGGCACTTGATCGGTGGTGTCGGCGGTGGCGGCGGTGGCGAGCTCTCCGGCGAGCGCGGCGAGCGCCTTCTTGTCGATCTTGCTGTTCGCGGTCAGCGGCAGACTCTCCCGCCAGTGGAAGGCCGCCGGGACCATGTACGCAGGCAGCGACGCGCCGAGCCGGTCCCGCAGCACGCCGTCGTCGACCGGGCACGGCCCGGAGTAGAACGCGATCAGGTGCTTGCTCTGGTCGGCTCGCTGGGTCACGACCACCGCGCCGTCACGGACCCCGTCCACCCGCAGCAGGGTGTTCTCGATCTCGCCGATCTCGATCCGGAAGCCGCTGATCTTGACCTGGGAATCCCGGCGGCCGAAGTACTCGAGCTTGCCGTCGGGCCGCCAGCGACCGTAGTCCCCGGCCTGGTAGAGGCGCTCGCCCGGGCGGTGCGGGTCGGGCAGGAACGCCGCGCGGGTGCGCTCGGGGTCGTTGATGTACCCGCGGCCCACGCACACTCCGGAGAACACGATCGCGCCGGGCGCGCCGAGCGGCACCGGGGCCAGGTTCTCGTCGACCACGTAGATGTACACGTTGCGGACGGGCGGGCCGAGCGGGACCCGGTTGCCATCCGGTGGTGTGCTCATCACCTCGTGGTTGGTGTCGTCCGAGGTCTCGGTGAGCCCGTACGCGTTGACCAGCCTGATCGCGGGCTGGCTGGCGAACCAGCGCTCGGTGAGCTCCTTCTTCAGCGCCTCGCCGGTGACCGAGACGAACCGCAGGTCAGGCAGCTCGCGCGGGTGCTGCTCCAGGTAGGTCAGCACGACCTCGAGGTACGAAGGAACGAGCTGCAACACGTTGACCCGCCCGCCGATGACCGTGTCCACGAACCGCTCCACGTCCAGGATCACTTCCTGCTCGATGAGCAGGGTCCGCCCGCCGGCCAGCAGCGCGGACACCAGCTGCCACAGCGAGATGTCGAAGCACTGCGGCGCGGTCTGGGCCACCACCTGCCCTGGGCCGATCTGCAGGTCGCCGATCTTGGCGTAGAGATGGTTGAGCAGGCCCGCGTGCTCGCACATCGCGCCCTTGGGCTCGCCGGTGGAGCCGGACGTGAAGTAGATGTAAGCGAGCTGGTCCGCGGTCACGCGGACGCCCAGGTCGCCGTCGGCGTGCCCCTCGGCGTAGGCGGCCTCGATGAACAGCATCTCGATCCCGGGCAGCGAGGCCAGGGCCTGGCCGAGGGTGGCGGTGCTGCCGGGCTCGGTCAGGACCAGCCCGCACTCGGCCCGGGTCAGCGTGGCCGCGATCCGGCCGGCCGGGAAGTGCGGCTCGATGGGCAGGTACACCCCGCCGGCCTTGAACACCGCGAGAACGGCGGCCATCCAGTCCAGGGTGCGCTCGGTCACCACCGCGACCACGCCCTCGCGGCGCAGCCGGTGTGCCCGCAGGGCCCGGGCCAGCCGGTTGGCGCGGGTGTTGAGCTCGGCGTAGGTCCACCGTACGCCGCCGCGGATGGCTGCGATCTCGTCCGGGTGCGCGGCCACCTGCTGCTCAAACAGCTCGTGGAACCGCCAGTCCGGCAGGTCCCGGCGCGGCCCGGCCAGGCCCTCGATCTGGAAGCGGACCTCATCGGCGGACAGCAGGCTCTGCCGCGCGGGGTCGGCATCCGGGTCGGCGGCGATCAGCCGGAGCGCCGCGACGTGGTAGCCCGCGATCCTCGCCGCGGCGCCGGCGTCGAGCATGTCGGTCCGGTACCGCAGCCGCAGCACGAGTCGTTCAGGCTGCGGCAGGACCGCGACCCGCACCGCAATGCCGTCGGTGAGGGCGCCGCTGTCGGCGCCCGTCAGGTCGACGGCGGTCTCGAACGGCGGCCCGGCCAGGCTCAGTTCGCGCCGCAGGTCGCCGACCGGGTACCCGCCGTGTGCGAGGAGCTGCGACTCGGCCTGCTGGGCGCGGCGCAGCAGCGCCCGCCACGATCCGGTCCCGGCCATCAGCCGGCACGGCAGCGGCTCGCCGTTCCCGGTCAGGTAACCGGTCACGACCTCGAGCTCGCCGGACAGCGCGGCGAGGACCTGGGCGTGCGCGGCCAGCAGCACAGACGTCAGCGGCACGGCCAGCTCCGCAGCCCGCCGGCGCAGCGTCGCCACCAGGTCGGCGGGGAGAGTCTCCTCGTGCTCGGCAGCACCAAGCCTCGGGTCAAGAGTCCACCTGGAGACGGAGGAAACCTCGCCGGCCAGCAGCACGCCGCGCCAGAACTCGCGGCTGGTCCCCCCCGTGCTCGTCTCCGCTGGAGTCGCTGGGTCACGCAGGCTGATCGTGGTCATGTCACATCTCCCTGGCCGGGTTTCCCCCCACCGTGCGCGGGCCGGGACTTCCTCGCCCTTCATGAGAAAGGAGTCGGGGGCGAGCACAGCGCCGTCGCCTATGGTCACGCCGTAATGGACCATGGCGCCGACCCCGAGGGTGCAGCCGGCGCCGATCGCCGACCGGTCGGATTTGAACGTGCCGTCTTCCTGTGAGTGGCACTGGATCTTGCTGCCCGCGTTCAGCATGGCGTCATCGCCGATAGAGACAAGCGTCCGCTCGGTGAGGTAGCAGCCGTCGTCGAACACCCGCCTGCCGGCCCGGACCCCGAGGCCACGCCAGATCAGGTTCTTGAACGGAGTGCCGTCGAACATGTGCAGGTATGCCTCGCCCGGCACCTTCCACAGCCGCTCGTGCCGCCAGAAGTTCGGGTCGTAGATCGAGCAGTACCGGGGCTGGAGCCTGCGGAACCCCTTGATGGTGCGTTCCAGCAGCACAAAGTAGGCCGGGGTGATCAGGACGCTGACCGCGAACAGGCCCGCCATCTCCAGTTGCGCGAACCCGCCGTAGGCATCGAAGGCGGCCAGGGCGAACACGGTGACCAGGAACAAGTGCAGCCACCGGCTGGTCAGGAAGATGGCCATGGTCCTGAGGTTGTGCCAGTTCTTCGCGCGCAGGCGGGTGCGCAGCTCGCCGCCGGTCCGCAGGTCGTCGAACGCGAGGTCGCGCTCGACCGACCGCGGGATCTCGAACGGCGGCGAGCCGAGCAGGCCCACGCCCTCGCGGATCTCGCCGTCCAGCGGGATCATCGTCTTGGTCGCGAGCAGGCAGTTCTTCCCCGTCCGGCCGCCCGCCGGGTAGGCGATGTTGTTCCCGATGAAGTTGTCCGGCCCGATCGAGACCGGCGACACCCGGAACGAGGTGCTGGAGAAGTCAGCGTTCATGATCGACAGTCCGTCGGCGACCATCGTGCCGCTGCCAATCGTGCTCAGGTACGGGGTCTCGTGGCCCACCTCGGTGCCGAAGTTCGAACCGGTCTGCTCGATGCGGGACAGGTCGTACCCCAGGCAGCGCAGGTAGTAGACAATGAACGAGCTGTCGCCGAACAGGTGGGTGAAGAACTTCACGCTGGTCATCCGCGTGATCGCCCGGTGGATCCGGTCGTGGAACCCGTACAGGGGATAGACCTCGGCGGGCTTCACGAACAGGCTCAGCAGGCGCGGGACGGTGAGCACGAATGCCAGGCCGGCGAACAGCAGGCCAAAGAACCCCACCAGGGAGAGCTGCAGCGCGTCAATGTAGAGCGTGCGTGACGTGAGCCCGCCCATGCGCGGGTCCAGCACCTGGCCCAGCCGCGGCACTTCGGTCAGCAGCAAAAACACACCGCCCTCGGCGAGTGGAAGGTAGAGCAGCAGCACGCAGAGCAAGGTGACCGTGCAGAACCTGGCACGGCGCAGCGCGGTGCAGCGCGCCGGGCTGACCCGGGCGTAGTTCAGGTTCGTTTGCTGGGCCGGGGAGCCGTGCCAGCGCTGGCCGGTAGGCACCGTCTGGCCGCTGTACAGCGCGGAGGCGTGGCCGAGCTGCGACACGTCACCCATCGCCGTGTTGATGTCGAGCACGCTCTTCTCGCCGATGAACACGTTGCGGCCTAGGGCGACGGGCCCGGTCTGGATATAACCGCCCTGGGCCCGGTAGCAGAGCAGGAACGCATCCTTGCGGATCACCGTGTCCGCGCCGATGGTCAGCAGGTCGGCGCACACCGGAACCTGGCGGGAGAAGATCACGACGCCCGAGCCGATCTTGGCCCCCAGCGCCCTGAGGTACAGGGTGTACAGCGGCGAGCCGACCGCCAGGAACGCCAGCGGGTTCGACCTGACGAGCGTCTTGACGATCCAGAACCGGACGTAGCCCAGGCTCCAGATGCGGATCTCCCGTGGCTTCCACCGGCCGATGAGCACCCACTTGGCCAGGATCGGCAGCAGGCACAGCACCAGGAAGGCCGCCCCGCCGAACAGGACCGACCGCAGGTAAATGTCGGCTAGGCCGGAAGCCGACCGAGATCCACGTATACGCCCGGGCGCCGACCAGCGCGGCGATCCAGGCGTAGCCGAGGAAGAACACGAACTGCAGAGTTCCGCACAGCACGTACTGCCCGGTGCTGGCGGCCGGCTCGGGCAGCACCGGCGTAGGCGCCTGGGCGGGGGCCGCGGTCCCGGCCGGGCTCGGGGCTGCCGCCTGAGACGTGGCGGGGGCCGGCTCGGTCTCCGCGAGCGCCTCGGCCAGGCTCCTGATTGTCGGGTGCCGGTAGATGTCCTTCATGGATGCCGACGGCAGGCCGGGCCGCTTCCTGACCCGGGCGCAGAAGTGAGCCATCACCAGCGAGTCAGCACCCAGGTCGTCGAAGAAGTGGCTGTCGGCCGGCACGTGCTCGACGTGCATGACGTCGGCCAGCACCACGGCCAGGCCCGCCTCGAGGCTGTCCGGCGTCACAGGGGGCCCGGCCGGGGTGGAGCGCGGCCCAGCCAGGTCGGCCGTCATGAGGTCCCCGCCGTCACGTGTGCCCCTTCGAACCGGCGGTGAACTCGCCGGAGCTGAGCACGTCCCCGCCGTAGAGGTCCTGGAGCCAATTGGTGTGATAGATCGTGTCCAGGTACCGTTCGCCGAGATCCGGGGCGATGGCCACCGCGGTGAGTTCCCGCGTGTCGTGGCGGTCCAGCCAGCGCGTGGCGCCGCTCACCACCGTCCCGGTGGAGCCGCCGAACAGGAACCCGCGCCGGGCCAGCCGGTGGCAGGCCCGGATGGTGTCCGCTTCCTCGACGAAGATCACCTCGTCCACGTAGGACTCGTCGAGCAGCGGCGGACGGACGCTGGTCCCTAAACCGGGGATCATCCTTCGCCCTGGCGGTCCCCCGAACGTTACCGACCCCACGCTGTCCACTGCGATGACCCGCACCGGCCGGTGCCACCCCCGGAAGTAACGTGCGCAGCCCATGAGGGTCCCTGTCGTGCCGGCCCCGACGAACAGCACGTCCAGGCGCGGGAACTGGCGGGCGATCTCGGGCGCCGTGGTGCGGTAGTGCGACTGCCAGTTGCCCGGGTTGGTGTACTGGTTGAGCCACACGTACCGCTCGTCGGAAGCACACAGACCGCGGACGTAGTCGATCCGAGCGCCGAGATAGCCGCCGCTGGCATCAGGCTCGGCGATGATGTGCACCTGGCTGCCCAGCGCTTCCATCAGCATCCGGGTCGACAGGTTGCACCGGGAGTCGGTCACGCACAGAAACCGGTAGCCCTTGCTGGCCGCGATCATGCTCAGCGCGACGCCGAGGTTTCCTGATGAGGACTCGACAAGGATCGAGTCCGGGGCCAGGACGCCGTCCCGGTCGGCCGTCTCGACCATTTCGGTCGCGGCCTTCAGCTTGATCGACCCAGCGAAGTTGAAGCCCTCGCACTTCAGGAACAGCGAGTGCCCGGTGATCGGCCGGAGATCGACGTAAAGCTCATCCTCGTTGAACGCCTGGGGAACGGATATAACAGGCAACCTGGCCTCCGCATGTGATTGAGCAACTCCGCCCGTACGGGACCGTGCAACATGCGGGGAATGCTTCAGGTCCCGGGAGTTCGCCGGCTAGTGGTTCAGCGGGTGACCAGGGTGCGCGCGTTAGCCGCGGCTGCAAGACCGGTGAATCCGGCCGGCTTGGTTCCGGTCGCTGCCGCGGCGACCGCCGCGGCTACGACAGCAAACGCTGTGTGAACCATAGAGTCCCCCTCTAGGTTGGCAACTGCCAAATGGCGTCACACGTCTTACACGTTCAGTAGCGACGGTCGGTTCAACGGAGTGCCAACGCACCGCCGCTGCCCCTCGCGGAGCCAGCAGGTACCCGCGTCAGCCCAGTCCAAGAGCGGTGGAGGTGGGATTTGAACCCACGGAAGGGTTGCCCCTTCACACGCTTTCGAGGCGTGCGCCCTCGGCCACTAGGCGACTCCACCGCCGATGAGCCTACCCGACGCGGGCCGCCCGCCGCCTGGCGCGGCAGATCAGCTCGGGATCTGCCGCATTGTCCCGGAGGCCGCGCGGGCTTCTAGCGGCGCCTGGCGAAGAACGCACGCAGCAGCGCCGCACACTCGTCCTCGAGCACGCCGCCGATCACCTCGACGCGGTGCGGGAGCCTCCGGTCGCGCAGCACGTCCCACAGCGAACCCGCGGCGCCCGCCCTGGGATCGGCGGCGCCGTAGACCAGCCGGTCCACACGGGCGGCGGTCATGGCCCCCGCGCACATCGTGCACGGTTCCAGCGTGACGACCAGCGTGCACCCGTCCAGCCGCCAGTTGCCGCGCGCGGCCGCCGCCTGCCGGATGGCCACGACCTCGGCGTGCGCCGTGGGGTCGCTGTCGGCCTCCTGGCGGTTGCGGCCCGCCCCGGCCACCGCCCCCGCTGGGTCCAGGACGACGGCACCGACCGGGACCTCGGTGTCGTCCCCGGCGGGAAGGCCAGCGGCCTGATCCAGGGCCAGGCGCATGGCCGGCTCGAACGACGAAAGGTAGCCGGTGGTCACAGGCCGAGCACGCCGTCGAGGGCGCGCTTCAGTGCCGTCTCGAACCCCAGCCTCCGGGCGATGCTCTCCAGCGCCTCGTCGGGGAAGATGTCCAGGTCGCCGGACAGGGCGCCGAGGTCCATCTCGTCGATGCCGAGGTCGGCGAAGATGGACAGATCCCCGGCCGGGAGCACCTGGTCGAGGTCCTCGTCCTCATCGGGGACCGGGATGTCCAGGTAGTCGAGGACCTGGCGGGCCAGTTGCCAGTCGACCGACGCGGTGAGATCGGAAAGGAACACCGAGACCTGGCTGCCCACGACGCGGAGCGCGACGAAGAAGTCGTCGCCAACGGCGGCCAGGCCAATCGTGCCGCCAATACTCGGCTGCTGCCGGAGGGCATGGATGAGGCCGTCCAGGTTCTCCGTCAAAGCGGTAGGCAGAAGCTCCGCCTCCCAGGCGTCGTCCTCCCGGTAAACGACCACGGAGAAATCGGCACTGCTTACATCGGTCATCGTCACCCCAACGGCGCGTCATCCAGGAGGGAATGGTGTCAGATTCCGGCAGGCCACGCTGCTTGATCGCTAGCTCGCGATGCCTGGCCGTGATCTATGCGGTCCCACAGTGACAGGCGGACGCTACGCCGGCACCGATCGTAGCCAAGCGGGGGCAGAGCGCTGCGGACCGGCACCGAGACGGGCAGGTCGCTTGATCTGCCGCTGACCGGCGTGGGAGAGCGCACCCGCGCAGCCGATCCACTAGTGTTGCCTCTGGATCGTCGTCATTGGTCGGTAGATTGCCCTGAGCTATGCTGGGGAATAAGGGCGGTAACGCCGCCAGGTGTTGCCGCAATGAGAGGCGGCGGGAGGTGATGGATGCTGAAGAAGATCATCACGTGGGCGATCGTGATCTTCATCATTTTCTATGTCGCCACTCAGCCCTCAGGGGCTGCGGCTATCGTGCACCACATCTATAATGGCCTGCACGATGCCGCCACCTCGCTGGCCACATTCGTGAACTCACTCTGAGCCGATGAGAGTGACCAGTCGCGCGGCGAGCGGACCAGCCGCGGTCAGCAAATACCTCCTACCCAACGAGCAGCAGGTCATACACACGCGCCGCCATCCGGCCATCCTGATCGGCCCGAGCCTGCTGACGCTGGCCGGCCTGCTGGTGGCGGCCCTGCTCAGCGCCACCGTACTGCGCGGGTACGGGGCACTGATCACCGCGATCTGGATCGCCTGGCTGGTGCTGTTCGGCTATATGATCTGGAACGTCATCAACTGGGCTGTTGACTACTTCGTGGTCACGTCGCACCGGATCCTGCTGACCTCTGGCGTGTTCACCCGGAAGGTCGCAATGATGCCGCTGACCAAGGTCACCGACATGAGCTTCCAGCGCACGTTTTCCGGCCGCATGCTCGGCTATGGCGAGTTCATCGTCGAATCCGCCGGCCGGGACCAGGCGCTGAGAACAATTGACCATATTCCCTATCCGGAGCAGCTTTACCTAGAGGTATGTGGGATGCTCTTCGGGGCCGAAGACGAGGCAACCAGCTCCGGCTCGGACTCGAGCGACGATTAAGTCCCACCTTCCCCGACTGCCCCCTTCCCCGGGGTTCCTGCGGCCGGACGTTCTCTTGCGGCACGCCCGGCCGCGGGAGCCTGCCCGGATCCGATGGCCGTCCGTCACACGCTGACCAGCAGGATGCCCCCGGTGGCCAGGGCCAGGCCGGCCCAGCGGGCCACGCTCATCTGCTCGCCAAGTACCAGCCGGGCCAGCAGCACGGTCACCCCCGGGTACAGCGAGGTCAGCACCACCGCGAGGCCGAACAGCCCGGCCCGGGTGGCGAGCACGTAGCAGACGTTCGCGCTGGCGTCGAAAACCCCGGCTCCGAGCGCGGCCGTGAACAGCCGGGCATCAGGCCGCCAGCGCACCGGGCCGATCCGCATGCTCGTCGCGGCCGCCAGGAAGATCAGCGTTCCGGCAAGGCGCGCGACCACGACCGGCCAGAGCGCCCCCGACTCCCCGCCGTTCTTGATGAACAAGAAGAAGGCCCCGAACGCGACGCCCGACGCGATCCCGAAGCCGACACCGCGGGCTGTGCCACGGGCCAAGACCGCCGCGTCGCCGTCGGCCTTGCCGCCGGAACTCACCAGGACGATCGCGGCGACGCAGATCAGCGCGCCTGCACCGACGCGCAGGCCTGGATGCTCGCCCTCGGCGAGCGCCGCGCCAACCGGAAGCGCCGTGGCTACCAGCGCGGAGACCGGAGCGACGACGCTCATCGGGCCTGCCGCGAGGCCCGCGTAGAAGAACATGAACCCCACGCCGCCCGCGGCGCCCGCGCAGGCACCCCAGGCGATCCCCGCTGCCCGCGGCGGGCCCCCGGCCAGCAGCGCGGCAAGAGCCACGACCGCGAATCCGGCCGTTCCGGACACCAGCAGGACGGACAGCACGTGCGCACGCCGTGTTGCCGCGCCGCCAAGGAAGTCGGCGCTGCCGTAAAGTAGCGCCGCGGCCAGCGCGAAGACCGTCACCATGGGACCGCCCCGTCTACGCGTTCGGTCAGAAAATTGAAATGCGTAGTTCACTATACCGACCGGCTCGGAGGCCAGGCAGGATGGATTCGCCCGATCTCACGAGCACGATTGCCCGCGTCCTGCAGTCGCTTCGCTCCGAGCGCGGCTGGTCGCTGGATCAGCTCGTTCTCAGGTCGGGAGTGAGCAAGGGCGTGCTCGTGGCGCTGGAGCAGGGGCGGTCCAACCCGAACCTGGCCACCCTGGCCCGGATCGCTGAAGCGTTCGGGGTCCCGGTCACCCGCCTGCTCGACGTGTCAGACGAGCCCGTCGTCCGGATCACCGGCCCGGACCAAGCCAGGACTCTCTGGCGCGGCGAGGAGGGCGGGACCGGCACGATCATCGCCGCGACCGAGCCACCCTGGGCGTCCGAACTGTGGCGCTGGGCGGTGCGCCCAGGCGAGCGGTGGGGTGGTGACGCGCACACACCCGGTAGCAAGGAGATGATCTGGGTCGAGTCGGGCGTGATCACGCTGACCGTTTCGGGCCGCAGCTACCAGGTCGGACCCGGCCAGTGCGCCAGGTTTCCCGGCAGCCTGCCGCACGGCTACGCGAATGAGGGCACCGAGCCCGTGCTCATGACGATGATCTCCGTGGTGCCACCCGCGCTTGCCTGATCCGGACCCGCGCCCCCAAAGTCAAAACCAGACGTTACGTCCGTTAAAGCCAAACACAGTCGCAGAGGAAACCTCCGCGACCCCCTAGGGGGGTTGACCGTGGCCGGCGAAAATGCTTTGAGTTAGTCATGAGCGATGACTGGGTTGCGGACGCGCGCGTGGGCGTGCCCATGATGCAGATGATCGCCAAGCAGATAAGCCAGAGCAAGCACAAGCCGCGGGCGGTTCGCCAGATCATCGACCAGCAATGGCTGGATGAGGAATCGAAGCAGCAGCTGCGCGAGACATTTCACGTGACGGACGCCGATCTGGGCGCGCATGACCGCGAGGTAGCCAGCGAGACCCGTCGCCAGACGCGCGAGCGCTACGGCATCCCGCTGCCGACCGGCCCGTGCGACTGTGAGGCCGAGCCGGTAGTGCAGTCGTCCGGGCGCATCGAATGCCAGAAGTGCGGCGCGGAGTGGTCGGCAACGGAGGTACGCAGGGTCATCGACGCGGCGTGGCTGGACGAGGACGCGAAGGAGCAGCTGCGCGACACGTTCCACGTGACCGACGGGGAACTCGCCTTACTCACGAAGGAATCGTCAGACGACGCGCCCGGCCCCCGGAAGCGGGCCAGCTGATCATCGCGCCACTGGTCATCGCGGCTTCCCCGACTCCCCCTGCGCCTGCAGCCGCTCCCGCAACGCCTGCCGCTGGACCTTCGCGCCGCCGAGCACCGTGGGCATGTCGGCGACGAATATCACCCGGACCGGACGCTCGTGCTCGGGCAGTCCGGCGGTCTGCCGCACGATCTGCGCGGCGAGTTCCTCGGAGGGCGCGACGCCCGGCTTGAGCTGGACACCGGCCACGACCTCTTCGCTGCCGGATTCGCCGAGCCCGACCACGCCGGACAGGAAGACCGAGCGGTGGCCGAGGATCGCCTCTTCCACGAGGTGCGGGTGAACAATGCCGTGCGCCGTGGTGATCCGGTCCACGGCCCGGCCGAGGTAGTAGAGGAACCCGTCCTCATCGAGGTAGCCGATGTCATAGGTGCGGAACCAGTCGTCGGGGAAAAAGGACTGCGCGGTGCGTTCCGGCATCGCCCAGTACTCACCCAGCGACATTGCGCTGCGCGCGACGATTTCGCCCGCCTGGCCCGTCCCCAGACGCTTCCCCTGTTCATCGACCACCGCCATTTCCAGGAACGGGGAACCGGCCGGCCGACGCTGTTGATTCGCTCACGGCGCTCTTCGACCTGATGGGGCAGCAGCCGGGTGGTGATCGCGCCCTGCTCGGTGGAACCGAAACCGTGTGCCCAGATCGGTCCCAGCAGCTTGGTCGTCCGCTCCAGCAGGCTGGGGTTGGCGAAGAACACCACCATTCTGCGGAGCCGGTGGGTGACTCCGCCCCGCGCCTCGACCGCGTCGAGCACCGGTGTCAGCAGCGGACCCGGCGTGAACACGCCGGTCACCCGCTCGCGGGCGATGACCTCCAGCAGTGCATCGGGGCTGAAGACCTCGTCATCGAGCAGCACGCTGCGCGCGCCGCGCACGTAGTACGGGTAGAAGGTCTGGAAGCCGCTGGCCCACTGGATGGGATGAAAGTGCAGGCTGACGTCGTCGGGACCGATCGGCGGGACATCGGGGCCGAACGTGTCGAGATGGATCAGGTTGTGGTTGATGACCGCCTGCCAACTCCGGTACGTCTTCACCCAGGCCTTGGGGCGGCCGGTCGTGCCGGAGGTGAACTGCAGGAAGCACGGAGCGTCTTCGTCTACGTCGAGGCGGGGATCCTCAGCGCTGCCGCCGGACTCGAGCTGCGCGAACGGCGTCGCCCAGTCCGGGCAGCCGGGCCCGATGCCCACAAAGTGGCGGACGGTCTCGAGCTCATGCCTGTGCCGCCCGACGTCCGCGGCGAAGGAAGGGTATGCGGCCCGCGCGGGATCAGAGGGTCCAGAGTGCCTGGGTGGGTGACATCCGGGCGGCGCGGATGGCGGGCAGGAGCCCTGCAAGGGCGCCGATGAGGAGGGCCGCGCCGAGGCCGCCGGCCCACGCTGCGGGCGGGATGACGGTGGCCCAGCCTTTGCCGTGGGCGTAGATGGCCGTGGCGGCGCCGCCGGCCACGTCCCCGACGGCGCCGCCGGCCAGGGCGAGCAGGATGGCCTCGGCCAGGAACTGGGTGCGAATCTGGCCCTTGGTGGCGCCGAGCGCGCGGCGCAGCCCGATTTCCTGGCGGCGTTCCAGCACGGAGATAACCATGATGTTGGCCACGCCGATGGCGCCCACCAGCAGCGCCACCGCGCCCAGGCCGAGGAACAGCGTGTTGAACGCTCCGGCGGCGTCGGCCTGTGCGGTGAGGGTGTCCGAGGGCTGGGACGCCGTGACCTCGTTCGGGTTTTCCGGGTTGGTCTGGGCGGCGAGCAGGTTGTCCACAGCGGTGGTAGCAGCCTGGGTGTTGACGGTGCGGACGTAGATTTCCGAGGGGTGCCCGTCGAGGCCGAAATACTGCTCGGCGGCGGGAAAGCCGACCAGTACCGAGGTGTCGATCCCGGGAGCGAGGGCCGCGGGGTTGAGGATGCCAACGAGGTAGAACCACATGCCGCCGACCCAGATCCGCTCGCCGGACCAGACCCGGTCGATGCCCATTAGCTGGGCGGCTTCCGCTCCGAGCACGGCGACCGGTTCGCGGGCGGTGACGGCGTTGAGGTAACGACCCTGCGCGAGCGAGGTGCCGACCACGGCAGGGAGCCCCAAGCTGGAGGCGGTGACGGTAAGCCCGTCGGTGTCGATCGAGGGGATCAGCGGGCTGCGGTAGACGCTGACGCCGCTGACCGCTGCGCTGTACTGGACGCCGATGACACCGGGCAGCCGGCCGATCATCCCGGGAGCGGCGTCGGGCAGCTCGGCGGGCTGGCCAGCGAGATTCGTCCCGTTGGTGACGGTCAGCAGGTTGGTGCCAAGCCGCGCGATCTCCGCGAGCAGCCCGGCCTGGGAGGAGCTGGCCAGGCCCAGGACCGCCACGATCGCGGCCACCCCGATCCCGATCCCTAGCGCCGACAGCCCGGCGCGCAGCTTGCGGGTGCGCAGCCCCACACTGGCCAGCCCGGCCAGGTCGCTCAGGCGGAGCCGAGCCGGGGCAGGGACGGCCGCAGGGATGCCCGGCGTGCTCGGGGTGCCCGGGGTGCTCGGGTCTGACGTGATGGTCATGATCGTCCTTCTCGCGTCGGCCAGCCTCCGGCCATGGTTGGCGCGGTGTCCGTGATGACGCGGCCGTCGAGCATCTCAATGCGGCGCCGCATCGATGCGGCGATCGCGTGATCGTGGGTGATCACGATGATCGTGGTGCCCTGGGCGTTGAGCTCCTCGAGTAGCGCCAGGATCGACGCGCCAGTGGCGGAGTCCAGGTTGCCGGTGGGCTCATCGGCCAGCACCACCGAGCGGCCGGCGATCGCCCGGGCGATGGCCACCCGCTGCCGCTCCCCGCCCGACAGCTGAGTCGGCCGGGCACCGGCACGCTGGCCAAGGCCGACCCGCTCCAGCGCGGCGGCCGCCAAGCGGCGTCGCTCGGCCGGCGGCACCCCCGCGTACAGCAGCCCGTCAGCCACATTCGCCAGCACGCTCTGATGCTCGGCCAGGAAGAACTGCTGAAACACGAACCCGATCCGGGCCGCCCGCAGCGCCGACACCTCACGGTCGCTCATGCGGGCCACGTCCAGGCCGGTGACCCGTACGGTCCCGCTGCTGGGCCGGTCCAGGGTACCCATCAGGTGCAGCAGCGTGGACTTGCCCGACCCGGACGGGCCGACCACCGCGGCCAGTTCACCGGCCGCGACCGCCACGCTCACCTCATCCAGCGCCCGCACCGGCGGCGTCCCCGGATACTCCTTCGTCACCCGCTCCAGCTCGAGCACGGTGCTTGTTTCGCGCCTGCCGGGCGCCTGGCCGCTCACGTGACCGGTACCACGACGCGCTCGCCGGGCGTCAGTGCCCCGGTCACCTGCACCATGCCGGAGTTGTCGTCGAAGATCCCGACGGTCACCGGCACCAGCCGCCGGGTGCCGGCCGCCCCGGTCACCTCGACCGCGTACCTGTCCGGGGACCGCGCAAGCAGCGCTCCCACCGGCACCGCGAGCACCGGGCCTGGGGTGCTGGCGGTGGTGATGTACACCGTCACCGGCGCTTCGTCCAGGGTCCCGGCCGCCGACGGACGTGTCAGCGTGACCTTCACCTGAATCGTCGCGTTGCTGGCCGGCCCGGACGCCACCGAGCCGACCGAGGAGATCTTCCCGGGGGTGCCGGCACCATCGGGCAGCGTGACCGTCACCGGATCCCCGACCGCCACCTCGGTCTCCTGGGCGGTGCTCAGCGGGACCGTCACCACGTGCCGGTCCGAGGTCGCCGCCAGCACCGGGCCGGCCCCCGGGCCTCCCAGGCTCCCCAGCACGTTCGTGACCCGGATCGCCTCCGGCTCGAACACCACCGACCCCAGCGGCAGCAATCCCGGCGGGCTGGAAACCCCCAGCGCCGACTCCAGCCGCTGCACCCCGTACGCGGTCTGCGAGGAGAAGTAATCCCAGCCCAGCGCGCTGATACCCGAGCTGCTCGCATAGCCGAGCGCCACCAGATCATGATTGAGCTGGGTCACATCCGCCCCGGTCAGGCCCTCATCCAGCATCCGCCAGGCCGGTACCGGCCCGTACAACAGCACCACCGGGGTGCCGTTGTCCACCCGGTACAGCACCTGTCCCTGCCGGATCACCTGCCCCGCCGACGGCAGCCAGGTCAGCGCGCCGCCCTGCCCCCGGACGGTGTATGACCCCGCGTACCCCAAGGTCGCGGTCACCGGCGTGGTCGACGACACGTCCTCCCGGACCACCGGCTGCGTGGCCGACGGCGACGCCCCCTGCCCGGTCCCTGACGAGCCATGCGACCCGAACGCCCCCGCACGCCACGCGATCACCGCCCCCGCCGCGAGCACCACGAGCACGGCCGCCATCGCGACCGCCCGGCGGCGCCGGGTCCCGCTCATGACGATGACCGTGACTGGCCCGTCGAGATCGACACCTTGTCTCCGCGCGGCAGCAGATGCTGACAGGCACTCGCAGCGGCCAGGTACTGCGGCGAGCTGACATTGGGAGGACCACCGGAACCGAACTTGCTCTGGCCGGGGGCGGGGAAGTTCGGTACGTCGTGGCTGCGCATGCAGTGGACGTACTTCAGCAGCACGGGGAGCATCTTGGCCTGCTGTTGCTGCTCCTGCTGCTCATCCTGCTCCAGCTGTGAGATAGACGGGCCACCGGGCAGCAGATGCCGGCAATCGCCGTAAGCCGCCTGTGCCTGGCTGCTGTTGATGTCGACTGACGACCCCCCGGCACCGGTAAGTGACCCGTTTGCTGTCAGGGAGTAGCCCCCGGATGCGTCGGGATCCGGGAAGTTCGGCACGCCGTGGCTACGCATGCATTTCGCGAGGGCGAGCACCTGCACGTAGGTCGGCGCGCTCTGGGTCGACGGGGCGCTGCCGCCGCACGCCGCGGCCAGCACGGCGACGGCCGCCACGGCCGCCAGGGCTCCCGCGCGCCGCAAGCTCCGGTTACCGCCTGTCTTGTCGTTCATCGAGCTCCTCAAAAGCCGAGGTGGGATGTCACGTCCCGTTCTACAAAATGCGAGGTAACGCCGCGGTGACCGAAAATGTCACCTGGCTGTCACCGGTGACCTGCGATCCTGTGAAGGCGCGGCGGGCTGACGCACCGCGGGGCACAGGAAGCAGCGGGCGGGCGATGCGAGTTCTGGTAACGGAGGACGACGAGGTTCTGGCCGCAGCGGTGGCGGCCGGGCTGCGCCGCGAGGGGATGGCCGTCGACGTGGCCCTGGACGGTGGTGCGGCCCTGGAGCGCCTGGCGGTCAACCGCTATGACGTGCTGGTGCTGGACCGGGACCTGCCCGGCGTGCACGGCGACGACGTCTGCCGGGCCCTGGTCGCGGACAGGTCGCTGACCCGGGTGCTGATGCTCACCGCGGCCATGTCGGTCAGAGAACGGGTCGAGGGCCTTGATCTGGGCGCCGACGACTACCTGCCCAAGCCGTTTGACTTCGCCGAGCTCACCGCGCGCATCCGCGCCCTGGGCCGGCGCGCGACCGCCCCGCTGCCCGCCACTCTCGCTCATGGTGACCTGAGCCTTGACCCGGCACGCCGCGTCGCGGTCCGCGCCGGACGGCGCCTGCCGCTCACCACCAAGGAGCTCGCCGTGCTGGAGTGCCTCCTCACCGCCGAAGGGCGGCCGGTCCCGGCCGAGGAACTGCTGGAACGGGCGTGGGACGAGGCGGCCGACCCGTTCACCAGCACCGTGAAGACCACCATCCGCCGGCTCCGGGCCAAGCTCGGCGACCCGCCGGTGATCCAGACCATCCGGGACAGTGGCTACCGCATCGGAGGACCCTGATGCCCATCCCCCGTCCGCGCGCCCCAGGCCGCCTGCGGCTGCCGCGGCGGACCGCCCGGATGCGCCTGACCGCCTTGTACGGCGCGGCGTTCCTGATCTGCGGCGTGGGCAGCGCGGCCGTGCTCGGCGTTACCTTCCTGCTCTACTGGCTCACGGCGCACCGAACGCAGCTGGGCCTGCCGTCGCAAAGCGGTGGCCAGGTCCTCAAAACTCCCATCGCCGACGTCCGGCAGGCGGGCCGATACGACCTCTTCAGGATCCCCGCCGCGAACGTCAAGCAGGTGGGTCGCTACGACGTACTCCTGGTCCCCACCCCGCTCACCAAAGACCCCACCCCCACCACCACGCACCCTGGTGTCGCGCAGGCCAGGGTGACGATCGCGGGTCTCGGGCAGGTCACCTTGGACCGGCAACAGCTGCTGATTGCCTGCGTCATCTCCCTTGCCGTCATCGTGGTGGCTGCCGCCGCGATCGGCTGGCTGCTGGCCGGCCGGGTGCTGCGCCCGCTGAGCACGATCACCGGCGCCGCCCGGCGGATCTCGGCCAGCCGCCTGCACGAGCGGCTGGCCCTGCGCGGGCCCGACGACGAGCTCAAGGAACTCGCCGACACCCTTGACGAGCTGTTCGCCCGGCTGGAGGCCTCCTTCGACGCCCAGCGGCGGTTCGCCGCCAACGCCTCACACGAGCTGCGCACGCCGTTGACTCGCGAACGCACCCTGCTGCAGGTCACGCGCGCCGACCCGGCCGCCACCACCGGCACCTGGCAGGCCGTCAGCCAAGAACTCCTCGCTTCCAACGTCGAGCAGGAACGCCTCCTCGAGGCGCTGCTCACCCTGGCCAGCAGCGAGGCAGGCACCGGCGAGCGCGAGCCCGTCGACCTGGCGGCGGTCACCAGCGCCACCCTGGCCGCCGCCAGGACCGCGATCAGCCGCCTCGGCCTGAATGTCCACGCCTACATCCAGCCCGCCGTCACCGACGGCGACCCGCTCCTGGTTCAGCAGCTGGTGACCAACTTGATCGACAACGCCGTCCGGCACAACATCTCGGGCGGGGATCTGCGGGTCGCTACCCGGACCGACGGCGATCGCGCCGTCCTGTCCGTGACGAACACGGGGCCGGTCATCCCCGCCGCCGAGGTCGACCGCCTCCTCCAGCCCTTCCAGCGGCTCGGCCCGCGCCCGGCCCGCCGCGATGGCGGCCATGGCCTCGGCCTGTCCATCGTCCGCGCCATCGCCACCGCCCATGCCGCCACCGTCACCGTCACCGCGCAGCCCGTGCCCGCCGGTGGCCTGGCCGTCGAGGTCACGTTCCGCCCGTAAGCCTCCTTCGCACAAGGAGATCCAGCCGCTGCACCGGTTTTCGTAGCGGCGGCTCGGAGAAAATCTGGGAATTTCCGGGTCGTACCCGATCTGGTGTTTCGTCGGACCCCTCTTCTATCATAACTAACGTAATATGCCTCGTGAGAAGATCCCGGGTCATGTGCTTAGCCAGTCAGGTGCCCGCCACGCCGTCCACCACCGCCGATGCGGTGGCGATGGTGGCGGCCGGGCTGAGCTGGCTCGCCAAGACCGATGTGGCCTCACTGACCACCACTCGAGCAGGCGGACTGCCTGCGCGGGCTGGAGCGGGCGGCGTCGATGCACATCGCGGCGCGGTCGCGGGTGCTGTCGGCGTTCTGCGCCCAGGCCGGCGACGAGGACGACGGCCAGGGCTCGCCGCGGACGTGGTTGAAGTGGCAGACCCGCGTCACCGGCGGTGCCGCCTATGGCGCGCTGAGCTGGATGCACCGCCAGGCCGGGCTACCCGCGCGGTTGGTGACGCGCTGGGTGCCGGGGAGATCTCCGAGTCGTGGGCGCGGCAGATCTGCGACTGGACCGACAGGCTGCCCGAGGATGTCCGCGGCGACGCGGATGTCATACTTGCTGGGTGCGGCGGCCGGCGGCGCCGAGCTTCGTGATCTGGGCAAGCTGGCCGAGGCGATCCACCGGCAGTGTGCCGGTCCGGACACCGACGGCGATGACGGCTTCGCCGGGCGGTCAGTTGCGCTGGACACGACCTTCCAGGGTGCCGGGAAGCTGAATGGGAACCTGACCCCGCAGTGCGCCGCGGCGATGCAGGCGGTGCTGGATGCTCTGGGGAAGCGGCGCGGCCCGGAGGACGAGCGGACCAAGGGCCAGCGGCTGCACGACGCCCTCGAAGACGCCTGCCGGCGGCTCATCGGGTCCGGGTGCCTGCCGGAGCGGGCGGGCCAGCCGACGCAGATTGTGCTGCACATGGATCTGGACCGGCTCCGCGGCCTGCCCGGCGCTCCCGAAGCCGAGGCCGCATGGGCCGGGCAGGCGACCGCCGGGCCGTGTGATGACTGCGACGCGCAGATCGTCCCGATCGTCACCGGCCGCGTCGACCCCGGCGTCCTGGACCGCCTCGCCGCCGTCCTGCTGCACGGCACCCCGTTGGCGGCCCAGGTCAGGCCGGCTCCGCTGGACCAGACCGGGTCGCCACCCCAAACCAGCCCGGCGACTCCGACTGCGGCGCGGCAGGCCCGGGCCGAGCGGGCTGCGCGGCGGTTGATCTTGAAGGCCGCGGCCGACTTGCTGTCGGGGCCTGGCGGGCTCGCGTCCTACTTGCGGACGCGTCTGGCGCCGGGGACGGTCGCGTCGGTGAGCCTGCCGCTGGACGTCGGCGCACTGACCGAGACCATCCCGGTGCACTTGCGCCGGGCGGTCGCGGTACGCGACCGCGGCTGCCGCTTCCCCGGCTGCGACCAGCCGGTGGCCGCCTGCCAGCCGCACCACATCATTCCCCGCGCCCAGGGCGGCCCCACCTGCCTGACCAACCTGACGCTTTTGTGCAGCTTCCACCACCTCGTCGCCGTGCACCGGTGGGGCTGGGGCATCGTCTTGCACCCCGACGGCACCGTCACCGCGACCAGCCCCGACGGCCAGAAGACTCTGCACAGCCACGGGCCACCACCCGCCGCAGCCGCCTGATCGCAGCCGGTTTGCGATCTTCAGCGCGCGACGGCGGGCGATGCAGATCAGGTGAGCGGTTGGCCGCCGTCGATCCGCAGGGTGACGCCGGTCAGGAACATGCTGGTCAGGGCGAACAGCACGGCTCCGGCGACGTCCTCGGCGGTGCCGATGCGCCGGGCCGGGTTCTTTGCCGCGGTGTCCTTGAAGTACTGAGATTTGGCCTGCTCACCGAGACCGTCCCAGGCGCCGGTGTCGACGACGCCGGGCGATACGGCGTTGACCCGGATCGGGGCGAGTTCCAGCGCGAGCGACCGGATCAGCGTGTCGACCGCGCCGTTTGTTGCGGCCACGGCCAGGGTCCCGATCTCGGGCTTGACCGCGGTGGCGCCCGAGAAAAAGACGAACGACCCGTCTTGGGGCATCCGGCCGGCCAGGTGCTTGGCCAGCATCATCGGCCCGATGACCTTGGTATCGAAGGCCAGCCGCACGGCTTCGCGATCCAGGTCGGCGACTCGCCCGCGCGCCCGCGCCGACGCGGTCGAGATCACATGATCCACGGTGCCGAGCCGCAGGCCCAGCGCGTCGATCGAGGCCTCGTCGGTGAGGTCGACGTACTCGTCGGTGATGCCCTTGCCGTCATACGCCGATTCCAGCTCGGCCTGGTCGCGTCCTGCGGCAACGACGGACGCCCCGGCGTCGCGGGCAGCCAGGGTGATTGCCCTCGCGATCCCGCCGCCGCGGCCCACCACCAGCACGGTGCGGTCCTGCAGTGATGCACCCATCTCGTTCCCTCCCCGGTCCAACGGCGTGTTCCTGCGGCCTGTGCCGGACGCTACGGGCCGACCGGTGGGAAGGCGTCACCCGAAGGTGGACCTTCGGGTGGGATCTTCGGGTTACTACGGGATCAGGTTCAGTTCCCGGGCCCGGGCGACTGCCTCGGTCCGGTTGACCGCGGCGAGCTTGGCCAGAATGTGGCTGACGTGCCTCTTGACGGTGTCGAGGGTGACGACGAGTTCGGCGGCGATGTCCTTGTTCGCCCGGCCCTGGGCCAGCAGCCCCAGCACCTCCCGCTCGCGGGAGGTCAGCGGGTCCGGCAGGCCGAGCAGGCCCGGCACCGCGGTGGCCGCGGCTTGCGATTCGGCCGGCTTCGGGTCGAGGGCCCGCCGGATCCTGGCCAGGTAGCCGGCCGGGATGTCGCCGACGGCGTCATGCCGACCGCGCTGACGGGAAGCGAGCCGGCCGAGCAGGGCGCGCATCGGCTCGCCCTCGTCAGCGAAGACCCGTACGTACCCTTCGGGGTGGCCGAGCGTGAGCGCTGCCGCCAGAACGCCGATGGCCCGGTCTTCCTCACCGATGGCGGCGAGGGCCAGGGCCCGCAGTGTCCCGGTCTCGATGACGCACCCCACCCGGCCCTGGCCGACGGCTGCGGCGTGCATCCGCTCCAGCAGCGCGAGTGCCCGGCCGGGCAGGCCCTGCGCGACGAGCACGCGGGCCAGCACGAGGTACTCGGCCTCCCTGGGATAGGCCAGTTCGTCGTCGGCGGACAAGCCGCGCTCCTGGACCCAGCGGCCGGGCGCGGCCACGTCGCCCTGGGCCAGCAGCAGCCGGGCCCGTTCCGCCGGGACGGGGTTGAGCAGGCTGGTTATGCCCGGATCCGGGGCGAGCCGCGCGGCCTCGCCCATCGATTCCATGGCCCCGGCCGGGTCCCCCTCGGCCTGCTTGATCCACGCGAGCAGGGCCAGGCCGATGGCCAGCAGCGGTGTGTAGACGAGCTCCCGGTTCCGGGTGATGCTCTCGGTGACGTGCCGACGGGCCGTATCGAGATCGCCCCGGGCGTAGGCGATCTCGGCCAGCCCCACGTTTCCCGTACCTGCCGTGGGCGCGACGGCCTGCCGGACATCCGCGGTGATAGCCGCTGCCAGCCGGTAGGTCCGGAGCGCCGCGCCGAGTCGGCCCTGGGCTCGCTGGACCTGGCCGAGTGACCGGTAACCCCATGCCGCGAGGGCCAGGGCGGGCCTGGCCTCCCGCCACGCGGTGATGCTGGACGCGAAGCCGCGCTCGGCCTCGGGGAGGCGGCCGCGCAGCCAGTCGGCCATGGCCAGGGTCGCGACGGCGTGGGACTTGAGCATCGTCTCGCCCTCGCGGATCTCGGCAAGTGCCTGGGTCGCGAACGTCGCGGTGCTCTCGCCATCCCCCCGAAGATCGGCCAGGTAGGCGCGATCGAGCGCGATCCTTGCCGGGATGTTCACCAGGAAGCTGGCGGCCTTGCCGGCTGACGGCTCAAACGGCTCAGTGGCGGCGTCAGCGTAGCTGCGCTCGGCATTGTCGAGCAGCGCCGTGACCTCATCCATCCGGCCGGACAGGAGCGCAATGGCGGCCTTGATGAGCAGCAGCCGCGGCCGCGCCGCGACCAGGCTGACGGGCAGCGCCGCCAGCCAGCGCTGGACCATCGGTCCCTCGGCGCGGGAATAGAAGAACGCGTCGAAGTGCCTCTCGATCAGCTGCGCGGCGAGGAGCGGGTCGTCGGAGGCCAGGGCGTAGCCGATCGCCTCGTCGGCCAGCCCGTGCTCCTCGCACCAGATGGCAGCCGCGCGACGCAGCTGCGGCGCGCGTCCTGGCCGCTCCCGCTGCAGGCGCTTACGCAGCAGGTCGGCGAACAGGTGGTGATAGCGCCACCACCCGCGCACCTCATCGAGCGGCACCAGGAACAGGTTGGCCCGCTCGATCTCCTCCAGCATCGCCTGGCCATCGCCGCGGCCGGTGACCGCGTCGCACAAGGCACCGCTCAGCCGCTCCAGCACCGAGGTTTCCAGCAGGAACGCGCGGACGTCGCCAGGCTGGTGATCCAGCACCTCTCCGGTCAGGTAGTCCAGCACGTACCGGTGGCTGCCATCGAACGCCGCCACAAACCCGCTGATGTCCGACCGCCCGCGCAGGGACAGGCCGGCCAGCTGAAGCCCGGCCGCCCACCCCTCGGTGCGAGACGTCAGAGCCGCTGTCGCGGCCTCCGGCAGCTCCTCCCCGGCGGCTCGGCTCAGCAGCGCCGCCGCTTCTCCGGGGGTGAACCGGAGGTCGGCGGCGCGCAACTCGGCAAGCTGTGCGCCTGCGCGCAGCCGCGCCAGGCCGAGCGGCGGGTCGGCGCGGCTGGCCAGCATCAGGTGCAGCCCCGGCAGGTGCTCGATCAGGAACGTCATCGACTCGTGCACGCGAAGCGAGCCGATCAGGTTGTAGTCGTCGAGGAACAGCAGGATCTCCTCGCCGGCGGGCTGAGCAGCTATTTCGTTGATCACTGCGGTCACCACACCGCGGAACGACCGCGGCGCGGGCGGCCCGAGGAGCGCGGCCACCTTTGCGGCGATCCCCGGACACACCTGGTCCAGCGCTGCGGCGGCGTGCCGCCAGAACCGCACCGGGTCGTTGTCACCAGGGTCCAGTGACAGCCAGGCCACCGGGCGCCGGTTATGCCGGGCCCAATCGGCGAGCAGCGCGGTCTTGCCGGATCCGGCCGGCGCACTGACCAGGACGAGCTTGCGGTCCAGCCCCTCTTCGAGCCGGTCAGTAAGCCGCGCGCGGGGCACGAAGCCGGGCCGCGTGCCCGGCACGTGAAGCTTGGTGGCCAGCAGCACATCCTGCTCGGAGCCGGCACTCATCCCGGTCATTCTAGATTCCACCCGGCGTCCCACTTTCGGGTGACGCCCGAGCGCGGCAGCGGCCGTAATGTCGAGGAAGGACCAGCCGCCAGCCACAACCGGGGTTCCACGCCGGGGCGATCTTGGGAGGACCCGATGACAGAGGCGCTCGCCAGGCTGCGGGCAGACGTCAGCCGTCACGACGTGCTGCGCGCGATACAGGAGTACGACCAGCTCGGAGCCGAGCAGTTCTATTCGAAACACGGTTTTGGACCCACGACAACGTACGACCTGGTGTGGGAGGAGCGCCGGTACCCGCCGAAGGCAATCTTGGGCACCGCCTACGAGCTCGCCACCGGCCAGCGCCTCGCATCCGGTGATTTCGAGGGCGGGAAGGCCGGAGCCGTAGCGGTGCTCGGAAGGCTGGGCTTCACCGTCGAGCACAAGCCGTGACCGGGGCGGAAGATCCCACCCGAAGGTCCACCTTCGGGTGACGCCGCCCAAGGGGGACGGCCCGTAATGTCCGGCAAAACAGCCGCGCCAGGCACGCCCGTCCTCTCACCGAAAGGTCTGCCATGTCCGAGCGACCGGTCATCGTCTTCGACGTCAACGAAACCCTGATGAACCTCGACGGGGTCAACCCCGTCTTCGACCGGATCTTCAACGACCCCGCCGCCATGCGCCTGTGGTTCGGAGCTCTGATCACCTACTCCGAGGCACTCACGCTGGCCGGCGTATACGTCCCGTTCACGGACATCGGGGGTGCCGTGCTCAGGATGCTCGCCGCCACCCGCGACATCACGATCAGCGACGCCGACGCCGCCGAGCTTACGAACCGGTTCGCCACGATGCCGCCGCACCCCGATGTGCCCCCAGCCCTGCGCCGGCTCCGCGACCACGGCTTCCGCCTGTTTACGCTCACCGACAACACGCTGGAGATCTCCGGGCGGCAGCTGGAGCACGCGGGCATCATCGATCTGTTCGAGCGCCGCTTCAGCGTCGACGAGACCGTGAAGCGGCACAAGCCAGCGCAGGAGGCCTATCACTCCGTCGCCACCGCGCTCCAGCTCGAACCGGGCAACATCTGCCTGGTCGCGGCCCATGTCTGGGACACCATCGGCGCTCAGTCGGCCGGCTGGCAGGCCGGGCTGATCCTTCGCGAAGGCAACGCCCCGCTCGACGTCGGCCCGCAGCCGAACTACACCGGCAAAGACCTCGACGCGATCGCCGACCAGCTCATCGAGTGCTACCCGCAAGACGCCCTTCGGTAAAGGGCACCGGCCCTCTGGGTGGCCGGGCCGCACGTCTGCTGCCTGAACGGGCCGTGTCGCGGCGTTGACCGCCGGGTCACGGCTCGTTAGCGTTCGCTGGAACGTGTTTCAGTTCGCTGGCGGGCAACCCGCGGGCCAGCGCAGGCCGATGCGGGCCGATGTCCGGCGAGGAGGCCGCCATGACCGCACCGCCAGTGCAGCCGCCGCCCGAGGAATGGCGCAAGCTGACGGTCAGCGAGCGCAGCGTGGCCGAGCTGACCGCGGCGCTGCAGGACTGGCTGGCCGCCCGGTCGGCCGACGAACAGCCGCCCACAGTGACCAACGTCCATGTGCCGGACAAGGGCGGGCTGTCCAGCACGTCGGTGCTGTTCGAGGCCTGCTGGCTGGACGAGGACGAGCCCGGACGGCGCGGTGCCTACGTCGCCCGGATGGCGCCCGAGGGAAGCGCGGTGCCGGTCTTCCCGCGCTACGACCTGCCCGCCCAGTTCGACGTGATCAGCCAGGTGGCGGCCCGGTGTGACGTGCCGCTGCCGACGCTGCGCTGGAACGAGCCGGACGGCGGCCCGCTCGGCACCCCGTTCTTCGTCATGGACCAGGTCGACGGCCGGGTTCCGCTGGACAACCCGCCGTACGTGTTCACCGGCTGGCTGCTCGAGGCCACGCCCGAAGAACGCGCGGCGCTGCAACGATCCAGCGTCGCGCTGCTGGCGAAGCTGCACGCGATACCGGACGCCGCGGCGGCGTTCCCGATGCTGCGTCCCCCGCCGGGGCAGGATGCGCTGCGGTACCACGTCGCCCAGCAGCGCGCCTACTACCGCTGGGCCCTGGCCGACGACGGCATCCGCGTCCCGATCATCGAGCGGAGCTTCGACTGGCTGGCGGACCACTGGCCACACGACCGCGGGCCCGACGTCCTGAACTGGGGCGACGCCAGGATCGGCAACATCATCTACCACGGCTTCGAGCCAGCCGCCGTGCTCGACTGGGAGATGGCCTCGCTCGGCCCCCGCGAGCTCGACGTTAGCTGGTTCCTGTTCCTGCACCGGTTCTTCCAGGACATCGCGGAGTTCTTCGAGCTCGAGGGCCTGCCAGATTTCCTGCGCCGGTCCGATGTGGAGCGGCGCTACCAGGAACTGAGCGGCAGCGCACTGCGGGACATGGGCTTCTACCTCACCTACGCCGCGCTGCGGCACGCGATCGTGATGGGCCGGATCAAGCGACGGATGATCCACTTCGGCGAAGACGAGGTGCCCGACGATCCGGACGACTACGTAATGCACCGCGCCAGTCTGGACAAGCTGCTCGCAGGCACCTACCGATGGGACTGAGACCTGTGCCGATTCCGCTCGACGAGTATCCGGTCCACCAGACGCCGCTGCCGATGGACCGCGTGGCCAGCAGCGACCGCAACTTCTACGACCGGAGCTACTTCAACGCGCACGACCGCACCGGTGAGATCTTCCTGGTCACCGGCCTCGGGGTGTACCCGAACCTGGGCGTGATCGACGCGTACGCCGCCGCGCGGTGCGGCGACCGCCAGTGGAGCGTGCGGTTCTCCGACGCGCTCGGCGAGCGCAGCCTCGAGCAGAAGGTCGGCGGCTACCAGGTGGAGGTCGTCGAGCCGCTGCGGCGGCTGAACCTCAGCTGCGTGTCACCGGACGGGGGCATCGAGTTCGACCTGGCCTGGACTGGCGCGTTCCCCGCGGTACAGGAGGAACCGCACCTGTTGCTGTCCGGGGGCAGGCCGATCCTGGACGCCTCACGGTTCTCCCAGGTCGGGAGCTGGAACGGACGGCTGCGGGTCGGTCAGCGCGACTTCACCGTCACTGGCGACCGGTGGAGCGGCGTCAGGGACAGATCCTGGGGGATCCGGCCGGTCGGCGAGCCGGAGCCGCCGGGCCGGTCGGCCGCTGAGCCGCTCGAGGGGTTCTGGTGGCTGTACGTGCCGCTGCGGTTCGAGTCCTGCTCGGTCATCGTGATCCTGCAGGAGAACGCGGACGGCTACCGGACGCTGAACGACGCCAGGCGGGTGTGGCCGGACGGCCGGGTGGACCAGCTCGGCTGGCCCAGGGTGGAGATCGGCTACCGGGCCGGCACCCGGCACCCGGAGTCGGCCCGGATCCAGCTGACCGACGACGCCGGTCACCCGCTGACCGTTGAGGTAGAGACGCTGACGTCGGTGCCGCTGCACGTGGGCGCGGGCTACAACGGCGACCCGGACTGGTCGCACGGCCGGTGGATGGGCCGGAAGTGGAGCAGCTCGTCCATGTACGACCTGACCGACCCGCAGGTGGCAGCGCGAGTGCCCTTCGGTGTGACCGACCACCTAGCCAGAGCTCGGATGGACGGCGAGGAGGGCTGGGGGATGTTCGAGCACGCCAGCATGGGCCGGCATGACCCGACCGGGTTCGCGGACTGGTCGTCGGTCAGCCCCTGACCAGGAGCGCGGCGCCGCGGCGGCGCGGTATCACAGCACCTATCACTGGGTGGTTTCTAGGCTCCCCGGGCATGAGCCCCGAAACCAAGACAATATCGTCCTTTCCAGCTGCCGCAGATGAGATCGCCTGGCTCCAGGCGCTGCATGCAATCGAGCTGTGCCGGCAGGTCGCCGAGCTGGCGGCCCGGGTTCATCGCCCGGGATCAGACGGGCTGACCTGCTCCCCGCTCAAGCGGTCCGGGTCTGCCGCCGGGCTATGATCCATCGTTCGGTGCAGGCCTGGGGGTCCCTGCAGTACCACCGGATGTCGTCACACGCCGCGCCCCCGTCGGCCAGCATCTGGTTGCTGTACTGATGGGTGCCGCACATCCAGCAGGAGACGACATCGCCGCGCAGCGCGGCGGCGCCCTCAGGCAAAGGGATGCGTCCTGTGTCAGCTATCACTGCCTCACCTCCGGAGCGATCTGAGCGATCCAGCTATCCGGCCTGGAGATGAGCAGAAGCCAGCCCGGTCGGGCAGCTAGCTCGACAACCGCTTCCTCGAATGCTAACCCGCGACAGCGTCGCCGTCGGGGTGATACCGGCGGTTTGCCGGATGACGAGGACGGTGTCCTGGCGCGAGGCCATTTCCTTCAGCGTACGGCCGTGGCACACTTCCGCACGGAGCCGTTATCGCGTGAACGGTACAAGAGTGCTTCTGCTTCGTCGGTAAAGTTGTCTTATTGTGGACAGTCGCGCGCAGCGGCCGCAGTGAGCCACGGAGGATAACCATGCCGAGTTCCGCCCGGCCCGCACCTGGCTTGCTCGAGCCGTTGCAACTGCGGAGCACGCCGGCGCTGATCGCCGACCAGCTCCGGTCCCAGATCCTCGAGGGCAGGTTCCCGCCGCACACGCAGCTGGCCGAGGTCGAGCTCGCGAGGCAGTTGCAGGTGAGCCGCGGCCCGATCCGCGAGGCGATGCAGCGGCTGATCCAGGAAGGCCTGCTGCGCGCGGAGCGAAACCGCGGGGTGTTCGTGGTCGAGCTCGGGCTTGATGACGCGCGCGACGTCTACCTGGCCCGGGGCGTCATCGAGCGGGCCGCGGCGGCGATCGTTGTGAAGGAGCAACCCGAGGCCGCGCTGGCCGACCTGCAGGAGATCGTTGGCCGGCTGGCGGGGTCGGTGGGCGGCCCGTGGTCCGAGATCATCCGGCACGATCTCGCCTTCCACCAGACGCTGGTGGAGGCGGCGAGCAGCGAGCGGCTGAACCGTATGTTCCGAACCCTCATCGCGGAGACACGCCTCTGCCTGATCCGGCTGGAGCCCTTTTACCAGGACGGGAACGAGGTAGTCGACGAGCACCAGGCGATCACCGAGGCCCTGCGCCGTGGCGACCGCCGGCGTGCCGACAGCCTGCTGAAAACGCACATGGAAGCGTCGGCTGCGCGCATGTCGGTGCCCAACGCTGCCGCGCAGGACGAAGACGTCTAGCCCTGGCGGCCTCCCCGTGGTGCCAGCAGCTTCCGCGCAGGTGCAGGCCACCTGCGGGACTGGACGGGTTGTTGACATTCCTACAACGCTCCGAATACGTTTCCGTTTACAACAAACCGGGTCACAGTGGGAGCGGCATGGTGTCTGTCGGCGGACGTGAGATTCGGGCCGTGCGGGCCCGCGAGATCATCGACTGCCGCGGCCTGCCGACCGTCCAGGTCGACGTCGTCCTGGCGGACGGATCGGCTGGACGCGCCGACGTGCCCGCGGGGCGGTCGACCGGCACCCACGAGGCGCGCGAGATCCGCGACGGCGGCTCCCGCTATGGGGGTTACGGCGTGCGCCGCGCCGTTGCCAACGTGACCGACACCATCGGGCCCGCCCTGATCGGCCAGCCAGCCGATCGCCAGCGGGAGATCGACCGGCTGCTCGTCGAGCTCGACGGGACCGGCGACCGGTCGGGCCTTGGTGCCAACGCGCTGATCGGCGTGTCGCTGGCGGCCGCCCGCGCCTCGGCCGCGTCCGCCGGACTGCCGCTGTACGGGTACCTGTCCGCCGACGCGCACGTGCTCCCGGTTCCGCTGGTCAACCTCATCAACGGCGGCCGGCACGCGGCGGGACAGCTGGAATTCCAGGAGTTCATCGTCGTTCCGACCGGCGCTGCCACGTTCGGCGAGGCGCTGGCGGAAAGCTCCGAGGTGAACCTGGCGCTCGGCGACGTGCTGCAGGAACGCTACGGGCGGACGGCGCTCGTGCTGGGCGACGAAGGCGGCTACGTGCCGCCGGTGTCCGACCCGCGGGAAGCGCTCGAACTGCTCCATCTCGGCGTGGAGCGGGCCGGTCACACGGGGCGCTTCCGGTACGGCCTGGACTGCGCGGCCACGCATTTCTACGACCCGGCGGACGGCAGCTACCGCGTGGCCGGCCAGCGCCTCACCCGGGACCAGCTGCTGGCGATGTACCTGGACCTGGTCCGGGACCTGGGCGTGGTCACGATCGAGGACCCGTTCGCCGAGGACGACTTCGAGGGATTCGCCCGCCTGACCGCCGAGGCAGGCATCCAGATCATCGGAGACGACCTCTTCGTGACCGCCGTGGCGCGGCTGCAGCGCGGCATCGAGCAGGGCGCGGCCAACGCCCTGCTGTGGAAGGTCAACCAGATCGGCACCCTGTCGGAGGCGCTCGACGCGGCCGCGATGGCGACCCGTCACGGCTACGGCGTGTGCGTGTCGGAAAGGTCGGGCGACACCGAGGATCCGGTCATCGCCGATCTGGCCGTGGCGCTGAACTGCGGCCAGATAAAGACCGGAGCGCCGGTGCGGGGTGAGCGCACGTCAAAGTACAACCGGCTGCTGCAGATCGAAGAGGAACTCGGCGCCACCGCGACCTACCCAGGCCGCCACTTCCCCCGGCCAGCCTGAGCGGCCGCGCGTGACGGGCGGCGAGGCGGGAATCGGGCGGCTGGACCCGACGCCGGAGGAACCAGGCGAAACGATCATCGGGAATGCCCAGGAGCTGCTCGGCCATGGCCTGACGGAACTGCGGCGGGTCGTGCTCGACGTGGTGACCGCCGGACTGCGCGCCGCCGATCCGGGCCTGGCCGTCGACCGCCTGGTCGATCTGGACGGCGCGCTGCTGCGGGCCGGAGGGCGGCAGTTCGACCTGGACCAGGTGCGTTCGGTGGTGCTGCTCGGCGCGGGTAAGGCCTCCCTGGCGATCGCCGCGGCGCTGGAACGCAAGCTCGGCGACCGGATCGGCGGCGGCCTGATCGTCACCCACCAGCCGGCCAAGCACGGGCTCCGCCGGGTCGAGGTGGTTCAGGCCGATCACCCCGTTCCCTCGCTGGCCAGCCTCGAGGCGGCCCGCAGGCTGAACGCGCTCGCGGAGCGCCTCGGACCCGGCGACCTGCTGATCACGGCTTTCACCGGCGGCTCGTCGGCGCTTGCGTGCCTGCCGCCGGACGGCGTGCCGTTCGCGGCCAAGCAGCAGCTGCATGCGCTGCTGCTGGAGTCCGGGGCGTCCGTGGCCGAGATCAACTCGGTCCGCAAGCACGTGTCGGCGATCAAGGGCGGCCGCCTGGCCGCGCTGGCCACCGGGGCGGTGCTCCTCAACCTGACCGTGTCCGACGTGGTCGGGGACTCGGTCGACCTGCTCTGCGATCCGGCGGTACAGGACACCAGCACTCCGTCGGCGGCCATCTCCACGTTGCGGCGGTACGGTCTGTGGTCGGAGGTCTCGCCCGAGATCAGAAACCACCTGCACAGCGACCAGTCCGCGTCGCCCTCGCTGGCCGGCCGGGACATCACCACCGTTGTGCTGATAGCCGGGTCCGGGGTGGTCACCGGCATGGAGGACTGCGTGCGGGCGCTGGGCTGGCGGCCCGCGGTTCTCGGCAGCCAGATGGAGGGGGAGGCAGCAGGCCTCGGCAGCTTCCTCGGCACGCTGGCCGCGGAGTCCTCGGCGCGCGGCAGGCCGTTCACCCCTGGCACGGTGCTGGTGGCGGCCGGCGGCGAGGCCACGGTCACGATCCGGCGGCCTGCCACCGCGGCCGTTGGCCACGGTGGCCCGAACCAGGAGATGGCGCTTGCGTTCGCGCGGGCCGCCGCGCGCCCGGCTGCCGCGGTGGCCGGCGCCTTCGTGGACAGCGACGGCTCGGACGGCGGCACCGACGCCGCGGGCGGGTGCGTGGACAGCACCACCGCTCCGCGCGCCGAGCAGATCGGAGTGTGCCTGGACGACGCCATCGCCGGGCACGACTCGGCCTCCATGCTCAGCCGGCTTGGTGACCAGATCAGGACCGGGCCGACCGGGACGAACGTCTCGGACCTGTGGGCGATCGCGATCGCGGCGGGGGACCCGCCGTGAGGGTAGGGCGCGAGGGGCACGTCGACCGGTCTAGCGGCGACTGGGTCCTGGGCGTCGACATCGGCACCGGCAGCGTGAAGGCGCTCGCCGTAACCCTGGATGGCCGGCCGCTGGCCACCTCCTGCGTTGAGCACCCGATGCATCACCCGCGGCCGGGCTGGGCGGAGAACGACCCGGACGACTGGCTGCGCGGCGTGGTGGGCGCGGTGCGGCAGATCGTGGCCGCCGACGGCGTCGACCCCGGGGCCGTGGCGGGCATGTGCGTGGTGTCCCAGCGTGACCCCTGGGTGCTGCTCGACGCCGGCGACCAGCCGCTCCGCGCGTCGATCGCCTGGACCGACCAGCGCAGCGAGGCCGACCTGGCCGAGTTCGCCGACCGCATGGGACGGCCATGGCTGATCGACCGCACCGGGGTGCTGCCGATCGCCGGGCTGGGCCTGCCGACCCTGCTCTGGATCCAGCGGCACGACCCGGAGGCGTGGTCGAGCACCCGGCGGCTGCTGTCGCCCAAGGACTACGTGCTCTTCCGGCTGACCGGCCTGGTCGGGACCGACATCAGCACCCCGGCGCGCAGCGTGATGAACGACCTGCGAACCGACGGCTGGTCTGCGGAGATCTGCTCAGCGGCCGGCATCGCCCTGGACCTGCTCCCGGAGGTCATCTGGCAGCCGTGGCAGCGGGTGGCGGAACTGAACGCCGACGCAGCCCGCCTGCTCGGGCTGCCACCCGGAGTGCCGGTGGCCGCGGGCGGCGGGGACGACCCCAGCGCGACCCTCGGCGCGGGTGCGGTCGACATCGATGATCTCTGCGCCGGAACCGGGACGAGCAGCGACTGGCGGCTGGTTCTCGGCGCGGGCGAGCCGGACACCGCGCTCGCGCGCGGCGACGTGGCCCGGCACGTCGTGGCCGACCGGTACCTGTTCGAGGTCTGCATCGAGAGCACGGGCTCGTCGCTGCGCTGGTTCCGGGACGCGTTCGGCGGCGGCGCGAGCTACGCCGAGCTGGTCGAGGAGGCCAGCACCGTGCCGCCGGGCGCCGACGGCCTGGTGTTCCTGCCGTTCGTCGACGGCGCCAAGCGGGCTCCCTGGTATCTCGACGGCGCGGCCGGGGGATTCTTGGGCATCGCCTCCGGCCATACCCGGGCCCACATGGCCCGGGCCCTGCTCGAGGGCGTGGCGTTCGAGTACCCGCCCACGCTCGAGCTGATCTCGCCCGGGCGCGACCCGGACCGCCCGATCACGCTCGTCGACGGCGAGGCCCACGCGGACGCGTGGAACCAGATCAAGGCCGACGTGACCGGGGTGCCGATCCGGACCACCGCGATCCGCGAGTCCGCGGCTCTCGGGGCCGCGATCCTGGCCGGCCAGAGCGTGGACGGGTTCGCCGACGCCGCGGACGGGGCGCGGCGCCTGGTCAGGTTCGACCGCGTCTACGAGCCAGAGCCGATGCGCCACGCACACTACGGCGAACTTCGTGAGCACTACCAGGGCGTGCTCGACGCGATCCGGCCCCTGTTCCGTGCCACTGGCTCTCACCCGCCCGCCAGCCGCCCCGGCCCGCCCGCTGCCCACCCCGACCCGCCCGCCACCGGCCCCAACCCCAGCACCGACCGCATGCCGCAGCGCACCGGAGGAGAATCCCCATGACCCGATCACTTGACCCGCGTGTCGACGAGTTTCTGGCCGCCGGAACCACCCAGCTGCTCATCGGCGGCGACTGGGTCGGCGCCGCGGACGGGGCCACGTTCGAGACGCTGAACCCGGCGACCGGCCAGCCGCTGATGCGCTGCGCCTCGGCCGACCGTGAGGACGTCAACCGGGCCGTGGCCGCCGCGACCGAGGCGGCCGAGGGTGCCTGGAAGAAGATCACCCCGTCCGAGCGCGGTCAGCTCCTGTGGCGCGTCGCGGAGTTGCTGGAACGCGACGCCGACGCGCTGGCCGAGCTCGAGGTCCTGGACATGGGCAAGCCGCTGCGGCTGGCGCGCGACGACGACCTGCCGATGGCCGTCGACCACTTCCGGTACTTCGCCGGCTGGGCGACCAAGCTGGAGGGCGAGACGATCCCGGTCTCGTCCGGCGCGTACTTCAACTACACGGTGCGCGAGCCGCTCGGCGTCGTCGGCCTGATCATCCCGTGGAACTACCCGCTGATGCTGGCCGCGTGGAAGCTGGCCCCGGCGCTGGCCTGCGGCAACACCTGCGTGCTCAAGCCCGCCGAGCAGACCCCGCTGACCAGCGTCTGGCTCGGGCGGCTGCTGCTCGAGGCCGGGCTCCCGCCGGGCGTGGTGAACATCCTGACCGGGTTCGGCGAGACCGCGGGCGCGGGGATCACCGAGCATCCCGGCGTCGCGGGCGTCGCGTTCACCGGGTCGACGGCGGTCGGCCGCGAGATCGTGCGGGCCAGCGCGGGCAATCTGAAGCGCACCGCGCTCGAGCTGGGCGGCAAGTCTCCCAACGTGGTGTTCGCCGACGCCGACCTCGACGCCGCGGTGGCGGGCGCGGCGCACGCGATCTTTTACAACATGGGCCAGGACTGCGCCGCTGGCTCGCGGCTGTTCGTGCAGGACCAGGTGTACGACGAGATCGTGTCCGGGCTCTCGGCCAAGGCGTCGGCGCTGCGCCTGGGCTCGGGGCTCGAGGAGGGAGTCGACCAGGGGCCGCTGGTCTCGGCCGAGCAGCTGGACCGGGTGACCGGCTACCTGCGCGCCGGGCGCGAGGAGGGCGCCGTCGCGGTAGTGGGCGGCGGCCGGCCCGACGACCCGGCGCTCAGCAACGGCTACTACGTCCAGCCCACGGTGTTCCGCGACGCGACGAACTCGATGACGATCGCGCGTGAGGAGATCTTCGGCCCGGTGGTGACGGTCATCCCGTTCCGGGACGCCGACGACGCCGTGCTGCAGAGCAACGCGACCAACTACGGCCTCGGCGCGGGGGTCTGGACCCGTGACATCAAGAAGGCGCACCGCGCGGCCGCGGCGCTCAAGGCCGGCTCGGTCTGGATCAACTGCTACAACGTCTACGACGCCGCGTCACCGTTCGGCGGCTACAAGGAGTCCGGCTTCGGCCGGGAGATGGGCCGGCACAACCTGGACCTCTACACCCAAGTGAAGAGCGTGTGGGTGGATCTCTCCTAGCCGTTCTCGGCGGCCTCGGGGCCGCGGTCTGCTGGACGGTCTCGGCGCTGTGCGCGTCGTCGGCGAGCCAGGCCATCGGGGCGGACTCCACGCTGGGCTGGGTCATGCTGATCGGCCTGGTGCTCGTCATTCCGCCGACCGCCGTGCTGGCCAGTCCGTCGGGGCTGTCCCCGGCCGTGCTCGGCCTGCTGGCGGCGGCCGGGGCCACCAACGTGGTCGGCCTGCTGGTCGAGTACGTCGCGTTCCGGCGGGGCAAGGTCGGGCTGGTCACCGCCATCGCCTCCACCGAGGGGATGGTGGCGGCGGTGATCTCGGCGGTGGCCGGGGCGCGGCTGAGCCTGACCACCGGGCTGCTGCTCGGCCTGGTCACCCTCGGCGTCGCGGTCGCGGCGGCCAGTCCCGATGCCGACGCGCCCGCGGATCAGGAGCGGCCGGCCGCGCCCGCGGATCAGGAGCGGCCGGCCGAGGTGGCCGCCGCCGGCAGTTCCCCCCGGCCGCGCCGCATTCCCTGGGGCGTGCTCGCGGTGGCGACCGCGCTGCTGTTCGGCGTGAGCCTGTACACCACGGGCCGGGCCGGGGAGCAGGTGTCGCTGCTGTGGACGGTGGTGCCGGCCAGGGTGTTCGGCTCCGCGCTGGTCGCGGCGCCGCTCACGGCGCGTCGCAGGCTGCGGCTGACCCGCCGGGCGCTCCCGCTGGTGGCGGCGGCCGGCGCCGCCGAGGTACTCGGGGTGCTCAGCTACGCGCTCGGCGCGCGCCATGACCTGCCCGTCGCGGCCGTGCTCAGCGCGCAGTTCGCCGCGCTGACCGCGGTCGCCGCGTACTTCATCCACGGCCAGCGGCTGAGCCGACGCCAGCTGGCCGGCCTGGCGGCCGTGGTGGCCGGCGTGACACTGCTCGCCGCGTTCAGCCCGTGATGCGCCCGGCCGACGTAACCCCGCGCGCCGCGTTCAGCCCTGATGCGCCTGTCGGGCGTGACGCACTCGCCGCGGTCAGCCCGTGATGTGCCTGGTTACGGGGCTGTTACAGCATGATCTTTCCGGCGTCTTGGGTCTTGCGGGGCAATATCGGCCGATGGTACGTTCCGGTCCAATGCTGGATTGACGAATTGTTCACAATCAACACCGCCTGGTCAGGCGATGGTTGAGCTGAACGGAGAGCCCGATGAGCGAAAGCGCACCCCCGGTATCCCCAAGCGCACCGGCCAGCGACGCCGGGCTGGACGCGACCCACACCGGGGACCGGGCCTACCTGCACCAGCTCGGCTACCGGCAGGAACTGCGCCGGGCGCTGGGCTTCTTCTCGAGCTTCGCCGTGCAGTGGACCTGCATCGCCGTGGCCGGGGGCCTCGCGCTCAGCATGGGGGCAGGCATCATCCAGGTCGGCGGCGTATTCATCTTTGCCTGGCTGATCGGCGGCGGCCTGCAGATGATCGTCGGGCTCTCGATCGCCGAGGGGGTCTCGGCCTACCCGGTGGCCGGCGGCTCGTACCAGATCATCAACCGGATCATCGGCGGCAAGAACGGGGTCGGCTGGCAGATCGGCTGGTGGCTGATCGTGGCCCACATCGCGGCCGTAGCCACCGAGGCCTACGGCATCGCGCCGTTCATCCTGAGCTGGTTCCACATCACGCTGACCGGCCACTGGCAGACGTTCGGCTTCGCCGTGATCCTCATCGCTGCGTCCACGGTGCTCAACCTGACCGCCGTGAAGATCGCCGCCTGGTTCAACAACAGCGTCGGTGTGGCGGCCGAATTCCTCGCGATCGCCATCGTGATCATCGGGGTCCTCGTCGCGGTCATCTTCACCTCGGCGCACTTCAGCAGCGTGAGCGTGCTGACCTCGACCGACGGCGTACTGGCGCACGGCCATTCCAGGTTCCTGCCGTTCCTGTTCGCCCTGCTGGTGCCCGTCTTCGTGATCTCCGGCTTCGACGTGAACGGCACCGCGGGCGAGGAGACCGGGCAGGCCGCGCGCAACGTTCCCCGGGCCCTGCTGATCGCGAACTTCAGCACGTTCGCGATCGGGACCATCATCATCCTGTTCACGCTCCTGCTGGTGCCCAGCATGACTGGCGCCACCACGCAGGTCGACGTTATCCGCTACGCGCTCACCCCCGGGCTGGGGTCGGCCACCGCCGAGATCTTCGAGATCCTCGCCGTGATATCGCTGTTCGTGAACATGATGATCCTGCAGCTCACCGCCGCCCGGGTGATGTGGGCTCAGGCCCGGGACGGCCAGGCGCCGTTCCCGCGGGCGATGACCAAGCTCAGCAGGGACCGCGTCCCGGTCACCGCGGTCATCGTCGCCGCCGTCATCGCCGTGCTGCTGATCGTATACACCGGCCTGCTGACCGTGCTGCTGTCGATGACCGCGATCCTTTGGGCGGCAGGCTACGCGGTGGTGGTCGGGGTGCTGATCTACGCCAAGCGGCGCAACCTGCTGCCCGAGCGGCCGTTCAGCAACGGTCGCTGGAGCCCGCTGGTGGACTGGGTGGCGCTGGTCTGGTCGGTGGTGTTCTGCATCATCCTGATCAAGTCCAACCCCAAGGACATCGGCTGGGGCTTCGTCGGCACGATCGTGATCGGTCTCCTGCTCTACTACGTCCTGATCCCGGGCAAGCGCCGCGGCGTCCTGCACGACGTGCGCTCGGAGGGCGAGATCTCCGAAAGCGACGTGACCGAGCTGGAATCCGGGAGCTGATGGGCCGGGGCAGCGCTGCTGAGGGCCCGGTCCTGGTCGGATGCGACATCGGGACCGGCGCCGTGAAGACCATACTCGCGAGCTCCGACGGCACCCTGCTGGCACGGGCCTCCGCGGAGCACCCGATGCATCACCCGCGGCCGGGCTGGGCGGAGAACGACCCCGACGACTGGTACCGCGGGCTGTCGGCGACGATACGCGAGGCGCTGTCCGCCGCGGCCGTGGATCCGGCCCGGATCGTCGGCCTGGGCGTGGTCAGCCAGCGGGAGCCGGTCGTGCTGACCGACGCGGCTGGGCTGCCCGTTGCCCCGTCGATCTCCTGGACCGACGCGCGCGCGACCGCCGAGGCCGACGAGGTAGCCGAGCGATTCGGCCGTGACTGGCTGATCGAGACCACCGGCATGGCGCCGACTCACGGCATGAGCCTGGCTCATCTGCTGTGGTACCAGCGGCACCGCGGCGACCTGTGGCCGTCGGTCAGGCAGATCCGGTTCGCCAAGGACTACGTGCTGCACCGGCTGACCGGATGCCGGGCGACCGACCCGACCACGCCGTCCCGCAGCTCGCTGCTGGACATCCGCGGGCTCAACTGGAGCGAGGAGGTCTGCGACGGGTCCGGGATCGACCCGGGCCTGCTGCCGCCGATCACCGGGCACCCCTGGGAGCCGGCCGCCGAACTGCCTTCGGCCCAGGCCTCCGAGCTCGGCCTGCGGCCCGGGCTGCCGGTCGCCATGGGCGGGTCCGACGACGCGAGCGCCACGCTCGGCTGCGGCGCGATCGAGCCCGGCCAGGCCGGCGTGGGCACCGGGACCGCGGCCAACTGGCGCACGGTCATGGGTGAATATCGCGCGGACCACTCGGGCGCGGGCGACGTGTCCCCGCACGTGGTTCCGGACCGGTTCCTCTACGAGGTGGCGATCGAGAGCACCGGGTCGTCGCTGCGCTGGCTGCGCGACACCCTCGTCGGTCCCGGCGGCGACAGCGGGTTCGACGAGTTGGTCGGCGAGGCGGCCGACGTTGCCTGCGGCGCGGACGGGCTGCTGTGCTTCCCGTTCGTGGACGGCGCGTCGCGGGCACCCTGGTACGCCGACGGGGCGCGGGCCGCCTACCTCGGCATCGCCTCCGGCCATACCCGCGCCCACCTGGTCCGGGCCATGCTGGAGGGGATCGCGTATCAGTACCGCTCGACGATGTCGATCCTGACCCGGCCCGGCGCGCACCCGGGCCCGCTGTCCGCCAGCGATCCGATCGGCATCGGGGATGGCGAGGCGAGGAGCCCGGTGTGGACCCAGCTCAAGGCTGACGTGCTCGGGACGCCGCTGCGGGTACCGCGGATCGCCGACCTGGCCGCGGCGGGCGCGGCCATCCTGGCCGGCCTCGCGGCCGGGGTATTCGAAGACGCCGCGGCGGGCGTGGCCCGGTTGGTCCGCTGGGACCGCCAGTACGACCCGGACCCGGAACGGAGCACCGCGTACCGCGAGCTCGGCGTCGCCTACGAACGCGCCTACCAGCGCGTCGCCCAGACGTTCGGCCGGACGGCCCCGGCGGGGACCCCCGGCCAGAACCAGCCCTGCGGGGCAACGAGATCCGACTAGTCAAGGGGAAGCATGACCACCAGCATGGGTAAGACCCTCCGGCTCGGCCGGCTGTTCGACGCGGACAGCAACACCTCGATGATCCTGCCCATGGACCACGGCGTGGAGGAACCGGTCTACGGCGAACTGGAGCGCCCCCAGGAGCTGATCGCCAGTCTGGCCGGGGCCGGGGTGAACGCGTTCCTCATGCGCCGCGGCCTGGCCGCGTTCGCCGCCGAGACGATCGCCGGCCGCGCGGGCTGGGTACAGCGGCTGACCGGGCGCACGGGCCTGTCACCCGGCCTGGAGCTCGAGCAGCTCGTGTTCGCCGGGGTCGAGGAGGCGCTGCGCAACGGCGCCGACGCCGTGGTGCCGACGTTCTTCGTCGGCCCGGAGACCGAGGCGATCCAGGTCCCCCAGCTCGGCGCCATCGCCGACGAGTGCAACAAGCTCGGCATCCCGCTGCTGGCCGAGATCTTCCCGGTCGGCGGGCCGGACGCCACACCCTACGACGGGCCCTATACGGTCGACGACATGCGCGTGGCCGTCCGGGTGGCCTCGGAGGAGGGCGCGGACTTCATCAAGACCTGGTACACGGGCGACCCGGAGTCGTTCCGGCGGGTCATCGACTACAGCCTGGTGCCGGTGCTGATCGCCGGCGGGCCCGAAGGCGCGGAACGACCGCGACGTGCTGCAGATGGTCCGCGGCGCCATGGACGCCGGTGCGTCCGGCATCGCCATGGGCCGCAAGATCTGGCAGTCTCGCGACCCCGCCGCGATGGTCGCCGCGCTGGCCGCGATCATCCGCCACGGTGCGAGCGTGGACGAGGCTGCCGAGCTGCTGGCGCCCGTTCCGGCCCCGGCCGGATGAGCGAACACCACGGTCCTGCTTACGACGTTGTCGTGATCGGCGGCGGCGTGCTCGGCACCGCGGTCGCCGCGCGGCTGGCCACGACCACGGCTTCGGTGTGCCTGCTGGAAGAGGCCGACGACGTGGCCGAGGGCTCCAGCAAGGGCAACGCCGGCATCGCCACGACGTACTACGCGCCACCCGGCACGCTGGAAGCCGACCTGATCGCCCGCTCCTGGCCGCGCTGGGAAGACATCTGCGACCGTCTCGACGTCCCGTTCAGCCGCCCCGGCGCACTGACCGTGGCGATCACCGACGAGCAGCTGCCCAAGCTGGAGCCGATCTGCGCGGAGGCGATTGCCGCCGGCGCGCGGGCCGAGCTGCTCACTGGGGTGCAGGCCCGCGAGCTCGAGCCGATGCTGACCCCGGAGTGCCGCGGCGCGGTGCACCTGCCAGACGAGGGGCTCATCGATCCGGTCCGGCTGACCTGCGGCTACGCAGAGCTCGCGGCGGCCAACGGCGCAGAGATCCGGTTGTCCTGCCCGGTCCTGGGCTTCGACGCCGCCGACGGCGTGCTGACCGCCGTGCACACGCCAGCGGGCCCGGTACGGGCCCGCTGGGTCATCAACGCGGCCGGGGTGGCCGGCGGCATGGTCAGCGCCCTGGCCGGCGGCGAGGAGATCAGGATCTGGCCGCGCAAGGGCCAGTACTGGGTGCTCGACCGGGCCTTCGGGGAGCGGCTGCGCAAGATGGTGCTGCCGGTGCCGATGCCGCAGACCCGCGGGGTCCAGGTGGTCCCCACCACCAACGGGTCCGCGCTGCTCGGCCCGGACGCGCAGGAGATCACCGACCCGGCCGACAAGGGCACCGACCCGGCCAGCCTCCGGGCCCTCCTGCGGCTGACCGAACAGCTCGTCCCCGAGGTCAGCCTCGAGTACGCGATCAAGACCTACGCGGCCAACCGGGCCGCCGCCGAGGAGACCGTGCGGGTGCGTCCGGACAAGAACTGCCCGAACCTGTTCCAGGTCGGAAACCGCTCCACCGGCGTGTCCGCCTCGCCCGGCACGGCCGACCTGGTGCTGGAACTGCTGCGCGAGGCCGGCTTCGACCACAAGGAGCAACCGCAGCCGGTGCGCCGACTGCGGAAGGTCCGGCGGCTGCGCCACGACCCCAACCCCGAGTCGCTGCCCGACGACGACCCCCGGTACCGCCAGGTCGTGTGCGTCTGCGAGCAGGTGACGGCGGCCGAGATCGCCGCGCAGTTCGAGCGGCATGTGCCGCCCCGGTCGATCGAGGGCATCCGCAAGCGCACCCAGGCCACCGGCGGACGCTGCCAGGGCTCGGTCTGCATGGTCGGTGTGGCGTTCCTGTGCTCGCTGCACACGGGCCTCGGGCCGGCCGACATCCGGCACGGGTCGGCCGGCGCGACGCTGGGGGTCGGCAGTGAGCCGTGACCAGGTAGCGGTGGTCGGCGCCGGCGTGGCCGGGCTGGCCGCCGCCGAGGAACTCGGGCGCCAGCGGGACGTGGTTGTGCTCGACCGCCTGCCGGTGCCCGGCGGCGTGCTGTCCTACGACCACCCCGGGGTGACCACGCTGGCCGCGCGATGCACGGCCACAGGGGTGCGGTGGCTGCTCGGCACGACCGCCGTGCGCTGGGAGCAGGGCCGGCTGCTGGCCGTCGGCCCGCAGGGTGTCGAGTGGCTGGACGCAAGCCACCTCGTGTTCGCGGGCGGCAGCCGCCCGGCGACCACGGCCGAGCTGCCGGTCGCGGGTCCCCGGCTGGCCGGGGTGCTGCCCGCCCCCGTGGCGATTCACCTGGCCGAAGCCAAGGTGACGCTCGGCCGCCGGGTCGTGATCCTGGGTGCCGGCGCCTGGGCCGAGGCCGCGCACGAGGCGATCGCGGGCCAGCGCAGCCACATCACCGTGGTGACGCGCGAGCCCGCCGATGGCGTCACGTTCGGGCACAATGCTTTGATCAGCGGGTGGACGCCGGTCGCGGTCTCGGGCCGGGGACGGGTCAGCGGCCTCACGCTGGAACGGGCCGGGCAGCAGCTCGTGCTGGATTGTGACGCGGTAATCCTGGCCGCCTCGCCGCGGCCGCTGCGCAACGTGGACGGCGCGATCTTCGAGCCTGCCGCGGGCGTGACCTACGTTCAGCCGGCGGCCGACGCCGGGACCTGGGAGCAGGCGGCGTCGGCGGCCCGGGACATGGTGAGTCAGGTTGGGCAGACGGAGGTAAGCAGGTGAAGGTGAGCTCCCCGGTGGGGGATTTCCCGTTCGAGCCGCTGCGGCTGAAGGCCGGGCCGGGCCATCTCATCCTGGAGGGCCAGGTGGGTGCCTGGCCGGCCAGGGTCGAGTTCACGCCGGGTGACGTCGTCGCCCTGGCCCGCGCCGCAGGCGCCCGTGCGGCGGTGCCCGCGCTAGCCACGGTCGTCGCGGTTTCGCTGGCTCGCCGCTGGATGCGTCATGGCTGACGCGGGGCGGCTGGCCGGCCGCCGCGCACTCGTCACCGGGGCGAGCTCGGGCATCGGCGAGTCCGCCGCCCGGCTGCTGGCGGCCGAAGGAGCCGCGGTGGGCCTGATGGCCCGCCGGGCCGGCGAGCTGCAGCGCGTCGCCGCCGACCTGCCCGGCGCGGTGACCGTGCCCGCCGACATCTCCGACTACCGCCAGGTCCTCGGCGCGCTGGACGCGACCGAGGCCGCGATCGGCCCGGTGGACATCGTGGTCAACTGCGCCGGGGTCATCGGGCCGACGCCGCTGGAGCAGCTCACCCCCGAGGTCTGGGACCGGGTGCTGGGCATCAACCTGTCCGGTGCGTTCTACATCGGCCGCGAGGCCGGGCTGCGGATGCGCGGGCGATCCGGCGGCCACATCGTGAACGTCGCCTCCGACCTGGCCTTCACCGCGGCGCCCGGCTACGTCGACTACAGCGCGGCCAAGGCGGGCCTGGTCGGGCTGACCCGCGGGCTGGCCGTGGAGCTGGCCCCGACGGTCCTGGTCAACGCCGTCGCGCCGGGCCCGGTCGACACGCCGATGATGGACCACGAACTGTCCATGGCCGACGACCCGGAGGCGGCCCGCGAGGAGACGATCCGGCGGGTCCCGCTGCTGCGGGTGGCCGGGCCGGACGAGGTGGCGCGGGCCATCCTGTTCCTGATCGCCGAGGCCGGCTACACCACCGGGTCGGTGCTGCCGATCGACGGCGGGGTCACCGCGCTGAGCCGGCTGAGCGGTGATGTCGCATGACCGTCACGGTGATCGGAACCGGGGTGATGGGGTCGGCGCTGGCGCGCGCGCTGGCCGGAGCCGGGCACGAGGTCACGGCGTGGAACCGGACCCCGTCCCGGGCCCTGCCGCTGGCCTCGGCGGGCGTGACCATAGCGGACGGCCTGCTGGACGCGGTGGGCGGCAGCGACCCGGTCATCATGTGCGTGTCGAACCAGGTGGCGGCGGCCGAGCTGCTGGCCGACCCCGCGCTCGCGGGCCTGCTGCGCGGGCGGACCCTGATCCAGATGACCACCGGCACCCCGGCCGACGGCCGCCGCAACGCCGCCTGGGCGGAACCGCTCGGGATCGGCTACGTGGACGCCGCGATCCTGGCCTACCCGAGGGAGATCGGAACGCCTGACGCCGAGATCTTCTACTGCGGCCCGGCGGCCGCGCCCGAGGCGGCCCCCGAGCTCGGGCCGCTGCTGAGCGCGCTGGGGACCGCGCACTACCTGGGCGAGGACGCGGGCCGCGCCTCGGTGGTCGACGCCGCGCTGATCGCGTTCTTCTACGGCACGATGGCCGGGCTCGTGCAGTGCGTCAACCTGGCCACCGCCGAGGGAGTTCCGATCGGCGACCTGCTGCCGATCTCCGGACCGTTCTTTTCCCGGTTCATCGGCAACGCTGTCACCGAGACCGGCGAGCGGCTCACCGAGCGCCGTTACGGCGAGCCGCAGTCGTCGCTCGACACCCACCTGGGCGGGATCGACCTGCTGGTGCTGGGCGCGAGCCGGGAGGCCGGCATCGACACCGGCGTTGTCACCGCGATCAGGGACTCGTTCGCTCAGGCCGTGGCCGCGGGCCACGGCGCCGAGGACATCGCCATCCTGGCCGACCTCCCGCCGCAGCCCGGCAGCTGACACCCCACCCCACGCCGCGGCCCGGCCAGCCAGCCGGCCGGCCGGGCGCGGGGATCAGTAGGAGCTGGAGGTGGCCCAGATGTTGAGGTTGGACTCGACCGCGTCGCGGTCGATCGCGGCCAGTTCCTCGTCGGTGAAGTCGCTGTGCCCGGCGGCGGCCACGTTCTCCTCGAGCTGAGTCACGCTGCTCGCGCCGATCAGCACCGAGGTAACCCGCGGGTCGCGCAGCGCCCAGGACAGCGCGAGCTGCGCTATGGACTGGCCGCGGGCCCGGGCGATCTCGCCCAGCGCGCGGATGTGGGCGAGCGTCTCGGGGGTGAGGTCGTTCCCCGAGAGCGAGGTGCCGCGGCTCGCGCGCGATCCCTCCGGGATCCCGCCGAGGTACTTGTCGGTGAGCACGCCCTGGGCCAGCGGCGCGAACACGATGGCGCCGATGCCCTCGCGCTCGAGCACGTCCAGCAGGCCGTTCTCGATCCAGCGGTTCAGCATCGAGTACGACGGCTGGTGGATCAGCACCGGCGTGCCCATGCTGCGGAGGATGGAGACCGCCTCCTCCGTGCGCTGCGGGGAGTAGGAGGAGATGCCCGCGTACAGGGCCCGGCCGGACCGGACCGCGAAGTCGAGGGCGCCCATGGTCTCTTCCAGCGGCGTGTCCGGGTCGAACCGGTGGCTGTAGAAGATGTCGACGTAGTCCAGGCCCATCCGCTTCAGCGACTGGTCCAGGCTGGAGATCAGGTACTTGCGCGATCCCCACTCGCCATAGGGCCCCGGCCACATGTCGTAGCCGGCCTTGGTCGAGATGATCAGCTCGTCGCGGTACGGCCGCAGGTCCTCGCGCATGATGCGGCCGAAGTTCTTTTCCGCCGACCCGTACGGGACCCCGTAGTTGTTGGCGAGATCGAAATGCGTGATACCCAGGTCGAATGCCCGGCGCAGGATCGCCCGGCTGTTTTCCAGCGGGCGGTCGTCGCCGAAGTTGTGCCATAGCCCGAGCGAAACCTCGGGAAGCTGGATGCCGCTGCGCCCGCAGCGGCGGTAGCCGATTTGCTGGTAGCGGTCAGCCGCTGCGACATAGGTCATGAGTTAGATTTTGTCATATTGCCGGCAGTCTTCCGTCGGAATCTGTGATCTTTAGGCTGGTCAGCTGGGAGGGCGCATGCAGTGGAAGCGGACCCTGACGGTGGTCGGTTGCCACGTCGGCGGCGAGGCGAACGACGTCGTCACCGGGGGGCTCGGCGAGATCCGTGGCGCTACCGTGTTCGAGAAGCGGCTGTATTTCGAGCAGCACTACGACCAGCTGCGGCGGTCACTGCTGTTTGAGCCGCGCGGCGGGCCGTCGCGGTGTGTCAACTTTGTCGTGCCCGCCAGTGATCCCCGGGCACAGCTCGGCTACATCATCGCGGAGGCAACCGAGTACCCGGCCATGTCGGGCAGCAACACGATCTGCACCGCGACGGTGCTGCTGGAGACCGGGATGCTGCCCATGACCGAGCCGGTCACCGAGATTGTCCTGGAGTCCCCGGCGGGCCTGATCCCGCTGCGCTGCGAGTGCTCGAACGGCAAGGTCACGAGCGTCCGCTTCACCAACCAGCCGTCATTCGTCCAGCATCTCGACGCCCGCGTTGAGGTACCGGGGCACGGCAGCCTGGCCGTCGACGTGGCCTGGGGCGGCATGCATTACGCGATCGTGGACGCGCGGTCGCTCGGCTTCTCCCTCTCTCCCGACGAGGCGCGGGACATCTGCGTGCTGGGCCAGCTGATCACCGAGGCGGCGGCCGAGCAACTCCCAGTGGTTCACCCGGAAGAGCCCCGCTACCCCGGCGTCACGATCACCGAGTTCGCCGGCCCGCTGCGCCGGGAGGAGGGCGTTCTGCGGTCGCGCAATGCCGTTGTCGTCGCACCCGGCCGCATCGACCGCTCCCCGTGCGGCACCGGGTCGTCCGCCCGGATGGCGGTCCTGGCCGCGCGAAATCTGCTGGCTCCCGGAGAGCCGTTCATGCACGAATCCCTCATCGGAAGCGTATTCAGCTGCCGCATCGAAGAGACCACCACCGTCGGGCCGCACCCGGCGGTCATTCCGAGCGTCGCCGGCCAGGCCTGGATAACCGGAATCAGCCAGATAGGCATGGACCCCACGGACCCGTTTGCGGACGGATACACGCTGCCGGACATCTGGCTGCGGTCAATCTGAGCCCAGTACTCCCGGTGTCCCTGGACCTGCGCGCTTAGCCGACGGCCGCGCCATGCGCCTGCACCAGGCGCTCCACAAGCGTGCGCGGCGTGCGCTCGTCGAGCGTCCACGGCAGGAAGATCACGCGATAGACGATCGGCGCGAGCACCCCGTCGATCACGTCCTCCACGCTGATGCCCGGAGGCTGTGCCGCGTTGCCGAGAATGATCTCGGCCTCGGCGCGCCGGTCGCGCAGGCAGTCCGACTCCCGCTCGCCAGCCGAGGCCGCGCCGCCGCGCAACAGGGCGGCCCGGGTGGGGTCGCTGTAGTGGGTCTGTACCTCCTCGGCCCAGGCCGTGAGATCGGAGACCAGGTCTCCGGAGTCGGGCAGCCGCCGGTCCGGGTCCAGCCGGTAGGTCGCCACGTCGTTGATCATCGTCGCCAGGTCACCCCAGCGGCGGTAGACGCTGCTCGGATTGACGCCCGCCCGCTCGGCGACCATCGGGATCGTCACCCGTTCGCTGCCGCGCTCGGCAACGAGTTCCTCCACGGCCGTCTTCAGCGCGCTGAGCACGGCCGCGCTGCGTCCACCCGGCCGCTGACCGGTCATGCGCTGCGCTGTAGCCATGCAGTCATCTTAACGCATAGATCCTTGCTTTAAGCTTGCGACTGCGTTAGAGTTCCTAAAGCATAGATCTTCGCTTTAGGAGTTCTCCATGGCTAACCAGACCGCCACCAGGACGGAGCCCTGCACCGGTGCGGTGGCGACCTGCCTCATCGCCCCCGCAGCCCCGGCCTGCAAGTCCCTCCGCATGCCGCGCCGGCTATCGCCCGGGGCGGCCTTCTTCGGAACCGCGGCCGTTTTCGCTGGCCTGTTCTTCGCCGCGGGCGCGCCCACGCCGCTGCTGGTTCAGTACCAGCACGAGTGGGGCTTTCCCCCGGGCATACTCGCCGTCGCCTTCGCGGCCTATACGCTGGCGCTGCTTGCGGCGCTGGTGACCGCGGGCTCGCTGAGTGATCACCTCGGCCGGCGCCCGGTCATCGCGGGGGCACTGGTCATCGAGCTCGCCGCGATGCTGGTCTTCCTGGTCGCGCCGAACATCGGCTGGGTGATCGCTGGCCGCGTGGTCCAGGGACTTGCAACCGGCGTGGCCACCAGCGCGTTCTCGGCAGCCGTCATCGAGCTGGCGCCACCCGAGCGCAAGCGCCTCGGCACGGTGATCATCGGAAGCGCGGCAGCGGGAGGGCTGGGCATCGGGGCGCTGCTCACCGGTGCAGCCGTGCAGTTCACCAGCCATGCCAACACGATCGTGTTCGCGGCGCTCTCGGCGGCCATGGCTGCCGGTATCGCGGTCGCGATGCTCAGCCACGAAACAGCCCCGCTGCGACCTGGTGCGGCCCGGAGCCTGATCCCGAACGTCCGCGTCCCCGACGCCGCCAGGCGCGAGTTCGTTGCCGGGGTGCCGGTCCACGTCTCGGCATGGATGCTCGGCGGATTGTTTCTCGGCCTCGGCCCTACGATCATCCAGGGCGTCTTTCACATCCACAGCGGGCTTGTCGAAGGCGCCGCCGCGGCGATCTACCCCCTGGCTGGATCGACCGCCGGGGTGCTCCTGGGGAGGACCACTGCGCGGCGGACCACGGCGATTGGCGGTGCGGGCATCCTGGCCGGTGCGCTGCTGATCGTGGCCGGCATAGCAACCCACACCCTGCCGCTGCTCCTCGTCGGCGGAGCCGCAGGTGGCGTGGGTTTCGGCGGCTCCTTTGCCGGAGGCGTCCGTCTCATCAGCCCTCTGGTGAAACAGCACGAGCGGGCGGGGGTCTTCGCAGGCGTCTACGTCGTCGCCTACCTCGCGTTCGGGGTACCGGTCCTCATCGCCGGCCAGCTAGTGAACCCGCTCGGGCTCGTCCCGACCGTGCTTGTCTACGGCGCCCTGGCGGTGCTCGCGGCCACGGCCGGCCTGATCGCTCAGCAGCGGGCGGGCCGGCGCGCCCGCCAGGCCCGCTGATACGCAACACTGCCCGCCCGCCTCGGGAGCGTAGGTCGAGGCGGACGGGCAGGCGTTTCCCCTGGTTACTTGGTGAAGTACCAGTACTCAGGGAGCAGGGTGAACATCGGGCTGAACGCGACGTTGTGCAGCTTGCTGGTCACGGCCTGGATCTGGAACGGGTTGGGATTCGGAACCCACATGAACGGCAGCTGCTGCGCGGCGTACGTGGCGTACTGATGGAAGACCGCCAGGCTGCTGCTGGTGTGAGTCTCGTTGATCAGCTTGTCCATCTCCGGGTTGGAGTAGTTACCGGAGTTCGACCCGGCCCCCGTTGCGAACAGCGGCTCGCCGGTCGGCTCGAAACCAGGCCCGTCGAAGCCCCAGCCGCCGAAGGCGAACACCTGAACGTTGCACTTCGGCCCCATCGGCGCGCACGGCAGGCTCTCACCGATGATCGAGTCGAACGACTGCCCGACCAGGGTGACGTCGATGCCTATCTGGGACTCCTCGGACTTGATGGTTTGATACGTCGCCGTGGCGGCGGCGATGCCCGTCGAGTAGACGAACGTCATCTTTAGCTGCTCGCCCTTGGTGATGCCGGTCCCGCATTTGGACGGGTCCTGGCAGGTCATCACGCCGCCGACCTCCGACCAGCCGTGGCTGGTCAGCAGCGCCTTCGCCTTGGCCGGATCGTACGGGTACGGGCCCTGGCCGTTGTTCTCCTTCTGGATGGCCGGAAGGAACTCGTTCGTTGGCACGGTCGGGACCGGCCCCGAGACCGGGGTCGCATACCCGCGCCAGATCGCCGTGCTGATGCCGGGCTGGTTCTCGGCGGACTGCATGGCCTGGCGGATGTACAGCTGCCGGACCAGGTAACCCACCTGCGGGTTGTTGAAGTTCGGCTGCGCGTACTCGATGCCGTAGGAGAAGAACGGCTCCAGGTAGTACGAGCTGCCCAGCGGGTTGGTGGCCGGCAGCCACGAGTTCGCTGGCTTCTGCCCTACGTCCTGGGTCGGGATGTAACCGACGTCGAGCTCCCCGGTCTTCAGCGCCGTGTACTCGGCCGAGTCGGCCGTGTACGGCAGGAACTTGACGGCGGACAGCCGCGGCTTGGGGCTGCCCGAGTAGGCCTTGTTCGGCACGATCGTCACGTTGCCGTTGGTGTTGAAGCTGGACAGCTTCCACGGCCCGTCAACCACCGACCACAGCGGGCTGGTCGCGTACGTCGAGGCGATCTTGGACTGCGCGGTCAGGAAGGTGTAGACGGCCTTGCACTTGGCCCAGCCGTCGGCCGCGCTGTCGGTGGTACAGCCGCCGCTGCCGGCCTTGGCACCCAGGCTCGTGACGTCCCAGGCCAGCGGCATCGGGTTGATCTCGGCGAGCTGGTTGTAGGTGTACCAGATGCTGGAGTACCCGCTGTTCAGCTGAATGGTCAGCTGGTTGGGCCCGGTGGCCTTGTAGGACGCGACGTTGTCCGGCAGCAGGGTCTTGGAGTACGCGTACCAGTTGTTCTTCTCCGCCTTGGCCATGTTCAGGAAGAAGACCAGGGACTGGGCGTTGACGGTCTCGCCGTCCGACCACTTCCAGCCCTTCATGTTGATCACCACGGTCTTGCCGCCGTTGGTGTAATCGGGCGGGTTGGCCGGGGACAGCGGGTAGTTGATGGTGACGTTGGTGTTGGTGTTGTTGCCGAACATGTACAGCGGCCGGTAGAACATCCACTGGAACTGGTTCGAGTTGTAGACGCTGGAGTTCGTGATCGCGTAGAACGGGAAGATCCAGTTATTGGTGACCCCGGCTGGCAGCGCCACCGTCGCCGTGCCGCCCTTGATCGGCACACCCGACGAGGCCGAGTTGCTACCACTACTGCTGCCACCGCTGGAACTGCAGGCGGCCGCCACCAACGAGACGACGCCCACGGCGGCGACCGCCCCGAGGCGCAGCTTACGTCTCCACATATTCATATGCGCTCCCTCCGCAAGAGCATGCGTGTCCCTGATCAGGCGATACCTGGTGATGCCCAAGCGGCCATTCCCGCCCAATAGGAGCTAGTCACTCGCTGTGATCTTCGGCTAGGGACATGCCGATGTCAGGACTAGCTCGAAGAACTTCGAGATCACGATCCGATGCCGCCCCGGTCACGGGCTGGGATCGCCTCGCGTGCGGGTGGCAAACAGGCTGGTCAGCAGGGGCCCGTCTGGCGCACGGTAGATACATGGGTGAAACGGCAACGATCACGGCGACATCGGCTCTCCGGCCCTACGAACTACGGCGCGGTGTGCCCGATGCGCCGGCGGTCTCGGTCGTGATGGCCCCGGCGCAATCGGTGATCACGCTGTTGATGCAGGCGGCGTCCGGGCAGTCGTGGGGCGCTCCGGCCGGTCTTCTCGCCGCGGTCTGGCACGGCCTGCGCCCGCAGGCGCGATTCGCCGCACAGTCGTTCACAGCACGCGGCTGGGCGCATATACCGGATTCCTGCACGCCGATCTCGCCCCTCGCCGACGCGTCCGTCGCGGACCACGCCGCCAAGCTGCGGGACTTGCCCGCTGCCACGCTGACCGGCGAGCTGCTGGCCGGCCTCGGCGGCATCCCGTGCCCGCCGCACTGGCGGCCCGCAGCCGAGCAACCCCGCCGCTGGCTCAACTCCATGGCCGACGCGTCGCTGGACATCTGGGCGGTGGCCGAGCCCAGGTGGCGGGCGGCCGGGCCACTGCTGGACCGCGAGATCCGGCGGGTCGGCACAGCAGCGGTGCGCGGCGGGATGGCGGCGCTCCTGAACAGCCTGCACCCAGGCCTCCGCTACCAGGACGGGGCGTTCACCTACGCGCCGCCGTGCAACCCGTTCGCGCGTCGTTCGCTCGGCCCGGTCGGCCTGCGCCGCCTAGTCCTGGTGCCGATGATCGCCGGTCGTAACGCGCTGCTGTTCAGCTTCGACGTCGACGACGTCTGCTTTATCGGCTACCCGATCCCCCACCCCCGTGCGGGCGCGCAGGACACGGCCGACGGCGCGCTCGCAACGATCCTGGGCCCGCTGCGCGCCACCATACTTCAGGTCCTTCGCCAGCCGCTGACCGTAGGCGACCTGGCCACGGCGGTGCACTGTGCGCCCACGACCGCGACCTACCACCTCCACCAGCTGGCTGCGGCCGACCTGATCACCCGCGAAAAGTCCGGGTCGAGCGTATGGGTCAGCCGCACCGCCCGCGGCGACGAGCTGGTCGGTCTGCTGTCAGACTGACCTGCCCGGCGAAAATGAACGCTCACCGCGGGCGGGCAGGCTGGCTCCCTTACTTCACGAAGTACCAGTTCTCCGGGTTGATCGACAGCGTCGACGACTGCGGCGTGACGCCCTTGAGATTGCTCGCGATCTCCGTGAGCTGCGCGGCGGGGTCGGGCTGCCACTCCTGCGGCAGCTGGCTCGAAATGAAGTTCTGCCAGGTGTACATGTAGGACAGGTTTCCGCTGGTGAGCGTCTTCTCGATCAGCGCGTCGTTTTCCGCGCTGTTGTAGCCGCCGGAGTTTGTCACCGCGCCGGTCAGGTACGCAATCTCGCCGGTCGGCAGGTAATCCGGCGAGAACGTTCCCCCGCCCCAGGCGGCCATGTCCCAGTTGCAGGAGAGCTTCGCGACTATGCAGTTGCTGAGGTTCGCCTCGAGAATCTGATTGATCGGCACTGCCTTTATGTTCAGCTTGATGCCCACCTGCGCCGCGTTCGACTGCAGGTCGGTCATGGCCGAGGCGAGCCAGCTGAGGCCCGTAGCGTACGGGAATTGGAAGCTCAGGGTCTTGCCCTTGGGGATCCCCGGCCCGCACTTGGCCGGATCGGTGCAGGTGGTGGTCCCGCCGGCGGCGACCGTCCAGCCGTGGCTGGTCAGCAGCGCCTTGGCCTTCGCGATGCTGAACGGGTACGGACCCTCTTGAGAGCTGGTCTCTGCCTTGCCTTGCGGCGACAGGAACTTGCTCACCGGCGTGCTGCCGACTGGGCCGACGGTGGGCGCACCGTACCCGCGCATTGGGCCCTGGATGATTGCCTTCTGGTTCGTCAGGTAGGCCAGCGCCTGCCGGATGTACAGCTGCCGGAGGACCGGGCCGTTGCCGTCGGTCGCCTGGAAGTTCATGACGTAGAAGTCGAACCCCCAGGTGTACAGCGGCGCCAGCGTGTAGCCCTTCGAGGCCAGCGGGTTGGTGCCGACGGCGGCGTTCGCCGGCTTGGCCGGGGCGTCCTCGGTGGGCAGGTAGCCCACGTCGATCTTGGTGCTCGAGCTCGGCGACTGCAGCACGTCGTACTCGGCGGCGTCGGTGGTGAACGGCACCTCCTGGAACGCCGCCAGCTTGGGCTTGACGGGCCCGGAGTAGGACTTGTTCGGCACGAACGTGATGTGCCCGTCGGCGTTGAACGCGCTGAGCTTCCACGGCCCGTCCACGATGGCCCAGGTGGGGTTCGTGGCGTAGGTGTCCAGGTCCTTGGCCTGGGCGGCCAGGTAGCTGTAGACCGCGGCGCAGTCGCTGACCGTCGTGTCGCAGTTGCTGGGCCCGGAGGCGGTCCGGTCCCAGGCCGCGGGCATCGGGGTGATCTGGCTCAGCTCGTTGTACAAGAACCAGTACGACGAGTAGGTCTTCTTCAACGTCATGGTCAGCTCGTTCGAGCTCACCACCTTGATGTTCGAGACGTTTGCCGGGAAGGCTCCGGGGCTGTAGTCGAACCAGTCCTGGGGTACCGCCCGGTCCATGTTGATCCAGAACATGACGTCCTGCGCGGTCACCGGCGATCCGTTAGACCACTTGTAGTTGTTCAGCTTGATCGTCACGTTCCGGCCGCTGAAGACTGGCGCGCTGGCCAGGCTCAGCGAGGTGTTCAGCGTGGGCTGTACCCCGGTCCCGAACCAGTACAGCGGCCGGTACATCAGATAGGTGAAGTCGAACAGGTTCACGTTGCTGACGTCCGGTGGGGCCATGAACGGGAGGATGTAGTCCGGCGGCGAGGACGGCGGCTCGGCAAACACCGCGGTGCCGCCCTTCACCGGCGTCTTTCCCGTTGCGGTGCTGCTGCTGCTGCAGCCCGCCGCCACGAGCGCCAGCGCCACCACTCCGGCAACCGGCAGTACCATCCGCCGCCATAGCCGTGGCGCTCGAGCGCGTCGCACAAGAGCTGACCCCATAACCCGTCCTCCGTGGTGACTGGCGGTGCGGCCTTCCATGACCGTGTCCCGCAGGCAATGGGCTCGGCGATTGCGGCCCCGTTGATGCAGATGATCCGGATACGGAGCATCCTTCCTAAAGGTAGGCAGTCGTACCGGAATCACTCAAGAGCTGAAGCGTCAGAACCGCTTAACGTTTCCCTGAAGAAAGTCGAGTACGAGGACTTATCATCGCCACGATGGAGGTCCGGCATCTGCGTTATTTCGTGGCGGTGGCCGAGGAGCTGAACTTCGGCCGTGCCGCCGCCCGATTGCATGTCGCCCAGCCCGGTCTGAGCCAGCAGATCAAGAACCTGGAGAGTGAGCTGGGCCTGCGGCTATTCGACCGGAACAAGCGTCGTGTGAGCATGACCGAGGCGGGGGCGCTGCTGCTCGTCGAGGCCTATGGGGTGCTGGGCAGCGACCCCGCGGAGGGACGGGACTACCTTCGGTGCGTTAGTCCAGCTTGCCGTAGATGTGCAGGGTGAGCGGCGCGAACACCAGGGTGATCGCGGCGGTCGCGATGAGGGACCAGGCGACAGCGCCGCCGACGCCCCCGGCGCTGTTCATCAGGTCCCGAGTCGCATCGGCGACGTGGCTGATCGGGTTGACCCTGACGAAGGCCTGGAGCCAGCCGGGCATGGTGCGAGGCTGGACGAAGATGTTGCTGGCGAACGTCGGCGGCAGCAGCACCGCGAGGCCAAGGCTCATGACGGTGGCCGGATTGCGGACGAGCAGGGCGGTCGCAGCCCACAACCAGGACAGGGATAGCCCGAACGCGATGACGAGGGCCACGGCGGCGATCACGCCCGGGGCGCCGCCGTCTGGCCGGTAGCCGATGATGACGCCGAGGATCACCACGATGGCGGCGGCGAGCAGGTAGCGGCCAGCATCGCCGAGCAGGCCGCCGAGCACGAGGGCGCCGCGCCAGACGGACAGGGACCGGAAGCGCTCGAAGACGCCAGTGGTCACGTCCTGGGCGAGGCGGGCGCCGCCGTACATGGTGCAGGCGGTGATGCCCATGACCAGCGTGCCGGGCAGAAGGGTCTTGAGGTAGTGGGCGGGCGTGCCGCCGATAGCACCGCCGAAGATGTAAGTGAACAGGACTGTGAACACGACCGGGATCGCGATCACGTCCGTGAGCTGACTGGGTTCGTGCTTGATCTTGAGGATGGCCCGCCGCCCGAAGGTCGCCGAAGCGGCGAGCGCTCCGGCACGCCGCGGCGGCCTGCTAGGAGCGAGCAGGCCGGCGAGGCGGTGAGCCTCCGGGATGGCGCGGCCGGCGGTGGCGATTTGGGTGCTCATGAATTCGTGTCCTCGTGGTCGGTGGCGGCTGGGCTGGCTGGGTGGCCGGTGAGGGCGAGAAACGCCTCGTGCAGGCTGGGCTGTCCGAGAGTGACCTCGGCGACGGCCACCTGGGCATCGGAAAGCCTGGTCATGGCGTGCCCGACCAGGCGGCCCACATCTGTTGCGTCGGCCGGGGTGGCAAGCAGCACGGACAAGGTGAGGGGGTCGGCGCCGAGCTGAACCGGGCCCTCCAGGGTGCCGGCCAGGACCGCCTGGGCCTGGGATCGTTGCTCGCCATCCAGGAGCCGGACATGCAGGCTCCCTGAGCCGACCTGGGCCTTGAGCTGGGAGCTGGTCCCCTCTGCCACGATCTGGCCGTGGTCGATGACCGCGATCTGATCCGCAAGCTGGTCGGCTTCCTCCAGGTACTGGGTGGTGAGCAGCACGGTGGCGCCGGCCGCCGCGATCTCGCGGACCAGCTCCCACACCTGGCTCTGGCTACGCGGGTCCATGCCTGTGCTGGGCTCATCGAGAAATAGCAGGTCGGGGGTCACGATCAGGCTGGCCGCGATGTCCAGCCGACGGCTCATCCCGCCTGAGTAGCCACCCACCGGACGTCCGGCAGAGCCGGTGAGATCGAAGGCGGCGAGCAGCTCATCGGCTCGCCGCTTGCTGGCCGCGCGGGACAGGCCGCGCAGGCGGCCGAACACGGTCAGGTTCTCGTACCCGGTCAGGTCGTCGTCGAGGGAGGCGAACTGGCCGGTCACGGCCACCCGGGCCCGGATCGCGTTCCTCTCGCGCACCACGTCGAACCCCAGCACACGGGCGCTGCCCCCGTCCGGCCGGGTCAAGGTAGCCAGGATACGGATCGTGGTGGTCTTGCCTGCCCCGTTAGGGCCGAGGAACCCGAACACCTGGCCGCGCCGGACCGTGAGGTCAATCCCATCCAGCGCCCGGGTCTCGCCATAGACCTTGATCAGCCCGCGCGCCTCGATCGCCGGACTGTCCCCGGCCATCCTTTTCTCTGACATGCTGTAAGAGTTACCTGAACTCTTACAGCTTGTCAAGACTACGGCCGCGCAGGTATCTTTGCCCTGATGACCGACACGCTCGACACCGCAAAGCCGGCCCGCCGCCGCCGGTCCGATGCCCGGCGCAGCATCGACGCCATCATCAACGCGGCCCGCACCATCCTCAGCGAGCGACCCGACGCCAGCATGGAAGAGGTCGCCGCCGCAGCCGGCGTCACCCGCCAGACCGTCTACGCCCACTTCCAGTCACGTGACGCCCTGATCGCCGCCCTCCTGCACGCCGCGGGGGCCGAAACCGTTGCCGCCATGGACGCCGCCCGGCTCGACACCGTCACGCCTGCTGAAGCGCTGCGCCGGTACCTCGACATCGGCTGGGAGCTCATTCGCCGCAACCCCCACCTGCTCGCCCCCGCCCTCACCGGGAACCCGCCCGGCAGCAACGACTCCCATCTGGCCGGCACCGCCCGGCTCGAACAGATCATCAGGCGAGGTCAGCGCATCGGCGACTTCGATCGCACGCTCTCCGCCGCCTGGCTCACCGTCGCCATCATCGGCCTTTTCCAAGCCGCCGCCGAACAAGTCGCCGCCGAACGCCTCACCGCCAGCAAGGCAGCGGCCCTGGTCCTGGAGAGCACGCTGCGGCTCTGCGGCGCCGACCGGCCGCCCGCCTTGCCGCTGGCCGATGACAATCCGATGACAGAATGATCACCGGTGCTGTGGAGCAGTTGGCGGCGACAGCAGCCACGTTGCCGTAAGACGGCGGGAGGGGGCTGGCATGGCGATCGTCAGAACCGTGACCGGAGACGTGGACGCGGACGAGTTGGGCCCGACGACCATGCACGAGCACATCTTCGGCGACTTCACGGTGTGGCAGGAAGACCCGAAGCAGACCGCGAGCCTGGCGACCGTCGCCGTGGATCCCGGCGCGCCAGTGGACATGAGCATCCTCGGGATCATCCACCGCAACCCGGTCGTGATCCGCGACAACCTCCGCATCGGGGACGACGAGGCCCTTGCCCTGGCAGAGGTTCTCAGGTTCGCTGACGCTGGCGGGGACTGCCTGGTCGAAGTCACCTGCTGTGGCGACGTCGCCGCCGATGGCGTCACGAATATGGGGCGCAATGCGCCTGGGCTGCGCCGAATCGCCGACCAGGCCGGTCTGAAAATCGTCGCGGGCACGGGTTTCTACCTGGAAGGCACGCATCCGGACTACGTGCGCACCGATTCGGTGGGTGAACTCGCCGCGCGGATGACACGCGATGTCACCGAAGGGATCGGCGACACCGGCATCCGCGCCGGGATCATCGGTGAGATTGGAACCTCCACCTTCACCGACCGCGAGCAGAAGGTCCTGCGCGCGTGCGCCGCCGCCCACCGAGCCACCGGCGCCGCCATCAGCCTGCACACCCACGTCGGGTGCCCCACGGGTGAGCGCAGCGTGCGGTTGCTCACGGAGGAGGGGGTCGCCGCCAGCCGGATCATCGTCGGGCACATGGACGAAAACCTGGTCTCCTTCCAGCCAGGCCTGGCGCACCTTGACTACCACCGCCGCGTCGCGGACATGGGCGTCTACATTCAGTACGACACATTCGGCGCCGAGTGGTACTACGACCAGAACCGCGAGCCGATGGATGCCGAGCGCGCCTCAGCCGTGGCAACTCTGATCAGCGAGGGACACCTGGACCAGATTCTGCTCGGGCAGGACGTCTGGCTGAAGAACTGCTACAAGCACTACGGCGGGCTGGGGTATGACCATCTGTTCACTGGCGTCAAGGCGCTGCTCGCCCAGGCCGGCGTGACCCAGGCCCAGTTCCAGCAGCTCCTCGTCGACAACCCGCGCAGAGCCCTCGCTCTCGCCACGTCCTAGTCGTCAAGGTCACAGTATGCACAGCGGGTTCACCGGCGAGCCGGTGGCGCCCTTCAGCGGCAGCGGGCCGATGGCGAGCAGGAAGTCGTACTGCCTGCTTGCCCGGCTGTGCGCAACCAGCTCGTCCAGACGGCAGTTGTCCACCAGCACGAGCCCCATCGCCGCAATGCCGATCTGATGCAGCGGAAACGGCAGCCGGTCGTAGCCTGATGGCAGGTACTCGATGCAGTCCCCCAGGTAGACGGAGATCTGCTTCTCGTGCAGCCAGGGAAGGCAGGACGCGCCGAGACCGGGGTGCACGCCGGACCCGCCGGCCGGGGCATGGGACTGCGTGCCGAGATGAACGATCAGCGCGTCGCCGCTGCGGATGTCGGTTCCTTGTCGCTCGGCGCACGCGTCGAGGTGGCTGGCAAGGACCCGTCCCTGCGGCCAAACCTCCGGTACCTGTTCTTCAAGGTCGAGGAGGACTCCTCTGGTGACGATCCCGCCACCGAGGGCATGCACATCCCCGAACGCGAGCCCGTCTCTGCCGACGATGTCAGCGGACGTCCGTCCGTTGTACGCCATTCCGTCGAAGAATTCGTGCCCGAGACAGTCGATGTGGGTGACCGCGCCGCCGTGAACCTTGAAAGCTATCCGGTCTCCGCAGGTTATCGGGCTCCACGAATACAGCATGTCGTGCTCGTACCCGGGGGTGCCGGGCTCGGCGATGGCGGCCGTCCGCACGTCCGTGGCGAGTGAGATGCATTCGCCGGTGCGCACCATTTGCAGCGCCGCGAGTCGCGATTCGGCAGAGATGAAGTTCAGCGTGCCCTGCTGGTCGTCCGCACCCCAGCGGCCGGTGTTGGAGCAGCTGCGGAAAAGATCGAGAGCTTCATCTTCCCGTAGGTCGTTCATGGTCAGCCCACCCTTCGATAGCTCTGATCTGGATATACCAGCAGTGCCGGAGTGCTGCGCCACCGGGCCGCTGGTGTCAACAGGCCTCGCGCCGACGGGGCGCTGCTGGTCGCCGCGGTGGGATTATCGCGGTCTGCGTACCACTCTTCCGAGGTACTCCCGGACCGGCTCAAACATGTCCGGTAGGAGTTCGGCAGCCTCTGCCAGGCTCACCCACCGAACCGCGCTTAGCTCGGTGCGATCACCGATGAATGTCTCAGATGAGGCTCCCTTAGCCAGTCGGGCTGTCATGTAGATCACCAGTCGCTGCGTGACCGGGTGGAGGCGCTGGCCGATGATCTCGCCGTGCTGGACCTCAAGCCCTGTCTCTTCCTTAACTTCGCGGACGGCCGCATCGGCCGGGCTCTCCCCCGGCTCGATTTTCCCCGTCACGAACCCCCACGGCGGGACGCCGTCGAGCCGCTCGGTAATGAGCACGCTGCTGCGGGATGTGACGATCGCAGCGACGATAGCTTCAGGCAGCGGAACGGTTGACTGACGGGCGGCGACCTCCCGGCCGCGCTCCAGCAACCTATCCGCGCGCTGCTTGCTGATGCCGCCAAGGCGCCGACCGAGTTCAGTCATGGTCATCGGCTCAGAGTTCCAAATGCGGAGTGCCTGCTCGGCACGGATGTCAGCGGCTTGAGCCCGGAAGGCTGCCTGGGTCTGAACGAGTTCACCGGCCGCAGTGAATGCCTCATCTGGAGGCAGGTGCCGAATTTCGCGAACGCGCGTATCGAACGCTTTGCGCTGCTCGTCATCGTCGGTTTCGTTCATCATGCACATCGTGAACCCACGGGTTGCCGCAGGACTTTGCCCCGTGAGACTCGTCAACCTACGGGTTGACAGAATTAGGGACGTGCCTACAGTCATGCTGTCAGGGCAAGCGCACCGATAAAGCCAATGCAAGCTCGGAGAAGTAGTTACTGAGTACCTCAGGAACTGAGTAACTCCGGACCGCAGGAACTGAGTAACTAGAATTCTCATCCAGAAATGGCTCGGGCGCGTTCCGCATAATTGTCATGACCGCGTGCCATGGTTGGTTTATGGAGTGCAGCGCTTGCGGCGGCCGCCTGGGCGAGCAGGGCCGCGATCGCGTGTGATCACGGATGCCGGGGTGCTCGTCGGCGCCCGCCGTGATTCCCCAGACGCCGAGCAGGGAGGCCTGTGACCCTGATGCTCCCGCTGAAAGCGCTACGCCAGCGGGCACGGCTGAAGCTCTCCAGGCTTTTGCCCGGGACCGGCCGTGGCTCCCTCTACCCGGCCGTCTTGCTACGGAGAGTGGCTCCACGGCCGCGGTGGTGCTGGTCCAGTCCTCGATGACGCGGTTGTTGGTCAGCACCCGGCCCGCTGTTGTTGACCACCAGGCCGGTGCCGGCGGCCGCCTCGCTGTTGTACGCCCCGGATTGTTGATGACTCACCAGGCCTTGCGTCCCGGACGCCGCCAGTGGGCCGACGGGGGGCGGGGCAATGGGAGCCGGGGTCATCCTCTGCGGGTGAGGCGCGGATGCGACAAAAGGCGCACTATTGAACGACCTGACCTGCTGGGAGGTGGGTAGTGGCGCCGGTCTATTACGAGGTTCGGGTAACGGGGATCGTTCCGCCAGAGGCCTTGCTCGACTTCGAACAGCTCACCGCCAGCGTGCAAGGGGTCGTAACTGTCGTGCACGGCCGGCTCCAAGATCAGGCGGCCTTGTATGGGCTGCTCGCCAGGTTAATGGCGTCGGGCATAGAGATCCTGAACCTGCGTCGTTCCCATTGCGCAGAACCGGCCTCATCTGAGCGCCATGCGCGGGGCGCTCGCCCGGGTGGCCGTGCTGCTCCTCGGCTGGGACCGCGCTACTGACCTGGTCGTTGCGAGCGCCACCTCCCCATCGGCTGTCTGGCCGTTGGCTCGGCCCCGGACTCCGGATCCGGGCTGGCTATAGCTAGCCGGCATCTGCGGGCTGCCGCGCCGGGGTTGCTGCTTGCCTTCCTTCCTGCTTGCTGCCGTTCACTGGCCAGCTGCGCGAAGCTGACGCTGCGGCCTGAGTCGTTTCCAGGGCTTAGCGTCGAGAGTCGGTGATTGTTACGCCAGGAAGCTCGTGCGATAGTGGCACATAGTCGTGTTAGCGCTGCTCAGGACCTTGGCAGTGCCAGGATCTGCTGCCTGGGGGCCAAGTGAGTTGCTCGGATGCGCGTACCGCCCGTGCTGCTGTTGCGGCCGCTCGTCTGAGTGCCGTTCACGGCGTCGGCCGCCAGGCCCGTGAGCCGCGGCTGAGCGTCCCGGGCGGCGGGGAGACGCTGGCACCAGGCGGCGGCGAAGACGGCGCTGCCGAGGCTGGCGTGCCGGGAGGAACTGCTGCGGCGGCTGTTGCCGTCCCGGCGCTGCCGCGTGTGACCTTCAGCGCGCCGCTGGAGACGAAGTTTCATGCCCCCTCGTTACGAAAAGAGTGGGTGGAGCGGGACGAACTCGTGGGCTACCTGGCTGGCGTGACCGCCCGGCTGGTCCTGGTGGACGGCCCGGCGGGCTTCGGCAAGACCACGCTGGTCGCGCAATGGGGCTCCAGCAAGGCCGAAAGCCGCGCGTTCGCCTGGGTTTCGCTCGATCCCGGCGACAACGATCCGGGCCGGCTGTGGTGGCATGTCATCTGCTCGCTGCAGCGGGCCTGCCCCCAGCTTGATGCCGGTCCGGCCCTGGGCGCTTTGCGGGTCCAGGCCCCCGATTTCGCGGGTGAGATGCTCCCGCTTCTGGTCAACGCGCTTGCCGCGCTCACCGTACCGGTTGTCGTGGTCCTCGACGATTACCATGCGCTGACAGAGCGCAGCTGCCACGACCAGGTCGCATTCCTGCTGGAGCATCTTCCGCCAGATGTCCAGCTGGTGCTGCTGACCAGGGCTGACCCGCCGCTGCCGCTGGCGCGCTTGCGGGTCTCCGGTGAGCTGGCCGAGGTCCGCGCGCGGGAGCTGCGCTTCACACCCGCGCAGGCGGGTGCGCTCGTCGCCGCTGTCGCCGGCATCGAGCTATCCGGGCACGATCTAGCTGACCTGGCCGGCCGGACCGAGGGCTGGCCCGCAGGGGTCTACCTCGCGGCGCTGTCGCTGCGCGGGCACCCGTCGCCCGGCGCCTTCATCCGCCAGTTCACCGGTGACAGCCGGTTCATCGTCGACTTCCTGGCCGAGGAGGTGCTCGGCCGCCAGCCGGCCGCTATCCGGCGCTTCCTCACGCGGACCTCGATCCTGGGCCGGTTCTGCGCGCCGCTGTGCGACGCCGTGACCGGATCAGCCGGCGCCGCCGAGGTCATCCCCGTCATCGAGCGGGAAAACCTGTTCGTCGTGCCGCTGGATGACACCCGGCAGTGGTTCCGGTATCACCACCTGTTCGGTCAGGTGCTCCGCAGCGAGCTGGCCCGGACCGAGCCGGACATCGTGCCCGTCTTGCACGAGCGGGCCAGCGCCTGGCACCGCTGGTCGGGTACGGCGGACGAGGCGATCCGCCACACCGGTGCCGCCGGCGACACCGCCGCGGTCATCGATCTCATCGCAGCACACTGGTACGGCTACGTCGATTGCGGCCAGGTGGCGACGGTTCGCGGCTGGCTGAACTCGCTCGGGGACGGCATCGTCAGCGCCAGCGCGGTCGCGGTGCACTGCGCGGCGTGGGCCGCGGCCCTGTCCGGCGACCAGGAGTCGCTGCGGCGCTGGCTGCCGGTCGTCGAAACCAGTGAGCACGACGGGCCGCTGCCGGACGGGATCCGGTCGATGCAGTCTTCGGCGGCGCTGCTCAAAGGTACCTTCGGGTTCGAGGGCCTGGGCCCCATGCGTGATGCGGCGGCCGAGGCCGTCGCGCTGGAAACAGACCCGGCGTCGCCGTGGTACTCCCTGGCCCGGGCCGCATACGCGGGCGCTCTGTACTGGTCCGGCGAACCGGGTGCTGCCTTCGAGCAGGCGCAGGCGGCCTTGTCCGGCAATGGCTCCGTCGCGATTGTCCGCATCATTGGCTTGTCCGCCCTGTCCTTCATCGCGGCCGACCGGGGAGACCTGGAGGAGGCAGAGCAGCACGCGCGGTCAGCGTGCGAAGTCGTGGAAGGCGCTGGCCCGGGCCTGGGCGCAGCGCCGCAGAGCTGCCTCGCCTACACAGCCGCCGGCGGCGTCTTCGCCGGGCGCGGGCGGCTGGCCGAGGCCCGCAGCGAATTCGAGCGCGCGCTTAGGATCCGCCGCAGCCAGCCCGGGATCTCGCCATGGCCCACCCTGGAGATCCTGGTCAGGCTCGCGCCCGTACTACTTGAGACCGGGGACCGGCCCGGAGCCGCCGCGCTCCTCGATGAAGCCAGGCTGCTGTTGACCTCATCACCGGCCGGCGCCGGCGCTCAGCTGGCCAGGCTGAGCCCGATCGAACGCCGGCTCGCTGCCCGCCCCCGGCGGGCCGCGAGTGCTGAGCCGCTTACCGCCCGCGAGGTAGCAGTGCTGCGGCTGCTGTCCGGGACCTTGTCGCTGCGCGAGATCGGCGAGCAGCTTTACCTGTCGCAGAACACGATCAAGACCCACGCCAGGGCCATCTACCGCAAGCTCGGCGTGTCGACCCGGCACGACGCCATCACACGGGCCAAGGACGCCGGGATCCTGTGATGCCACGCCGCCCGGCGGTCAAGTGCCGGGGCTAGCCTCGGCGCACGGCCGGTGGCGCCCAGGTGCCGTTGAGCACGGAGGCTTTCGGGGAGTAGAGCCGCATTGTGACGGCGAGGGGGCCTTTGGCGCGGGCAGCCAGTTGGCCTCCTTGCTAGTGCCGGGCGAGGTGTGCTGGAGGTAAAGGTCGAGCGACCCGTCAGCGTTGTACTGCAGCAGGTCACGGTCGCCGATCGCGAAGCGGTTCAGGGAGTTCGCGGCCTGGGGAGACAACGGCGTGACCGAGATCCCGGACTCGCCTCTGGCTGGCCATCCCCACGGGTCAACATGTCAAGCATGCTGATCCGGCAGAAGGCCAGGTTTAAGGGCGACTCGATCGCGCACGAGCTGCGTAATCTGACCGGCACTCGGCCTTGGAAGCTGTAGCTGTGATCACGTTTGGAAGGCCATCGTTGCTGCGTTTGGTTGAGAAGCGGTTGAGCGTGCTGGCCGGAAGCCACAGGAACGTTGTTTTCGCAGATTAGACGGTGTACCACGTTGCGGTGGGGAGCGCCCTGTAAAACCGTCGGCTCAGCACGAACTGCAGTTCCTCGGGTTGGAGGAGTCGCGCCCGCGCCGCTGGAGACCCGCCAGCACTGTCGCCCATCAGCTCCTGGCAAGCCTGCGCGGCGCGGACTAGCGAGCAGGGCGCGCCGGAAGCCGTCCGGCTGTACCTCCAGCACGTGGCATCCCGACTTGATGTTGCTAGTGTCTGTCAGACGCCCGGTCGCCGCCCGCCCTCGCGGATGACTCGGGTTGCCCAGAGTTCGTCCCGCTGTTAGCAGCGTATTTACCTGGGCACGGATCGATGATCAGCGGCAACGCTCTGTCGTGACGGGCTACCCAGATCGTCATTCAGGATCGTGAAGACATCTGAGGCCGCATGCGTGCAGAACGCCGTCCGCGAGTGGCCGATGGCGGCCAGACGTCGCCTTGTGGCCGCCATCAGGGAGCGTGATTTGACTCGGCCGGCCCGGCGGGCGGCGGGTTCGCCCTGCCGATTACGCGCTGTGAGTTCTCTAGCTGTCGGGCTCGTCTGCGGCGCGCAGATCTGCTGTTCTGTCGCGCCGCCTAGGTCAGTGCCTTCCGGTTCTCCCTGGCAGGCCGCAGTTGCAGACGTTGTTGACGTGCGTCCGATGCCAGTCGTGGGACTAACGTCACGGCTGCGGTTCCCTGTATCGGACGGTAAGTACGCAGTAGCGTCGTAACTGTGGCCGCATGACAGGTCGTTGCCTTTGTCCATGCGCGACTGTTCGTGCGCGACCCGGAGGGAGGGCGATGATCCGGAAGTTCGCTGCTGAGTTCCTGGGCACGGCGATCTTGGTTTTCTTCGCCGTCGGAGTCGCCACGCTGATGTTCGGCTTCAAGTTCGACGGCGCCAGCGTGGCGGCGGGGGTAGTGGCCACCGCGCTAGCGTTCGGCCTGACGCTGCTGTCGCTGGTGTACCTGATCGGGCCGATATCTGGCTGTCACGTCAACCCGGCTGTAACGATCGGGGCACTGCTCGCACGCCGCATCCCGCTCGTGGAGGCCGTCGGCTACTGGATCGCTCAGTTTGCTGGCGGGATCATCGGCGCGCTTGCGCTGTGGGGAACGTTCAGCACCTCGCCGTTGTACAGCAGGACCACCACTGGCCTGGGAACCGACGGCTGGGGCAGCAAGTCGATGATCCACATCGGCGTTGGCGGAGCGCTCATCTTCGAGATCGTCCTGACGGCCGTCTTCGTCTTCGTCGTCCTGAGGGTGACCTCGGCGACGGGCAACGCGGCGACGGCGGCAATAGCCATCGGGCTGACCCTGACGGTTGTCCATCTCGTCGGCATTCCGGTCACCGGCACATCAGTGAATCCGGCACGTAGCCTTGGCCCGGCTCTCGTCGTCGGCGGCGTGGCCCTAAGCCAGGTGTGGCTCTTCATCGTGGCGCCCCTGGTGGGAGGCGTGCTCGCAGCCGTGCTCCACCGGCTGTTCTACCGCGAGGAGGACGCCGGGCTGGCCGCCGAGGCGCGGCAAGCCGGCCAGGCAGACAACGCTGCGAGGTCCTAGCGGTGCCGGCAACACCTCCGTATCTGAGTGGCAGCATCACTCGGACTAGCCAGGTGACCGGCAGAAGCCGAAGCGCCTCACAATTCAGTCGTGCACCCGCCTTGCCGGGTTCGGGCCCGGGCTGTCGGTACCGCGCGGATGCTCGCGACGCCCGGCGACCGAGGAGGGCATGCTTATGCCGACCGACCCGGAGACCTCGCTGGCGCTGGCCGCCGCCGTGCAGTGCTTAGCGAGCGGGGCGTCGTCGAAGTGCCGCCGTCTCCTGCCGTGGTGGTGACGATCGCTCGCGCGCTCGAGATCGCGGCGCACGCCCAAGTCGAGCGCGCCGTCCGGCGGGTTCGCGAGGAAGGTCAGGACTGGGCGGTGATCGCTTCGCTGCTCGGCCTGGACGCGTTACCGTGCCACGTCGCCGACCCGGCCCGGCTCGCCTTCGGCTACTGCACCGGCTTGGCTCGGCCGCCGGAGTTTGACCGGCCCCGGTTCCTGTAGGACCGCCCGCCGGGCTCCTTCACCGCCAGGCCGTTACCGTGGCCATGGCCAGCGCACACGCGGCCCTGGCCGACGCCGCGGTGGCCGGGCTCAGCGCGCACCTGGACACCATCACCCGCTTGCAGCCCGCGAGCATCCGGGCCCGGCGTCGACGGTGCGGCTGAGATCCGCAGCCGCCCGCAACTGCCGACGATTCCGGCTGAGTGCCCGCTGGGGCCTGCACGGGGCCTGCACGGGCCTTAACGATCTTTGAAAAAGGGAGCAGGCACCTTGCCTGTGCGGCAAAGTGCCTGCTCAGTGGCGGAGGCTCGGGGATTTGAACCCCGGATGGGCGTGAACCCAAACCGCATTAGCAGTGCGGCGCCATAGACCGGACTAGGCGAAGCCTCCCAATGACCCAGCGGGGTCCGACCCAGGGTACCGGTACCGGCTGAGCGCCGGCAAAGCAGATCGTGCGGGTGGCCACCGGGGGATCAGCGGGCCTCGACCACCTCGTAGTCGCCGTTGGCGTATGCGTCCCGGATCCGGGTCTTGGCGAACTTGCCGACGCTGGTCTTGGGCACCTCGGCGATGAACGACCACCGCTCGGGCAGCTGCCAGCGCGGTACCTGCGTCGACAGGAATTCCCGCAGCTCAGCGGCGGTGACGGTGGCGTCCGGTGCCAGCACGACGGCGGCCAGCGGCCGCTCGCCCCACTTCTCGTCCGGTACCCCGATCACCGCGGCTTCGGCGACCTGCGGGTGGGCCATCAGCATGTTCTCCAGTTCCATCGACGAGATCCACTCGCCGCCGGACTTGATCACGTCTTTGGCCCGGTCGGTGAGCGTGACGTAGCCGAGCCGGTCGATGGTCCCGACGTCGCCGGTGCGCAGCCAGCCGTCGTGGAACTTCGCCGGGTCGTCGTCCTTGTAGTAGCTCCCGGTCACCCACGGCCCGCGGGCCTCGATCTCGCCGACCGCCTCGCCGTCGTGCGGCAGCACCGTGCCATCCGGGCCGACCAGTCTGCCCTCGACCCCGCACATCAGCCGGCCCGCGGTGTCGCGGTAGCGCCACGCCTCTTCCTCCGGCGTGCCGGCGGGCGGGTGCGCGACGCTGCCGAGCGGCGAGGTCTCGGTCATCCCCCAGGCCTGCACGATCCGGACGCCGAGCTCCTTCTCATACGCCTCCTGCAGCGAGTGCGGCACCGCGGAGCCGCCGCACGGCACCAGCCGCAGCGAGGACAGGTCCCCGCCGTTCGAGCGCACGTACGCCAGCAGCACGTTCCAGATCGTGGGCACGGCACCGGCGATCGTCGGGCGTTCCGCCTCGATGAGCCGGACCAGCGGCTCCGGCTGCAGGAACCGGTCCGGCATGATCAGGTCGGCCCCGGCCATCACCGCCGCGTACGCCAGCCCCCAGGCGTTCGCGTGAAACATCGGCACCACCGGGAGCACCTTGTCCCGCTCGGACAGCGCGAACGTGTTGCCGTGGCAGACGGCCATCGAGTGCAGGTAAGACGACCGGTGGCTGTAGACGACGCCCTTCGGGTGCCCGGTGGTCCCGCTGGTGTAGCACATCGCCGCCGCGGCCCGCTCGTCCAGCTCGGGCCAGTCGAACGTGCCGGGCTGCGCGGCGAGCAGGTCCTCGTAGGAGTGCACCTGACGGCCGGTGGCAGCCAGATCATCCACGGGGCTTGGCGTTCCAGGCTCTGGACTTGTCACCAGGACGTGCCGGATTGCCGGGGCGTGCGGAAGGACCTGGGCCAGCAGTGGCACCAGGGTGGCGTCGACGATTACCACATCGTCCCCGGCGTGCGTGGCGATGTAGCCGATCACCTGGGGGTCGAGCCGCAGGTTCAGCGTGTGCAGGACCGCGCCCATGGACGGGATCGCCAGGTAGGCCTCGAGGTGCTCGGCGTTGTTCCACATCAGCGTGGCCACCCGCTGGTCGCCGTCGACGCCGAGGCTGCGCAGGGCATTTGCGAGCTGGGCGGCCCTGGTGCCGGTCGCGCCGTAGCTCTGCCGCCGGGTGCCCGAGGACGTGCAGGTCACCACCTCGCGGTCGGCGTACGCCGACGTGCCGTAGCGCATGATCGCCTGCACCGTGAGCGGAACGTCCATCATCGTGCTCTGCACTCTGGCCACCTCCTGCGGTGTGCCCGGTACCCGCCCCTGATGGGCCGGAATGCCCCATGGGGTGGATAGTGCCACGCTAGCGGGAAAACGTCACCACCGGCCCGCTCTGGCCGGTCAGTCGGCCTGCAGCTCGGCGTCGATCCGCAGCTTGGCAACGGCGCGCGAGACCGTGCTCTTGACGGTGCCGAGACTCACCCCGAGCGCGGCTGCGACCTCCGCCTCGGTCATGTCCTCGAAGTAGCGGAGCACCACGGCCGCGCGCATCCGCTGCGGGAGCCGGTCGACGGCCCGGCGCAGCGTGTCCGCCAGGTCACTGCTCCCCGTCTGGTCCGCGACGGCCTGGTCGGGGATCTCGTCGGTGGGGTATTCCTCCAGCCTGCGGCGACGCCACCACGAGATGTGCGTGTTGACCATGGCGCGGCGGACGTAGCCGTCCAGCGCGCTCCGGTCCTCGATCCGGTCCCAGGCCAGATACGTCTTTGCCAGCGCCGCCTGCACCAGGTCCTCCGCGTCCGCGCGGTTTCCGGTCAGTAGATATGCGGTCCGCAACAGTGACCGACTACGGGCCGTTACGTAGTCGTGGAAGCCGGGGTCGTCGAACCCAGCCCGGTTCGGCTGGCGTGCCAGCACCTGCCCGTTGGTATGGCTTCGCTGCGCGCCGACGCTTTCCCCCTGCTCAACGCCTGCGACGCCCCGAGTTGCTGCGGCTGGATCCGCGCGTGCTTCCGCCACGAAGTGATCGCCCCCGACGCTCACATTCTAACGGTACTCGTCGCCACTGTTAACGGGTGACTACCGCTTGTAACGGCGCGTCGTCTTACCGGAGATACACAAGTGGCGGCCGCGCGTCCTCGCCGCCGGGACGCACATGTGTGACTTCCAAATGGAAAAGGCGTGAATCGCTTGACGTGGGCAGTGCCAGGTAAGCATGGTCATTTAGGCTGGGTTGATTATCCAGGTTGTATGCGCCGCCGGGCTGGCAGTCCGCGCGGCCAAATAGGGGCGGATGGGCCGGGCAGATGACCCGGCCGGGGCGGGCACGACGCCGGGCCGGTAACCCGCGGGACTACCGGCCGGGTGGCATGGGGCTGGGCCGCGAGCCTGGCAGGGGAGGGCCGATGCTGGACGTCCACGGCGACTTCCGGTGCTGCGATCGCTGCACCGGGAACGCCACGGCCGTGCGCGCGTCGCGGCGGCGAATGCTGAAGGCCGCGGTGCTCACGACGCACGACGGACCTTCGCGCCCTGAGGCTGACCAGGCCGCCGACTTCCCGGCGCCCGGCAAGCTGCCGCGGGCGGTCACCGGCACTGTCCGCGACGTCAGCCCGCACGTGCTGGTGATCGGGAACGGCGCCAGCGAGACCCGGATCGCGCTCACCTCCGACGCGACGGCCTGGCGTGGCGCCCCGCTGGACCCGTCCGGGGTGCAGCCAGGCGACCAGGCGGTGGTCCGGCTGCGTCCTTCGCAGCGCAGCGTGGCCGACCGGATCTGGGCGAACATCGGCCGCGTGACCGGCGTCATCATCGAGCGCGAGGCGGACAGCCTACTGGTAGACGAGGGCAAGACGAAGCCGCGCCAGTTAGTGACGATCCCGGGTGCCGCGTCTGGCCGGGTCCAGGTGCGCTTCCCGAATCTCGAGCCCGGTTATCTGCTCGACGTCATCGGCGTGCGGCGGCCCGGCGAACTCGAGGCACGGATACCAGCGACGTCCCAGCCCGCTTACCCCGTCGACCAGATGCCCACGCCGCCGATGGTGACCGGCCGGGTACCCGCCGCGATCAGCGGTTCCGTCACCTGGCATGAGCCGGTCGACGAGCCACCCGGGCTGCTAGGCGTGTCGTACCCGGCCCTCGACCCGGGGTCCGGGTGCGCCGAGGACCCGGTCGGGAGCGTCGCTCCGCAATTCGTGCGCATGCCCTACCTGGCCGTGGGCAGCGTGCTGCAGGTCAACAACGACTGCACCAAAAGCTCGTGCACCCTATCGGTCACCGGCTGTGCCGCCATCGCCCGGCTGTTCAACGACCGGTGCGTCACCTGCGGTACCTCCCCCCGGGGCCGTATCGCCGACCTGACCCAAGCCAGCTTCATCGCGCTCGGCGGCGAACTCGAGCGCGGCTGCTTCAACGCGACGATCACGATTGGCCGCTGACGATGCTTGGCCACGCAGTGCTCGAGATCCGGGAGGCCCAGGTTCCGCTGCTGTCGGCCATGCTGCTCGGCGGGTGCGCGGCCAAGCTGGCGCGTGTCCTGCGCGTCGGGTCGATGGACGCCGGTCTCGGCCCGACCGCACTGTTCCCTCTCCGGCTGCGGCGCCCGGTCGCGATCACGACCTGTGCCGTCGAGTTCGCCTGCGGCGTGGCGCTGATCGTCACCGCCGGGGGCCTGGGCCGGGGCGGCCCCGCGACCGCCGTGCGGCTCGCCACGTCGCTGCTGTTCCTGGTCGCCACCTGCGCACTGATCGAGCTTCGCACCAGCCATCCCGAAACCGGCTGCGGGTGTTTCGGCGAGTTCAGCAGGGCGCCGGTGAGCGGGCGCACGCTGGCGAGGTCGGCCCTTTTTGCAGCCGCGGCGCTGGGCACGATCGGGCTGCCCCCGTTGCGGGCGCCGCACCCCGGTGCCGATGCGGCCAGGCTGCTGGGGATCTTCGCGATCGAGCTCGCGGTGATCGCCCTGCTCTCACCGGAGCTTGGCGAAGCGCTCACCCGGCTCGGCTACTCCGAGCCGTGTGAATTGCGCAGGCTGCCTACGGTCCGGACGCTGGCCGCCCTGCGCCGCAGTTCGCAGTGGCGCAAGCGGGCCTGGCTGATCACCACCGAGGTGCCCGTCGACATGTGGCGGGAACTGTGCTGGCGGTACGTGGTGTTCCCCGCCCGGATCGGCGACCGGGCCACCGAGGTCATCTTCGCGGTCTACCTGCGTCCGCACCGGCCGGTGATCAACAGCGCCCTGGTCGACTCGGCAACGGGCGAGGTGCTGGCATGGCCCGCGGCACCGGCCCGGCGCAGGCGGCTCTTCGCGGCGAAGCCGCAATGGACAGGCCCCGGGCCGAGCGGTACCGGCGGGCTCAGCGCGTGCGCCGAATCTGGGTCTGTTTCTCCGGCTGCTTCTCTGCCCATTTCCGGGGCTAGGCGGCCTGCTCCTGGAGCTAGCTGGCCCGGGCCCGGTTCCGGCCTGGGCGCAGGCAGCGGCCGGATTCCGGCAGGAATGCTCTCGGCTCCGAGCGATCCCGGCCTGTATCTCCGCGCAATCAGGGCCGATCCCCCAGTCCATTCCGGGGAAGACGATCTGCCATTTTCTAGCGATCTCTAGCTGCTTCCCTAGACGGGGCAAGACTTTCCCAGAAGGAGCGCCCGTTCGTCGCCCCGGTCAGTCCTCCTCAGGAGTACTCAGGCCGGCTGGGCGCGCAGGAAGCGGCCGAAATGGGGGACGGTAAACGCAATCAGGCCGCGCTCCGAGCTGTAAATCAGCCCCTTCTTGATCAGGCTGTCCCGGGCCGGGGAAACGCTGGACGGCTTACGACCAAGTTCCTCGGCAACCTGGGCGGTCGGCACCGGCTCGTCGCCAAGCTGCGCCATCGCCCGCATGTACTCACGCTCCGCAGGGGTGGCGCGCTCGTATCTGCTGCCGAAGAAGCCGACCGCGAGCTCGCCGGCCGCCACCGGGGTGGCCACGGTGACGTCGGCGGCGGTCACCGGGCTCGCCGCAGCGACGTCCCAGGTCACCTTGCCGTAGGCCTGCACGAAGTAGGGGTACCCGTCGGCCGCCACGTACAGCGCGTCCAGCGCCGCAGCCTCGAAGTCCGCGCCCTCGCGCCGGGCGGGAGCGAGCAGCGCGAAGTCCGCGGCATCCCGGTCAAGGCGGTCGATCCGCACGTACCGGAACAGCCGTTCGGAGTAGCTCTTGCTGGCGGACAGCACGGAAGGAAGGTGTGGCAGCCCGGCCCCGACCACGATCAGCGGCCCGCCGGTCTGCGACAGTTCGTGGCAGGCCGCACAGAGCGCAGAGACGTCGGGCGCGGGCACGTCCTGCATCTCGTCCACGAAGAGGGCGATGCCCACCGAGAGGTCGGCGGCGACCGAGGCGGCGTCGGTCAGCAGCTCGGTCAGGTCGATCTCGAGGTCACCGGAATCGGCCCGGCCATGTGAGGCGGGTACGTCGATGCCCAGGTGCGCCGCGTACGACCCCTTTGGCGCGGCGGGGTCGCGGATGGTGAATGCCTTGAGGACGCCGAGAAACTGGTCGATCCGGTCCGGCGCCCGGTGCCTCGGCGCGAGCTCGCGCACGGCCATGTGCAGGGCCGAGGCTATCGGCCGCCTGATCGACTGCTCCGGCCGCGCCTCGATCTTCCCGGTTCCCCAGAGTCGCTGCATGGCCATCGAGCGGAACGCATTCAGCAGCACGGTCTTGCCGACGCCACGCAGCCCGGTGAGAACCATGCTGCGTTCCGGCCGCCCGCGAGCGACGCGTTCAAGCACCACCTCGAACTGGCCGATCTCGCGATCGCGGCCCGCGAGTTCCGGCGGGCGCTGGCCAGCTCCTGGGGCATAAGGATTGCGAACCGGGTCCACGGCATTGGAGCCTATTGCCTGATCTAGCGCTTTCCTTAGATTGACTTAGAAAGCACTCGTCGGCGTGTCGCAGCAAGCCCGCCGGGCCGTACCGGAGGCGGGGCCACGCGCCTCCAATACGACCCGGACGGACGATTCAGCCCGTCGCACCGGCCCGCCGTTCCCTGCGGTCCCTGCAGAGTCGGCGGTTCGGTTGCGGCGGCTCAAGGTTGTTCGGGTTAGTGCAGCACCCGCAGTGTGTTGGTGGCGTCGTCCACGTAGTAGACGCCACCGTCCCGCGGGACCAGGGTCAGGCCGAACAGGGCGCCGGAGCCGGGCGGACTGCCGGAGCGGTCCAGGAAGCGGTGCGCGACCTGGGTCCCCCCGGTTGTCGTCTCGACGATCCGGCCGTCCCCGCCGTTGACGGTGAGCACGTCGCCGTTCGGCGCGATGGTCAGGCCAAGCGGTGCGTTGAGCCTCCCGCCCGAGGTCAGCACGAACCCGGTGCCAGCGCTCGACATGCGCGTTGCCGCGTACGGGATGCCGGTGATCCGGTTCTCCCCGGTGTCAGCCACGTAGAGCGTGCCGTTGCGGTCAAGCCCTACGCCGGTCGGCCCGATGATGAACGCAGACGCGTTGGTCTGCTCCGAGAAACGGGAGCCAATCTTGGTCACCGCGAGGAGCTTCGGCGGGCTGTTCCAGTACGTGCGGACCAGTAGCCGGAGCACGGTGCCCCTGTGCACCACCGCTCCGTTCGCCGCGACCGTGCCGTTCAGCACGTTGGTGACGAACAGGTCGGCGTCCAGGCCCTTGCCCAGGGCGGCCATGTCCCACGGGCCGTTGATGCCGTGGCCGGAGATGGTCTCCCGCACGGTTCCGTGGCTGTCGAGCACGATCAGGCAGCCTGCCCTCGCGGTGGCCGCCATCCCGTTGCTCGATGGTGTGCTGCCCACGACCACCCATCCACCGCGCAGCACCTCAAGTGCGGTGGTCAGCCCTACGCCGCCCGGGCAAGGCCCGGTCAGCTGGGAACGGGTGATGCGCGCGAACAGGGTCTGCTGGCCGCCCGGCGAGATCTGCACGATCGTGGTGCCGGTGCCCTGCAGGTTGGCCTTGTTGTTGAAGTTGCTAACCAGGATGTTGCCGCGGCGCAGCTTGCCGCGGCTGTGCCGGACAACGACGATCCCGTACGGGTTGACGTCCCCGTTGCCCGGAACGGTCGAGGCAATGGTCTTCAGCTTGCTGAACTGGCTGATGAACGGTGGCGACGACGAGGCAGACGCCGACGCCGACATCACGAGTCCCGCGCTGACGGTCAGGGCCGCCGTGGCGGCAGTGGCCATTAAGCGGTGAAGTACCGACATGCTCACGCTCCCCAATAGGAAAAAGTGAAGCTTCGGCCGCTGTGTTGCCAGACGCGACCAGCGGCACGGGAGGCCCCACCCGTGTCGCTGCCCCTAATAACGGGGCGGCCCCTACCAGCGGTTCAGTCGTACTGGCTATTGTTTTCGGCCGGATTCGGCCTGGTTCAGCCGCGCCAGGAACGCATTGTAGGCGGCGAGATGCTCGTCATCGTCGATCCCGCGCCGGCCGTCCCAGCTGACGGCCGCTGGCGCCGGCCCGCCACCGCCGGCCGCGGCGGAGTCGGTGCCACCTTCGGCCGTTCCGGGCGGCGCCTGATGTGAGGCAACCAGGTTGGCGAGACTGGCCCTGCGGGCCGCCTCGAGCCACCCGTGGCCGCTCGTCGCCGCCCGGCCGTCGAGGCTCCACATCATGTACACGAGCATCATCAGGCCGAACATGATGGCGTCGCCGCCGATCCACATCACCGCTCCACCACTGTGCAGGTCGGACACGGGCGGCGGCGCCCACGACGGCTGCGGTCCCGAGGGAACCCCTGGCGTGCCGGCCGAGCCGTAACCCAGCATCAGCCCGGTGAACGTGTCCACCGGCATCACGAGGACCAGGATCACGAACCGGACCGGGTAGCTCAGCCGCCAGCGGATCGGCTCACGGCCCAGAATGGGCAGGAAGAACAAGTAGCCGACCACGAGGAAGAGAACGTGCTCGGCGTTGTGCGCCAGCTGGTTGGTCTGCACCAGGTTGGCGAAATTCGTCAGATGCGCCCAGATGACCGCGACCGTATAGGCGACGCAGCCGAAAACCGGCCAGGTAAGGAAGCTGGCAATCCGGGACCGCAGAATTCGCTTGACCCAGGTATGCAGCGGGTTCCTGCTCGCGTGCATCAGCAGCGTGATCGGCTGGCCGAAGATGAGCAGTGGCGGGGCGACCATGATCAGCATCAGGTGCTGCACCATGTGATCCCAGAACAGCACGTTGTCGTAGGAGCCGATGCCGCTCTCCGTTGCCAGCACCACGACCGCGAGGCCGCCGAGGAACATTCCGGTCTTCCAGACAGGCCACCGCCTGGCCGGATGCCGGTGTGCGACCCGGACCACGCCCCACAGATACAGCCCGGCCAGGATGACCACGGCGGCGGTGACAATCGGCGCGAACTGCCAGACCGTGAAAACGGCCGGCAAGCCGAACGGGCGCAGCATGGGGACCTCCTCCGATCGTGAGCCTACTCACCCGGCGCGGGTCGCCCGGCTGCAGGCTTGTGCCGGCCGTGTTCGGCGCCATGCGCCGTGCGCGGCTATCGTGTCTCCGGGAGGGTTCGCCTAGTGGCCGATGGCGGCAGTCTTGAAAACTGCTAGGAGGCGTGAGTTTCCTCGTGGGTTCGAATCCCACACCCTCCGCTGACCTGCACAGACTCCCCGTTCCGCTGCCGCTCCTGCTCCGTTCCGGTCCTCCCGGGGTGCTCCGGAGGAACAGGCGGGCAACAGCGGGCGGCTCAGCTCCCGCAGCTGCCAGCTGGCGGCCGGTCCGGCAGACGTGCGCCAGGGCGCCGCAGGTACCAGCGCAGAAACTGATTGATCACCTTTGCGCGGTCGGTGCCCATCTCGGCTGTCGCCTGCTGCGCGTCGTCCCATTCCGCGTCATCCACCCGCACCGAACGGTGCTGAGTACGGGGCTTGTTGGGCACGCGCCTAAGTCTCCCGGCTGTACGTCCAGATTTCAACGCGGCCTCCTTGCAGTGTACGTACACCGACTGTAGCTTGGTGTACGTACACCAGCAAGCGGCCCCAGCCAGTGCGGTCACACCGGCCGGGGCCTGGATCACCACCTGCATGCACAGGAGGAGACCGTGAAACCTATCCAACCGCAGGACCCGGCCACGCGCCGCTGGCATCCGACATGGGCCGACGTCAACGGCGAGGTCGAGCAGATCGACTCGCTGATGGACGCGCTCGAGTCCCGGATCGAGGATCTCGAGCGCGCGCTGACCGATCGCCGCTACCGGGGCCAGCTGCGCCGCCAGATCCGCCGCGGCCAGCGTCTCTACGCGTGGGCAGGGTCGTGGCGGGCCGCCCGGACCGAGGTCACCACATGGCAGTGGCTGAACCGGACGGGCTCCGTCCCCGCCGAGCTACCTGAGCAGCCGCCGCCCGCGCCCGGCGGTGCCCGGTGAAGCGCCTGCGCGTGGTGCCGCCCGGGCAGATCGGTGCTGACCGTGCCGAGGTCGCCCGCGCGCTTCTCGGCCCGATGTACCCGCTGCTGGATAACCAGGCCCCTGGCCATCCTCGGCGACAGCCCCGCGCTCGACGAGCTCGAGGCCGACCCGCGGTTCGTGATCGGCCGGCTGTTCCAGGCCCTGACCGCGCTGCTCGAGCGGGACGTGCCGCCGATGGACGCGACCGCCCGCCTGCTCGACGAGGCGATCTGTGACGCGATCGAGCACCGGCGCACCACCTGCCCGAAGTGCACGGCCGATGAGTCATGCGCTGGCTGCGCGGCGAACTAGCGCAAGGCGGACGCGCTCGGATCATCGGCGAACTGCCGCGCCGCGCCAACCTCAAGGCGGTGCAGCGGTGAGCGCGGTTGCGCTGGACGGGTCGGTGACCCTGACCCCGGCCGAGGTGCTGACCGTCCTCGGCGCAGTACGCGACGGCGCTCGGTGGAACGACTACCCGCCCGGCGACCCAGCCGTCGCCGCCCGCTACCGCTCGCTCGTCCGCCCTCGCTGACCACACTCTCCAGCGGGCCGAGCATCGACTTGATCGCGTTGATCAGCCCCTGGGTGAGGTCGACGCCGACCGAGTGGAATCACGCAATGATGCAGACCGCTCTACAAGCCGAGGTTGCGGTACACGTCGCGGCGGTGCCCGACCACGGCGACCGTGACCAGGCACGCGGCATCGTCGACGGCGTAGATCACCCGGTAATCACCCGAGCGCACCCGCAGGTAAGGCCGGTGGCCCTGCAGGGCGCGCACACCCGGCGGACGCGGATCCTCGGCCAGGCCACCCATCACCGCTAAGACGTCCTTGCGGACGTCAGCACTCAGCTTGCGCAGCGCCTTGCGAACCGCCGGGCGCACCTCGACTGTGTAGGCG
>CAWHZU010000016.1:0-329509 GCA_963833885.1 uncultured Actinomycetota bacterium | reverse complement strand
CCTTCGTGATCAGTGCCATCGTCCTGGCCTTGGGGTGTGTTCGCGCCCCTGGGCACCATCATCGCCCAACGACTGCTGGCCCCAGCCGTCGCGACCGCCCCTCAGCCGTTCTCGGCCTTCGGCCGCGCCGATCGGCGGCTCGGCGGGCAGTCTGCCCGACTGCGTGCGTCACTCAGGGTGATGCCGAGATCGACGTAGTCCGAGATCCATTTGAAGACCGGGCTCTGCCGGGACTGTTCGGGATCGGATGCGGGAGGTAACCATCGGCCGACGCGACGATGGCTTTGTCCGGAGCGGCCTTTCATCGAGGATCAGTCCGCGGCATCCTGTGAGGATGGCAGCGAGGTCTCTCATCGCCGTGAGCTGTCTGCTGTTGACTTGCCTGTGCGCAGCGTGTGGGCCGACCACGTCAGCTGCGACGTCGACTCCACCGGCCGCTAGCAGGCCGCCGGCGATTTCGGCTGCGGCGCCTGCCGGGACCGCCACTGTTCCACGGCCGGCGACAGCTCGTCCAATCGCGGCCGCGGACCCCACATCGCGTTGCCCGCAGTACTCACCGGTGACCTACGGCATCGACCCGAATCGGGTGGCCGACACCGGAGGCGGTGCGCAACTGGTCACCGTCGTCGCTCCCTCGACGGCGAGCTTGGCAGCGACCTTTACGGCCTGGGCCAAGGGAGCCAACGGCTGCTGGAGCCCGGTGTCGTTTGCCGGGCAGCCCGTGCAGCCCTTCCTGGCCCAGACGGGCCACGGTGGCCTGCTGCCCATCGCACAGCGAGTTCCCGGCGACTGGGCGACCCCCACCGGCCTGTTCCCGTTCGGCACGACCGTCTACGGCAACTCGGCCGTGAGCCCGACCACCCGCTACCCCTACCACCACCTGGTGTGTGGTGACTGGTGGGACGAGCAGCCCGGCAGCCCGGCCTACGACACCTTCCAGCATGTAACCTGCGGGACCACCCCACCCTACGGTGAGGATTCCGAAGCTCTCTGGACTGAGATCCAGCCCTACCAGCACTTCATTGACATCGAGATGCCCCACCCTCCGGACAATGGAGCAGGTATCTTCCTGCACGACGACATGGCAGTCGGGTACACCGAAGGCTGCGTGGCCCTGCCCAATGCCGAGCTTGATGCCGTGCTCGGGTGGCTGAACCCCGCCGACAGCCCGCACGTCCTGATCGCTGTCGGCTGACCTGCGAGACACCAGCGATCGTTGCCTTGGTCCGGCGCCTTGGCCAGCCAGAGCCCCGGGTGGCGGCCGACCCCGCCCCGAGCCACACGACCTGCGCCTCCCCCGGGCCCGGAGCCCTCTGAGCCAGCACAACCCACCCGGCCCGGCACAAGCTCAGACCAGGAACCCCGGGCACAGCCCCAGGGCCTCGCCGAGAGCCCTCTTACATACGCCGCAAGGCTTCACGATCGATGGTCACGCGCGATTGCCCCTGAAGTGCCCCCGGTCACGCTCATCGAGTGCCGTAGCCTGCGCTGACCTGCCAGTCTGCACCCCTAGCGAACCGTGACCCTATCTCCGTTCTCGCCCGTGCCCAAAAGAGGTCATCGGATGACATTCGAAAAAGCCCCCTGACCTGCGGAGCCCCCTTACAGAATCGAACCGTAGACCTTCTCCTTACCATGTATCGCTGCGCAGTTCCGCTACCCCAGGTAGAGCGTCTGACCTGCGTGAACGCGAGCACACACTGGCACTCACAAGCGCCAGGCAAGCCCACGCGAGCGCCATTTGCCACTCAATCTGCCACTCACTTTGATCTTGCAAATGAACCATTATATGAGGTCTTCGATATTTAGTTCGATGACCAGGGCGGTACGCGCTCACTGATACTACGCGTCAAAGTGCTGGCATGCCGCAGGTGAAGACGTCAACCGGCAGCTGGTGCTGCTGGCACCAGCGGCGGGAACCCCGCTAATGCCAGCCGCTTCTACACGGACCGGGCCAGGTTGGCGAGTGACAGGACGAGGATGAGGAGAGGAGCCAGCCGAGGATGGTGGCGGCGTTGAGCCACCATTGCATGAGGGTGCCGGCGGGGGTGCGCGTCGGGGTACCACGTCGTTCTCTGGCCGAGTGATACGAGCGGGATGACGGTGTCGATGGCGTACAGGAACGCGTTGAAGCACCGGACCTGCCCGTTTCCGCAGGCGTCTTTGCTCCCTGGTGGTGTCCCGGCGAGTGGTGTGCCGGCTGCCGAGTGGGCTGCTCCGCGTGCACGCAAGGATCCTTGGGTGGTGTAGACGGTGGTTGCTGACTTCGCCGCGACGGGTGCGCCCAGCTCGCCAGGCCAGCCGGCGTGGCCCGCCTTCAGCAGCCAGAGCCAGCAGATGCTCTCCCTGGTCCCGCCGCAGCCCACGGTCGAGACGGACTTCGCCGCGGCCCACCACTGCGCGTTCTGGTCATCCGTCGGCTAGCCCATCCAGGCAGGTTCCATGAAAGATCCCGGGCGGTGCCGGTCATCCAGGCTGGCGCCGCCCGGGCTTCTGACGCTTACGCGAAGCTCAGCTCCGCGAAGGCGTCCCGGAGCTGGGAGCGCGCGGTAATCCCGAGCTTGGGGAAGATGCGGTACATGTGGGACTGGACGGTGCGCGGGGAGAGGTACAGCTGCTCGCCGATCGTACGGTTGGTATCCCCGGCCGCGGCCATCTGGGCGATCTGCAGCTCCTGAGGTGTCAGGGTCGCCCATGCTTCAGGCGCCCGCCTGGGTGGTGTCACCCCGGCGGCCCGGAGTTCCTGCCGGGCGCACTCGGCCAGCTCGGGAAACGCCAGGGCCTCGAAACTGTCCAGCGCCGCCCTCAACCGCGTTCGCGATTCCGCCACCCGCCGCTGGCGGCGGAGCCATCTGCCGTACCAGAGAAGCATCCGGCCCCGGTAACAGTGCCACTGGGCAAGATCACTTCCGACGGCCCGTCTCGTAGAGCGCTTCCGGCCGCGTCATCACCCGCCAGCATCGGCCGCGCGTAGCCTGCCGTGGCCAGCAGGAGAGACCCTGACGTCTGAGCCGCCAGGGACTCCAGCTGCCCGAGGTAGGCCTCGGCCGCGTCCCTCCGGCCGGTATGGGCGGCAGCTTCAACGAGATCCGATAGCCCCCACGCCCCGATGAACGCGTGATAGCCGGGGTCAGCCGGATCGAGGGTCCGCCGCAGATGCTCGAGCCCCTCTTCGTAATGCTGGTGCGCTACCGCGCCGCGACCGCGAACGAACTGGACCAGGGCCAGCATCCGGGTCGCGCCCATCGGGAGCAGCACCGCTTCCGCCTCGCGGGCCAGGGCTTCCGCTACGGCGAAATCTCCCCGCTCCGCCGCGATGACTGCCTTAGCCAGCTGCGCGGTAACGGCCAGCCGCAGCTGGCCAGTCTCCCGGGCCAGGGCGATGCCCTCCTCGGCGGCAGACACGGCGAGAGGCTCCCTCGCCGCGTGCACCGCCGCCCATGCCTGGGCGGCGAGCGCCCGGGCCAGCAGGCCGAGCCGGCCGCGAGCGCGAAGGCCGTCCACGGCCGCCTTCAGGAACACCAGCGCAAGGTCATAAGCCCACACCGAGCTGGCCGCCAGGCCGACCAGGTACATCCCCGCCGGGTCTGCGTGGTCCGGGCGTCATGAGGGAGATCTGCCCGATTACGGTACCCCCGGTCTTCACCGGGTCAGCCTGGGCGAGGACAGCCAGCAATTTCGGATTGCTGTCCGGTACGGACAGCGCCTCCGCGGCGGACACGACCAGATCTCGCAGGACCTGATCGGGGTTCCCCCACCAGAAACGTGATGAGGCGGTCTGCAAAACGTCCAGCGCACGGTCTGGCTCGCCGGCCGCCTGGAACTGCCCGGCGATTTCCACCAGAGAGCGAATGCCGGCGGCACCCGACCACATGTTGTCCTGCCCGAGCTCAAGCATGTACCGCAGCATCGTGCGCTCGCGCTGCGCCATCTCAAGCTGCTGCGTGTCACGCGCCAGGCGGGTGCTGACATCGAACTGGCCCAGCTCGTAGGCAAGCCAGGCGGCCCGCAGAAGCAGCCGGGCGCGCTGATGGTCTTCGGTACTTAGCCCGGCGGCACGCTCGAAGGCCGCCACCGCCACGTCCGCCGCGCCGCGCCGCTCCGCTCGCTCCGCTGCGGCCTCGAGCTCCGCCGCGACGTGATCATCTGGACCCGTCAGGGAAGCGGCCTGGTGCCAGAGGCCGCGGTCGGGATCGCCGCTGTAGACCGTCGCCAGTGCCTTGTGCGCGGCCCGCCGTTCCGGCGCCAGAGCGCGCTGGAGGACCGCTGATCGCACCAGAGGATGCCGGAAGCGCAGCCCGTCGCCGTCCACCGTGACGGCCCGCGCGGCCTGAGCGGCGGCCAGTTCAGCGGCTCCCACCGTCCGCCCCTCGAGCAGCGACGCCGCGTCAGTGATCCGCTCCTGGTCGCCGCCGTCGTCGAGGGCAGCGACCAGGAGGAGAGCGCGGGTGGCCGCAGGCAGGCCGGATACCCTCGTGGCGAAGGCATGCTCCAGCCGTTCGGTCAGCGGGAGCGGTGCGGTCGACGCGGGGTCAAACCCGCCCGCCCCCTGGGGCAACTCGGCTAGCGCCAGGGGATTGCCCAGCGCCTCCGCCAGGATCCGCTGGCGAACGCCGGCCGCGAGACCGGGCGAGTTCGCATCGAGCACCGCCGCCGCTGAGAGGTCATTCAGCGGCCCGAGCTGCAGTTCGGGCAGGCCCGCCCGGCCGATCCCCGCAGCTGGCCCGTCGCGGAGCGCGAACAGCATGAGGATCGGCTCAGCCTCAATGCGCCGGGCCACGAACGTGAGGACGTCGCACGTGGCGAGATCGAGCAGCTGGGCGTCATCGATCACCAGCAGGAGCGGCGCGGCGGCCGCGGCCTCGCAGAGCAGGTCGAGCGTGGCCAAGGCGATCAGGAAGAAGTCGGGCGCTCCGGTCTCAATCAGGCCGAAGGCGCCTTCCAGCGCTGTCCGCTGGGGCGCCTGAAGCCGGTGCACAGCCGGAAGAAGGGGCCGCAGGAGCCGGTGCAGGCCAGCAAAAGCGACGTGGGCTTCCGACTGGAAGCCAGCCGTCGCCAGCGTGGCCAGACCCCGGCCGGCGGCACTGCTGCGTGCCGCCTCCAGCAGGGCCGACTTGCCCACCCCGGCCTCGCCCCGGACGACGAGCGCACCACCGCGCTCGCCAGCCAGACCCAGCCTCTCCTCGACCTGGGCCAGTTCGTACTCTCGGCCCACCAGCGGTGCCGACACGCTTCCCTCACTTCCCGGGGACAACTTCACAGTAGTGACCTCAATCACGTAAAGGGAAGGTCTCCTGCCTGCCAGCGGACCGGGTGAAGGTGATCTTAGGTGACCCGGCCCTGATGCCCGCCACCGGCAGGTGCACCCCTGGAGCCGGTCCACGGAGCCAGAGATTAAGCCAGGTGGCTGATGCGGCGGCCGGCTCGCATCCGCAGGCTGGAGACAAGGGCCAGCAATCGGTGGCGGCCCGCTAGCGCCCGGTCCTAGGTGCAGCGGGTCAGCGGCGTGAGGCTGAGGGCAGTTCAAATCCCGGTGGCATGGATCGATGCCGTGCCAGTACCACCTGAGCAGAGGAGTTCCCATGTCGGCACCAACAGTCAGCATCCAGGCCGCCACGACCGATCCCGCGATCCGTCCCTTCCATGTCCACGTTCCGGACGAGGATCTGGCTGACCTGCGCCGGCGCATCGCGGCGACGCGCTGGCCCTCCCAGGAACTCGTCGCCGATCGGTCGCAGGGCGTGCAGCTGGCGACGATCCAGGAGCTCACCCGCTACTGGGCGACCGATTACGACTGGCGCCGGTGCGAGGCGAAACTGAACGCGCTACCGCAGTTCACGACCGAGATCGACGGCGTCGACATCCACTTCATCCACGTGAAGTCGCCGCACGAGAACGCGATGCCGCTGATCATCACGCACGGCTGGCCCGGCTCGGTCATCGAGCTGCTCGAGGTCGTCGGCCCGCTGACCGACCCGACCGCGCACGGCGGACGCGCCGAGGACGCGTTCGACCTCGTGCTGCCGTCCCTGCCCGGCTACGGCTTCTCCGCCGAGCCGGCCGAGGTCGGCTGGGACCCCGGCCGCGTCGCGCGCGCCTGGGACGAGCTGATGCACCGCCTCGGCTACACCCGCTACGTCGCCCAGGGCGGCGACGTAGGCGCCGCCGTCACCGACGCGATGGGCCGCCAGGCGCCCGAGGGGCTGCTCGGCATCCACCTGAACCTGCTCCTGGCCGGTGCTGGCCGGTACCCCGCGCCGGCGGAATCCGAGGAGGAACGCGCGGCGCTCGACGCGCTCGCCACCTTCAACACGAGCGGCAACGGCTACTTCCTGGAGCAGGCCACGCGGCCGCAGACGATCGGCTACGCCCTGCTGGATTCACCCGTCGCCCTGGCGGCCTGGATGCTCGACCACGACACCGACAGCTACTACAAGATCTCCCGCGCCTTCGTCGACGGGCAGCCCGCGGGCAATCTCACCCGGGACCACATCCTCGACAACATCACGCTGTACTGGCTGACGGGCACCGGGGCCTCGGCCGCCCGGTAGTACTGGGAGACCGCACAAGCGCAGCCCTTGCGGCCGGCCAGACTCCTCCGGAGGTCTCGCTCCCGGTCGGCTTCACCACGTTCCCCGGCGAGATCTTGCCGGCCCCGCGCAGCTGGGTCGAGAAGGTCTACCCCAGCCTCACCTACTTCAACGAGGTCGACAAGGGCGGTCACTTCGCCGCCTGGGAAGAGCCCGAGCTGTTCGCGACCGAGATCCGGGCGGCGTTCAGGCCACTGCGCTAGGGCAGCCTGCACCGGGGGATGTGCCGGGGGACAGCGTGCAGAGGGTGAACCGTCTCCCCGGCACACGCGGCCGATGCAGGACCGGCATCTACCGGGGTCCTGCACCAAAGAAATCCATCATGAACTCAGACCACCGCCGTCGGCGCGATAGGCCCCAAGGCAACGGCCCGGCCACCTGTCGAAGCTGAGCTTGCTTCGTTCGGCAGCGCGACCCGGTGGCTGAACGCGGAGCCATTGCCGGCGGCCGAACTGCGCGGCAAAGTCGTACTCATCGACCTCTGGACTTATACCTGCACCAACTGGCTAGGGCACTTGCATGGCACGCGCCTGCATCGACAGGTCTTCACGTTTGGGCGTGAGCTGGGTGTTTGTGGCGTGATCGGGGTGCTGCCCACAGGTTAAGCAGGCTGTGCCCACGCCGTTTTGCCGCGGTTTTGGTTTATGGCTGCTGGCGCGCGGGACTGGCGTCGACGATCTCAAGGGTGAGGTCCTGGAGTTCGGCGAGCAGTGTCCTGATCTTGCGGGCGTTGTCAAACAGGGGTTGCCAGTCGGCGATCTCGGCGTCGGTGAGCCGGCGGGTGGTGGTCTTGCCGCCGATCTTGCGGGTCCATTCGGCGTAGGGGCCGTGCAGGGCGGGCGGGTCGCCGTGGCAGCGGCAGTTCGGCTTGCCGCAGGCGTGGGAGCGGACGGTGAGGGTGCCGGGCAGGGCCGGGCCTGCCGCGGCGGCGAGCTCGGCAGCGATGCGGTCCAGGGCCGCGCGCTGGGCTGGGCTTGGGTCCATGCGACACACCGTCTCAGATCCGGGGTCTCCCGCACTGCCCACAGTATAGTCCTGTGGATCGGGCAGTGCGGGAGGCCAGATGGGCGCGGCGCAGACCGGGGTGGCCGGATACATCGCCGCCGCAGCGGCGGCGCGGCGTCGAACTGCGCCCAGGACAGATCTGCGCTTACCCGGGCGCGACGGCAGCCATCGCAGCGTCCCGACGGGCGGCGCGTCGCCGTCGGGCACCCAGGGGTGCGGCAGGGCCACGCCGCGGTGCGCGCGCTGTCCAGGCCGCCGGTGAACAGCAGTGCCTGGCTGTCCCACTCGCCCGCGCGCCAGGCCGGATCCAGGAGTCGGTGAACAGGATGGCGCCGTAGCCGGTCTGCGAGGGGGCGAACGAGTCACCGATGTCGTGGAACGTCATGCCGGACACGTCGTTGCCGTTCACGCCCGTGCTGGGCTGGACGTAGAAGGTCGGTCACAAGGCCGGACGTCACCGGCCGTCTCGCATGTGCGCCGCGCCAGGTTCTGGCCATCGGCGAGCGCGCCGAAGGACCGATCTTCCTGGCCGCCGGCGGCCGACGGCTGGGCCGGCCTTCCCAGCTGATGATATTTGCCCGTCTCAGCTGGGCGCGGGTTGGACGGGCCGCGTTACCGGGGCGAAGTTTGAGAGCGTGAACCATTGGGGGACGCCGCGGCGCAGTTCTTCGGGGCCGGTGATGGTGATATTGCCGCTGCGCCGGGCTGTGTGCCAGTCAAGGTCGCCGCGCCAGACCTGGATCATGTGCCGCAGGGAGGCGGTGATGGTGACGGTGACCGGGAAGCCGGGGTCGGCGTCGCAGACGTCGGCTTGGCCTGTGGTGATCACCAGCCACCAGTCTCGGCTGTGCGCGGGAGTGTCAGGGAACGTGAAGTGGATGGTAGTCCGCCCGGCCGGGACAGCACGATGATTGATGTTGCGGTGCATGTCCCACAACAGCAGTTTGGGGTCGAGGTCCTCATCGCCGATCTCGCCGATCCAGCGGGTTCCCCAGACACCGAGAGCCTCGACGACCGGCTGCAGCTCGCGCCCTGCGCTAGTGAGCGTGTACCGCACGTCGCCGCCGTCGTCGTGCCTTTCCGCGATTCCCGCCCGGACGAGCTGGCTCAGCCGCTTGGACAGCAGTGTTGGCGACATCCGTGGTACCCCGCGCCGCACTTCGTTGAAATGCTGGCTGCCGGTGACCAGCTCGCGGACGATCAGCATCGTCCACCGCTCATCCAGCAGCTCCATGGCTTTAGCCACCGGGCAGAACTGGTGGTAGGAGGAGCCCATGCCCTGCAGCGTAAAGCGCAGCCGCGCGCCGGGCCAGCGGCGGTACACATCTTGTACTAGCCGGGCGGCCCGTTGCTTCCTAGCGTCGATTCCGTGGCAGCACCGTCTGCAGCCGCGATGGAACACCGACCGCGAGAGAGTGATCCAAGATGACCGCACCGGTAACTGTGCCCGGAGCCGACCGGGCGCTGAAGGACAAGCACCGCGCCATGTGGGCCCTGGGTGACTACCCCGCCCTGGCCGCTGACATCATTCCCGGCCTGGGCCAGATCCTGGCCGACGCCTGCCAGATCCAGGCCGGAGACCGGGTACTCGACGTGGCCGCCGGATCCGGCAACGCCGCCATCCCCGCCGCCCGGGCCGGGGCGCGCGTAGTCGCCAGCGACCTCACTCCCGAACTCCTGGCCGCCGGTCAGCGGCAGGCGGAGCAGCAGGGCCTGATGTTGGAATGGCGGCAGGCCGACGCCGAGGCGCTCCCGTTCGGCGACGGCGAGTTCGACGTGGTCATGTCCTGCCTGGGAGTCATGTTCACCCCGCATCATCAGGCCGCCGCCGGCGAGCTGGTCCGGGTCTGCCGTCCGGGCGGAACCATCGGCCTGGTCAGCTGGACCCCTGACGGCTTTATCGGCCAGATGTTCGCCGCCATGAAGCCCTATGCGCCCCCGCCCCCGCCCGGGGCGCAGCCGCCGCCGCTGTGGGGCAGCGAACAGCACGTCCGGGAGCTGTTCGGCGACCGGGTCACCGGCATCTCGGCCCGGCGCGGCGCCGTCCGGGTTGACCTGTTCGCCCAGCCCGCAGACTTCCGTGACTACTTCAAGGCCCGCTACGGCCCGACCATCGCCGTCTACCAGAGCATCGCCGATGATCCCAGCCGCACCCAGAAACTCGACGAGGCACTCGCCGAACTCGCCCGCCACCATGACCACGGAACCAGGACCACCGTCATGAACTGGGAATACCTGCTCCTCACCGGCCGGCTGCACGGCGACCTGCAGGGAAGACAGCCCACGGCTTAGGCACGAGGCGAGTGCTGCCGGAGCCACCTTCCGGTCTGTGGATCGGTATCCGGCTACCCGGTCCGCTGCTGTGGAGCCCCCCAGGGCCGCAGCCCGCCGCGAGCGATGCCGGGCGCGGCGGCGCGCAGCGGAGCCTTGGTCCTTAAGAACGGCTCGATCCGGCAACGCCAGTCGGGGATAAAGGCGAACAGGCGACCGATCAGCCATACCCGAACAGGTACAACACAGCGCAACGCGCCGATCTGTGCGCCCATCGAACACGACCAAGTCGTGTCAAAGATAAGGGCCCTCTCGTGCTGCAGATCGATTGCTATGCATGGCGTTCATGATCATGTCCCGCGAGCCGTAAGCCGCGCCGAACGGCGGATATTTCGCCTGCCCAGGAGGCGCTTCGCGGCGCGCAGCCCAGCCCTGGCTTGACTGCCTGCCGTTGCGCCCAGAGTCACGGACCGTGAGCAGACCCGCGAGAATGTCGGTCGTGGCAGCTGTGACTCCCGCGGATCGGCCGACGGGTGGGTGGTACCCAAAGGAGCGATGCCAGAAGTCGCCGAGTTGTGATCGGACACGTGACGCCGCCAGTGCCGCCACTCCAGTTGGTGCAGTCAACGGTGCGGGTTGGCGGGCCGACGCCGAACGCCGCCGGCCGCCAGCTTGACGGCCGGGCCTGGGACCAGATGCCCTCGCCGGGAGCACCCGGTGACGGTGTCCGAGCACGCCGACCAGATCGTCGTGCTGGACCACGTCGTCGAGGCCAGCGACCACGCCAGCCTGACCGCGAGCCAGGGCCGCTACGCGGCCCTGGCTGCCTGACCGTGACTCAGAACCCGAACTCCCAGTAGGGCGTGATGGTCTGCTTGACCTGGCTGGCGGGCGGCGCGGTGACTTGGACCGGGCCGCCGAAGCCCCCGAACGTGAGGTCCTCGGTTTCCGTCCGCGCCGGGTTGCGGTACCCGGTGCGCACCATGGTGATCGTGTCCAGGCTGCGGACCCGTCCCTGCTGGTCCACGTCCACGGTGCCAGCAACGGTGACGGCCCGGGATCCGGCGAGGTGCGCGGTGAACGCGTACTTGCTGCCGGTCCAGCCCGGGCCGGAAGCCGGCCCCACGTAGCGCACGGCAGCCGCCGACCGCAGCACTCCGAGCAGTTCGGCGGGGCTGATCGGCTGCTCGAAGGTGTTACCGCGGAGTTCGCTTCCCGGCGAGGCGCGCGTGTCTGGCGCGGGGATCGGGGCCTCATCCCAGGGCTTGCCGGCGGATCCGAGCCCGGATGCGGGAGATGCCCAGGTGTACAGGTTCTTCCCGATGAAACGGAGCTGTTCGGTTACGTAATTGTGCGTCCCGCGTAGTGGGCCGCCGGTCACCAGCTCCGTTCCACGCTCGTGCTGGGGGTCGATCGCGCCGGTGAGCGCAAAGTGCTGTATGAGCCGGATCGACGGGAGCATCAGCGACCCGTTCATGGTGAAACGGTAGCTTTGTGCCGAGGTTTTCACCATGGCGCTGGTCACTGCCGCGAGCGCCGACGGCGGGTTGGTGACGGACGTCCCGAGCAACGTCGCGGCGGCGGCCACGACCCCGGCGACCGCGCCCGCCGGCACCAGGACCCGCATCCGGCGCCGGTGACGGTGCCGCGCCGCGGCCTGTTCCCGCACGCCGCGCAGCAGGTCGATGCCCGGCGGCACGTCGTCTGATCCAGCGAGCAGCGTGGCTCGCATGTCCTGGCCGGTGTCGTTCATGTTCTGCTCCCCGACGTCGAGTTTCCCTGCGGCAGCCCGTTCTCGCTGAGCTTCGCGCGCAGCGCGCGCAGGCCACGATGGGCGTGGGTCTTGACCGAGCCGGTCGAGCAGCCGAGCAGCGAGGCGACCTCCGCCTCAGGCAGGTCCTCCAGGTAGCGCAGGACCACCACGGCCCGCTGCCGACGAGGCAACTCGCCGAGCGCCTGCCGGATGAGCAAGGCGAGCGCACGCCCGTCGGCGGTGTCCTCGCCTGCCGCGTGTTCCGGCAGCTCGGCTACTGGTCTCTCCCGGCGCCACCGGGCACGCCACCAGGACCGGGACGTGTTCACGATGACACGGCGCAGGTAGGCGTCCGGATCGCCGTCGATAAGATCCACCCGCGGCCAGGCCTGGTACAGCTTGATCAGGCTGGCCTGCACGAGATCCTCGGCGGCGTGCCAGTCGCCGGTGAGCAGCACCGCCACCCTCAGGTGGCGTTCGCCGTGGTCGCGCACGAACGCGGCGAAGCTCTGCTCCAGCTCCTCGCTGCCGCCAGGCATCACGCCTACTCCTCACGTCCGCGGTCAAGACTCATGCGTGATACGCCCTGACCCGGACATCTGGTTGACATTGGTAAAGCAATATCGCTCACGAGTGGCAATGAGCGGGTGCGTCACAGGTTCCTCGAACCTCGCAGGACCGGATCGGGCCGGGAAACCTGCGCCAGAACCGCTCTCCGGGCGCGGGCGCGGCCCGATCGGTTGACTCCGACATAGCTAACGGGTATCTATAGGATCTCGGTTATCTGGAGGGGCCCGTGCAAGAGGTCGTGCTCGCGCTGCTGGCCAAGGAGGCGTCGCATGGCTACCAGCTGCGCGCGAGGCTGAAGGAGGCGCTGGGGCCGGTCGGCGAGGCGATGAACGCCGGCCAGATTTACGTGATGCTCGGCCGGCTGGAGAAGGCAGGGCTGGTGGCGTGCGAGCGCGAGCCCGGCCTGCCGGACCGGCCCGACCGGAAGGTGTACGCGCTGACCCCGGCCGGGCAGCAGCGGGTAGCCGCATGGCTGGCCGAGGTGGCCTGGCCCGGGATGGCGCCTGCGGAGTTCCACCTCAAGCTCGTCGCGGCGGCAGCGGGCCGGCTCGGTGACCCGCTGGCGCTAGTGGACGCGCAGCGGCGCGAACTGCTGCGGCTGCTGCGGGACACCCAGCGCGCCGCGATGGATGAGCCGGACGGCACGGCTGCCGGGCTGCTGCTGGAGGGCGTCGCGCTGCGGCTGCAGGCAGATCTGCGATGGCTGGAAGCCTGCGAGCGGCACTGGGCCGCCCGGGGCGGCCGTTCATGAACAACTCACGAGAAGGGCGCGAGATGGCAGGAGCAGAGGGTTCGCCGGTGCTGCGGGCGAGCGGGCTGCGCATGGAGTTCGGCAAGGGCGCGGGGCTGGTGCGCGCGGTCGACGACGTGGACCTTGAGGTCGCGGCTGGCGAGACTGTGGCGGTGATGGGGCCGAGCGGCTGCGGGAATCCGGGCTCCCTCGCCGGGGTTGTGGGCTGACCGCGCATGGGACCGATCCTGCTCATCTGCCGCCTCGCCGCGCGGGACCTGAGGCACCGCCCGGCTCAGGCGGTGCTGCTGCTGCTCGCGATCACGGCGGCAACCACGACGCTGACCCTCGGGCTCGCCCTGCACGGTGTGACCAGCCAGCCCTACCAGCAGACCAGGGCGGCAACCAACGGACCGGACATCGTCGCACAGGTCGGCGGCCCGGGGACCGCCGTGCCGGCCGCGGATCTCGGCGCCTTGCAGACGCTCACGCGGGCCTCCGGCGTCACCAGCCACAGCGGGCCGTACCCCTTCACCTTCGTCACCCTGCAGGCCCACGGGCATAAGGCGGGCGCCCAGGTCGAGGGACGCGACCTGGCAACTGCGCGAGTGGACCAGCCGGCACTGACCGAAGGCACCTGGATCCGGCCTGGCGAGGTGGTGCTCGAGCGCAGCTTCGCCGGTGAACTCGGCGTGGGCACCGGGGACCGGGTCACGCTGAACGGCCGGCAGTTCCGGGTCGCCGGGGTCGCGGTCACTGCCGCCAGCACCCTGCTGTACCCGCACATCTGCTACTCCAGCTGCGATCTCGGCACCGCCCAGCTGGCCAGGAAAGTGCCAGGGGTGATCTGGGCGACGCAGGCCGATGCTCGAAGCCTCGCTACCGCGGCAGAGCCGCTGGGCTACACGCTGAACCTGAAGCTGGCCGACCCTGCAGCCGCGAGCGCGTTTGCTAGCGATTACAACAACTCGCACCCGTCTGCGTCCGCGCCGTTCCTGCAGCCCTGGCAGGACATCAGCTTCAATGCCTCCAGTCTGGTGCGGAACGAGCAGAAGGTACTGCAGGCCGCCAGCTTGCTGCTCGGACTGCTGGCGATAGCCAGCGTCGCGGTCCTGGCCGGCGGCCGGATGGCAGACCAGACCAGGCGCGTCGGGTTGCTCAAGGCGGTCGGCGGCTCCCCGGGCCTCGTCGCCGCGGTGCTGCTGGCCGAGCACCTGGCCGTGGCCGTCATCGCCGCCGCAGTGGGCCTGCTGGCGGGCTGGCTGGCCGCCCCACTGCTCACCAGCCCCGGCAGCGCCCTGCTGGGCACCGCCGGAGCGCCGGCGGTCACTCCGGCGACGTTCGGCCTTGTGGCGGCCGTGGCGCTGGGCATCGCGGCAGTGGCAACTCTGGTCCCGGCCATCCGCGCTGCCCGCACCAGCACGGTAGCCGCGCTCGCCGACGCGGCCCGTCCGCCGCACCGCAGCAAGCGGCTGATCAACGCTTCGGCGCGACTGCCGGTGCCGCTGCTGCTGGGGCTGCGGCTGGCTGCCCGCCGCCCGCGCCGCACCCTGCTGAACGTAGCCAGCATCGCGGTGACCGCCAGCGGAATCGTCACGGTGCTGTGCGTCTACGCCGGATACGGCCAGTCTCTGTACGCTTCCTCCGGGCTGGCTGATCCGCAGACCGGCAAGCTGAACCGGGTGCTGCTGGTTTTTGCCGTGGCACTGGTCGCCCTCGCGGCCGTCAACGCGATCCTGATCACCTGGGCCACGGTGCTGGACACCCGGCACCCGTCGGCACTGATCCGGGCGCTTGGCGCCACCCCGGAGCAGGTCAGCACCGGCCTGGCGATGGCGCAGGCGCTGCCCGCGCTGGCGGGCGCCCTGCTCGGCATCCCCGGCGGCATCGAAACTGTTCGCAGTCATAGGCAAGGACGGCACCGTGACCGTGCCGTCGGCCTGGTGGCTGATCGCAACGGTTCTCGGCGCGGTCGCCGGGGTCGTGGCCGCCGCCATCTTCCCCACCTGGCTCGGCACCCGCCGCCCCTCGGCAGGGATCCTCCAGTCAGAGGCAGGGTAATCGCACATCACCCCCGGCAGGCCAGGCCCGGATGGCCCAGTCAGGGGCGAGGAGCGGTTGACGGTGCCGTCGGCGCGATCGTGCGCTGGGATCTTTCCCGTCTGGCCCAGTAGCGCAGCCAGAGCAAGCCGAAAACGGGAAGGACAACCGGGACGAAGCCGTAGCCGATGCCGTAGTCGGACCACACGGTGGCATCGGGGAAAGAGGCTGGGTCGAGGACGCTCCAGGTGCCGACCGCCAGCACGCCGACGAGCTCGACCGAGCATGACACGACGGCGATCCGGCGTGCCGTCGGACTGCCGGCAGTGAGGGTGACCGTCGCGATGATGTAGACCACGCCGGCGAAGGCCGACAGCACATAGGCGACCGGGGCGTGGTGGAACTTCGTCGCGATCTGCACCGCGGCACGCGAGGAAGCTGCGAGCGCGAAGAGGCCGTAGACGGCGACGAGCAGCCGGCCCGGGCCAGTCCTGGTCGAGGTCGGCTGCGTCGCCGAGGGCTCGGGCAGCGCCTTTGGCTCAGACATGGATGACCGGCCAGATCTGATGCAGCCGGACCATGAGCACGGCAGCGACCAGCCCGGCCACGGCGGCCACCGCCGGGCCCCAGCGGGATCGTTCCAGCGCCCCCCAGAACGCCGCGGCCACCGGTATGAGCGGGATCCCGATCAGGTATCCGATGAGCACCGCGAGGTCGGCCGGGTGCCCGCCGCCGATGAGCCGGGCCACGATCATGCCGACCAGGACCAGTAGCAGGATCTCGAGCACGCCAAGCGCACCGAGCAAGATAGCGCCCATTCGCTGGTTGCGGGCGGTCAGCAGCAGCGCGTACCCGGCGAGGGCGAGACCCGAGACGATGATCGTCGTGGGAAGGGCACCGTTCACGGCCGCAAATTTACTACGTTTCGTAGTACCCGTCGCTTCTCGGAGGAGCAGATTGTCGGGGCCGTGACTGCTCGAACCATCCGGTCCACTGCTGCGGCGACACGCCGTACCGGTCCATGCACGCGCCGCCGTCCGGACATTCGGCGTCGGCCGGGACGTCGTGCGTGGTGCACGGCACGCTCAGCGCGTCGGCCTCGAGCTGGAGGGATGTGCGGCTCACGGGATCACCCCCAGCTCATCGGCCGCGCCGCCGTTTGCCAGGCAGCTCGGGATTGTTCACAGGCAGCCAACTGCGGGCCGGGCGTATCGTGAAGTCGTTGACCTGTGGCCTGTCGGCCTGGTCAACACGAGTCCACAGCGATGGGTACGCGCGGTGACCGAATTCGGCAGCGAGGTTGCACGCCTGCTGTCTGAGCGGGGGATGTCCCTGCGCCAGGCGGCCAGGCTGACGCATTACGACCCGAGCTACCTGAGCAAGGTGATCAGCGGGACCAAGCCCGGCTCGCGGCCACTCGCCGACGCACTCGACCGGCTGCTCGGCGCGGACGGGGCGTTAGCCGACATGATCACGGACAAGCCGCCGGCCGCGGCTGCGATGCCTGCGGGCGACAACGAGACCGAGGCATGGGAGCTGGCACGCCTGGCTGCGGCCAGCGACGTCGGCACCGCCACCCTGGAGCGGATCGAGCAGACCGTCGACACGCTGGCGGTTGCCTACCCCGGCACACCGCCGGCCGAGTTGCTCGCCCGGGTACGCCGTCACCTCGGTTATGTCTCTCGGCTCCTGGACGCCCGCAAGACCCTCGCCGAGCACCGGCGGCTGCTGGTCGCTGGCGGCTGGCTGTCACTGCTCGCCGCGACGTGCGCGATCGATCTGCGCTGGTGGGACGCTGCATCGGCGAGGCTGCGCACGGCCGCGCAGCTGGCCCGCGAGACCGGGCACGCCGAGATGGCGGCTTGGTGCCTGGAAACCCGGGCCTGGCAGCTGCTGACCATCGGGAACTACCCGGCTGCAGCCGGGCTGGCCCGCGACGCTCAGTCCGCAGCGCCTCCTGGCAGCAGCGCGCACATTCAGGCCACCGCGCAGGAAGGCCGCGCCCTGGCCCGGCTCGGTGACTCGGCCCGGTCCGGTTCCTACGCAGTGTTGAGCCGCGTCGAGGCCCTCGTCTCCCCGATGCCGATGCCGTCGCAACCCGAGCACCACTACCGCTACGACCCGGCCAAGTCCGAAGCGTACGCGGCGACCACCCTGTCATGGCTCGCCGACCCGGCCGGCGAGCACGTCGCCCGGCTCGTGCTCGAACGGCTCGAATCGTCGATCGACGGGCCGCCGCGTCCCCGCCGGGCGGCGTCGGCCCGGATCGATCTGTCACTCGCGCTGCTGGCCGCCGACAAGCCAGACGAGGCCGCCGCGGTCGCGCTGCAGGCCGTCACCTCCGGTCGGCTCGTGCCGTCGAACTACTGGCGGGCTCGCGAGGTCGTCCAGGCTGTCGCCGGGGCCGGGCCCTCCGAGGCCGCCGAACTCGCCGACGCATATCGCGAGTTCTGCACCCTGCCAACCGGACGTCGAGAGCTGCCCGGGCCGCTGAGCTGATGCTGCGCTGGTGAGCTGCTTTATTGCGGCGCCGAGGATCAGCTTCTTGCCGGACGGATGCCGTTTCCGAGGGTTCGGATGACCGTAGCGGTGATGCCATGCGCCCCCATCTGCGTCCTCACACCCGCGATAGACAAGAACCCACCCGCGGGATCGACCACATTCTGCTGACTCACCGGGACGACATCGCCGACGCCCAGCGCTATGCCGAGTACTTCGACGCCCGGGTATGGATTCACGACGGCGACCTGGGAGGCGGCAGCCCGCGGTGAGGGCTTGGATCTCGCTGAGGTTCGGCGCCGCTATTTGGGCCGCAGTGCCTGACTATGACCTCTTGGTAACGCCGCCCGCGCAGCGCGCCCTCGACCGCCTTCCCGAGCGAGTCGCTGCCGCAGTCGCCGAGCGTCTCACCGGAGATCTGCTGGCTGCGCCACGCCGGGTTGGCAAGGCGTTACGCCGTGAGTCGGCGGGAATCTTGTCCGCCCGGTGTGGTTCGTACCGTGTGCTCTATGAGATCGACGAGGAGAAGCAGCGCGTTGTTGTTCTTCGGGTCGATCATCGCGCCGACATTTACCGGCCCTATCGGTGATCAGCCAGCAGGACATGGCGCGTGTCTGCTCTCGCCATGGCTTGCCGCCGCTGGCTAGGGTCGTAAGCCGTGGACCGGATCGCGATCGTGGGCTGCGGGGGAAGCGGCAAGTCCTGGCTTGCCCGATCTCTCGGCAGCCGGTTAGGGGTCACGCCCGTCCACCTGGACGGCCTGTACTACGACCAGAACTGGAAGCCGCTGGACAAGGAGCAATTCGCCGCCCTCCAGCGCGACCTGGTGGCAGCGCCGCGATGGATCATCGACGGCAACTACGCGTCCAGCTTGCCGATCCGGCTCCAAGCGGCAGACACGGTGATCTTCCTGGACCTGTCCGCCTGGACCTGCCTGTGCGGAATCGCGCTGCGCCGAATGCGCTATGGAGGCGGCCAGCACAAAGACATCGGTGTCTACGACCGCATCAACTGGGGCGTGGTCCGGTACATCCTCGGCTACCGCGGCCGAATGGCACCGCGGGTCAGAAAGCTGATCGCCGACCATGGGCGGAACGCGGAGGTCGTCGTGCTGCGCAGCCGCCGCGCCGCCCGCGGCTATCTGGCCGCAGTCACTGCACAGGCCCCGGTAACTGCACAGGCCCCGGCCTCCGCGCCGGCCGCCGCCAAGGAGCAGCGAGGCTGACCCGTCTCCCGGGGAGCAACCAACCTAATCAGGCATTACGGTCTCGTATCACTGTTACCTAGCGGCTAGGTATGGGCGCGGGTCCGGCCGCATACTCGGGACTGACGCTCACTAGCTGGGCAATCAAGAGGGCGGGGACGGGTGCGCAGGCTGCTCTGGTCACAGCTGCGCTTCCGCCGTGTCCGCGCGCTGGCCCTGCTGGCCGGGATGCTCGTCGCGGTGACCGCGTTCACCGTGCTGACGGCCGCGTCCCGGACCTCGCAGCTGCGCACCGTCGGCACGGTGACCGCGCACTTCCGGACGGCCTACGACATCCTGGTCCGTCCGAAAGGCTCACGGACGGAGCTGGAATCGCAGACCGGGACCGTGCAGCCGAACTTCCTGTCCGGCATCTACGGCGGCATCACGATGGCGCAGTACCACGAGATCCAGCGGCTCCCCGGCGTAGGGGTGGCGGCGCCCATCGCGATGGTGGGCTACCTGATGCCCGATGTGCCGGTGACCGTCCACCTGCCGGCCGCGGCCGCTACGGGCAGCGGCAGGCAGCTGTACCGGATCAGCGCGACATGGGTGAGCGCCGGGGGCAGCGTCCGGATCCCGCAGCCGCCGTCCTACGCGTACGTCACCAGTGACCCGATGTCGGGTACTGCCGGGCCGTACGAGCAACTGCCAGGCAGGTCGAAGGCCAGCGTGTGCGATGGCTACCCGCTCAGCGCGTCTTCTCCGCCGTTCGGTGCTGCGAGGCAGGCTGGGCTCTGGTGCTGGTCGCGGGTCAACGGAATGTTCGGCGAGGGCGACTGGGAGGGCCTGACCGCCAGGCATCCGGGCTTCGCCGTGCTCTGGTCGTTCCCCATGCTGGTCGCGGCCGTCGACCCGGCCGCGGAGGCGAAGCTCGACGGGCTGAACCAGGCGCTCACCTCCGGACATTATCTGACCGAACACGAGGGCCTAGAGTTCGAAGGAGCGGCAGGCGGCGAATCGACGTTCCCGGTGCTGGCCGCCGACACCAGCGGGCTAGGCGAATACGCGTCAGTCCAGGTGCAGCGGCTGCCCAGTCCGGAGAGCCCGCCCGTTCTCGATCCGGCGGCGATGGACAAGGACACGACGGCACCGGGCCAGACGGTCGAGAGGCTAACGATCACCGCCGGGCAGGCGTACGCACAGATGCTGTCCCTGCTCACCGGCGCGGCTTACCAGGACTTCGACGATTACCCCACCGGGTACTGGAACGTCGGCCCGACCACCTACCTTCATGGCCGGAACGGGAGCCTGGTGGCCAGACCGGTGCGCAACCCGGAATCGATCTGGTCGGCAGCCGTGCCCGGGCTGACCGGGCCGCCGATGGATGAGTCGGCGACCGCCTACCGGGCCATTCGCGAGCACGAGAACAAGAACACCAGCGCTGTGCAGGCCATCCCGGAACCGCGTGCCGTCGGGGAGTTCGACCCGGGCAGGGTCAGGGCGTTCGATCCGCTGTCTGAGGTTCCGCTCGGCCCGTACCAGCCGACCGCCGCCGCGCCCGGCAATGCCGCCAGCCGGAACGTGCTGGGCGGCCACGACCTGCTGCCCAGCCTCAACCTGGGCGGGTACGTCAGTCAGCCGGTGCAGCTCATCACCACGCTGTCCGCTCTGCCCGCGCTAGAGAACAGCGCAGTATTCAAGGGCGACCTGCACGCCAGCGACCCGATCAGCGTGATCCGCGTCCGCGTTGCCGGGGTCACCGGGCCCAACCCGGTATCCCTGGAACGGATCAAGGAAGTCGCCCAGCTGATCGCGGTGCGTACCCACCTGACCGTCGACATCGTCTCCGGATCGTCGCCGGCTCCAACCGCCGTCAGCCTGCCGGCCGGGGCGTTCCGGCAGCCCCAGCTGCTGCTGACCGAGGACTGGGTGAAGAAGGGCGTGGCGGTGGCGATCCTCGCCGCCGTCGACAAGGAGAGCGTGCTGCTGTTCACGCTGATCCTGGTCGTCTGCGCACTGTTCGTCGCGAACTCGGCCACCGCGGCGGTCCGCAGCCGCCGCCGGGAGCTCGGCGTGCTGGCCTGCCTGGGGTGGACGCGGCCACGCATCTACGCCGCCGTGCTCGGCGAGCTGGCGCTGCTCGGGCTGGGGGCCGGAGTCGCGGGCGGGGCGCTGTCCCTGCCGCTTGCCGCCGCGCTGCACCTGCACGTTTCGCTCGCCCGCGCGATCCTGGCTATCCCGGCGGCGGTAGCGCTCGCGGTCGCGGCGGGCGGTGTCCCCGCCTGGCTGGCGTCGCGAGCCGAGCCGATAGCCGCGATCCGGCCACCCGTGCTGGCCGCCCGGCGGGCCCGCCGCCTGAGCGGAGTCATGGGCCTCGCCGTCGTCAACGTGCTCCGGACGCCGGGCCGCAGCCTGGTCGGCGCGTTCAGCCTGGCGGTCGGCGTCGCCGCGCTGACCATGCTGACCGCCGTGACGCTTGCGTTCCGCGGAACGATCGTCGGCTCTCTGCTCGGCAACGCCGTGGCGGTCCAGGTGCGCGGCGTCGACTATGTCGCGGTCGCCGCGACCATCGCGCTCGGGGTAATGGCAGTGGCCGACGTGCTCTTCCTGAACATCCGCGAGCGAGCCGCCGAACTCGCCACCATCCGCGCGCTCGGCTGGCCCGAATCGGCGCTCGGCCGCCTGGTGGTCACCGAGGGCGCGGCAATCGGGCTCTGCGGCTCGCTGGTCGGCGCCGCGGCCGGGCTGGCGGGGGCGGCCGAGTTCGCCGGGCAGTTCCCGGCCCGGCTGCTGCTGGCTGCGACCGCGGCCGGCCTGGCCGGCGTGCTGGTGACCGTCGTCGCCGCGCTGGTACCCGCTCAGCTGCTCCGGCGCCTGCCGACCGCGCAGCTGCTCGCCGAGGAGTGACCTCACGGGTTTACCTGCGTCAGCGGAGGCACACAGTAGTTCCCTGATCACAATCATGAATTCCACTGGGTTCGGCGCGCGCGATGTGATCGGCTTTGCGTTGGGACAGGGCTGGCCATACCTGCGCGCGCAAGGGGGTTAGCGGTGGGCGAGGAGACAGAGCCGAACCTGATCCCGGAAGCGGAAGGCGACGCGACTCCGGGAGCATCCGCGCCTCCCGGTGCCGGGCTCCCCAAACGTCGGCCAAGTTTAAGCGCTGGGCCCATCCAGCATCCGCTGCCTGATCTCTCCGGGGAGGAGGCGGCGAAGATCGCGCGCAAGCTTGCCGAAGAGCGGGCCAGGCTAGACGAGCAGTCGGCCCGCGGCAGTCCTGATGAATCTGCCCTGGCCAGCTCGCCTCCCTCGCCCGCGCCGCATGCTTTCCTCCCGGCGCAGCGGTTGGGCAAACTAATGACCAGTCGTCTCTCGGCGGAGCCCCCATGGACGAGCCCAGCGGCCGAGCCTTCATGGCACGCCCTCAGGACCTTGGTCAGGTTGCGGCGCGAGGAGGAGGGCGGTGCCCTCGGCCTGATGTCCCTGGCTGGCCGCGAGCTTGCGGGGTCGGCCGCGGAGGCCGAGGCCAAGGTGGACGAGTCCGGGACCGGTCTGGCGCCCGCAGATCCCGAGCCTGCCGACGCCGAGCCTGGTGACGCCGCGCCGCTTGCCGGCGTGGCAGCGCCGCCTGCCGATGCAGCGCCGCCTGCCGAGGCCGGCGACGCGCCAGCGGCGGCGTCCGCAGATCCCGCGATTGCGTCCGTTAAGGAAACGTTCGCGATCGTGGGGGCCGCAGGGGACGAGGCGGCCGCCTACTTCTACGGCTGGCTGTTCGCTGGTCATCCCGAGCTTCGCGCGCTGTTCCCGATCGCGATGAACGAGCAGCGGGATCGCCTGTTCCGTGCGCTCGGCCGGATCGTGCGGAGCCTCAGCACCCCGGAGGAACTGGCGGCCTACCTCACACAGCTCGGCAGGGACCACCGCAAGTACTCGGTGGAGCCTGAGATGTACGACGCGGTCGGGGATGCGCTCATGGCCACGCTGCGCGCCTACGCCGGGCCGGCGTTCACATCGGCCGCCCAGCAGGCGTGGGCAGAGGCCTACAAGGCGGCGTCGTCGCTGATGATCGAGTCCGCCAACAAGGACAGCCTGGGCGCGCCGCCATTCTGGACGGCTGAGGTCGTCGGCAACGAGCAGCGCAGGCCAGGAATCGCCATCCTGACCGTCGCTTCGTATCTGCCGCTGCCTTATGAACCTGGCCAGCACATCACCATGCAGACGCCGCGCTGGCCGAAGGTCTGGCGGCCCTACTCGATAGCGTGCCGGCCGCGCGAGGACGGCCTGATGACCTTCCACGTCAAGGCCGTTCCCGGCGGCTGGGTCAGCAACGCGCTGGTCTATCACACCGAGCCGGGCACCGAACTCATCCTCGGCCCCGCGCTGGGCACGATGACGCTGCGCCAGGCCGGGGGCAGGGACCTGCTCTGTGTCGCAGGCGGCACCGGCCTGTCGCCCATCAAGGCCATCATCGAGCAGGCGATCAAGGAGTCAACCGAGTGTCCACGGCAGATCCACCTGTTCTACGGCGCCCGGACCAGGGAGGATCTGTACGACCTGCCGGAGCTGTGGCACTTGGCCGATGCCTACCAGGGTCTCCAGCTCACCCCGGTCGCCTCAGACGACCCGGCCTTTGACGGGATGCAGGGCAACGTGGGCCGGGTGGCCGCCCGCTACATGCCGCACCGGGAGTGCGAGGCCTACGTCGCCGGCCCGCCCGCGATGGTCCGCGAGACCCTCGGGGTACTGGCGAAATCTGGCCTGGCGCGAGAGCGGATGCACTATGACGATGCACTGCTCGCCGACGACGAGCCACCCGGGACGGGCCCGCACGGCCAGGCGGGCGAACAGCCCGAATAGCTTCCGCGGCAGGCTAGGCCCGGGCTGCCCAGCATCCGTACGTTCCATGAACTGTCATTGATCAGGGTCGCGAACTCTGACTGGAAAGCTCGCCCTGGCCCGCGGCGGGCTCGGCCAGCAGCGTGCGGACCTGCTCGCCGATGCCGTGACCCGATCGCCAGACGCCGGATAACGGAGGCAAGCCGATGACAGCAGACAACATAATCATTTTGGAGGTCGGAATGACCGAGCTGGAACTGGCTATGTGGCGGCACCGGCCGCAGGACGCAGCCCGAATCAACGCGAGTCTTGCGGATCCTGGTTGGCTCACTGATCTGACTGCGGACGAGTTCCGATGCGACGGGGGCGGCACAATGCATGCTGACTCCGAGAACTTAGTCCCCGAGAAGGCGGATGGTGAATGACAGCAACCGTCCCGGCACCCGCACAGTCCATCGACCGGAAGATCGCCGAGGAACTCGGCGTGCGCGAGCGGCAGGTAACCGCGGCCGTCGGACTGCTGGACGGCGGTGCCACCGTGCCGTTCATCGCGCGCTACCGCAAGGAGGCGACCGGCACGCTCGATGACGGCCAGCTGCGCACGCTCGAGGAGCGGCTGCGGTACCTGCGGGAACTGGAGGAGCGGCGCGCCGTCATCCTGGAATCGGTCCGTTCCCAGGGCAAGCTGGATGAGGCGCTCGAAGCGCAGATCATGGCGGCCGATTCCAAGGCGCGGCTCGAGGACATCTACCTCCCCTACCGGCCCAAGCGCCGGACCAAGGCCCAGATCGCGCGCGAGGCCGGGCTCGAGCCGCTGGCCGACGACCTGCTCGCGGACCCCGGGATCGATCCGCAGCAGGCGGCCGCGCCGTACGTGGACGCGGCCAAGGGCGTGCCCGACGTTGCGGCCGCGCTGGACGGCGCGCGTGCGATCCTCGCCGAGCGGTTCGCCGAGGATGCTGACCTGATCGGCGTGCTCCGGGAGCGGATGTGGTCGCGCGGCCAGCTCGTCTCGCGGGTGCGGGACGGCAAGCAGGAGGCCGGCGCAAAGTTCGCGGATTACTTCGAGTTCTCCGAGCCGTTCACCCGGCTGCGCTCGCACCGGATCCTGGCCATGTTCCGTGGCGAGAACGAGGAGATCCTCGACCTTGATATGGACGCGGCGGAGGTGGTCCCGGACGATCCGGCACCGGCCGCCACGGGCGGAGCCTTCAGCGACTATGAAGCGCTGATAGCGGAGCACTTCGGCATCGTCGGCGCGGGCGGGCAGCGCGGTGGCCAGACCGGGCCCGCTGCGCGCTGGCTCGCGGACACAGTCCGCTGGGCGTGGCGGACGCGCATTCAGATCCGTCTCGGCGTGGACCTGCGGATGCGGCTGTGGCAGAGCGCGGAAGAGGACGCCGTCGGCGTGTTCGCCGCCAACCTGCGGGACCTGCTGCTCGCGGCTCCTGCTGGGACGCGGGCCACGATGGGCCTGGACCCAGGATTCCGGACCGGCGTGAAGGTTGCCGTGGTCGACGCCACCGGCAAGGCGGTCGCAACGGAGACGATCTACCCACACGAGCTGAAGCGGTCGGCCGAAGCCCGCTCGCGGCCGTCGAAGCCGGGAGCGGGCTGGACGGCGTCGCTCGCCGTCCTCGGCCGGCTGGCAGCGGCTCACCAGGTCGAGCTCATCGCCATCGGCAACGGCACGGCGTCGCGGGAGACCGACCGGCTCGCCGCTGATCTGCTGCGGGCGCACCCGGAGCTGAAGCTGACCAAGATCGTGGTCTCCGAGGCCGGAGCGTCGGTGTACTCGGCGTCCGAGTACGCCTCGCGGGAGCTGCCGGGCATGGACGTCTCGCTGCGCGGCGCGGTGTCGATCGCCCGCCGCCTGCAGGATCCGCTGGCCGAGCTGGTCAAGATCGACCCTAAGTCCATCGGCGTCGGCCAGTACCAGCACGACCTGTCCGAGGTGAAGCTGTCGCGCTCGCTGGACGCCGTGGTCGAGGACTGCGTGAACGCGGTCGGCGTGGACGTGAACACGGCGTCCGTGCCGCTGCTGGCGCGGGTGTCCGGCATCGGGGACGGGCTCGCAGCCGCGATCGTGGCGCACCGGGATTCAGCCGGGCCGTTCCGCAGCCGCAAGGCGCTCACCAAGGTTCCCAGGCTGGGCCCCAAGGCGTTCGAGCAGTGCGCCGGGTTCCTGCACATCAACGGCGGAGACGACCCGCTGGACGCCTCGAGCGTGCACCCGGAGGCATACCCGGTGGTCCGCCGCATCCTGGCGGCGGCCGGGACCACCATGCCGGAGCTGATCGGGAACACCGCGGTCCTGCGTTCGGTGCGGCCCGAGGAGTTCATCGACAAGCGCTTCGGCCTGCCGACCGTCAGCGACATCCTCGGTGAGCTGGAGAAGCCCGGCCGTGACCCGCGCCCGGCGTTCACGACCGCGGCGTTTGCCGAGGACGTGCAGGCGCTCGAGGACCTGGCACCCGGCATGGTCCTGGAGGGCGTCGTCACGAACGTCGCGGCGTTCGGCGCGTTCGTCGACATCGGCGTCCACCAGGACGGCCTCGTGCACGTCTCGGCGATGTCCCGGAACTACGTCTCCGACCCGCGCGAGGTTGTCAGGTCTGGTGACGTCGTGCGCGTCAAGGTGCTGGGTGTCGACGTCGCTCGCAAGCGGATCTCGCTCACGCTGCGCCTGGATGACGAGCCTGCCGACCGCGGCCGGGAGTCCCGCCCGCCGAAGGCGGGGCCGCAGCCAGGGCCCGGGCGGCCCGCGGGATCAGGCCGCGACAAGCCGCCGGGGGGCCGGGGCCGCGACGGCCGCGACCGGGCCGCGCAGGGCGGCGGAGGCGCGATGGCCGAGGCGCTGCGCCGGGCTGGTCTGGCCGGCGGTGACCGCGAAGATCGCCGCCCGCGCTGAAGCCCAGACTGCGGTGAACGCCGCCGGCGTGACTTCCGTCGCGGCTAGGCCACATCCGGCTGGGCCACATCCCGGGCTGGGCCCTGCGGGCCGGATCAGCCAGGCAGCGGCTTCTCCATGTAGATGCGGCGGTAGCCGTCCTCTGCGCGGCGGTCGACCTCGGTGTAGCCGAGCCGGCCATAGATGGCCTGGTTCTCGGTCATCGCCTCGTGGGTCACCAGCGCCATCCGGGTGAACCCGCGCCGGGCGGCCTCCTGCTCGGCGAACCCCATCAGGGCGCGCCCGAGCCCACGGCCCTGGGCGTCGGGATGTATGGCGATGTTCTCGACGAGCAAGTGATCCTCGCGGGGATACAGGGTGAGCACGGCCGTGACGGGGGAGCCGGCAACCCAGGTCGTGCCGTCCTCGACGGACGGCCCGTAGTCGCGGAACATCGGGGCGGGCCGCTTGTCCATCCGGGTCAGGTACCTCGCGTAGGCCGCGTCGATGATCGCCTTGATCGCCGGCAGGTCGGCGGCGGTCGCGCGGCGCAGGCCGGGCGGCCCGGACGGGTTGGGTGAGGCAGCCACGACCCGACCTTACAAGTCGGCCGGATGGACGCCTGTTATGCCGTCACGACCAGGGCCGGACCGTCAAGGCGTGGCCGGACCGTCACGGCCAGGGGCGGACCGTCACGTCGCGGGCCATGGCCAGCGCCGCGGCCAGCTCGGGTGAGCTGCCGGTTCCCCCGATCCCGAGCGTTGACGCCGCGCCCGCCGCGCAGCCCAGCGCCAGCGCGTCCGGCGGGTCGCTGCCGCGCAGCAGCCCCGCGAGCAGGCCGGCGTTGAAGCAGTCCCCGGCGCCGGTCGCGTCCACCGGCGACACCGGCGGAGGGGTGGCCAGATACTGCCCGCTTCCGTCGGCGTAAAGGGCTCCGCGCGCGCCGAGCTTGACCGCTATCGCGCCCCCGGTCCTGGTGAGGGTCGACACCGCGTCAGGAAGCGTCGCGGCCCTGGCCATCCGCAGCGCCTCCGCCTCGTTGGGCAGCAGCAGATCGGCCTGTGCGAGCACATCGGGGAAGAAATCCGCGCCCCAGTCTCCGGACGGATCCCAGTTGGTGTCCAGCGACGTGGACGCCCCGGCCGCGTGCGCCGCTGCCAGCAGCGCCGGAAGACCCGGCCCGAGGGTCTGCTCCAGCAGGAAGTAGCTGCTGACGTGGACGTGGCGGGCCCGCGAGAGCAGGTCGAGGGGCACATCCGCCGCGGTGAGCGTCGGGATGGCGCCTTCCGCGGTGAGGATGGCCCGGTCCTCTCCCCGCGACAGCGCGACCGTCATGCCGGTCGGCAGCTGTGCGCGAACGGTGACACCGCCGGTGTCGACGCCTGCCCTGGCGAGCTCGGCGAGCATGAAGTTCCCGGCGGCGTCGTCGCCGATCGCGGCGGCCAGCGCGACCCGGAGGCCGAGCCTCGCGGCGGCGATCGCGGTGATCGAGGCCGACCCGCCCACTACCAGGGACATGCTGTCGACCAGCTTCTCCTGCTGCCCGAAGGCGGGTGTGACGTCGTCGCCCAGCACCAGGACGTCCGGGTTGCAGTCGCCGATCAGGAGGAGGTCGAAGGCGCGCTGGCCCGCCGGAGCCGGGCGGACCGGCCAGACGACCGCCGGGTGCGGCTCACTCCCCACTGGCCCGTGCCCCCGGGTGCCCCTCGCCCACCAGTGTGACCTGCACCCCGGCCTCGGTCAGCGCGCTGACCGCGTCGGCGTCAGCGGAGGCGTCGGTGATGAGCTCGCTGACGGCGCCGACCTCGCAGATCCTGGCGAACGCGACCTTGCCGATCTTGGAACTGTCCGCCACCACCACAACGCGCCTGGCGCAGCCGAGCATGACCGCGTTCGTGTGCGCCTCCACTTCGTGGTGCGTGGTGCAGCCAGCCCGGGCGTCGATGCCGTCCACGCCGATGAACGCCACGTTGAGATTGAGGCCGGTCAGGCTCGCCTCGGCGATCGGTCCCGACAGCTCATAGGACTGGCTGCGGGCCACGCCGCCGGTGGTGATCAGCTTGATGCCGGGCCTGACCGCCAGCTCCGAGGCAATGTTCAGGGCATTGGTCACGATCGTGAGCTTCTGCCGGTCGGCCAGCGCCCTCGCGACCTCGGTGGCGGTCGTCCCGCCGGTCAGGCCAACCGCCATCCCCTCGGTAACCTGCGCCGCTGCCTCGCGCGCGATGCGCCGCTTCTCCTCCGCGTAGCGCACGCCCTTGTACCGCAGCGGCAGCTCGTAGGACACGGCGTGGGCGGTCGCCCCGCCGTGTGTGCGTGCCAGCAGGCGCTGCTGTTCCAGGATCACCAGGTCCCTGCGGATGGTCGCGGGCGATGCGTCCAGGTCATCGGCCAGGTCGGCGACCGCGACCGATCCGCCGTCGGCGAGCCGTTCCAGGATCGCGCTCAGCCGCGCAGCTCTGTGCATAGCAAAAGAGCATATCGGTGCAGGTTGGTTGCTTGCCTGCGATCGGCTCCGGGTCATCGCAGGCCACGGGCGTGGTCACTGTTGCACGATTGATGCTTGATAGTGCAAATGCAGGCTTGCAACTATGAGTGAATCCACTCTAGATTGACGGAATATGAGCGTAAACGATCGTCTCCGGGCGACCGTGTCCGCGCTCGGTCGCGCCTGCCAGCGCGCCTGCCCGAAAGAGGGAACCGATGAAGAGTCTTGGCACCGTCAGCAGACGGGCGGGAGCGCTCGTCCTCAGCGTTGGCCTGGTCACGCTCGCCGCCGCCTGCGGCTCTGGCGGCAGCAGCAGCGGCAGCAGCGCCAGTTCCAGCTCGTCGAAATCGATCACCGTCGCCGTGGCCTATCCGTCCCCGCCGAAGGCCCTGCTCGCCGAGTTCACCAAGCAGACCGGCATCAAGGTCACCTGGGTGAACATCGGCTGGGACGACCTGCAGACCAAGATCGCCGCCGCCGCGTCCGCCAACACCTACTTCGCCGACGCCGCCGACGTTGACTGGTCCAAGGTCGGGGAGTACCAGCGGACCGGCTGGTTCTACCCGCTGAACAAGTACTTCAGCGCGGCCAGCCTCAAATCAGACATGCCCCAGATCGACACGTTCATTGCGAACAAGGACCTGATGGGGATGCCGTTCGACTCATCGTTCCTGGTTACCACCGTGAACAAGAAGGACTTCGCGAAGGCGGGCATCACGACGATGCCGACGACGATCTCCGCGTTCACCGCTGACCTGAAGAAGGTCGGCACGGCGAACAACATGGCCAGCCCGCTCGATCTCCATCTCGCCACCGCCGAGGGCCTGTCGACCTGCTGGTACCAGATCACCTCGGCGTTCGGCGGCCAGGTCCTGACGTCCAAGGACACCCCGGCGTTCACGTCGCCGAGCTCGCCCGGCTACCAGGCGATGACGTGGATGGTCAACGCGTACAAGAGCGGCCTGGTGCCCAAGGGCAACATCAACGAGACCGACTACCAGGGATTCACCACCGAGATGGCGAGGAACCGGGTCGCCGCGGAGATGTGCGACTACTCCGGCAGCGTCGCCTCCATCTACCAGGTGCCGTCGACGTCCAGCGTGGTGAACGACACCGAGTACATCCCGACGCCGGGAGCCAGCGGCGTGGGCGGGAACGTCGCCAACCCCGACGGCATCGGCATCCCGAAGACGGCCAAGAACGTGGCAGGCGCGGTGAAGTTCATCAAGTGGTTCACGGCCACCGAGAGCCAGGCGACCTGGGCCGGGCTGCAGGGACCGAAGGACGTGGTCAGCACGTTCCCGCTGCCGGCCAGGCTGTCCAGCTTCAACCTGATGGTCAAGGCGGGCAACATCTCTCAGGCATCCCAGCTGGACACCATCCTCAAGGCGCACGCCAAGGCGCCGTTCCCGAACGGGGCGCCGCCGTGGTACGTGCAGTTCAGCGCTTCCGTGCAGACCAACATTCACGAGGCGGCCGCCGGGCAGGAGACTGTCCAGCAGGCGGTCAGCGCGATAGCCAGCGAGGTCAGCCAGCTGAAGTCCTCGGGCTGAGCTGAGCTGACGCCGCGGGGGCACATCGCCAGCGCAGCACCCGGTGAGCACGACGCAGTAGGGAGGCGTGAGTTTGAGCGCGGCGCGCCGTGGCAGGCTGCTGCCTTACCTTCTGCTCTCGCCGCTGGTCGTGTTCATCGGGGCGCTGTCGTTCGTCCCGACCGCCGACACCACGGTCGAGGCGTTCTTCCGGGTGATGCCGCTGGACCCGCCGAACAAGTTCATCGGCCTCGGCAACTTCCGCGCGCTGTTCGCTGACTCGGCCATCACCACGTCGTGGGTCAACACCGCGGCCTACGTGGTCATCGGCGTGGTGGCCTCGGTCGTGCTCGGCACCGCGATCGCGGTCGCGCTCAAGCAGCGCTTCCGGCTGCGCGGGGTCGTGCTGGCCCTGGTGATCCTGCCGTGGGCGCTGCCCGCGGTCGTCGAGGCCGTCATCTGGAACTGGATCTACAACCCGACCTTCGGCGTCCTGAACAGCGGGCTGCACTCCGCGCACCTGATCGGCAGCTACCACGTGTGGCTCGGCCTGAGCCGGTGGCTGACGATCGGCTTGATCGAGATCGTGCAGGTCTGGCAGATCACGCCGCTGTCCGCGCTGATCATCCTGGCGGCGCTGCAGGCGATCCCGACCGATCTGTACGAGGCCGCGCGGGTGGACGGCGCCGGCCCGCTGCAGGCGTTCCGGCGCATCTCGCTGCCGCTGATCCGGCCCGCGCTGGCGGTGTGCGCGGTCGAGGCGCTGGTGCTGTCGCTGAACATCTTCGACCAGGTCTACATACTCAACGGGATCGCGCCGCTCGGCTCCTCGGTGATGCTGCAGACCTACGTCACCACGTTCGAGAACCTCAACTTCGGCGGCGGGTACGCACTGTCGCTGCTGGTGACGCTCGCCACCGCGGTGGCGTCGATGGGGATGCTCGCACTGCTCTACCGAAGGACGGAGGCCGCGGGATGACGGCCGGCACAGGCGAGCGGGCCACCCGCGCTGTGACCCGGGTGGCGAGCGGCCCGGCGGGCCGCGCGCTGTCGCGCAAGCCAGCCCGCCTGCTGGGTCGCACCGTCGCGATCGTCGTCATCCTGCTGTGGTCGCTGTTCCCCCTCTACTGGGCGCTCAACACCAGCCTCAGCACGCTGTCGGGGGCGGACAGCACACCCGCGCATTACTTCCCGTCGCCGCTGGTCGGCGCCAGCTACCGCGCGGTGTTCGGGATCGGCAGCTCGGCCTACGGCATCTCGGCAGAGCTCGGCAGGTCGCTGCTCAACTCCGTGATCGAGTCCGGCGTGGCGATGGTCGTCACCGTGGTCATCGCGATCCTCGCGGCGTACGCATTCGCCCGCATGCAGTTCCGGTTCAAGCGGACGATCTTCGTCAGCGTGCTGGCCACGCTGCTGCTGCCCGCCTACGCCACGCTGATCCCGCTGTACCGCATCATGGCCAATCTCGGCCTGGTGAACACCTACCTCGCCGTGATCCTGGTCTACGTTTCGGGCTTCCTGCCGCTTGCGATCTGGATCCTCTACAACTACTTCAACACCATCCCGCGTGAGCTGGAGGAGGCCGCGTTCGTCGACGGCGCCTCGCCGATGAAGGCGCTGCTGCGGGTGGTGATCCCGGTCGCCAGGCCCGGCATCGCCGCCGCCGCGATCATCTCGTTCCTGCTCGGCTGGGCGCAGTTCCTGTTCCCGCTGATCCTCACGACGAACCTGTCGACCCAGCCGGCCACGGTCATCGTCGCGGCGCTGAACCAGCAGCGCATCGTGCCGTTCACGTTGCTGATGGGGTGCGGCGTGATCGTCGCGGCCGTCCCTGGCGTGCTCGCCCTGGCGCTGAACCGCTACCTCATCCAGGGCATCACGGCGGGTTCCGTTAAATAGCCGCCCGGTAGTAGCGGACCAGGTCCAGGTAACGCGCTGTCACGGCGTAGACCGCGGCGCCCGCGTCGCCTCCGCCGGCAAATCCCTTGAGCGCGTCCCACCAGATCGTCCGGCCGACGGCGAACCCGGTGAAGCCATCGGTCGCCGCCGCAATGGCCAGCCAGCGCCGGACTGCGGCGTCGTCGGCCCCGCGGCCCAGCACGAGGCACCCGGCGTCGGGGTTCGCGGATCGCACCGCCTCGGCGATGCGCGCGGCGTCCTGGAGGGACTCCGGCCCCTCGATCTTCCATAGTGCCGGCCGGAGCCCGTCTCCGGCGATTTGGTCAATGGCCTGAACGGTGAGCGCCGCCCTGGTCTCGCGGTCGAACCGGCTCTGGTCGTCGGCTACCGCGGCGAGCTGGGCGGGTTCCGGCGGCACCAGGAGCTCGAGCATGAGCCGCTCCGGCTGGCCGTCGAGCCAGTCCGAGAGCTGGCGCAGCCGACCCCGCTGCCTCGCGTTCATCGCCGTATCCCCGCCGGGGTTGTAGCGGATCAGGGCCTTCACATAGTCCGGGTGGTGGGCGTCGACAACGCGCTCGGGGTGGCCATCGCAGAGGTAGCGGAGTTCGGCCTGGCCGCTCTCCTCGACGGGCATAGCGACCTTCACGCCGGCTGCCTTCGCCTCGGCCACGAACCGGCCACCGTATTCGTGGTCGATGAGCAGCACCGCACGATCGGGGGTGACCTGGGGCGCCGCTGCGATGAGCGCGTCGGTGACGATTCCCTTGGCCGCGACCATGGTCGCGTGCTGCTCCGGCGCGGGCTGCCCGGTCAGGTGCATGAAGTCGCGCCGCAGCGAGTTGCGGTGGTCGAACGCGAGGGCGAAAATCTGCGTCATATTTCGGTCACCGCCGTGAGCGCTTCCAGCTCCGCGACGTCCTCGGCGTCTACCACGCCGGCGATCGGCTGCCGCGCCGCCGCGGCGGACATCGCCGCCGCCCGGCGCAGCCGGTCGGGCCACGGCCGTTCGGTCAGATGCCCGTCGGCCAGCGCGGCGAGCGCGGCGTCGCCGGCCCCGACCGGGTTGCCGTGCTGCGTGGGCGGCACCGCCAGCAGCGTCGCCGCCGGCAGCACGCCCACCAGCCCGCGGGGGCCGAGCGATACAACCACGCTTTGCGCGCCATCGGCGAGCAGCCTGCGGGACGCGCCAACCGCGGCCGGCAGCGGAACCGGCACCGTCAGCCCGGCCGCCTCGGCCAGCTCGTGCTCATTGGGCTTCACCAGGGCGGGCTTTGCCGCGACCGCGGCCAGCAGCGGAGCGGCGTGAGCGTCGACGAACGCGGCGGCGCCGCAGTCCGCCGCGATGCGGGCAAGGGTGCGGTATGCGTCTGCCGGGACGCCGCCGGGCAGACTGCCGGACAGGATCACCAGGCGTGCCCCGCGGACCAGGTCGGGAAAGCGCTCGGTAAACGTCGCCCACTCCGCGCCGGTGACCCGCGGCCCGTCCTCGTTGTAGGCGGTGACGGCCGCGTCCCGCACGCTGAACGCGCTGACGGTCCTGCGGCTGCCGCTCGCGCACCGGACGAACCGGTGCGGGAGCGCCCATGCATCCAGGTGCGCGGCGATCTCGTCACCGACCACGCCGCCGGCGAACCCCGTGACGGTCACGTCGTGACCGGCCCGGTGCAGCAGCCGGGCGACGTTGATGCCCTTGCCTCCGGCCTGGGCGTGGACCTCGCTGACCCGGTTCGACTGCCCGGCGGCAAAGTGCTCGCCGACATAAGTGATGTCCAGGGCGGCGTTCAGCACGGCGCACACGACGCGCCCGCCGCGCGGCTTGATCACTGGCCGGTGTACATGACGGAGCGGGCGAGGTGCCTCGGCCGGTCCGGGTCAATGCCGCGCGCCAAAGCGGTGGCTATCGCTACGCGCTGCGCCAGCACGAGCTCGGCCTGCGGGTCCATGCCGGAGATCACAACCGTCGCCTGGGTGCGGGCGATGTCGCTCACCAGCACGCTGTCATCTACCCCCAGCAGCCAGACCACCGAGTCCTCGGTTGCCGTCGCGATCGGCCCGTGCCGGTACTCCAGTGCCGGGTACGACTCGCTGCTCGCCAGCGCGGCTTCCTGGATCTTCAGGGCCGCCTCCCGGGCCAGCCCGGTGGTCCAGCCGCGGCCGAGGAAGACGTAGTGCGGCCGGTCGATCAGCCGGTCGTCGAGGTCGGCCGCCACCGCGGCCCTGGCCTGCTGCACCACGGGGCCGAGATCCTGGCCGATGTGCGCCCGCGCCACGGTGAGCACGGTCGTGGCGAATCTGGTCTGCACCACGGACTGCTCGTCGGCGTAGTCGAGCACCAGCAGCTGGTCCGTTGCCTCGCCGATCGGCGCAGAGGCGTCGGCGGTGATCCCGACCTTGCGGACCGATGGGGGCGCATCCCGCAGCGCGTCCAGGACCTCGATGGTCGTCCCCGAGCGGCTAACCGCGAGCAGCGTGTCATAGTCACGAAGCGGCAGCTCCGACGCTGGGAAGGCGTCGGTCTCCCCGTGCCCGGCGGCCTCGCGCGCCGCGGCGATTGCGCTCGCTACGTGCCAGGAGGTGCCGCAGCCAATGATCGCGACTCGTTCGCCCGGCGCAGGGAGTATCTGCGCGGCTTCGTCGGCAGACTCGAGCGCTCTCGCCCAGCATTCTGGCTGACTCGCGATCTCCCGCTGCACGTGCGCTTCAGGTCGTTGCACAGCGGATCCCCGTCAAAAACGCGCACATCTTGCCCTTAAATTCTGCACAGTCTGGCCTATTTGGCTCGACTCTACGACATGTGTGATCACATCACAAGGTGCTTGCTCCGCCGGGCGACGCTACTGTCCTCCGCTGCGGGGCTGCCTATGATCCCTGCATGGGCAACTCCTCCCGCGGTGCCCGCGGCTGGGCCGGCCAGCCGGGCCGCGCCCGCCGGTGACGGCCCATGCAACGTCGTCACCGGCTCAACCAGATCGTGTCCGCGGTCGTGGAGCGCGGGCAGGTCGACGTGCCGTCGCTCGCGACGGAATTCGCCGTGTCGCGAGCGACGATACGGCGTGACCTGGAGGTGCTCCAGCAGCAGCGGCTGGTCTGCCGCACGCACGGCGGCGCGACGATCCACGCGGCCTTCAACGACCTGCCGCTGAGCTACAAGGAGACCAGAGACCTGCCGGAAAAGCAGCGCATCGCCCGGCATGCCATGGCGTTCCTCGAGGGTGCACGCGTGATCGGGACCACCGGCGGCACAACCGTGTCCCAGTTCATCCCGCTGCTGCGCGACCGGGACGACCTCACCGTGATCACCAACGCGCTCAACGTCGCCACCGACCTGGTCGGGCGCCCCGGCCCTCGCGTCTTCGTCGCCGGCGGCGAGGTCCGCGTGAGCAGCCAGGAATCGGTGGGGCACACCGCCGAAGCGTTCCTGGCCTCTTGCACCATCGACGTCGCGTTCCTGGGGGTCGATGGGGTGGACGCGGTGGCAGGCTGCACGAATTACGACCCGGCGGGAGCGCGCGTCAACGCGGTGCTCGCCCGGCGCGCCCGCAAGCGGATCGTGCTGGCCGACGCGACCAAGATCGGGCGGGTCACCCTGGCGCAGGTCTGCCGCATGGCGGAGGTGGACGTGCTGATCACCGATTGCCGGGCGACGCGGGCCCAGCTCGAGGCGCTGCGCCGCCAGGGCGTCGCGGTCGCCTGCGTCTGACCAGCCACAGCGGCCAGCGCGCACATCGTGCTCGTAACGAGCAGAATTCAGGCCAATTCTTGCGTACTTCATGCGCATACTTGGCGTGAACCGGACCGTCCAGCATGATGGCATTTGTGCGGGCTTCCGTAACCCCGTGCACACGTGGAGGGCTCATGAACAGGCTGACCCGCGCTTTAGTGGCCATGCTGGCGGCGGCGCCGCTCGTCGTCTGTGCTATCGCTCCGGCCGCCCAGGCAGCCACGAAGTTTCCCGGGGGTCCCGGCCAGACACCCGTGATGGGCTGGAGCGGCTGGAGCTTCCTTCGGCTTGGCGCGGACTCAGCGCAGGTCGAAGGGGAAGCCCGGGGGCTGGTGAGCACCGGCCTGGCCGCAGCGGGCTACCGGTACGTCAACATTGACGACGGCTGGTATCAGTGCCCGGGGCCGCAGGGCCCGAACGTGGACGCGAACGGCCGGTGGGTCGTGAACACCGCGACCTACCCGAACGTGGGGTCGGAGAACGGCGTCCAGGCACTGGCCGCCTACGTGCACAGCCTGGGCCTGAAGTTCGGCATCTACGAGACGCCGGGCATCTCCAGCCAGGCGGTGGCGCAGAACACCCCGATCCTGGGCACCTCCTACACGGCCGACCAGATCGCCACCAGCAAGCCGGACAACAACTACAACTGCGGCGGCATGGTGGGCATCAACTACAAGGCGCCCGGCGCGCAGGCGTACGTGGACTCGGTCGTTGACGAGCTGGCGTCCTGGGGCGTGGATTACATCAAGCTCGACGGCATCACCAACGGCAACGGCGCGGACATCAAGGCCTGGCGGGCCGCGATCGAGCAGTCCGGCCGGCCGATGGTGCTGAACATCACGCAGGGCAGCTACACCATCAAGATCGCCCCGCTGCTGGAGCAGTACGCCAACCAGTGGGAGTTCACGCCGGACATCGAGATCAACGGCCCGGACGAGGGCTCCGCGAACGCCTGCAACGCACCGCCGTTCACCGGCTGCCTGAGCGTGTTCCCGCTGACCAGCTACGCGCACTGGAGCGACAGGTTCGGCGCCGTCGCGCAGTGGCAGCCGTACGGCGGCCCGGGCGGCTTCAACGACTACGACTCGATCGAAGTCGGCGACGGCAGCGCGGACTCGGGGATGTCGCTGGCCGCCTCGGAGTCCCAGCTCAGCCTCTGGGCGCTCGGATCGGCCCCGCTCATCCTGGGCAGCGACCTGACCACGGCGGTGACGAACGCCTACGGCACCAGCGCCGGCATCACCCGGCGGGACTTCAGGCTGCTGACGAACCGGCAGGTCATCCACGTCGACCAGGACGCGATCGACGCGTCCCGGATCGCCGTTACCGGCACGGCGGGCCGCAAGACCGCCGGCGACCAGGTGTTCGCCAAGGTCGACCGGAGTGGCGACGGGATCGTGGGGTTGTTCAACACCACGACCGCTCGTTCCTCGGCGCCGGTCACGATCTCGACGACAGCCGCCGCGATCGGGCTGCCGCCCGACCCGCATGGCTACCTGGTGCAGGACCTGTGGGGAGGGCAGTCGGTGGTGGTCGGCGGTGCGAAGTCCTTCCGGATATCGTCCGCCGGCGTGATCCAGGCAACCGTCCCCGCCGAAGGAGCGGCCCTGTACCGGGTCATCCCGCTCCGCTGACCGCGTTCGGGCACGCCGCTGCGCCGTCTCACCGCCCGCCGGTTGCGGTGAGGCGGCGCAGCGCAGCCTGGGCGGGCGGACCCCAGCTGGGTTTGCCGCCCGGGCGGCCGCGGACGCCGGCGTCTCCAATGAAAATGCCGGCGAGAGCCTTCAGCACCGCCCAGCCGCGGGCGCGGCGCAAGGTCGCGGCGTCCGGGATCGGCTGGTAGGTCTCGTGGAACCGGTCGATGCAGCCGTCGGGCAGCAGGATCCAGGAGGCGGCGAGATCGCATGCCGGGTCGCCGGCGCACATGTCGCCGAAGTCGATCACGCCGCAGAAGGTGCCGTCCGCGGTTAGGACATTGGCCGGGTGCAGGTCCCCGTGCAGCCACGTCGGCGGGCCTTCCCAGGCGGGCGCTGTAAGCGCGTCGTCCCAGACCGCGCGCACGGCGCCGGGGTCGGGAATCAGCCCTAGATCGGCGGCCTCGGTGAGGGCGCCGGCGGGGTCCCGCAGCTCAGCCAGCGGTCCTCCTCTGCCTTCGCCGCTAGGCGCACCGGCCGGAGCGGGCTGATGCAGGGCCGACAGGAAGGCGGCCAGGGCGTCGGCTGCCGCCGCGCCACGGGTGGCAGGGGCGCGGTCCGCGGGCTCGCCCGGGACCCAGGTGGTGACGATCCACGGCCGCGGGAACCGCTTGGAGGGCTCGCCCAGGCGCTGCGGGACGGGGATGGGCAGGGGAAGGAGCGGGGCGAGCATGGGCACCCAGGCGTGCTCCTTGCGCAGCAAGGTGTCCGCGCGCGGCGTTGCCCAGGGCAGCCGGACAGCGAGGTCGCTGCCGAGCCGCCACAGCTGGTTGTCCCAGCCGCGCGCGCCGAGCCTCACGCGCCGGTCGGCCAGATCGGGGTGCTGGTCACGCAGCAGGTCCCGGACCAGATCCGCAGTGATCTCGGTCTCGCCATGGGCCACCCGGCCAACCGTAGCCGCTGATACCGGCACTCACGGCCGATGCGCATGATGCCTTGCCGGTGGCTAGGTGGTGGCGCCGGGTGACCGCCAAAACTGCTTCAGCCGGCTTCCTTGCCGATCGCTTCGCGGACGGCCGGGACGATCTCCCCGGCCCAGCGGCCGAGGGTGAGGGTGTCCGGTGCGCCGCCCTCAGGCGAGAAGAGCATGAAGCCCGAGGCGCCGTGCTCCAGCACCGCGCCGGTCAGCTCCTGCGCCCACTGGTCGGCTGAGCCGCCGATCCAGCGCCCCGCTGGGTCACGCGTGGCGGCCAGCGGTTCCTGGGTGATGCGCCCGGGGAAGTTGAAGACGGTGCGGACCTCAGTCGGCTCCCGGCCCGCCGCTGCCGCGGCTTCGTCGATGACGGGCCGGGATTCCCGGTAGCGCGCGCTGAGCCAGTCTGCTGCGTGGCCTGGGATCCAGCCGTCGGCCACCCGGCCGGTGGCGGCCAGGGACTTCCGGCCGACGGACCCGGTCCACACGTCGGGCGCGGCCACGGGAGCCGGGTCGATCCGGTCCACGTGGTAGTGCCGGCCCCGGTAACTGATCGGCGGCCCGCCGCCCGCGAGCAGCTTGACCAGAACGATCGCCTCCTCGAAGGCGTCGACGGCATCGGCCGGGGACAGCCGCGGCACGCCCATGTCCGAGATCCGGTCCCACAGCCCGCCCGCGCCCATACCGAGCACGACGCGGCCCCCGGACAGCGCCGACAGCGACGTCACCGTCCGGGCCAGCATGGGTGCGGGCCGGGTCGGCAGGTTGGTGACGTTCGCGAATCCGGCAAGGTGCCGGGTTTGCCCGAGGACGAACGCAATGGATGCGTAGGCGTCCAGGCGCTCGCCAAGGTAGGGGTGATCGGACAGCGAGAATATGTCGAGCCCGTCACGGTCGGCCTGCTGTGCCATCCGCAGCAGCTCCGGTTCCTCGCCGACGACGCTGTGTGCGCCAAAGCCGAAGACGACGTCTTGTCCAGCCACGGTTCTCCCTTTCGCTGGGCGCGCGGTCAAAGACCGAGAGTTCGTAGCACGAATCATATTAGTTCGTATCACGAACTGCAATAGCGGCGGGATCAGCGTGCCGCGGCCTCGGGCCGTGCGGGCGGCGTGGCCCCTTCCTCCAGTTCCAGGAAGACCACGGGAACCTTGTTGTCCAGCACCACGTGCCCGAGCAGTTCGGCCAGCAGGGCGCGGTCGGCAGCGGACAGGCCGGCAGGCAGCTTCTCGATCCGCCGGCAGGTTTCGGCGTAGAACTCCGCTGCGAGCCTGCTGCCCTGCGGCGTGAGGGCGACCCGCACCGCGCGGGTGTCCTGCGGGTCGGGTTCGCGCCGGACCAGGCCGTTGCGCTCGGTTCGGTCGACCAGGCCGGTCAGGCTCGACTTGGCGAGCCCTAGCATTGCGCCCAGTTCGCTCATCCCGTACGGCTGGGCCATCAGCACGCACAGCAACTGCCCCTGCTGCGGGGTCAGGCTGTGCTCCCGGCCCGACTCGGCGTATACGGCATTCACAAGGAAGGCGGACCGCACTAGCGCGGCCGCAATCCCGATCTGGCTGTCATCGCGCTTGACCACCTGGCCAGGATAACATCGGAGCCCATTTACAATTCGCACTGCGAACTACCGGCCCGGTGTGCCGCGAACCCGACCCCGACGCCAACTCCGTCACCCACCTCCACGAGCAGCGGCCGCCGGCGCGGATGGCTAGCCGATGCCGTGCAGCAGTGTGTCCACGATCCGGGCGGCCAGCAGGTCCGGATCGGTCTCGGTCTCGCCGGGGCCGATCGCGGCGTCGAGCAGGCCGTTGTAGGCCCGGCGGGCCCACAGCAGGTCGGTGTCGGCGCGGATCAGCCCGCCCTGCTGGAGCCGTTGCAGGACCAGGTCGAGTTCGGCGATGACGCGCTGCTGGGTGCGGGCTGCCGGGCTGCCGGGCGATATCTGGGTGACAGCGAACCGCCAGGCGAGCTTGACGCCGAGCAGGTTGGCAGTGCCCTGGTGCAGGGCCACGAGTGGCGGCGCGGTCCGGGGGCGGGCCGCGGCCACGGCCTGCTCGATCTGCCGGACGGCGGAGGCAGCGAGCGCCTCGATCAGCGCTTCCCGCGTGGCGAACCGGCGGTGGACGGTGGTACGGGCCACGCCCGCCTTCTCGGCGATCTGCTCCATGCTGGCCGCGGGATCGGCGCTCAGCACCTGCTCGGCGGCCTCGAGGATCGCCCGGACGGTGCGCTCGGCGTCGGCGCGCAAGGGACTCACGTCATCGATGTTACAGCACTTAACTAACTTGCATCAACTATGTTGCAGTTATACGCTGACTGGCATCGATACAGTCCCAGATTCTGGAGTGGGCATGCGTACAGTCCTCATCACCGGCGCGAGCCGGGGAATCGGCCTCGCCACCGCCCGCGCCTTCGTCGCGCAGGGGGCCCGGGTCATCGGAGCGTCCAGGACGATCACGCCGGAGCTTGCAGCCACCGGGGCGCACACTGTGGCGACCGATCTGACCGCCGCCGACGGAGTTAGCCGGCTGATCGAGGAGGCGGGCGACGTTGACGTGCTGATCAACAACGTCGGCGGCGGCGACGACGGAGCCGCCGGCCTGCACGGATTCCTCGACGTGGCCGACGCCGAGTGGCGCGCGTTCTTCGACCTCAACTTCTTCACCGCCGTGCGGGTCACCCGGGCGGCCCTGCCCGCGCTGATCGGCCGGCGTGGCGTGATCGTCAACGTCTCCTCGATTGGCGCCCGCGTCCCCTCGAACGGGCCGGTCGCCTACAACACCGCCAAGGCCGCGCTGACCGCGCTGGGCAAGGCGCTCGCCGAGGAGTTCGGCCCGGCTGGCGTGCGCGTGGTGACGGTGTCGCCCGGCCCGGTGCGCACCGCGGTCTGGGAGGCGCCCGGCGGCCTGGGGGCGCACCTCGCGGCCGCGGCGAACACCGGGCACCAGGAGTTCCTTGCCCAGGTGCCCGCGGCCATGGGCATGACCACCGGCCGGTTCGCCGAGCCAGACGAGGTCGCGCAGCTCATCGCGTTCCTGGCCTCGCCGCAGGCCGCCAGCATCACCGGCGCCGACTTCCTCATCGACGGCGGCCTGGTGAAGACGGCCTGACCGGCCCACGGCCCCACGCCCTAGCCAAGACGGCCTGACCGGCCCTGCAGCACCGTCGCACCGCGGCCAGGCCCAGTCGGCCGCCCTGCCCCGCCGCAACCACCGCCCCACCCCCACGACCACCGCGTCGATGTACCGATGGGTTGCAAAGAACAAGCCCGTTGGTACATCGATGCCCGGCATCTGGGCCAAGGCGGGCGCCTTTAGCTTGCCAGGTCGGTGGGGAGCGGTGCGGCGGCCGGGAGGGTGAGGATGATCCGCAGGCCGTGGGGGTGGTTGAGGCTGGCGTGGGCGGTGCCGCCGTGGGTGGCGGCGACTGCGGTGACGATCGCCAGGCCCGGGCCCACAGCTCACACCGAACTCACACGCAACGCGCGCGGCTATCTGACGGGCGCCGCCGGTACGGACACCAGCTCGCAGCAGTTCCTGGCCGCGGTGAAGACCTACAACTGACGCGGGCAGCGAAGCTGGGGCTACAACCCCACAGCAACGCTGCCCACGCGGTGCGCCTAGCTATCGCTAGGCAGCGAGCAGCCGCTCGAAGAAGGAACGGTACCGGCGCAGACCATCCCTCAGGTCCTCGGTGGACACCTCATCCCCGCCGGCCCAGCGTGACTCGAGCTGATCGCGTTCGCTGGCAAACATCTGGGCCAGACGCTGCATAAGCTCGGCGACGAGGGCGTCAGCGTCCTGGACCGCAGTTCTTGGCTCGTCCACGAACTCTGCCTGGATGTCCTTCCACCGCGCGCGCATGCTCTGCATCTCATCGCCTTCGAGCAACTGCGCAGGGGCCTGGTCGCCGGCGCGGGGGTCGGTGGCCGAGGCTGGCTGCTGCCCGTCTCCCGGCGGGTACTGGCCCTGGCTTCCGCTGTCCGCGCGGCTGTCCGCACGTCCCGCACCGGCGATCTGATCGGTGGTCAGCGTTCTGTCCGGTGCCATTTCAGAGTGCGTCATGGTGCATCCAGTCCCTTCGGCCGCTTCGCGCCCAGGTAGCCATTGATCTGTCCGTTGATGCAGTCCGGCTACCCCGTCACCACGGTTCAAACGCCCGGGGGACCGGTCCAGGTCAGGTCGGCAAGGTTGACCACGATCGCGTCCTGGGTGGTGCGGGCGATCACGACGACCGCCTCCTCGCCGGGATCGGGGTTCTCCTCCCGGTGCGGCACCCAGGGCGGCACGTAGATGTAGTCGCCGGGGCTGGTGCGCAGCCGCCGCTCGGCCGGCTCCCCGCCGGTCTCGTCCAGGAACACGAACTCCGGGTGGCCGCTGACGACGTATATGCCGGTCTCGGAGATTCCGTGGTGGTGGTTGGCCGATGCCGCGGACGGGGCGACGTGCGTCTGGCCCATCCACAGGTCCCGTGACCCGACGCTGCTCCCGGAGATCGCCTCCAGGCGTCTCATGCCGCCGGTCTGGGCGGTCTGCCCGGACAGCGCCGAGCGTGTTATCTGGTAGAGGCTCCGGTGGAAGCCGTCTTGTGCAGCCGTCAACGCGATTCCTTCGTCGAGTACGCCGGTTTCCTGTAATTCTCCGCTCCGCCGTCCCTCAGCGGGCCGAACCACCTGCATAGACCTAAGCTCGCCGAAACGACGACCGGCAGCCCAGAGAGCGCCGCGCGGTGATAGTCATCGTCAATCGCGGTGACCTCCCGCCCGGCCGCGTGCAGGATCGAAGCGGCGATGCCGGCGCGGTATCCGGCCTGGCAGTGCACCCAGAGCGGGCCTGGAGGCAGGTCCGGAATGCGCGCGGGCAGGTGGTGCAGCGGAACGTGCAGCGCGCCCTCGATGTGGCTCGCCGACCACTCGAGCCGCCGGCGCACGTCGAGCACGGCGACCGGCTCGTGACGCCAGGCCGCGGCCAGGTTCGCGAAGTCGCATACCGGATAGGAGGTGAGCCGCTGCGCCCAGCCGCCAGGCGAACCCGCGGTGCCGGCGATCCGGTCGATGCCGATCCTGGCCAGATCGCGCTGGGCGCCGGCGACCTGCTCGGGGCTGTCGCCGATCAGGATCAGCGGGGTGCCCGCGGGGAGCAGCCAGCCCAGGTTGGGCACGAAGCTGTCACCGTAGCCGAAGCTGAACGACCCGGGCAGGTGCCCGGCCGCGAACGCGCGCCGGTCGCGCAGGTCGACGACCCATTCCCCGGCGTCGATGCGCCGGCGGATCTCGTCCGCGCCCGGTGCCGCCAACGGGATCAGGTCGGGTGGCTCCGGGCCGGCGGCGTTGGCCGGTGCCATCCGGGCGTAGTACGCCGGGTAGTCGTCAAGGCCAGCGAGCAGGTCAGCGACGTAGGTGTCCTCGTCGAGCGTGAGCGCGGGGTTGACCTGCTGCTCCTCGGCGAGGGTCGACCCGTCCGAACCGGGCAGCGAGGCGGCGCAGAAGCTGCCGAAGCCGTGGGTGGGATAGATCACGACCTGGCCGGGCAGCATCGCGGCCAGCCGCCGGGCCGAGGCGTGCTGTGCCGCGGCGAGGGTCGGCGCGTGCTCGTCGCCAAGCAGGTCCGGGCGCCCGGTCGACCCGTGCAGCAGCGAGCCGCCGGTGAACACCGCCAGAACCGCGCCGGTGGCGGTGTCCTCAAGCGCGTAGGAAAGGTGGGTGAACGTGTGCCCGGGCGTGGCGATCACCCGGACCCGGATGGAACTCCCGACGTCCACCTCGTCGCCGTCGGCGATCGCGACCCGGTCGAACGCCACCTCGTCGGCGCCGTTCACGTGATACGCGGCGCCGGTCGCGCGGGCCAGCGCCAGGCCACCGGTCAGGTAGTCGTTGTGAATGTGGGTTTCGAAAACGTGGGTCACGGTGATCCCGCGGCTGGAGGTCAGGGCCAGCACCCGGTCGATGTCCCGCTGCGGATCGACGACCAGCGCGATCTCCCCGTCGGTGACCAGATAGCTGCGGTCGCCGAGCGAAGGCGTCTTGATCGTTGCTATCTCGACCACTGCGTCCCCCCAACCGTGCATTACGGGAGCTTCATTGCGTCCCTGTAGAGCCGTTCTAGCGGATATTTCCTGGTCAGGCCATAGTTACCGATCAGACCTGGACTTGCTGGCTACGCGGGTGGCGTCGGCGCCGGGCTGGCAGGCCGTTGGCCGTTGACACTCACCGGAAGATTCCCCAAATTATAGTTTGTCGATCGATTTTATCGAGTTTAGGAAGGATCGGCAAGCATGATGAGCGACCGCGCGACCGTCGTCGCGGTGATCGGCGGCGGTGCAAGCGGCACCCTTGCCGCCCTCCACCTGCTCAGGGAGGCTGCGGCGGCTCGCGTGCCGTTGCGGATCGCCATGATCGACCGGAACGCGCGGCACGGGCTGGGTCAGGCATACGCCACCTCGAACGCCGCCCACCTGCTGAATTCGCGCGCCGATCGGATGAGCGCGGTCGCGGGCGATCCCGGCCATCTGGTGCGGTGGGCCGCGGCTCGCGGTATCGAGCACGACGGGTTCCTGCCCCGGCCGGCCTTTGGCCGATACCTGAACGAGGTTCTGGCCGATGCCGAGTGCTCGGCCGGGCCCACCGCGACCCTCAGCCGGATCACCTCTGACGTGGTGGCGCTGACCCGTGGCGGCCTGCACCGGCCGCTGCGCCTGCAACTGGCAGCCGACGGCCGCGTTGACGCCGACATTGCCGTGCTGGCCACCGGCAACCGGCCGCCCGCCGCGCCCTGCCCGGTCCCGGACACGCCCCGCTATGTGGGCGACCCCTGGCAGCCCGGCGCCCTCGACGGCGTCGCCGACGGCAGCCCGGTGGTGGTTCTGGGAACGGGCCTGACCATGCTGGACGTCGCGATCACGGTGACCGGGGCACACCCGGGCACGACCGTGTACGCGGTATCCCGGCACGCCTTGCTGCCGCGTGAACATCGCTGTCCGCCAGGAGCCCCGTTCGCCCCCGGCCCGCATAAGTCCGCCGCGCTTGGCCCCGGGATCCTCGCGCGCGGCCGGGTCAGCCTCCCCGCCCTGATCAGAAACGTCCGGGCTGCCGCTGCCGACGCGCCAGACGACTGGCAGTGCGTGGTCGATTCCCTGCGCCCGCACGTCGCCGGGCTCTGGCAGGCGCTGACGCCGGAAGACAAGCGGGTATTCCTGCGCAGCGTCGGCCGCTACTGGGAGGTGCACCGCCACCGCGTGCCGCCCGCAACCGCCGGGCGGATCGGCCGGCTCAGATCCACCGGCCGGCTCGCGGTGCACCAGGGCCGCGTCATCGCGGTCACCGAGGCTCCCGGCGGCCTTCGCGTCCGGATCGAGCAGGATGGGCGGACGGCCGAGATCGCGGCCGGCTGGCTGATCAACGCGACCGGTCCCGCCACGGACATCACCGCAACCCAAGACCCGCTGCTGCGCGGCCTGCTCGACGTCGGCCTGGTCACGCCGGACCCACTGCGGCTCGGGTTCCGGGCCGACGCCGGCGGCGCGCTGCTGGACGCCTCGGGCAGACCCAGCCACACGCTCTTCACGCTCGGGCCCACGCTTCGGGGACAGCTGTATGAGACCACGGCCGTGCCGGAGATCCGCGACCAGGCCGCCGCGCTCGCGACACGGCTGATCTCGGCGTGCCGCAGCCGTGCGGCCGAGACCGCAGCGTAGCGGCCGCTTGCCACGGTCGCAGCCTCGCGCGGCGGCTGAGTCTCGCTAGGGTGAGCCCACGTCCGCTCGGGCCGGGAAGCGCGGGAGGGCGGGAAGCGCGGGAAGGCGGAAGGGCCGGGAAGGCGGAAGGGCCGGGAAGGCGGAAGGGCCGGGAAGGCGGAAGGGCGGGAAGGGTGAGAAGGGAAGGTGCGGGGTGTCAGTTCCGGTCCGGATCGTTACGGTCGTCGGCAACCCGCGCCCGGAGTCGCGCACCCACGGCCTGGCGCGGACGCTAGCGGCCGAGCTGGCGCGCGCGCTGCCAGACGCGACCGTCGGCGAAGCGGACCTGGCCGTGCTGGGGCCCGGAGTCCTCGACCAAGCCGACGACGCGGCAACGGCGGCCGTCGGCGAGGTGCTCGCGGCCGACGTGCTGGTCGTCGCCAGCCCGACCTACAAGGCCACCTACTCGGGCCTGCTGAAGGCCTTCCTGGACCGGCTCGCCACCGGCAGCCTGGCCGGGAAGACCGCGGTCCCGTTGCTTCTTGGCGGGGCACCCAACCATCAGCTTGCCGTCGACGTGCACTTCACCCCGCTGCTGCTGGAGCTCGGCGCGGCCGTCCCGGTGCGCGGCCTGTTCGTGCTCGAGTCCGATGTCGACGGCTTTCCCGCGTTCGCGGCCAAGTGGGCCGCGGCGAACGCCACGGCGCTGGCCCGTTAATCCGGCAGCAGGCTTATCTCGAAGTCGACGCCGCGGAACGGGTTCGCCAGACCGAACTGTTCGGCCCGTTCCGGGTCATCGACCTCGGGGAACGCACGGACCAGGCTCTCCTTGACCCCAAACACGGCGTCGGAGTCCAGGTAGGGGCTGTCGTCGGCGAACAGGTGCGTGGTCACGGTCGCGTAACCGGGCGCGGAGACGATGAAGTGGATGTGCGCCGGGCGGTACGGGTGCCGCGCCATCGCCTCGAGCAGCCGGCCAACCGGGCCGTCCACCGGGATCGGGTAGTACCGCGGCACGATCGTGCGGAACCAGAACCGGCCGTCGGCGCCGGTGGTGAACAGCCCGCGCAGGTTGCCGTCTTCCGATCCAGGCGAGGGCCGCTGCACGTCGTAGAAGCCTTCGGCGTCGGCGTGCCAGACGTCGACCTGCGCGCCCGGTACCGGCTCTCCGGCCGGGCCGGTTACCCGCCCGGTCACCAGGCAAGGATCCCCGGGCACCCCGAGGCTGATGTCGGCGCCGAGCTCCCGCGGCGGGGAGTCCACGACGTGGAACGGGCCGGTCACGGTCGACTCGGTCGCGGCGCCGACGGCCCGGTGGTTGATGGTCTCCACCAGCATCGAGACGCCGAGCACGTCGGAGAGCAGGATGAACTCCTGCCGCGTGTCGTCGCACTTGTGGCCGGTGGCGGTGAGAAACGCGATCGCCTCCGCCCACTCGCGCTCGGTGAGCTCGACATCCTTGACGAACGCGTGCAGGTGCCGGACTAGCGACCCCAGGACCTGCCGGACGCGAGGATCCGGGGAGCCGGCCAGGCTGGCGCACACGACCTCGGCTGACCGCTCCTCGCTGAAGAGCTCACCCAGGTCCGGCTTTGCCGAGCGTTCGGTGCTCATCCGCGATCACTCTCCCGGTGCGATCGGTCGGCGGCTGGCGCGCCGATGATGTCGTCACAATAGCTTGAGCTGGCCGTTCACAGCTGAGACCTTTTCGTGACCCTATATCGGACATCCTGCCATTACCCGGGCGCGTCCTTTTAATCGGAACGTAGGGATACGGGGGCTTTCGTCCCCATAGCCGCCGGGGGGCTGGCGGCGCCTCGTGGCAGGGGGTTGCTCGGTGCTCAGCAAGCTTGGCGTTGCCGTGGCCGGAACCGGCCTAGTGATCTTCGCGGCGAGCGGAACGGCGGCCGCCGCCCCGGCTGCGCACACCTCGCGCGGGACAGAACCGGTGACCGCCTACGTCGCCAACGTCGGCTCGGACACGGTGACGCCGATCGACACCGCCACCAACACCGCGCTGGCCCAGATCACGGTTGGGAACGGCCCAACGGCCATCGCGGTCACCCCGAACGGCAAGACCGCCTACGTCGCCAACAGCGGCTCCGCTTCGGTTACTCCGATCGACACGGCGACCAACACCGCCGGGACCGCGATTCCGGTAGGGGAGAACCCGCAGGCCCTGGCGATCACGCCGAACGGGAAGACCGCGTACGTGTCCGACAGCGATGTCGGCACTGTGACCCCGATCAACCTGGCGACCGATACCCCACTCGCGCCGATTTCCGTCGGCGCGGCAAGCTTCCCCGCCTACATCGCGATCACACCGAACAGCAAGACCGCGTACGTCATCAACGAGGACGCGGACACGGTGACGCCGATTGACACGGCCACCAATACCGCGCTGGCCCCGATCCCCGTGGGCTCCACCCCGGCCGCCATCGTGATCACGCCGAATGGCAAGACCGTGTACGTCGCGAACAGCGGCTCCGGCACGGTGACCCCGATCAATGTCGCGACCAACACCGCGCTGGCGCCCATTGCCGTGGGAAGCAGTCCCTACTACCTGGCGATCACGCCGAACGGCAAGACCGTCTACGCCAGCGACTATGGCTCCGAAGGCTTCGGCTCGGTGACCCCGATCAACGTGGCCACCAACACCGCGCTCAGCCCGATCGCCGTCGCAGGGAATGCCGCCGCCATCGCGATAACCCCGAACGGGAAGACCGCCTACGTCTGCACCGGCCTGGACGCAGTAACCCCGATACGGACCGCTACCAACACTGCGCTCAGCCCGGTCACCGTCGGCGGCCCGAGCCAGATCGCCATCACGCCCAGCGGCGCAACCGCGTACGTGACCAGCGATCTTCCCGGGACGGTGACGCCCATCGAGATGGCCACCAACACTGCGCTGCCGGCGATCTCGGCCCAGCCCAACCCGTACGCGATCGCGATCGCGACCGCACCGTAGGGACACCCGACCGCGGGACCGCGAGCCACCCACGGCGCCCAGCCCGTCATGGGTGGCTCGCTGGAGGTCAGGTAACCTGCGCTGCGCGAAGCCGGTCAAGCAGCCCGGGGCCGTGCCGGACCAGGCCCGGGGCCAGGAACGGAGCCACTAGGGTCTCCATCAGCGTGTCGCGGGTCCTGCGGTGGTCGCTGCGGCCGACCACGTTGACGTCCTCGAGCGGGTCGGCAACCAGGTCGAACAGCTGCACCGGCTCCAGCGTGTCCTCCACGAACACGAGCTTGTACTCAGCCGTGCGGACCATCCCGAGCCCGAAGTTCTCGCTGAACACCGCGGGCCGGCGCAGTCCGGTGCCGCCGCCCGCCCAGCCGAGCAGCGACCGGCCCTCGAAGGAAGGGTCCCCGGCGGAGTCGGCGATGTCGCGGATCGTAGCCGCCAGGTCAACGTGCTCGACCAGCTCCGGCACGACCCGGGGAGCACAGCCGCCCGGCGGGCGGATGATCAGCGGCACCCTCACCGCCGGATCGTAGAACACCATCTTGGTGAGCATCCGGTGCTCGCCCATCATCTCGCCGTGATCCGACGTGTAGATCACCCAGGTGTCGTCGAGCATCCCGCGGCGCTGCAGCGCGGCCAGCATCCGCCCGATCGCGTCGTCGATCACGCTGACGTTGCCGTAGTAGTACCTGCGGATCTCCGCGATCGCGGCATCGGTCAGGTGCTGCGAATCGCTGTGCACGTTCACGAAATAATCAAGAAAGCTCTTGAACGGGTCGCTGCCGGCCACCTCGGGTCGCCGCAGCGACCCTGGCATGGGCATGTCCGCGTGCCGGTACGGCTCGGCATACTCGGCTGGTGCGTCCCACGGGTCGTGCGGCCCGGGGAACCCGACCCACTGGAAGAACGGCTGTAGGCGGTCGTACGCCTCCAGCCACTCGGCCGCCCGGCGCCCGTGCCAGGCGTCGATGTAGTCATCCCCGGTCATCGGGTTGGAACCGGTCGTCCAGATCGGCAGCCGCCGTACCCTCCCGCCAGCCGGCTGCGACGCATACCTGCGTGCCGCCATCCATTCCCGGTAGCTGCCGTACCGGCCGCGGTCGGTCAGGTGGTCGGTGTACTCGCTGGTGATCCGGGCGCTGGCCAGCTTGCCCGCGGTCTCGATCGGCTCGGCGAAGCCGTAACCGCGCATCTGCCCGGCGCGCTCGCGGGTATCGCTGGTCCGGCGCCCGCCGGACCGCAGGCCGCTGCCGTGCACCCACAGGTGCATCTTGCCGATGCACGAGGTGTGGTACCCGGCTGCGGCAACGTCGCCGACAAAGGTCGGCAGCGTCGTCGGGGTGTCCCAGGCATTCTGCAGCACGCCGTGGTCGCGGACGTACCTCTCGGTGAGCAGCGACGCCCGGGACGGCATGCACAGCGGGCCCTGGCAGTAGACGTTGTCGAACCGGATTCCCTCGGCGGCGAGCCGGTCCAGGTGCGGCGTGCGAACCACCGGGTCGCCCGCGCATCCCATCACGCTCGCCCGGTGCTGGTCCGACATGATCAGCAGGATGTTTGGCGACTGCATGGCCCGCTCCTCATCACGGCGTCGTCGGTGGCTCCACTTTGACATCATAACCACTATTCAAATAGTGTTCGTTATGTGAGTGAGGGAGATCTGGAACAACCGCGGAAGCGGCTCACCCGGGCCGAGGCCAAGGCCCGCACCAGGGAACTGCTGCTGGACGCGGCGGCGCGCACGTTCGCCCGCAAGGGGTTCGCCGGCGCGTCCGTCGAGGAGATCGCCGAGGAGGCCGGGTTCACGGTCGGGGCACTGTATTCGAACTTCGCGAGCAAGAGCGAACTGTTCCTGGAGCTGATGGCGGGGCGTGCCCGCGAGCGGGTCAGTGAGACCGCGCAGGTCCTTGCAGAGGGACACCCGACCGCCGAGACGACGTGGACCGCGCTGGGCCAGCAGATGATCGACGTGGCCGACAAGGACATGGACCTCGCTCCGTTGCAAGCCGAGTTCTGGCTGTACGCCGTGCGCAACCCCGAGGTCATGGACACCTTCGCGGCGCGGCTGCGGCAACGGCGGGAGCCGCTGGAACGGCTGATCGAAGCCGGTCTGCGACGGACCGGCCAGCACCCCGGCGACCTCGCGGCGCGGCTGGCCATAGTGGTGTCCGCCCTGTTCCAGGGCATGGTGCGGCAGCGCCGCCTCGATCCGGACCACGTCTCGGCCGAACTGTACGGTGAGGCGCTGCGCTGGCTGTTCGCCGGCGTCATGGCATGCGAATCCCGGCCAGAATCGTGAGCACTGAGCCGGCGGCGGACCTCCACGACGGCGCATCCGCCCGGGCCGCGAGGTAGGCTGCCGATCCGGTACGCGATCCTTGGCGCGGTACTGGCTGGCCTGTGGGTGGGCCATTCCGGCGAGCCCGCGTGGGAGCACGCGCTGCGCACCGTGGCCGTGCTGCTGACCATCCGGCCACTGCTGTGGGTGACGCTGCGGTACCGCCTTCGCCAGGCCCGGTCGGGAGCGAGCACGTCGGATTACCTCACCTGGCTGATCGCCATGCGGCTCGCTGTCGTGGCCGGCGCGCTCGGCGTCAGCTGGCTGATCGGCTACCTGCTCGACCCCGCGCATCGGCACTGGGGCGTGCACACCCTGCTGCTGCGCCTGCTGGTGCTGGCGCTCACGATTCCGCTCCAGGTCCGGGCCCAACGCCGCTACCGCGGCGGGCGGGGCGGCCCGCAGGCCCGCCTGCTCTGGGGGAGGCTCATCACCGCGAAGATCGGGCTGATCCTTGCCGCGCTCGGCGCCGAGGTGCTGCTGCAGCGGTGGCTGGGCGGCAGCGCCGACCTGTTGGTGGCGGCGGGTCTGTTTGCGGTGGTGGCCCTGCTCGGTCCGTGGGCGCATCGCCGCTACCTGACCAGCGCCGGGCTGCCGCGCAGGCGCTGGCGGCGCCCGGCACGGCCGCACCGTGAGCCGGAGCCAGCCTCGGCCCGGACATGACGCGCGAAGCGGAGGGGGAATCACCAACGAACCGGAAGCCGCCTTGGCTGCGCTGAGGAGAACAGCGATCTCGGTAGCCGAGGCAGTCAGGGCGTTGCAGGACCTGACGCTCGGTCCGGGCGACGAGCTCCAGAACCCGGCCGACGTGGCCGACGTGATCGCAAGTCTTTCGCTGGCCATGTCGCTGATGCCGCAGCTGCTCGGCCAGCTTGCCGCGTTCCTCGAGGTCGAGCACGTGAAGGGGGCCGTGTCACACGGCCAGGGAGTCGGCGCGGCCAGTTGTGTGCGCGCCGTCAGCGACGCCCTGGACCGGGCCGGCCTTGATGCCGAGACGATGGCCGCAGCACTGGACGCCGCACACGAGGCATGCGGGGAGCTCAAGACGGTGACCGAGACCATTTTGTGATCCAATGCCAGCAATCCCATGTCCCGCTGGCCTGCAGGATAAAAGCGGCGCGCTGCTGGTGCCCCCGCTCGTGGACCGCGCGCTGGCGGATCTGCCTCGAGGTCGGCCTGTTCGTGGCCTTGCTGCTGATCCCGGTCAGCCCGATGGGCCCGCTGCTGCTGAGCACGTGCTGACCACGCACGCCACCGCGGCGAACTCGGCCGTCCTCGCGGCCGCCGGGCTGCTGGCCGGGACCGGCGCCGTACTCATCGCGCTGACCGCCTATCTCGCCGCCCGCCTGCCCTGACCCCGCCAGGATCGACGGGTGTCGCGGCCCCGGAGTACGCTCGGGAGCGGTGCGGGAGGGCACCGCCGGGTCCGCGGGAAGGACTGAGTCCGCCTCTGCTGGTCGCGGTTGCTCCTTGCTGGATAGCAAACCGTCTTCGCTCGAGCGCGGAACGCGGGCCCCGGGCTCAGGAGGAGACGTCATGCCCCAGCTTCCCGACCGCCCCGACATTGGTCAGCTCCGCCGCCAGGCACGCGAACTGCAGCGTGCCGCACAGGGCGGCGACCCGGACGCGCTGCGTCGGCTGCGGTCGGTCTCGGACAAGGTCACGCTGTCCACCGCGCAGCTCGCGCTCGCGCGCGAATACGAATTCCCCAGCTGGCGCCGGCTCCACGATGAAGTGGAACGCCGCCGCGCTGTTCCTGGCCGCCGCGCTGTTCCTGACGGTCCGGAACGCGACGCCGCGGGCGCCGAGGCCGACGAGCTGGTTGACGGCCAGTACGAGCGACCGCCCGCAGCTGCGGCCGGTCCTCGACGCGGTGCTCGTGGCGGCGTCCGCGCTCGGCCCGGTGACCGTGCAGGCACGCAAGACCTGCGTCAGCCTGGTCTCGCCCCGGCGCACGTTCGCCGCGGTGCAGGCCACGACCAAGAGCCGGGTGGATCTCGGCCTGCGGCTCGATGGCATGGCGCCCAACGGCCGTCTGCTCGTGGCCAAGAACATCGCCAGCGGCACGATCAATCTCCGCATCGCGCTTGGCGATCCTGGCGAGGTCGACGGGGAGGTGGTCGGCTGGCTGCGGCGCGCGTACGACGAGAGCGTGGCACCGCCCGCCCCGCGGCGCCCGGCGCGGCGCCCGGCGCCCGTGCTGGGGACGCTGAGCGTGCTGATCGACGGGTTCGGCCTGCCCGGGCTGACCTGCCACCCGGAACCGAACGGCACGGTGCACCGCAGCGTGCACGTCGCGCTGACCGGCCGCGACGACGCCCGGCCCCAGCTGGATCTGCCCGGCCGCGGCGGCGCGCAGGCCCTCGAGCCGGTGCCCGGCGACGCCCCGTCGGCCCGCTGGGAGCTCCCGGTGACCGTCCGCCGCGGCGACGACGGCCTGGACTTCGGCGGCCCGTTCGTGCGCGGGGCTCGCGACGATCGCCACCTGGGCCTGGCCTGGGGCGACGCACCCGGCGACGGCACGTTGCGGCTCTTCCGCGGGGCCAAGCTCCGCCTCGTCGATGTGGAGCCGGGCGTGATCGAGGCGGCCATGCGCCCGGGCCACCGGCTCGTCGCCCGAATCCGCCTGACGGATGCCAGCGGCAACCCGGTCTGCGCCCGGGTTCACCCCCCGGCCCTGACCTGGTCGGTGCAGAAATGCGGGTAACCAGCCGCAACGCACGGTTCCAGCAGTGGGCAGCGCTGCTGGACAACCGCGCCAAGCGGCAGCGCAGCGGCGAGTTCATCGTCCAGGGCGTCCGGCCGATCACGCTGGCGTTGCGTAACGGTTGGCCGATCCGGGTTCTGCTGTACAACGCGGACGCCGAAGCGTCGCGGTGGGCGCGGGAGACGCTTGACGCGGTCGCTGCGACGAAGATTGCGGTGTCGGCCGAGCTGATGCGGGAGCTGGGCGAGAAGGACGAAGGGCCACCAGAGCTGCTGGCAGTGGCCGAGCTGCCCGCCGACGACCTGGCCCGGATCCCGGTGGGTCCCGCCATGCTCGGTGTCGTCGCCGACCGGCCGGCCAGCCCGGGGAACCTGGGCACGCTGATCCGGTCGGCGGATGCGTTCGGGGCGTCCGGGGTGATCGTCACCGGTCACGCGGCCGACCCCTACGACCCCCGGTCCGTGCGGGCCAGCACCGGCTCGCTGTTCTCCCTGCCGGTGGTCCGGGTCGCGTCCCACCGGCCGGTGCTGGACTGGGTCGCGGCGATCCGGGACGGCGGAGTTGGCGTCCGGCTGGTCGGCACCGACGAGCACGGCGGGCTGGACGTCACCGGGGTCGACTTCACCCGGCCGACGCTGCTGCTGGTCGGCAACGAGACGGCCGGGCTCAGCGCGGCCTGGCGCGAGGCGTGCGACGAGCTGGCCAGGATTCCGATGCTTGGCACGGCCAGCTCGCTGAACGCCGCGATGGCCGCGTCGGTCGCGCTGTACGAGTCGGCCAGGCAGCGAATCGCCGCATGGGCATGACCGGCTGCGCCGTGTCCGCGCCTCGGTGGCGCGGGCGCGCCACCTGAGGAGCGTCAGCGACGCAAGGATCGTCGCCGCGTGCTCGCGAGTGGCCGCCAATCAGCCAGATCATGAAGTTCGCCCCGCTTCGGCTTGCGGACTGCGCACAGCAGTGCAGACTGAAACGGAGGCGGTGCGAGATGTTCGAGAGGTTTACCGACCGGGCGCGGCGGGTCGTGGTCCTGGCTCAGGAAGAGGCCAGGATGCTGAACCACAACTACATCGGCACCGAGCACATCCTGCTCGGGCTGATCCACGAGGGCGAGGGCGTCGCTGCCAAGGCGCTGACGTCGTTAGGTATAAGCCTTGAGGCGGTGCGCCAGCAGGTCGAGGAGATTATCGGCCAGGGGCAGCAGGCGCCGTCGGGGCACATCCCGTTCACGCCCCGGGCCAAGAAGGTGCTGGAGCTGTCGCTGCGCGAGGCGCTGCAGCTCGGCCACAACTACATCGGCACCGAGCACATCCTGCTCGGCCTGATCCGCGAGGGTGAGGGCGTCGCCGCCCAGGTGCTGGTCCGGCTCGGCGCCGACCTGAACCGGGTCCGGCAGCAGGTCGTTCACCTGGTTCACAGCGAAAAGGGCGACCGGCCAACACGCATCGCGGCCGCCGCCGAGCCGGTGCGGCTGCGCGCCCAGGGCGAGCGCTGGGTCGTCGAGCTGCTGTCCACGCTCGCCAAGCTGACGCAGCGGATAGAAGCGATCGAGCGCCACCTGGGCATCACCGAGGGCACCAGTCCAGAAGCCGAGCCGACCGGTAAGGCCGAGTCAGCTGACCAGCCCCAGCCCGCGGACTCCGAAACCCCACCCGCCGCTGCGGACGCGCCTGACCCTCCCGTCCCACCCGCCGCAGCGGCCGAGGAGAAGTAGAGTCACCTGCCTACCGTGGGTAGCGGCTGGACGGGCTGCTGCAACGCTCCGTTATTTATGGTGGGGCCGGCCCAGGCTGCGTCGCGGCTTTTGCTTGATCGTGGTGGATTTTGTTACCCACCCCCCCCGTCCCGTCACAGCGAGCGTCCCGTTTCCGTTTGTGACCTTCGTCTTCGAGTCTTTCTTCTTCGCTCTGTTTTTGTTGTTCTTTGTCTAGCTGCACTACGACTGCTTTATAGCTTGCTGAGAGATTCAGAGTTGTATTTATTATCTTTTGTTCAGTCTCTTTTTTTTTTTTTTTATATTTTTTTTTTTTTTTTTTTTTTTTTTTTATCTTGGATGTGTTTCTGAAGCCAGAGCAGGCGGGTTTTAGAAGAGGCTATGGACGGTCTTAGCCAGGGCTATTGGTAAGCCATATGCTGGAAGGTAGATTATTGTTTTTTTTTGATAATTTTTTATTGTTTTTTTTTTTTTTTTTTTTTTTCTTTTTTTTTTTTTTTTTTTTTTTTTTTTCAGAATGAAGGATGTGACTTTTCTTTTTTCATTTTTTTTTTTTTTTTTTTTTTTTTTTTTTTTTTTTTTTTTTCCTTTTAGTTTTTTTTTTTTTTTTTCTTTTTTTTTTTCTATTTTTTTTTTTTTTTTTTTTTTTTTTTTTTCTTTTTTTTTTTTTTTTTTTTTTTTTTTTTTTTTTTTTTTTTTTTTTTTTTTTTTTTTTTTTTTTTTTCTTTTTTTTTTTTTTTTTTTTTTTTTTTTTTTTTTTTTTTTTTTTTTTTTTTTTTTTTTTTTTTTTTCTATCTTTTTTTTTTTTTCTATTTTTTTTTTTTTTTTTTTTTTTTTTTTAACTTTTTTTTTTTTTTTTTTTTTTTTTTTTTTTTTTTTTTTTTTTTTTTTTTTTTTTTTTTTTTTTTTTTTTTTTTTTTTTTTTTTTTTTTTTTTTTTTTTTTTTTTTTTTTTTTTTTTTTTTTTTTTTTTTTTTTTTTTTTTTTTTTTTTTTTTTTTTTTTTTTTTTTTTTTTTTTTTTTTTTTTTTTTTTTTTTACGCTATGTGGTCGCGATCCACCACGATCAAGAAGCGGCGGGCGGGTCGAGGCGGTAGATTCGCCGCGCCGTGCCGCTGAAGATCGCGGACTTCTCGGCCTCGCTCAGGTCGGCGGTGAGCGCTCGCGCCGCCGCGCACACGCCGGCGTAGCCGACGTGCATCGTGCTGACCGGCCAGTCCGAGCCGAACATGAGCCGGTCCGGGCCGAAGCCGGCCATTGCGATCTCGTAGTGGGGCCGCAGCAGCGGGTCCGCCAGGTCCGCCCGGCCCGGTGGGAGCTCGCCGAGGAAGCCGGAGAACTTGCCCACCGTGTTCGGCAGCGCGGCGAATGCGCGGAACGTGTTCGCCCACGACTCGTCGACCCCGGAACCGATCTCGGGATTGCCGAGATGATCGAGCACGAAGGTCAGCTGCGGCGTCGCGGTCGCGGCGGTGACGGCCGCCCGAAGCTGCGCGCCGGCCGCGACCACGTCGTAGACGAGCCCGGCGTCGGCCACCGCGGCCAGCCCGTGCAGCACGGCCGGCCTGGCCAGCCAGTCGGGGTCGGGCTCGGTCAGCACCGTATGGCGGATTCCCACCAGCCGGTCGCCCCCGGGAAGCTGCCGGAGCGCGGCTATGGCATCCGGCACGCCCGGCGCTTCGAGGTCTACCCAGCCGACCACGCCGGCGACCAGGTCGCTGGTCGCGGCGAGCGTGAGCAGTTCGGGCGTCTCCTCCGGCTTGGTGATCGTCTGCACCACGACCGTGGATGTGACCCCCTGGGCGGCGGCCTCGGGCTCGAGGTCGGCGAGCAGGAAGTTCCTGCGCAACGGCTCCAGTCCGGGCTGGTCGAGGAACGGCTGATCATGCACGGACAGATCCCAGACGTGGTGGTGCGCGTCGATGATGGACATGTGCCTCACAGGCCGAGATCGTCTAGCTGCTTGTGCAGGTCGGCCCGCGGGCCGCTCGCGGCCGACGCCGACTTCGAGCGGACGGACCCCTTGCCCGGTCGGGCGCCGGTCCGGCGTTCCCTGAATATCCAGCCAGCCGCTATGCCTCCGACCAGCCCGCCGATGTGCGCCTGCCACCCGATTCCAGCGTGCGGGAGCAGCACGGTGAACTGGTACGCGAAGCAGAGCGCCATGACGGCACCGATCAGCATGTCGATCGGGTGCCGGTCGAAGAACCCGCGGACCATGATGTAGCCGAAATACCCGAACACCACTCCGCTCGCGCCGGCGCTGACAGAACTCGGGCTCTCAAAGATCCACGCGCCCAGACCGCTGGTCAGGATGACCAGCACGGTCACGCCGAAGAACTTGGTCACGCCGCGGTACGCCGCCAGGAAGCCGAAGATGAACAGCGGGCCCGAGTTCCCCTCGATGTGGGCCCAGTTGAAGTGCAGGAACGGAGCGGTCAGGATGTCCGGAAGGCTGGCGGCGTCCCTGGGCCGGATTCCGTACTCGAATGTGAGCTGGTAATGATCGGCCCAGTTGGCGATCTGGATGATCCACAGGATGGCGAGGAACCCGACCATCACGAACAGGGCCTTGCGCGCTTCGGCCAGCACCGTCTCGGCGTTGCCGGCCCCGACGTCCCACATGCTGCGGTCGGCAGAGCCACGGGCTGCGCCACCGGTCACGCCGGGCCGGGTCTGGCCGGGCACCGGGCCCGCGCCGCTGGCCTCGGGTCCTGATCCCGGGCTGCTGCTCACCATCACCACCCGTCCGGCCGTCAATTGCTTATCGTAACCATTCGCGGGTCTGTCAGTTGCTTACTGTCACTATCCGGCTCGGCGGACTGCTCACTATCGCCACCGATCGCAGCAGCGATGCCCTCTTTGGAAGTTAACCCATCCGAGGGGCCGCCGGGGATGGCCCGGCGTGTCGCGGCGCGCCACTTATCCGGGAGTGGTGATCACAACATCGAGCCCTTACGCCGAGTAATTGCTACCTTACGCGTTGCCAAACTGTGATGTGTGAAACGCAATTCCTGTGTTTGCAACACAACTTTTTCTACGGAAGCGCTTGGTCCACTCCTTCGCTTCTGGCAACGTAGGTCGGCGACGGTACTGGACCCACATGCGTGGTTCTGCCACCTCAAGTCTCCCGGCGTCGCATTGGCCCCATCCGTCACCTGACTCGCTGCCCTGTACCGCAGCGGTCTGCGCGCAGAGCGGTCCGCTCCGCGGGCTTGGCCGACGGAAGGACCGCATTGTCACAGCACCGGAGGCGGGCTCCCGTCAAGCGCCGCGGGCGCAGGCGACTCAGCTTTCTCCTGGTCACTACGATGACCGCGCTCGTGGCAGTTGCTGGCGGCGTCTTGGTCGAGATGCACATGGCCAGCAGCGGCGCCGATCCTGCGGCCGCGGCTTTGGCCGCGATTCCGACCAGTCACTCCGCCACTCTGCTGGAGAAGGAACGCCAGCAGATGATCCTGGTGGATGCCGCGTCCCAGACGCTGACCATGGTCGGGAACCCGAAGATGGCCACCAGCCAGTCCTCCTTGTCCGGCGGATCCAGCGGGTCCAGCGGCAGCAGCGGTTCCGACTCGGTGCTCGTGAACATGCCGCCGCCCGACCCGGGCACGGCTCAGTCCACTGCGTTCGGCCTGCTCTCCTCGTACGGGTTCGCCAGTTCGCAGTGGGGCTGCCTGGATGACCTTTGGCAGCGCGAGAGCGGCTGGGTCTACAACGCCGAGAACGCCAGTGGCGCGTACGGCATCCCGCAGGCTCTGCCAGGGTCCAAGATGGCCAGCGCCGGTCCTGACTGGCAGACCAACCCGACCACGCAAATCAAGTGGGGACTCGGGTACATCAAGTCGGTGTACGGCACACCCTGCGGTGCGTGGTCGCACGAGGAAGCCGACGGCTGGTATTAGGCGCCGTTTCGCGGCCCTTCCGCGTCGCCTTTCCCGCTGTCTTTCCCTTTCCCCGGCTACTTTGACAGGCCGGAATGCGGTTCGGGCCGCCCGCTCAATGAAGGAACGGCCCGTTAGCTGTGAGTAGCAGAGTCGCTACCCAGGATGGCTAAGGCGCTGCCTCGGCGACATCGTGAATGGCCTCGTCACAGGCTATGCCGGTCGCGTGGAGTTATCAACCATGTGCGATTTGTAATCACACAGACGAGCCCGATTAGCCGCCTCCAGTCAATCCTGAGAAATGGACAAAATGGATTAAAAATCCTCGGATAGGAGTGGCCGTGCTGTGATATACGTCATACGGATTTCGAGCCGTTTCTGGCGCCAGTGGTCGAGATTCTTGGGCAATGTGGATGCCGAAGCACCCAGCGTGCATGACGGCTGCCCCGAGTGGCCCGGTCGCCCTGATCTCGCGTCAAGTCCTGTACGCCGCTGCATGCCCCGGATCGACGGTGGCTTGACAGTGCGGTTTTGGGTGGAAGCCGAGCGCGCATCGCGCGCCCGACCAAGGGCCCCTATTGTCCCGCATACGACGTCGTACCCCCCTGCACGGAAAACCCTCAAAGCTCACGATGGCAGTAACAGGCTCGACCGTCCTCACCGCGGCGGCGGCCTCCGGGGTGGTGGCCTTCTGGCCAGCCGCCGCCGCATCCCAGTCGGCTGCAGTCCCGTCAGCAGCTACCCAACAGGACGCTAACTCGGCCAAGTTGGACGGCGCAGGAACGCTAGCTTCGCAAGTCCAGATCTCCAAGGTCATGTCTGCTCTACGGCAGGACCAAATCACCGCGCTCGTCGCACAGCAAACTGCTGCCCAGCAGGCGGCCCGCAGGAAACAAGAGGCCGCACGCAGGGCCGCAGCCGAGGCGGCCGCGGACCAGGCGGCGCAGGAGCAGGCGCAGCAGCAGCCAGAGCAGCAGAGTCAGGCCTCGCCACCGCCTGCCCCGGCGCCTTCGGGCTCGGCGCAGCAGATCGCAATGGGCATGCTCGGCTCGTACGGCTGGTCATCCGGCCAGTTCTCCTGCCTGGTCTCGCTGTGGAATCAGGAAAGTGGCTGGAACGTCTACGCCACTAACCCGACTTCCGGTGCCTACGGGATCCCACAGGCCCTGCCCGGGTCGAAGATGGCCAGCGCAGGGGCTGACTGGCAGACCGACGCCGCCACCCAGATCCGCTGGGGACTGAGCTACATCAAGTCCCTGTACGGGTCGCCGTGCGGCGCGTGGGCGCACGAGGAGGCTGACGGCTGGTACTGAGAGCTGAGGCACTGTAGCGATAACTGACGGGACCCGGCTGGCAGCCCCCGCAATGCCAGCCGGGTCCCGTTCGTCCGGGCCGGCGCAGCCAGTCGGCTACGTCAGCGGCTGGAACGTCAGCATCGCCCGGCGGAAGACCGACAGCGCCCAGGTGAACGCGGGCGACGGGGCCGAGACGGCCAGCTCGTAGGCTTGCGTCCCGGCGGGCGTCGGGACGCTGACCAGCCACTGCAGGACACCGACGCGCTCTGTGCCGCCCTGCAGCCCGCTGAACCGCCACGCCGCGTCCGGCTGGCCCAGCAACGTTCCGGGCCTGATCGCGACGAGCCGGTACCCCGGGTACAGGTCCTGCCGGAGCGCCTGCGCCTGCAGGTAAGCGGCTTCCCGCAGCGGCCCTGGGTAGGTGAACGGCTCCAGGCTGATCTCGATGTAGGCACGCCCAGATGGCGGTCGCAAGTAGCTGACCAGGCCTTGCGTGGTCAGCTGCCAGCTCGCGGGGACGGCCACCTTGAATCCGGCCGCGGTGCCGCTGCTGGCAGGCGTGACCTGGAACCACTGGTAACCGGCGGATGGGTCGCCGCCACCGCTGTTCGCGGAACTGCTTCCCGATGCCGGGTCGTCGCCGCTGCCCAATGATGCCGTGCTCCGGCCACCGGTCCCCGTGCTTGCGGTGCCGTTGGCCGCCCGGCCGCCCGTCCCGCTGCCATGGACCGCCGGCGCCGGCGCCGGGTCCGGGTCGCTGGCCGCGCTCGGCGACCGCGGGTACACCGCATAGCCGATGAAGGCGGCCGCTGCCATCGCGACCGCCAAGGCCGCGACCACGAGGGCTCGCCCGGGCCCCCGTGACCGCGGCTGAGCAGGCCCGGCGGCCGGGGGGCTGGAGGCTGGAGGGCTGGAGGCCGGAGGGCTGGAGGCCGGGGGACTGGAGGCCGGGGGACTGGAGGCCGGGGGAGCGGGCAGGCCCGCCGCCACCGGCTGGTCCAGGAACTCGGGCAGGTCGGCCGACACTGGCAGGTCGGCAGGCGGCGGCATCGGCGGGAACTCCCGGACATCGGCGAACGCGGGATAGCCGGGCGCGGTGAAGCCACCGGGGAACGCCGGTTCGGAATAGGCCTGCGCGGCCGCGTCGTCCAGCAGCCTGGCGGTCGTGGCAACGTCGGGGCGCCGAGCCGGGTCGATCCGCAGCAGCGCGTCGATGACGGGACCGAGCGGGCCTGCCGACGGGGCCCGCGGGGCGGGTTCGTTGGCCACCCCCGCGAAGATCGCAGCCGAACCGCCGGGCCGATCGAACGGGCCGCGGCCCTCCACGGCCGTGTAGAGGGTGGCACCGAGTGACCACAGATCAGAGGCGGGAGTCGCCGCCTCGCCGCGTACCCGCTCGGGCGCGGTGTACCCCGGCGTCCCGAACACCATCCCGACCTGGGTGAGCGCGGGATCGCCCGGATAGGTGGCTATGCCGAAATCGGTCAGCTTCACGGCGTTGTCGGCGGCGACCAGCACGTTCCCCGGCTTGACGTCCCGGTGCAGCACGCCGGCCGCGTGCGCACACTCCAGCGCGCTGAGCAGCTGCTGGCCGACCTGCGCCGCCTGAAGCAGCCGGAGCGGGCCGTCCTCGGCGATCAGCCGGTCGAGCGACCTCGCCTGGACGAGCTCCATCACGATCCAGGGGCTGCCGTCGTCTTCGACCACGTCGAAGACCGTGACCACGCCCGGGTGGTTCAGCCGGGCCGCGGCCTTAGCCTCGCGGAGCGTCCGCTGGTAGATGCTGTCGTTGTCGGCGGCGGCCCGGACCTCCTTGACCGCAACCTCCCGGGCGAGCAGCTCATCCCTGCCGCGCCAGACGACCCCCATGGCCCCGCGGCCGATAGGCTCCTGCAGCCGGTAGCGCTCAGACACCAGGCGCCCCGCGGTGGCGGCCGTCGCGTTGTGCATGGCCCGGACGTTATCGCCGTTACCAGCGATAATCCTGTGAGCCAGTTGTGAATTTGGCGCTACTGCGCGCCAGGGCGGGTCATCGCCAGGACGTCGAGCGCGGCGTCTAGCTGCTCCTCGGTGAGATCGCCCCGCTCGACGTGCCCGCGCGAGATCACCACTTCCCTGATCGTCTTGCCGGTCGCCAGCGCTTCGTGCGCGACCGCCGCTGCCGCCTCGTAGCCGAGGAACCGGTTCAGGGCGGTGACGATCGACGGCGAGGACTCGGCGAACCGCCGCATCCGCTCCACGTCCGCGACGATGCCGTCCACGCACCGGTCGGCGAGCAGCCGGGACGCCGACGACAGCAGCCTGATCGAGTCGAGCAGATTCTGGCCGATGACCGGCATCATCACGTTCAGCTCGAAGTTGCCGGCCGCGCCGCTGAACGCGACCGCCGCGTCGTCACCGATCACCTGGGCGCAGACCTGGCAGACGGCCTCACAGATCACCGGGTTGACCTTCCCCGGCATGATCGACGAACCGGGCTGCAGGTCCGGGACCCGGATCTCGGCCAGCCCGGTCAGCGGCCCCGAGTTCATCAGCCGCAGATCGTTGCAGATCTTGTACTCCGAGACCGCGATCGAGCGGAGCACTCCGCTGGCCGCGACCAGCGCGTCCCGCGCCCCGGCCGCCTCGAAGTGGTCACGGGCCTCGGTCAGGGGGAGGCTCATGTCCTCGGCCAGGCGGGCGATCACCGCGGCGGCGAACCCGCGTGGCGCGTTCAGCCCGGTGCCAACCGCGGTGCCGCCCAGCGGCAGCTCGCCGATATCGGGCAGGGTCTCGGCGATCCGCTCGGCGCCGTGCCGCACCGCCGCCGCGTACCCGCCGAACTCCTGGCCCAGCGTGACCGGCGTGGCGTCCATCAGGTGGGTCCGGCCGCTCTTGACCACGTCGGCGAACTCGCTCGCCTTGCCGCCCAGCGCGGCGGCCAGCCGGTCGAGCGCGAGCAGCAGCGACTGCTTGATCAGCCGGGCCGCGGCGATATGGATGGCCGACGGGAACACGTCGTTGGACGACTGCGACGCGTTCACGTGATCGTTCGGGTGCACTGGCCTGCCCAGGCGCCTCGTGGCCAGGGTCGCGATGACCTCGTTGGCGTTCATGTTCGACGAGGTTCCGGAGCCGGTCTGGTACACGTCGATCGGGAACTGGTCGTCGTAGTCACCGCGTGCCACCTCGGCGGCCGCGTCGTGGATCGCCTCGGCCATGTCAGGCTCGAGCACGCCGAGCCTGCCGTTGACCGCCGCCGCCGCGCCCTTGATCGAGGCCAGCGCGCCGATCAGCTCCCGCGGCAGCCGTTCGCCGGACACCGGGAAGTTCTCCACGGCCCGCTGCGTGTTGGCGCCCCACAGGGCGTCCTCGGGCACGAGCACCTCGCCCATCGAGTCGTGCTCGACGCGGAATCCCGGCTTGGTGTCGGTCATCGCGGGCCGCCGATGGTCAGCAGCGGCTGCCTGGGCGCGGTGACGTCCGCGAAGAAATCGTTGCCCTTGTCGTCGACGATGATGAACGCGGGGAAGTCGCGGACCTCGATCTTCCAGACTGCCTCCATGCCAAGCTCGGGGTACTCGTGCACCTCGACCTTGGTGATGCACTCCCGTGCCAGCTTGGCGGCGGCGCCGCCGATCGACCCCAGGTAGAACCCGCCATGTTTGCGGCACGCCTCGGTGACCGCGGCCGACCGGTTCCCCTTGGCCAGCATCACCAGCGATCCGCCCGCGGCCTGGAACTCGTCCACGTAGGAGTCCATCCGCCCGGCCGTGGTCGGCCCGAACGACCCCGACGCATAGCCCTCGGGTGTCTTGGCCGGCCCCGCGTAGTACACCGCGTGGTCCCGGAGGTAGGCCGGCATCGGCTCGCCTCTGGCCAGGCGTTCCGAGATCTTGGCGTGAGCGATGTCCCTGGCCACGACCATCGGGCCGGTCAGCGCCAGGCGCGTCTTGATCGGGTACCTGGACAGCTCGGCCCGGATCTCGTCCATGGGCCGGGACAGGTCGATCCGAACGACGTCGGCATCGAGCTCTTCTTCGCTGGTATCCGGCAGGTACTGCGCCGGGTCCGTCTCCAGCCGCTCGAGGAACACCCCGTCGCGGGTGATCTTGCCGAGCGCCTGGCGGTCCGCCGAGCAGGACACCGCGATCGCCACCGGGCAGGATGCGCCGTGCCGGGGCAGCCGGATCACCCGGACGTCGTGGCAGAAGTACTTGCCGCCGAACTGGGCGCCGATCCCGGCCCGGCGCGTGATCTCCAGCACCTGCTGCTCGAGTTCGGTGTCGCGGAACCCGTGAGCGGCCGCCGAGCCGGCCGTTGGCAGCGTGTCCAGGTATCTCGCCGATGCGTACTTGGCGGTCTTCAAGGCGAACTCCGCACTGGTCCCGCCCACGACGATCGCGAGGTGATACGGGGGGCACGCGGCGGTGCCGAGCAAGCGGATCTTCTCCTCGAGGAACTTGGCCATGGCACCGGGGCTGAGCACCGCCTTGGTCTCCTGGTACAGGTACGACTTGTTCGCCGAGCCGCCGCCCTTGGCCATGAACAGGAACTTGTACGCGTCCCCGCCGGTCGCGTACAGCTCGATCTGGGCCGGCAGGTTGCTGCCGGTGTTCTTCTCCTCCCACATGGTCAGCGGCGCGAGCTGGGAGTAGCGCAGGTTCAGCTTTGTGTAGGCGTCATAGACGCCGCGGGCGATGTGCTCCTCGTCGCGGCCGTCGGTGAGCACTTGCTGGCCTCGCTTGCCCATCACGATCGCGGTACCGGTGTCCTGGCACATCGGCAGCACCCCGCCCGCCGCGATGCACGCGTTCTGCAGCAGGTCGCGGGCCACGAACCGGTCGTTCCCGCTCGCCTCGGGGTCGTCCAGGATCGACCGGAGCTGCCGCAGGTGCCCGGGCCGCAGCAGGTGCGCGATGTCCCGCATCGCGGTCTCGGTCAGCAGCGCGAGCGCGTCCGGCTCGACCTCGATGAAATCCCGCCCGAACGCGGAACGCGGGGCGATCCCGTCGACGGTGAGCTGGCGGTATTCGGTGGTGTCCTCGCCGAGCGGCAGCAGGTCGGCATAGCGAAATTCGGGCATGCGTCTCATCGTAGATCGGCGGCTGATGTGGCCGGGGGCGGCCTGGCACGTCGTATGGCGTGCAGGGACGGCCGGCATGTAGCCAGTCGTTCTGGGTAGCTGGAGGTCCGGATCTGGCTCAGCCAGGAGTGGGGAAGCGAGGTTGCGACATGACGAGCGTTCCCGATGTCAATGTAAACGGCGTCGATATAAGCGAGGCGGCACGGCAGCTGGAGCTGGCGGTGCACGACGCGCAGGTGGCCTACGACTGCGTCGGCTTGGGGAATCTTGACCGCGCGCACGAGCACGCGATCACCGCGCGCATCGCTGCCGACGCTGCCGAGCACCTGCTGCGCGCCGCGCTGGATGCGGGCGTGAGCGGCGAGGCCGCCAGCGAAGCCATCCTCGAGTAGCCAGCCTGGCCCGGCGGTCTGATCGCGGCTGCGCCAGCGGCGTCGCCACGGGCTTGTCAGCTACGGGTTTTGCCGGCCCGGATCATCTCCAGCGCCTGCCCCAGACGGCGCTGCCGGGTCTGCTCCTGCTTGGCATCGGCGATCCAGCGGGCGTACTCCTTGCGGTGCGTGAAGGCCATGCGGTCGAAGGACGCCTTGGCTTCCGGGTCTGCGGCAAGCGCTGCCGCGAGCGCCTCGGGCACCTCAACCTCGCGCGGCGCCGTATCGAGTTCCACGGTCACGTCAACCTCGTCACCGGCCTCGGCGCCCGCGCCCTGGCGCACCTCCTTGCTCAAGCCCAGCAGGAACTCGCCGCCCATGCGGACCACGGTCGTGCGCCACGTGTACCCGTTGACGGTCGCCACGACCGGGAATCTCTTGGCGCCTTCGCCCACGGCCGCGACCTGGGCGTCGTCGAGGATCACGGCCGCCGCGGGACCACGGGGCTGCAGTTGCGTCTTGAAGTGGACTACTCCCATGCACCCATCCTGGCCCAGCGGGCCGGACTGCCTCTACGAGCCGGGCTCGCCGGTCACGCAGCGTTCCGGCATCAGGCGCCCGCGATGTCATAGCTGAGCAGGTCGCCCGGCTGGCAGTCGAGCACCTCGCAGAGCCGCGTCAGGGTGCTGAACCGGATGGCCCTGGCGTGGCCGTTCTTCAGGATCGACAAGTTGACCACGCTGACCCCGACCCGCTCGGATAGCTCGGTCAGCGTCATGCCCCGGTCGGCGAGGAGCTTGTCGAGGTGGATGGCGATGGCGTGGGCGTCCGGGACGGCGGGCGGCACTACACCGTCCCCTCGAGATCGGCGCGCATGCCGGCGCTGACCCGCATGATTCGGGCGAAGATGACCAGGCCCAGGCCGAACCATTCCACCGGCCACGACCACCCCCAGGACGCGGGCCAGTAGACCCAGTCGACGTGCCAGGTGACGAGGAGGCTGAGCAGGTTCAGCCGGGCGAACCCTCCGGCCAGGCCGGCCACCAGCCCGCCGGCGAGCAGCCACCATCCCAGGGACAGCACCAGCCGGGCGGCCTGGGCGGTGTAGACCCCGTCATGGGCGACGGCACGCGCCAGCCGCATCACGAGGTAGAGGGTGCCGACCCGCAGCAGGCCTGCTGGCAGCAGGGTAGCCGCGAAGGCCAGGGCCTGCCCGGCGGTGGGATGGGCGGTGCCCAAAATCGCGCCGTTCCAGCTGGCTTGCACGCCAGGGGCAAGGCCGGAATGGAGGAGCACGCTGCCAGCGTGCTGCAGCAATGGTGGCGCGATGGTCACCCAGACGCGCGGTGTCGGGCCGGGCTGAGAGTTCAGGGTGGGGCCGAACAGGACTCCGCTTCGGGTCAAGGCCAGGATCACCTGGAGCGAGGTGAGGACGGCGAAGAGCCAGAACACCCAGGTGGTCGCGGTGGCGAGTCGGTCCAGGGTGGCGAGTCGTTGCAGCCGGCTGTGCGGCGTCGTGGTGGATGCGGACATCGGAGGGCCTCGCTTATCGACTATCGTTAATATCGATAATCGTAAGCAACGAAAATCGTTATGGCAAGCGCGCTGCAGGCGTCAGGGTGTCCAGGGTGGCTGTGGTCGCGGGGTCGAGGTGCACCCGAGAGACGGCCATGTTCTCCTCGAGGTGGGCGACGCTGGCCGTGCCGGGGATCAGCAGGATGTGCGGATCGTGGTGCAGCAGCCAGGCCAGGCCGACCTGGGCTGGTGTGATTCCGAGGGACGTGGCCGCGGCAACCACGGCGGGCTGCTCGATCACCTTGGCCCGGCCGGGGAACCCCGAGCCGAGCGGGAAGAACGGCACCCACGCGATGTCGTGTTCCGCGCACAGCGCGAGGAGGGCTTCCCCTGACTGGTCGAGCAGGCTGTAGGCGTTCTGCACGCAGGCGACGCCCATCGGAAGCGCCTGGCGAAGCTGCTCCAGGCTGACGTTGCTGAGCCCGATCCCGCCGATCTTGCCCTCGTCGCGCAGCGCCGCCATCTCGGCGAGCTGGCTGTCCAGGTCCACGAGCTGGTCGCCCTCGGCCTGGATCCCGGGCGGCCCGTCCAGCCGGCGCAGGTTGACCACGTCCACGCGGTCGACGCCCAGGCTTCGCAGGTTTGCCTCGACTCCGGCGCGCAGCTGCTCTGGTCGCTGGGCCGGGCGCAGTTTGCCCTGGGCGTCCTCCTCGGCGCCGAGCTTGCTCACGAGAACCAGGCTGTCCGGATACGGGCTGAGGGCGGCGCGGATCAGCTCGTTGGCCAGGCCCGCGCCGTAGAAGTGGGCGGTGTCGATGTGGTTGACCCCGAGCTCGGCCGCTCGGCGAAGCACCGAGATTGCCGTCTGCCTGGGGGGAGCGGTGAGCCCGCCCGGGCCGGAGAGCTGCATGGCCCCATAGCCCAGCCGGGCCACGGGCCGCCCGGCGAGCACGCCCATGCTCCCGTTGCTGTCGTTCACGACCTCATTATGGTGCTGGCTGCCCCTTGGCCGCGGCCTGGCGGTGCTCTGGGGCGGTCGCCGGCACTCCCTGCTCGTCATGCACGTACCGGCCGCCGCGCAGCGCGGACGCGACCGCGGCGACGATCAGGAAGAACATCGCGGTGCCGAACACGATGACCAGGCCGTGGTGGAACGGGCCCGAGAGCAGCTCCGGGAAGAACCGCTTGCCGGTCAGCACACTGACCTGGTGGGCGGGCAGGCGAGCGAGCACGCCGGTTGGGGCCAGCAACTGGTGCACCGGGTTGTAGCCGAGGAACGCGGCGAACAGGCTGGAGACCGGGGGCGCGGCCCCGATCTTGGCCGCCAGCGCGTGCGGCACGCCGTGCGCGGTCAGGCCGTTGGTCAGCGTGGTCGGCAGCGTGCTGGCCAGGCCGGCGATCATCAGCGAGAAGAACACGCCGATGGACAGCACGAAGCCGGAGTTCTGGAACGTCGCGAGCATGCCGGACGCGGCGCCGCGCTGCCGGGCCGGAACGCTGTTCATGATCGCGGCGGCGTTCGGCGCGGAGAACAGCCCCATGCCCGCACCGGCCACGAAGATCAGCCCGGCGAAGGCCGCGTACTTGAAGTCCGTGGGCAGGAGGATCAGCCCGCCGAACGCTGCGGCCGACAGCAGCAGCCCGCCGGAGGCGAACGCGCGGGCGCCGTGCTTGTCGGACAGCTTGCCGGACAGCGGCCCGGAGATCACGAAGCCGCAGGTGAGCGGCAGCAGGTAGATGCCGGACCACAGCGGCGTGTCCTTGAAGTTGTAGCCGTGCAGCACCAGCCAGATGCCCTGCAGCCAGATGATCAGCATGAACTGCAGACCGCCCCGGGCGATTGAGGCCAGCAGGGTGGCCGCGTTCCCGGCTGCGAACGCCCGGATCCGCAGCAGGTTGAGGTCAAACATCGGCGCCTTGACCCTGAACTCGGTGACACAGAATGCCACCAGCAGCGCCACGCCGCCGACCAGGCCGGTGAGCACCAGGGGATTGGTCCAGCCCATCGAGTGCCCGCCGTAGGGGATCAGCCCGTAGGTGATCCCGACCAGGATGCCGATCAGGCCCAGCCCGAACAGGACGTTGCCGAGCCAGTCGATCCGCGCCGGGGTTCGCGCGCCGACCTCCCGCAGGCTCAGATACGACCAGATGGTGCCGCCGACGCCGATCGGCACCGACACGACGAACACCAGCCGCCAGTCGACGGCCGCCAGCACCCCGCCCAGGATCAGGCCGATGAACTGGCCGGAGATGCCGGCCACCTGGTTGATGCCCATCGCCATGCCCCGCTGGTCGGCGGGGAAGGCATCGGTCAGGATCGCGGGGGAGTTGGCCATCAGCATCGCGCCGCCCATGGCCTGGATGACCCGGAAGCCGATCAGCCACAGCGCGCCGCCCGGGCCGGTCAGCGGGTCGAACGGGAGAAACAGCGCGCCGAGGCCGAAGACCGCGAAGCCCAGGTTGTACATCCGCACCCGGCCGTAAATGTCACCCAGTCGCCCGAGCGTGACCACCAGCACGGCCGACACGACCAGGTAGCCCATCAGCATCCAGAGCAGGTAGCTGACGTTGCCCGGGGTCAGCGGGTCCAGCTTGATGCCGCGGAAGATCGCGGGCAGCGCTATGATCACGATGGAGGCGTTGACGGTGGCCGACAGCATGCCGAGCGTCGTGTTGGACAGGGCCACCCACTTGTAGCGGTCGTTCCGCTCCGCGCCCACGTCCTCGCCCACCGCGCAGTCTCCCTCTTCCTCAAGCGGGCCGACCGCCTCCCCACGCACCCATCTTTGGCTGAGGGCTGCGGCGAATACTTGCTTAGACCAAACTAACAGATGGCCCAACTCAGCAGGTAGGCATGGGACCCCCGTCGCCACGGGCAGAACCCGGCCGCCGGCAACGGCATTCCGGGCCGCCGGAACCCCTGGACCGGCCTGCTCAGTCTTGTATCTTCTGGGGTGTGAACCCGCGACCCCCGCCACGCGATCTGCGCGCCTCCGACGCAGACCGGGAGCGGGTGATCACGCTCCTCAACGAGGCTGCCGGTGACGGTCGGCTGACCCTCAGTGAGCACTCGGAACGCGCCGAGCGCGCCTACGCGGCCAGAACGCTCGGCGAGCTTGCCGAGCTGACCACCGATCTTGCCGTCGCGTCGGCCCAGCCGATCCGGCTGGACGGCCGGAAGCCGATAGCGGGCATCTTCGGCAAGGAACGGCGCGACGGCCGCTGGGTGGTCCCAGAACGTCTCGGCGTGACCGCGATCTTCGGCGAGGTCGTGCTTGACCTGCGCGAGGCGGTGCTGCAGAGCCAGCGGGTCACCCTGCTCACCACCGTGGTCGGCGGCACCGTGCAGCTGATCGTCCCGGACGGGGTGGCCGTCGAGGTGACCGGCTCGGGCGCGCTGAGCAGGAGGAGCCAGAACGAGACGACGCGGGCAGCGCCGGATACACCGGTGATCGAGGTCCGTGGGTTCGCACTGGCCGGCCGCATCAAGGTGGTCAGGCCGCGGAAGTCACGCTGGCGCGGAGCGCTCGGCCGCCGCCGGAGCTGACCGCTCCGCAGGCCGTAGCTTCCGGCCCCGCGGCTCAGGGCGGCGCCGGGTGATCAGTCGCCGTCGAAGTTGACCGCGCTGTAGGCGCGCAGCTTCCAGAGCTGGTGCTCGCTGTGGATGTTGCGCAGCGTTCCCGACCGCGCGCGCATGACCAGCGAGTGCGTGGTAGCACCGCCGGAGCGGTACCGCACGCCGGCCATCAGCTCCCCGTCGGTGATGCCGGTCGCCGCGAAGAACGCGTCGTCCGACGCGACCAGGTCGTCGGTGGACAGCACCCGGTCGAGGTCGTGTCCGGCGGCGATCGCGCGGTCCCGCTCGGCGTCATCACGCGGCGCGAGCTTGCCGAGGATGACGCCGCCCAGGCACTTGATCGCGCACGCGGTGATGATCCCCTCCGGCGTGCCGCCGACCCCGAGCAGCAGGTCGACGCCGGTGCCCTCGCGCGCCGCCATGATCGCGCCGGCCACGTCGCCGTCCGTGATGAGCTTGATCCGCGCTCCTGCCGCGCGCACCTCCTCGATCAGGGCCTGGTGCCGGGGCCGGTCCAGGATGATCACGGTCACATCGTGCGATGAGCAGTGCTTGGCGCGCGCTACCGCGGCGATGTTCTCGGCGGGCGAGGCGTCGAGGTCCACCAGGTCGGCAGCTTCCTGGCTGGTGACCAGCTTGGACATGTAAAACACCGCGGACGGGTCGTACATCGAACCGCGGGCGCTGACCGCGAGCACGGAGATCGCGTTCGGCATGCCGTTGGCGCACAGCCGGGTTCCGTCGATCGGATCCACGGCCACGTCGCAGGCGGGGCCGCTGCCGTCGCCGACCTGCTCGCCGTTGTACAGCATCGGCGCGCGGTCCTTCTCGCCCTCGCCGATCACGACCACGCCATCCATCGACACCGTGTTGATGAGCGTGCGCATCGCGTGCACGGCCGCGCCATCGGCCCCGTTCTTGTCGCCGCGGCCCACCCAGCGCGCCGCGGCCATCGCGCCTGCCTCGGTTACCCGGGCCAGTTCCAGCGCGAGGTTCCGGTCCGGAGCCTCACTGGCCGGCGGCTCCGGCGGGTCGACGATGGCAGCAGCGATCTGATTCTCGGTCACAACGAGGCCCTTCCCTGGTCGCCGTGATGAAATCCTATTCATCGGCGGGCCCGCGTAGCCTGGAGGCTGTCCGCGGCCCCGCTTGTGAAGGAGTGCTGCGAAACCGGATGACAACCGACCAGGGACAGCGGGCCGCGAAAGCGTCCGAACGCGGAGCCGCTACCCGGGCCGCCCTGCTAGCGGCCGCGCGCGAGGTCTTCACCACCGAGGGCTATGCCCAGGCGGGCGTGACCGACATCGTGAACGAAGCGGGCGCCAGCGTCGGCAGCCTTTATCACCATTTCTCCGGAAAAGCCGATCTATTCCTCACCTTGTTTGAGGAACTCAACAAGGAGCACGCCGAGCGGACCCGGGTCGCGGTTCGCCGGGCCCGTGACGCCGGCATCAGCGACCCCAAGCAGCTTTTTCTGGTCGGCGCGCGGGAGTACCTTGCCGTGTGCGTGGAGCAGCGCGAGCTGTTCCGGCTGTTCGTGAGCGGAGACGGCCCGCCAGGGTTCGACCTCGTGCGGCAGCAGCGGATCGCCGACTGGGTGCGGATGAACACCGCTTTCTTTGTCCGCAGCGAAGAGCCACTGGACCAGGCCGTCGCGATCGTGATGACCGGCGCGCTCGGGCTTTGCGGCGCCGAACTGTCCCTCAGCGAGGACCCCGAGCACACCAGGAAGATAGCCGACGGCGTGATCGAGGTCCTGTCGCGGCTCGAGTCGCCGCGACAGCACGCGTAACGGCCCATCGGAAGAGTTCTTACGCCGATCAGAATGGCGCTTCGGGGTCGCTGCCGTCGGCCCGCTGTGCCATGGTCTCGGCAAGGCGGGCGCGGGCGCCCTCGAGCCACTCGGTGCATACCGTGGCGAGGCTCTCCCCGCGCTCCCATAGCTGCAGGGACTGCTCCAGGGTCAGCCCGCCGGCCTCCAGGCGCTTGACCAGCTCTGCCAGCTCGTCGCGCGCCTGCTCGTAGGGCGGCCGCTTGGCCTGGGGCTGTGCGTCCCCGCTGTCGGCTGCCGTCACGATGTCACCCTAGCGCGGCCGGCCCAAAACCGAGGGTGCCTGCGCCGCGGGTGGTGGGCCCCGCTGACGGCGATCTCGGCGCTGGCGCTATGGATTTGGCGGCTGATCGGCGGTGACCTTTAGCTGGTCATCGGCAAACCGGACAATCAGCTTCTCGTCGTGCGCCACCTCGGCAGCCGAGCGAACCACGCTGGAGTCGCCGTGCTGCACGATCGCGTAGCCGCGGTGAAGCGTCGCCGCTGGTGACAGGGCGAGCAGCCGGGCCCGGGTGTGGCCGACGTCGTCGCTCGCCCGGTCCAGGGTCGCGGAAAGGCAGCGCCGCGCCCGTTGCGTCAGCGCGGTCACCAGTTCCTGCTGCCGTTCTATTTCGCGCACCGGATCGGCGAGGGCCGGCCTGGATTTAATGGCCGCCAGCCAGGACATCTCGCGGTCGAGCCTGCCCGCGACGGACCTGCGCGCGCGGGTGCGCAGCTGGGCTATGAGCGCGAGCTGCTCGCTGACGTCGGGCACCACCCGCCTGGCCGCATCGGTCGGCGTCGAAGCGCGCACGTCGGCGACGTAATCAAGGATCGGCGCGTCCTGCTCGTGCCCGATCGCGCTGACCACCGGTGTCCGGCACGCCGCCACCGCCCTGACCAGCGTCTCGTCGGAGAACGGCAGAAGGTCCTCGATCGACCCGCCACCGCGGGTCACGATGATCACGTCCACGGCCGGGTCGGCGTCCAGTTGCTGCAGTGCCGCGACGATCTCTTCGACGGCATAGAGGCCCTGCACCGCGACCTGCTCGACCCGGAACCGTACCGCCGGCCAGCGCAGGGCCGCGTTCTTGAGCACGTCCCGCTCGGCGGCTGAGTCGCGCCCGCAGATGAGCCCGATCATTCCGGGCAGGAACGGCAGCGGCCGCTTGCGTTCGGCGGCGAACAGTCCCTCGGCGGCCAGGGTGCGCCGCAGCCGCTCCAGCCTGGCCAGCAGCTCACCGATGCCGACCGCGCGGATCTCCAGCGCGGTGAGCGAGAAGGAGCCCCTGGCGACGTTGAAGTCCGGCCGGGCCCAGATGACCACCCGGGCTCCCTCGGCCGGCGGCGGGTCGTTCGCGTCGAACACGGCCCGGGTGCAGACCACACGGGCGGAGACGGCGGCAACCGGGTCGCGCAAGGTCAGGAACACGGCGTTGCCGCGCCGGTTCAGCTCCGCGATCTGGCCCTCGACCCAGACCCGTCCCAGGCGGCCGACCCACTCGCCGACCATCCGCAGCACGGTACGGACCGGGACCGGCGACTCCGGCGTGGTCTCCAGCGGCATGGTGCGGGTCAGGCTCCGTCGCTCTCCAGTTTGGCGATGCGGCGCTCGAACATCGTGAGCACGTCGGCCCGGCCAGCGTGGGCCTTCTCGTAGTCAATCAGCGTATGCAGCTGGGCTGGGTCGAGATTCCGCAGCCGGGCGCGCAGCGAGGGAACGGTCAGGGTGTCATAGTTCGGCACCGGAAGCGAGGTCGCTGGCGCTTCTGGGGTAGTTGCTGGCGCTTCTGGGGCATCCGACGACTTCGTCGATGTTTGCTCCGTTACGGCGACTGTTTCGGAGGTGACGGGTGGTTCGGGTACGACCTCGGCGACCTCACTGGCCTCGATGACCTCGGAGCCCTCAGGGGTCTCAGGCACCGGGGGTGTCGCGGCGGGCTTGGCCTCGGGCGTGTCCTCGCCGTGGATCAGCCTGACGTTCCCGGTCTCGTCGAGCGACCGCCACCTGGTCTCGTCCTTCACGGTGGTGGCGCTGGGCTGGGGCGCCGGCTCCGCCGGCGCCGGCTGGGCGTGCTCCGGCTCTGCTGCTGCCCGGCTCTTGATCCGGTCAGCCACGAGAAGCACCTGGCCGATCCCCGAGAACACGGCCCGCAAGGCCTGCGCAGGAGCTTCCTTAACGCGTTCACTGACCTGCTGCGGGATGCGCATAGTGATCTTCTCCCTCTGGCGTGTACGGTAGCCCGTCGCGCCTTGTGGCTTACGGCAGCATGGCGGGCGCGTTACGGCAACAGCACATGACGCCTGCGAGATGATTCTCGTCAATCAGCACGCCCGCGCAATAGCGCGACCACGAAGTGTTGCGGATTTGAGTGATCCATCGTGCGCTCCGGTGCACTTGAGGAGTCCGCGACAGGTTCACCTACCATGGGAGTCATGTCCACCCGACGTGTCCTGCTCGCGAAGCCCCGCGGCTACTGCGCGGGGGTCGACCGTGCGGTGCAAACCGTCGAGAAGGCCCTGGAGCGCTACGGAGCGCCCGTATACGTTCGCAAGCAGATCGTGCACAACACGCACGTGGTGCGCGAGCTGGAGGGGCGCGGCGCGATCTTCGTGGACGAGGCCGAGGAGGTCCCCGAGGGCGCGGTCGTTGTCTTCTCCGCGCACGGAGTGGCGCCGCAGGTCCGGGAGGAAGCCGCCAAGCGCGGGCTGCACATCATCGACGCCACCTGCCCGCTGGTCACCAAGGTGCACAGCGAGGCCAAGCGCTTCGCGGCCCAGGACTACGACATCCTGCTGATCGGGCACGAGGGCCACGAGGAGGTTGTCGGCACCACCGGCGAGGCACCGGCGCGGATTCACCTGGTGGACGGGCCCGAGGGCAGCGCGAACGTTCAGATACGCGACCCGGCCAAGGTGGCCTGGCTGTCTCAGACCACCCTGTCGGTCGACGAGACGAACGAGACGGTGGCCGCGCTGCGCGAGCGCTTCCCTAACCTGCTCGACCCGCCGAGCGACGACATCTGCTACGCCACGCAGAACCGCCAGGCTGCCGTCAAGCAGATCGCCGCCCAGGCAGACCTGATCATCGTCGTCGGCTCGCGGAACTCGTCCAACTCGGTTCGCCTGGTCGAGGTGGCACTCGACGCGGGAGCTGCTGCCGCCTACCTCGTGGATGACGTCTCGGCCACCGATCCGGCCTGGCTGCAGGACGTCGAGACGGTCGGCGTGACCAGCGGCGCCTCGGTGCCCGAGGACCTCGTGTCCGGGGTGGTCGGCTGGCTCGCGGAGCAGGGGTTCGACACCGTCGAGGAAGTAGAGGCAGTCCCGGAGCGGATGGTGTTCGCGCTGCCGCACGAGCTGCGGGAAGGCGCAGCGGGCGACTAGTTCCGTCCGCCCCCGGCGTCGCGGGGATCACGTTGCACGAACGGGTCCCGCTGCGCCGACGGCCCGCGCAGGCCCAGGTCGCCGCGCAGTTCCGCGCTGAGGTCGCGGACGCATTGCGGCAGCCCGCGCATCAGCGCGATAACCAGGCCGATGACGACCCCGCTGAACAGCCATGGCGCAACCGCCGCCAGCGTGAGGACGATCCCCTCGGCGGCAGCCGTGAGGGAGTGGCGCACAGTGTCCTCGTGCGACGTCAGCAGCTCGGCGATGACCAGGGCAGCCATGAAGACCAGCGGCGGCGTCACCACCGCCGTCAGCAGGGCGTCGCGGCGGCTGTAGTAGGCAGCCAGCGCGCAGCCCGCCAGAAAGCTCAGCCCGGCCAGCACCTCGAGATGCAGCCACCCGGCGGCCAGGGTGCCCACCAGGAACAGCAGGAACATCGCTACGACGGCGCCGCGCGCCGTCATCCGCGTTGCCGGAGGCATCACCGGCGTTACCGGAGGGCCATCGACGCTGCTTCCGGGCTGCGGCGCGGGCTCTCCCGAGGCCTGCGCCGGGCCTGGCTGCTGGCGGCTTGGCCGCTCCCCCTGCGGCAACCTGCCTCCTCCCGTTCGCGGCGGTCCTGCCGCCGTCAGCTCGCCGCGCCCATCGCCCGAGGCCCGCTCACCAGCTGTGGTGCGGCCTTGTCGGCGAGCGCTGAGCCCGCTCCCGCGACGAGTTCGGGGTCTGCCTCGGGGATCAGGTCGGCCGCGGACAGGGCACGGACGGTCTCCTGCACCGGCGTGGGCGCGTTGAGCTCCGCCTCGACCACGCCAAGCTGACTCAGCTTGCGGGCGCTCACCAGAACCCGGCCCTCCAGCGAGCCGATCGTCTTGTTATAGCTGGACACCGCGTTCGTCAGGGCCTTGCCGAGACCGTCCACGTGCTTGCCCAGGCCCGCGATCCGGTCATACAGCTCTCGTCCCAGGTCGAAAACGGCACGGGCGTTCTCAGACAGGGCCTCCTGCTGCCAGGCGTACTGCGCGGTGCGCAGCATGGTGATCAGCGTCGTGGGAGTGGCGATGTGCACCCTGTGCGTGATCGCGTGCTCCAGCAGCGCCGGGTCATGCTCGAGCGCAGGCGCCAGGAAAGCCTCGCCGGGAATGAACAGCACCACGAACTCGGGCGCGGGGCTGAGCGCGGCCCAGTAGGCCTTGGCGGCCAGCCGGTCCACGTGCTCGCGAAGGTGCCTGGCGTGCGCGTCCAGCCGCTTCTCGCGCACCGAGTCGTCGGTGGTCTCGGCGGCCTCCAGGTAGGCGGCGAGGGAGACCTTGGAATCCACCACGATGTTCTTCCCGCCCGCCAGCCGGATCACCATGTCCGGGCGCAGCAGCCCGTCGTCGGTGGTCACGCTCACCTGCTCGTCAAAGTCGCACCTGGCGTTCATGCCGGCCATCTCGGCCACCCGCCGCAGCTGCATCTCGCCCCACCTGCCGCGGGCCTCGGGCCGCCGCAGCGCCGTGACCAGCGCCTGGGTCTGGGCGCGCAACTCGTCCGAGCTCTGCCGGGCGACCATCACCTGTTCGGTGAGGGCGGCCGCGGACCTGATCCTGGCCTCGTCGCTCTCGCGCAGTTGCAGCTCCACCCGGGCGAGGGTTTCCCGAAGCGGCTGGACCATGTGCTCCACGGCAGCCTTGCGCGTGTCCAGCTCGCCGGCCGCCCTCGCGTTGGCGGCCTCCAGCCGGCCTGCCGCCATCTCAATGAACCGCCTGCCGCTCTGGTCCAGTGCCTCCCCGGCCAGCGCCTGGAAATGCTCGGCGGCGGCCGTCTCGCCGACCCCTCGGCTCCGCGCGTAGAGGTAGCCGATGAGCGCGCCGAGGGCCGCACCGAGCAGAAGCCCGGCCAGCAGCGAGATCGTGTTCATATCTCGCCATGCTTGCAGCCTCCGCCGACAGTTTCCGCCACGACACGCCCGGGCCCGCCGGGGCGCTTCAAACCCGCATGTCCGCGTATCGGCCATTGCGCCGCTGGTGCGCAGGGGCCGAGGGACGGCGGCCTTGCGCCTAGACTCGCCCGGGTGAGCCTGTCCATCGGCATCGTCGGCCTGCCCAACGTCGGCAAGTCCACCCTGTTCAACGCGCTGACCAGAGCGACCGTGCTGGCGTCCAACTACCCGTTCGCGACGATAGAGCCCAACGTCGGAATCGTCGGCATCCCGGATCCGCGGCTCGGCGCACTGGCCAGCCTGTACGACTCGGCCAGGATCGTCCCGGCCACGGTCAGGTTCGTGGACATCGCGGGCCTGGTCCGCGGCGCCTCGCAGGGACAGGGGCTGGGCAACCAGTTCCTCGCGCACATCCGGGAGACCGACGCGATCTGCCAGGTGGTCCGCGTGTTCACCGACGCGGACGTGAGCCACGTCGACGGCGGAGTATCGCCGGAGCGGGACATCGAGACGGTGGTCACCGAGCTGATCCTGGCCGACCTGCAGACGCTGGAGAAGGCCGTGCCGCGGCTGGCCAAGGAACGGAAGTTCTCCAAGGACCCGGCGCGGCTGCGGGCCGCCGACGCAGCGGCCAAGGCCGAGCAGGTGCTCGACGGCGGGACGACGTTGTTCGCCGGGGCCGCGGCGGCCGGGATCGACATGGCCGACGTGCGCGAGCTGCAGCTGCTGACGGCGAAGCCGTTCGTGTACGCGTTCAACGAGGACGAGGCCGAGCTTGCCGACTCGGAGCTGCGAAAGCGACTTGCGGAGCTGGTGGCACCCGCCGAGTCGGTGTTCCTTGACGCGAAGACCGAGGCCGAGCTCGCCGAGCTGCCCGAGGACGAGGCGGCCGAGCTGATGTCCGGCCTCGGGCTCGGCGAGCCGGGGCTGGCCCAGCTCGCCAGGGCCGGATTCGCGGCGCTCGGCCTGTCGACGTTCCTCACCGCGGGCCCGAAGGAGGCACGGGCCTGGACGATCCGCGCCGGCGCGACCGCGCCGGAGGCCGCCGGCGTGATCCACACCGACTTCCAGCGCGGGTTCATCAAGGCCGAGGTCGTCTCGTTCGATGACCTGATGGCCGCTGGCTCGATGCCCGCCGCCCGGGCCGCCGGCAAGGTCCGCATCGAAGGCAGGGACTACGTGATGCGCGACGGCGACGTCGTCGAGTTCCGGTTCAACGTATAGGGCCATGAACGCGGGGCGCCGTGCTGGAACCGCCTGTAGTGAGGAAGAACAGCCCCACTGCACCAACATCAGGCAAGGCTAAGCGGCTGCCAGGCAACTCGGCCCCGTCAGGTTATCCGCGCACGGTGTCGGGGAGCTTGCCGGTCGCCCCGAGCTTGTAGGCGATGATCATGTTCCGCTGCGTGCGGGACTGCGCGGCGCCGGCGCCGGCAATGACGTAATCGCCGTCGACGGCGACGGGTGCATTGGTCCCGGCGGACATCGGCGTCTTGAAGAGGATCGTGCCGCTGGCCGCGTTGAGCGCGTACAGGTAGCCCTTGAACGTGGTGGTGAACACGACGTCGTTGGTCACCGTCGCGGCGCCGAACGGCGAGGACGGAAGCGGGGTGTCCCAGATGACGGCGCCCGTGTCCTGGTTCACCGCGACCATCTCGCCGACGGCGTTGTAGAAGGCTTTGTACTGGCTGGCAGTCGACCCGGTGAAGCCGGTCGGGCTGGCCGGCAGCGCGAAGTCGTTGACGGCGGCGAAGGCGGTGGAGCCGTTGCTGGCCAGCTGGGTCAGCATGCCGCCGTAAAGGCTCGGCTCGAGGCAGTACCTCGCTGGCAGCGGGTCGTGTGATGTGGGGGTGGCGTGCTCGGTGAGCAGCCCGTCGTTCTGGTGCCCGTCGTGCCCGCCCACCGGGCGCTGCCACAGCAGCTTGCCGGTCTGCGCGTCCAGCTCGATCATGATTCCGGCCTTGCCGCCGTCGATCACCACCGGCCGCCCGTCCGCGGTGGTCAGCACCGGCGGGTCCTGCAGGTCCCAGTCGTACAGGTCGTGCGGGGTGAGCTGGTAGTACCACAGCAGCTTCCCGGCCGGGCTCAGCTTGACCACCGAGTCGGTGTACAGGTCCGGGCCGGGCCGGCTGCTCCCCAGCGGGTAGCTCTTGGTGCCGAAGATCGGGGCCGGGTTGCCGATGCCCAGGTAGATGTTGCCCTGGGCGTCGAACGACGGCTCATACCAGAGCCCGGCGCCGGAGTTGACGCGCGGGTTGCCCCACAAGTTCTGGTCCTGGTTCCAGGACCACTCCGGCGCGCCGGTCTTGGCGTTCAGCGCCCACAAGATCCCCTGGCCGCCGGCACCGTATACCGTCGTCACGTTGGCCGGCACGGTGGACACGTACACGGTGCCGTTGTCGAAGCCGGGCGCCATGGCGATGCCCTCGTGGTCGTTGCCGATCAGCGTCCGGCTCCACAGCTGTGCCCCGGTCGCGGCGTCCAGGGCGACTGCGGCCTTGGCGGTGGCCGCGTAGACGACCCCGCCGACCACGTTGACGCCGTCCGGCCCGCCGTTCGGCGAGTCGTAATCGTGCGTCCACAACACCTTGCCGGTGGCCAGGCTGATCGCGAACACGTCGGAGTCCAGGTCCTGGACGTACACCACCCCGTTCACGATCACCGGCGTGGTCGCGTAGGCCCCGTCGGTGTGGGTCGTGTTCATCGTCAGCGGCACGGTCCACGCCACCCCGAGCTTCGAGACGTTCGCGCTGGTGATCGCGCTGGCCACGTAGCGGTTGCTCGCCAGGTCGGCGTCCGGCTGCGTCCAGCCCGCCGCGGGCCGGCCCGTGGCGGCCGGGGCGGTCCCGGTGACCGGCGTGCCGTGCTTGGACGGGCACGCCAGCGCGCGCGAGCTGCTACTGCTGCTGCCCGAGCAACCGGCGATCAAGCCCGCCGCGACCACCAATGCCGCAGCCGTCACCCCTAGCCGGCGCCCGCCGATCGTACTGGCTTCATTACCCATGGCTCACCATTCCGTGGTCACGTCCTTGGACAGCTCAGCCATCACGCTGGCACGTCCGGCCCGGCCTGCGGAGGGGTGGAACTACCCACACCCCGAGGATGCCGAATCGTCATTCAGTCGAGTTCCGGTTCAACGTATAGGGCCCTGAACGCGCGGCGCCGTGCTGGATGCGGTGTGCGTGATCATCTAGTGCTCGCGGCGGTGAGCACCGCGAGAACCATCGTGGTTATCGCCGCCAAACCGTGGCTGGCGGGGATGAGAATCGCCAGCTGCGCCCGGCGGTGCGGCGCGGCCCTGGACGGGGCATCGCGTGCCCGGGCAACCACGTCCTCGACGAGCTGGCTGAGCAGTACGTCATCGGTGAGCGCACGGTTGAGCATCTCGTCGGTGGGCCCGCCGGTCAGTGCTTCTTCGGCGGGGGTGGCGAACGCGTCGTCATCTGCTGGGCGGCCCCCGCCCGCGTCATCCGGGCCGGTGCCGGCATCGGCGCGGTGCGCGGGGAACGGCGTCCAGACCGTGACCGTGGAAACGCCGAGCCCGATCACCACCATCAGCAGGCCGACGGCCAGCCAGGCCAGGACGATCCAGCGGCTAACCAGATAGCTGACCCACACCAGCAGCCCGGTGCTGGCCATGCCGAAGTGGGCGAAGACCACCCGGGGTGCCAGCCGGTCGCTGGCGCGCTGCCGCCGCATGCCACCGCGGACGATCCAGGTCCGGAGCATGTATCCGCCGCTGACGGCGTCGAACAGCCAGGTGCCGAGCGTGACGAAGGCAAGCGTCCGGCCGGGCGCAGCGGCCGCGCCCGCGCGGATGTACTCCAAACCCGCTAACGCGGCTGCCTCGGTCGTAACGGTCATGGCCTCTCCCGGGGTGATGGCAGCGTATCCGCCCAAGTGCGGCCGGACCAGACCATCGGGCGGCGCCTCGTTCCGGCCCAAGAAGCGTCCGGGGCACCGGCGGTCACGCGGTCGTCCGGGCCTTCATAGACTCCAGAGCCATGAGCACCGAGCCAGCGAGCACCTCCGCCGACAGCCCCGAGCCGCCGCCCGCCCAGCGGGTCCGCCAGGAGCGCAACTTCCATGGCGACACGTTCGTCGACGAGTACGCGTGGCTGGCCGACAAGGAAAGCCCGGAGACGATCGCCTTCCTCGAGGCGGAGAACGCCTACACCGAGGCGATGACGGCGGGCCAGGAGGGCCTTCGCGAGGCCATCTTCGGCGAGATCAAGGCGCGGACCAAGGAAACCGACCTGTCCGTGCCGAGCCGCAAGGGCGGCTGGTGGTACTACGTGCGGACGATCGAGGGCCAGCAGTACCCGGTGTTCTGCCGCCGGGCCGTCCGCCCGGACGACGCCGGGCCGCCGGTGAGCGAGGACGGCGCGCCACTGGACGGCGAGGAGGTGCTGCTGGACGGCAACGAGCTGGCGGGCGACGGGCAGTTCTTCGCGGTCGGTGCCTACAGCGTGAGCCCCGACGGCCGGCTGCTGGCTTACTCCACCGACTTCTCCGGCGGAGAGCGCTTCACGCTGCGGGTCAAGGACCTGGTGACCGGCGAGACCGTGGCCGACGAGATACCGGACACGTTCTACGGCGCGTCCTGGTCGCTGCACGGCACGACGCTGTTCTACACCACGGTCGACGACGCCTGGCGGCCGTTCCGGGTGTGGCGGCACATAGTCGGCACCGCCGCGACCGACGACGTCCTCGTCTATGAGGAGAGCGACGAGAAGTTCCGGGTCGGTGTCGGCCTGACCCGCAGCGAGCGCTTCCTGGTCCTGTCCGTGGCGAGCTCGGTGACCAGCGAGGCGTGGCTGCTCGATGCCGCGCAGCCCGAAGGCCAGTTCACGATCGTGACGCCGCGGCGGCAGGGGGTGGAATACCACGTCGACCACCAGATCGCCGCCGACGGGACGGACCAGCTGCTGATCCTGCACAACGACCACGCCGAGAACTTCGAGCTCGATGTCGCGCCGCTATCGGACCCGGCGGCCCGCACGCCGCTGATCCCGCACCGCACCGACACGCGCCTGCTCGACATGGACGCGTTTGCCGATTACCTGGCGGTGTCGTTCCGCCGGGACGGGCTTACCGGCGTGCGGATCCTCCCCCGTGGCGGCACCGAGTACGAGGTTGCGTTCCCCGAGCCGATTTTCACCGCGTTCCCCGGCAGCAATCCGGAGTACGACTCGAGCGCGCTGCGGCTCGGCTACGTCTCGCTGGTCACGCCGGACTCGGTCTACGACTGCGACATGGCCACCGGCGAGCTCACCCTGCTCAAGCGCCAGCCGGTGCTGCCGCTGCCCGGCGGGCAGGAGTACCGTCCCGGCGACTACGAGCAGCACCGCGAGTGGGCGACCGCCACCGACGGCACCCGGATCCCGATCTCGCTGGTGTGCCGGAAGGGGACTCCCCGCGATGGCAGCTCGCCGTTCCTGCTGTACGGCTACGGCAGCTACGAGATCTCGATGGACCCGAGTTTCTCCATCAGCCGGCTGTCGCTGCTCGACCGCGGCTTCGGCTACGCGATCGCGCACATCCGCGGCGGCGGGGAGATGGGCCGCCGCTGGTACGAGGACGGCAAGCTGCTGCACAAGAAGAACACCTTCACCGACTTCGTCGCGTGCGCCGAGCACCTGGCGGGCGCGGGCTGGACGGCGCCGTCGCGGCTGATCGCGCGCGGCGGCTCGGCCGGCGGCCTGCTGATGGGCGCGGTCGCGAACATCGCCCCGCAGGACTTCGGCGGCATCGTTGCGCAGGTGCCGTTCGTCGACGCGCTCACTACGATCCTCGACCCGTCGCTGCCGCTGACGGTGACCGAGTGGGAGGAGTGGGGGGATCCGCTGCACGACGCCAAGGTCTACGCGTACATGAAGTCCTACTCGCCCTATGAGAACGTGACCGCGCAGACCTACCCGCCGATCTTCGCGGTGACCAGCCTGAACGACACTCGCGTGCTGTACCGCGAGCCCGCCAAGTGGATCGCGCAGCTGCAGGCGGAGGCCAAGGGCGGGCCGTTCCTGCTGCGGACCGAGATGGTGGCCGGGCACGGGGGCCGCAGCGGCCGGTATGACAAGTGGCGTGAGGAGGCGCTGGTCCTCGCCTGGATCGTGACCACCGCGGGCGCAGCCGCCTGACTGGAGCCTTGTCTAACGGGACCAGCAGGGACCCACGAGAGCAATGCCTCGGGCCTTCGGCCCTAGTCCCCCGCACGCCGGGCGCTCCAGGCTGTGGTTCTCCGCTTCGCGGATGAGCGAATAGGCGCAGGTCAGCGGCGGTGTCACAGTGACTGTCACACGGGAGCCTGTCGAATGCTCCCGTCGTAACTGCCACGAGAGGCACGAGGCAAGCCATGCGTGGGAAGAAGAACCGAGCCCGCCCGGCCGCGTTTGCGGTCGGGGCACCGGACTCGCCCGCGCTTGGCCAGGTGACGCCAGCGGCGGTCCCGGAGACCGAAATGCAGCCGGAGCCGGGGCAGGACGAATGGTGGCCGTGGCTCGAGGGCGGGGAGACGGCGCCAACGACGAACGCGGCGCCGTGGCCTGACACGCGGAGTCGGGGGCCAGCCCCGCGGCCAAGCACACAGCAGCGGCCAGGGACTGAGCAGTGGCCGTCAACGGGACGGTTGCCGGAAACCGGAAGCACGGGCAACGGAGGCTCCGGCGGTGGAAGCTGGGGGAGCGGAAGCCCGAGGAACGGGCACCGGCCGCCTGTGGCGCCGTGGCCAGGGAGCGGACACCAGCCAGGAAACGGGTACCGACCGGAGAACGGGCACCGGCCGGGAAACGGCTACCGGCCGGACGACGGGTATCGACCCGAGAGCGGGCGCCGACCGGAGAGCGGGCACCGGCAGGAGGCCGCACGGTGGCCGGGGAATGGCGCGGGGCGCCCACATCCCGGGTTCGCCGACCCCGGCCCGATTCCGCGACCCGAAGCCGATCAGATGCTGCGGGGTGTCCAGCAACGCGAGGCTTGGGCCTTTCGTCCGCAGAGTACCGATTGCCCCGCCGATTCGGAGATCGCCGGCGCGCCTGCCGCCGCATTTGCGCCCTCGGCTGGAGAATGGTGGCCGAATGGGGCAAGGGTGCGCCGCGACTCCTTGCTGCGGAGGCGCAGGAGAGCGGGCGGAGGTGCGATGGTTCGCAAGGCGACCCTCGATCGCAGCTTGCAGCCAGATGATCTTGTCGCGGCTGACGAGGCGGTGCCAGGTGTCACGGAATCCGCTGAGCCAGCAGAGCAGCGCCCGGCGCACCGGCGAGGCGCCGGTGGCCGCTGGCTGATCTGGACATTCCGCGCGGTGCTCTGGGCGGTCCTGCTCATCATCGGTTTTCGCGGAGTAACGTCAATTCTTTCACCCTATCGGCAGCCCGCCGGGAACGATGCAAGCGGCACCAATGCCAGCGCAACCGCTACTGGATTCCCAACCGGGATGGCCGAAGCCTTTGCGCTGCAATTCGGGAATGTCTACCTCAACTTCAGTCCGGCAACGGCGGCGCAGCGGGCCAGCGACCTGGTGCCGTTCATCCCCGTGGGCTCTGATCCGCAGTTCGGCTGGAATGGCGCGGGATCCCAGCAACTCCAGTCCGAGCAGGTCGCCTCGATCTCGGTAACGAACGCTCATTCTGCCGTCGTCACGCTCCTTGCCCAGGTCAGCAGCGGCCTGATCGAGCTCGGTGTGCCGATCTACACAGCACAAGGGGGGCTGGTCGTCTCCGCCGAGCCGGCGTTGCTCCCGGGGCCGCAGCGCGCTACCCCGCCGTCATCGTCAAATGCGGCGGGTGACCCTGCGACGGTGACCGCCCTCACCGCCCAGTTGCCGGGGTTCTTCCGCGCCTACGCCAGTGGCGACCAGGAGGCGCTCGGCCGCTTCCTGGCGCCGGGCGCCGTTGTAACCGGGCTCGGCGGCACCGTGACCTTCGGTTCCATCTCCGGAATGGAGGTTCCGTCAGGGGGCGCAACACGCAGGATCGCGGTCAGCGTGACGTGGCAGCTTGCCAGTCAGAGCACCAAGGCTCGTGGTCGGCATTCCCAGAATTCGTCGGTCAATGACGCCTCGGCCGACCTCGAGATGACCTACGAGATGACCGTCCTGCGCCAGCACGGAAGCTGGTACATCCAGGCCATAGGGCCGTCGGTGACACAGCCGGGGGGACCGTGACAGAACTCCCCGGCGATCTGCATGCGCAGCCAGTCGTGTGTCCAGCTACCCGCACCCCCCAAACCCCCGGAGTAAAACGATGCAGCAACTGCTTGCCTCGGCACCGCCCTTGGCGCTGAGCACTACCGACCTGGTGACGTATCTGCAAGGCCTCTTCGGGCCGCTGTTCCTCGGGATCGTCGGCATTGTGGCCATCTTTTTCCTGTTCACCCGCGAGATCATTCGGTTCGTGCAGTTTCTCGTTCTCGCGGTGGCCATCGGCGTCGTCTTTTACACGCCCGGCATCGTGAAGGCACTAGCTACCGGCATCGCAAGCGCGCTTGGCGTCCACTGAGGCCGGTAAGCGAGCCTAAGGAGCGCAGCAGGGTTGGATCTGCCCACATACACCAACATCTGGCGAATCGAGAAGCGGCTTTACAAGCTGTATGACTTCCGGCTGCCGATGCCGATTCCGGTGGGCCAGATTGCGGTATTCGCGGCCATCGCCGTGCCTTATGTGGTGATTCTCAATCTGGTCGGGCTTCCGTTCAGCCACACCTTGCTCTGGTTGTACATATTGCCGCCGGGGGCTCTCGCCTGGCTGGTCACGAGGCCGGTGCTCGAAGGCAAGCGCCTGCCCGAGCTGGTCGTTTCCCAGGTGCGTTACCTGAACGAGCCGCGCACCTGGTGCCGAATGGCGCCGCTTGCCGAGAGGGATGAGGTCACGGTCATCGCGCGTGTTTGGCGCCGGCCCGACACTGTAGTGGTTGCGGTCAGCCAGCCTGCCGTCCCGGCGGTCGAAGCGGCAGTGGCGGTCGAAGCCGCAGTGGCGGTCGAAGCGGCAGTGGCGGTCGAAGCCGCGGCATCGGTTGGAGCGGTGCCGAACCCCCCGGCTGCCGTGGAAGTAGCTCCTGAGCGGCCCGCGCTAGAGCGGCACCTGCCAACGGGCCACGTGTCGGCCTGGCCACAGGCGCCTGCGCCGACGGCGCCCGTCCGCGAGGTTGTCCAGCCCGCTGCGCGCGCCGTCCCCGCTCCGCCGGGGCGGGAGACACCGGCCCGCGACGCCGTTAGGCCCGTCCCCGCTCCGCCGGCGCGTGAGACGCCGGCTCCGGAGACCACCCGCGCCGTCCCTGCTCCGCCGGCGCGTGAGGCTCCCGTTCAGCCCGCGGCCAGCGCCGTCCCCGCTCCGCCAGTGCCGCAGACCCCGGCCGGTGAGCCCGCCCGTGCCGTTCCCGCGCCGCCGGCCCGTGAGACCCCCGATCAGGCCGCCGCCAGCGCCGTGCCCGCGCCTGCCGCCCCGTCGGCGGTGCCGCCGGCCGGGCCTTCCCGCCCCCGGCCCGTGGTGACCGTGACCGGCGACCAGCCCGGCGAGCGCCCGATCCGGATGGTGGAGCGCGCGCTGGGCAACCCGTCCGACCGCCGCTCGGCCGGGTGGCACGACCGCGTGGTCGTCGTTCCCGGCGGCCACCGGCCTGGCAGGCCGGACCAGATGCAGCGCGACCGCGCCCGGGCCCGGCTCCCGATCCCCGCCGGACGCCGGGTCGTGGTGCTCGGCTGCACGGTAGGCGCCGGCCAGACCGTGACCACGCTGCTGACCGGGGAAGTGCTGGCCAGCCTGCGTGACGATCAGGTGGCGGTGCTCGACCTGAACCCCGGCAGCGGGTCGCTCGCGCAGCGGGCCACGGCGGTGCCGTCCCTTACCGATTCCGGGCCGCCAGCGCCGACGCGGCTCGAAGTGGTGACCCGCGAGACGGCGGCCGCTGCGGGGCAGGAGGACGACGTCACCAAGATCTTCGAGCTGCTCTCCGCCCGCTACCCGATCACGCTCACCGACCCCGGAGCGGCCACGGTGCCACGGGTGCTGGCCGCCGCCAGCCAGCTCATCATGGTCGCGCCGGCGAGCCAGGATGCGGCCACCGCACTCGCGAGCACCCGGGAATGGCTGGAGGCGCACGGCCACACCGAGCTCGCCGACGGCGCGATCATCGTGCTCAACGGCCTGAGCAGGCACACCATGCGCCACGTCGAGCAGGCCGAGGCGCTAGCCAGAGGCCGGTGCCGGGCGATCATCCGGGTCCCGTGGGATGACAGTCTCAAAAATCCCGGGCCCGAACGCGCAGCCCCTCCCGACCAGGCCACAATGGCCGGCCCGGCAGGCGGCGGCCTGGGCCAGGGTGCCCTGAATGCGTACACGGCCCTGGCCGGGGTGCTGGTCGCCGCGCTCGCCGACGCGCCCGAGCAACAGCGAGCCCGCTCATGAGCGGGGCCAAGACTGGGCGCCGGAACCGTCTCTCGGTGCGGTACTTCGACGACCGGATCCTGCTCACCGAGACGCACGCGTGGGCCTACTACCGGCTGCCAACGGTGTCGTACGAGTTCACCACGCCACAGGACCGTGAGGCGCTGGCCACCAACATCACGGTCGCGTTGGCCGCGATCCGGATGCCGGACGCGGAGGTGCACCTGCGGATCGTGCACCGGTCGTACCCGGCGGCCGAGTGGGCGACGGGCCTGGACGCCACGTCCGATGGTGGGCCCGGCTGGCCCGAGTACCTGGACGGGATGTACCAGCACGTGTGGGAGAAGGACTTCTGGACCAAAGAGGTCTACCTCGGCGTCAGGCTCGGTCAGCGTGGCGTTCGGGCCCAGCTGTCGGGTGGGGTGTTTGCCCAGTTCATCGGCGCCTATCGAGCCAGCGAGGACGTCCTGGGCCTCGGCGACGAGGCCGTACCCTCCGCCGAGGTCGCCCGGTGGACGGAGCAGGCCGAGCGGCTCGGCCGCGCGCTGGGGTCCAGCGCCCTGGCCGCTGCCCACGCCACCTCCGACCAGATCGCCTGGCTGTTCCGGCACGCGCTGGCCGGGTCCGTGACCGAGCCCCAGCCGTCGGCGGCACGGCGCCGCAAGTGGGGCGCGGGGGAGATCGAGTCGCTGCTGGAAGGCCAGGTGCACAACGGGCGCACGCTGCTGCGTCTCGAGCATCCGGCCGGTGAGTCGTGGGCCGCGTTCCTGTCGTTCGCCCGGTTCCCGGACGTCATGTACTTCCCTGAGGGCGAACCATGGCTGCACTACAGCGACGCGCTCCCGTTCCCGGTCGAGGCCAGCCTGCGGATGCGGCTGATACCGCCGCACAAGGCCAGCAAGGACGTCGGCCGCAGGCTCGCCCATGCGAGGGACATGGACGCGCACATCAGGGAGGCCGGGGCCGAGATGCCGATCGCGCTCGCCGAGCAGATAGAGGCGGCGCGACTGCTCGAGCACGGCATCACCAAGGAGCGGCTGCCGTTCGTTTACGGCTGGCATCGGCTGATGGTGACCGCGCCGTCCCGTGAGCTGTGCGTCCGGCGTGCTGAGGCCGTGGCCGAGCACTACCGCGACGCCGGGATCGACGTAGTCAACTCCACCGGCGACCAGTTCTCGCTGATGTGCGAGTCGCTGCCGGGGGACAAGGTCAGGCTCAATTCGTATCTGCAGCGCCAGCCCCTGTACACGATCGCGGGCGGCATGCCGACCGCCACGGTCGACCTGGGTGACCGCGCCGCCTCGGACGCCGGGTGGGTCGGTCCGTACATCGGCGAGACGCTCGGCCGGGCCAGGACCATCGTGCATTTTGACCCGCTGGTCGCCGCGGCGCGGAACCGCCCGACCGCGATCGCGATCACCGGGGAGCCTGGCGGTGGCAAGACGACCCTGGCGCTGCTGCTGATACTGCAGCTGGCGCTGCGCGGCGTGACCGTCGCCGTGATCGACCCGAAGGGGGACGCGGAGTCGCTGGTCGGCCTGCTCCGGGAGCACGGGCGCCAGGCACGGGTCATCCCGCTGGGCAGCGCGGCGCCGGGCCTGCTCGACCCGTTCTCGTTCGGCGACGACCTCGCCGAGCGGCGGACGATGGCGACCGAGACGCTCCGGCTGCTGCTGCCGCGCATGAGCGAGGAGCGGGAGAGCGCCATGATCCAGGCGGTCGGCCACATCGCTCAGGAGGACCAGCCGAGCCTGGGCAAAGTGGTGACCTACCTGGAGAAGTCCGCCGATCCCGCGTCGATGAACCTCGGCGCGGTGCTCGGGTCGATGGCGGAGATGAGGCTGGCCAAGCTGTGCTTCGCGCCATCCGGCGGCCAGGGCATCGACGCAGCCGGCTGGACCACGGTGTTCACGCTGGCCGGCCTGACCCTGCCGGACGTCGGCGTCAGGCGCGATGACTTCTCCTACGAGCAGCGGCTGTCGGTGGCCCTGCTGTACCTGGTGTCGCAGTTCGCGCGCAGGCTGCTGAACGGCATGGACCGTAGCCTGCCGAAGGCGATTTTCCTCGACGAAGCATGGGCGATCACCTCGACGCCGCAGGGCGCCAAGCTGATCCCGGAGGTGTCGCGGATGGGCCGGTCCCGCAACACCGCGCTGATTCTCGTCTCCCAGAACGCGGGCGATCTGCTGAACGAACAAGTGACGAACTGTATCTCCGGGGTGTTCGCGTTCCGCTCCTCGGAGCGGATGGAGGTCGCCAATGTGATGGCGCTGCTTGGTGTCGAGCCGTCGGACGAGCACAAGGCCGTGCTACGCGGGCTCGGCAACGGCGAATGCATCTTCCGTGACCTGGACGGCCGGGCCGGCCGGATCGGTATCGACCTGATCTCCGACGAGCTGCGACGGCGCCTGGACACGAACCCGACCAGAGCCAAGCCCGAAGTACCTGTCCCCCCCGTTCCGCCCGTTCCGGCCAGCGTGGCGCCATCCGGCACCGCGCAGCACAACGCAAGGCCGCCCACCCCGCAGCCCGCCGCCTCCCACCCGCCCGCTGGCTGACCGCTCGACCGGGCGACCCCCGAACCCCCCTGCCAGGAGCCCCCCGAGATGCGCACACCGCGCCGTTTCCTGCGCCTCGCCGTGCTGGTTCTCGCCGTACTTGCGGCCCTGCTCGGTTTCATTCATGCCGAGCACTCCGCCGCCCGAGCGCAAGCCGCCCATCCCATCCACGCGGTCACCGTGGCCGACCGCCAGCCCGTGGCGACGACCGGCGGTGCCTGCTCGGTCCCCGGGATCGGCGACATCGGGTCGCTGCTGGGTTTCTGCACGGCCGGGCAGAGTGGTCTGACCGGCGACTTGAACAACATCTGCCAGCCCTCGCTGCCCGATCCGGAGCAGGCCAACTCCGGGATCGACTCCATGATCAAGCCACCGGAGTCATCGGGCCTGCAGCCATCGACCCTGTACAACAGCTACGGCGTCTCCGGGCAGTACTGGGCCGCGACCAACCTGCAGTGCTCGGACATGACATCGCTGATCGGCAACAACGTCGCCAGCATGGTGTTCGACATCGCTAAATCCATCGACCGGGTCACGATCACCGTCTACCAGTCTGCCGCCGGCGAGGGCATCCTGAGCTGGCTGACGAACGTCGTCGACAAGCTGATCAGCAGCCTCGGCAACGCGATCTACTTCCCTTACCTGGCCGCCGTCGTCATTCTCGGCGCGATCTGGCTCGCCTGGCAGGGGCTGATCCGCAAGCGGGCCACCCGCACCATCGAGGGAACGATCTGGATGGTCGTGGCCTGTGTGGCGGCGATCTGGCTGATCGGCAGGCCGGCGGACTTCACCGGCGCTGGCTCGGCCGTGTCCAACGCCATCGGCCAGTCGCTGAACACCGCGTTCTCCAAGCTCCCCGCCCCGAGCCAGAGCAACTGTCTGCCGGTCGGCCGGGGCGACCCGCAGGTCCAGCAGGCTAACTTCAACTTCTCGTCGGGCAACGGGATCGTCGCCGAAAACGCCGACGAACTGTGGACCGTGCTGGTCTGCAAGCCCTGGCTGGCCGGCGAATTCGGCACCACGTCGTTCGGCACCACGGCCGGTTCGCAGACCCCGGTGAATACCTACGGCAGGCAGCTGCTGTGGGCGCAGGCCATCGCCGCCAACGAGAAGCCGACGACGGCCTTGATCCAGGCCAAGCAGGCCACCTACTCCGGGATAGCAGCGAGCATCCAGCAGAAGGACCCGGGGATCTACCCGTTGTTCCAGGGCAAGCAGTGGACGACGCGGCTGGAGATCGGGTTCGCCGCGCTCTTCGCCGCGGCCATCGCTGGCGTCCTGGTGCTGCTGATCGCGGTCACGCTGATCTTGCTGAAGCTCGGGTTCCTGCTGCTGCTCGTGGTCGGGCCGTTCTTCTTGCTGATTGGCACGCATCCGGGATTCGGCCGGGTCGTGGCGCTGCGCTGGTTCGAGATGCTCGTCGGCGTGCTGCTCAAGCAGGCGGCGGTCGCGCTGGTGCTGAGCGTGCTGCTGTACGCCTACTCGCTGATCATGGGCACCAGCGACGCCGTGCTCCCGTGGGCCTTGAAGATCCTCATGATCGCGCTGGTCACGATCGCGGTCTTCATCTACCGAAGGCCGTTCCAGCACCTGTTCTCCGCCGTGGGCTACGGCATGATCGGTTCCACCGAGCGCGCCGAGATCGACCTGCAGCGCTCCCGCGCCGCCCTGCGCCAGAACACGCTCGGCGCCGCGGCGGTCGCCGTGCCTGGCTTCGCCGCCTACCGCGCCGCCCGATGGGCGCGCCGCAACCCTGGGCAGGCGGCGGCGCTCGGCGCGGCTGCCGGTGCCGGCGGCGTGGGCGCTGTCGCGGCCGGTGCGACCGCCGCCGGGGGCGGCATGAACGCCGAGGATGGCGCGCTCGGCGACGGTGCCGCCACGACCGGGATCACGCCGCCCGAGGGCGGGGCCCGCGCGGGCAGCCGCTCCGGGCTGGCGTCCCGCGCCCGCACCTGGGCCTCAGCGGCCGTCGGTGACGGTGCGCGCCGCTCTGCCCCGCCGCTGAACCTGCCGTCGCGGGACACCGCAGGATCTGTCCCGGCGCGCGGCAACGGCGCAGGAGCAGTGCCGAGCCGGACAGCGGCCGACGCTGCGGCGGTGGCTGCGGGCGCCGGAGCCGGGCAGGCAGGAGCCGCTCCGGCACGTCCCGCCCAGTCCGGTGCTTTCCGTACTCGCCCGGCGCCGGCGTCGCAGCCGCATGCCGGTCCCGCGCCTGCCGGTCCCGCCGCGGCGAGCCCCGGGCGGCCTGCTCCGGCTGCGGGCCCAAGGCGGGCTCCTGCGCCCGCCAGCCCTGCGCCGCGTCCCGCGGCACCAGCCCCTGCACCGCGTCCCGCGGCGCCAGCCCCTGGGCGGGCCGCCCCCGCAGGGCCTGCGCCCGCCGCCCCATCCGGCTCGGGTGGTTCCGGCTGGCCCTGGCGGCCCGGAGCGACGCCTCGGCAGCCACAGGCGTCCCCGTCGGCCGCCCCCGGTGCGGCGCCCAGCGGCCCGTCCAGCCGCCAGGGCGGTCCGTGGGCCGATTCCTCGGCGGGCCGCCAGAACGCCGCGCCAGCCCGCCAGCCAGCCGCGCCACCCGTCCGCCAGCCGTCCTCCCGGCCGGCCGCACCTCCGCCGGCCCGGCCGTCAGCATCCCCGCCCGCCCGCCCGGCCGCACCCCCGTCTGCCCGCTCGTCAGCACCTCCGCCTGCCCGCCCGGCCGCGCCCCCGCCTGCCCGGCCGTCAGCACCTCCATCTGCTGCCCCATCCGCCCGTCCATCGGCACCACCCAGGCCAGCCCGCCAGTCCGGGCGGCCGGCATCGGCACCCGATCCGGCGCGCCGGAGCCCGTCTGACCGGCAGGGCGGTCCTTGGGCCGACACCGCGGCGGGCCGCCAGGCCGCCGCACCCGGCGCCGACCGCGGCAGCGCAGGTCCGCCGTTTACCGGTGGCGGCGAGGCTGGGCGGCCTGAAGGACCGGCGCCGTTCTGGCTGCGCCCGTTCGGGCGCCGGAAGTAACCGATGCTGCCATGGACCTGAACGCTGGCCAGCGCAAGGCGATCTTCCTCCTGATCGTGGTGGTGCTCGTCGGTTTGGGCGTCTACATGTTCGTGCCCGGGGCACGCGGCAGCGACGGCGGTCACACCCCGGTGGCCGCCACGCACTCCTCCGCGCCGCGGGCCACCTCGCCCGCGACGCCGGCTCCGACGCCAAGCCCGTCCCCGGCGACCGCCGGGTCATCGGACCCCGACATCTACCAGTGGCTCCCGTTCACCCAGGCGCAGCTGGGCTCGGCCACCGCCGTGGTCACCCAGTTCTGCGACGCGTACGGAACGTGGTCTTACAGCCAGAACGCGACCAGCTACGTGACGACCATGGGCAGCTTGATCACCTCCGAACTGGCCGACGTCATCGAGCAGGGCTATTCCGTGCCCGGCGTCGCGAGCCAGCGGACCAGCAAGAAGCAGGTGTCCACGGGCAGCACGGTGATCAACTCGATACGGGCGTTCGGCTCGTCCAGCATCACCTTCGTCGTGACGATCACCGAGCAGATCACCGAGAGCTCCGGTCAGAGCCGGAACTCCGACCAGTACGCCGTCACGGTAGTCAGCTCCGGCAGCAGCTGGCAGGTCAACGACATCGAGCTGGCCTCGGCGGGCAACTCATGAGAGCCCGCTGGCTCCCGGACAACCATGGCCGGGCAGCGGCGGGTGCACTCGTAACCGTCGCCCTCCTCGCGATGATGGGGCTCATCATCGCCCCGATGCTGATCATGGGCGGCAGCTCACTGCTGTTCGAGTCCGGCACTGGATGCTCGGCCGTGCAGGGCGCCCAGCCCACGGCCAGTTCGGACGCCCGCGACTCGATCCCGTCCAACTATCTCGCCCTGTTCCGGGAGACGGGAAGCAAGTACGGAGTCCCCTGGGTGATCCTCGCCGGGATCGGCAAGGTGGAGAGCGACGACGGCCGGTCCAACCTGCCCGGCGTGCACAGCGGCGCCAACGCATTTGGCGCGGCCGGGCCGATGCAGATCGGCATCGGCGGTGCTTCGGGCAACGAGTGGGGCGGCTTGCCGATCCACCCGGCGAGCGAAGTCGTCAGCGGCGTGGCGACCGACGCCGACGGCCGCGGCGTCGCTGACGTCTACGACCCAGCCGACGCGATCGCCGGCGCGGCGAAATACCTGATCGAGCACGGCGTGCAGCAGAACGCGTCTGGCGCGGTCTTCGCCTATAACCACTCAAACTCGTACGTGCAGCTGGTGCTGTCCTACGCCTCGACGTACGCGGCGGGGGGGTACACGGTCAGCCCGGTCACCGTGGCCAACGTCCCGAGCTGCATACCGGGCGTGAACACCGAGGCCGACACCGAGCAGGTGCCGAACGCAACGGTCGCCAACGCGATCGACTACGCCGAGGCCCAGCTCGGCAAGCCGTACCAGTTTGGCGCGACCGGGCCGGACGCCTTCGACTGCTCGGGCCTGGTGATGATGGCCTACCGGGCGGCCGGCGTGTACATCCCGCGCACCTCGCAGGAGCAGTTTGCATGGGGACCGCGGGTGCCGGCCAGCCGGGTGGAGCCCGGAGACCTCGTCTTCTTCGCTGGCGCCGACGGGACGCCCGAGGCGCCGGGCCACGTCGGCCTCGTGATCGGCCACGACAAGATGGTCGAGGCGTACGCCACGGGATTCCCGATTCGCATCTCCGCCTTCGGGACCAGCGCGGCAGCGCCCGGCGACGAGGATCCGGTCGGCTTCACCCGCCCATGGGCCCACTCCGGCGCCGTGCTCGCCGCCGGCTGACGCCCGTCGATGTACCGATGGGCTCGTAAGAAGCCAATGCCAGGAAGTTAAGGGCTGGCTGGATGGGAGTCGGCGCCTCCGATGATGAGCAGGCGGCCGGGATCGCCGCCGCGGCCCCCGTCGTCGTCCTCCACCCCTCCCCTTCGAGGGAGTTGTTACCCTCCGTGTCCTCTTATGAACCGGAAGTAGCCACTGGCAGGCAGCGGGGGCCCGAACGAGTGATAGGGGGCCAATCCAGCAGATTTTCGCAGCTGTGGTTTTGGGGGCTTTATTCGGAGCGCAGGACGCGCCGGGGATTCCTGGCCGCGTGGCGCGGCGAGCGCTGCCGCGAGAGTTCCTCGGGCAGTTGCAGCAGGGGGTTAGTGGCACTGGCAACGACGTCGCTCGCGATGTCGATGACCCGCCGGCCCCGGTTTCGCGCCGCGGACCTGAGCTGCTCGAATGCCTGACGCGGGCGGATCCGGTGGCGCTCGGCCAGCACGCCGATCGCCTGCTCGATCCTGATCCGGGCGGTCAGCGCATGCTCGAGCTGGCCGACCGTGGTCCGCAGGCGGTGCGCCTCCTCCTCCATCGGGAGTTCGCGATGGGCGCGGGCCTGCCTCGCCGCTGGCTGCGACCCTTCGGCCGACACCGCGGGCTGGATCGCGGTCGGCAACTCGGCGGCGAGCAGGTCGGCCAGCACCATCGCGCAGGTCAGGTCCGGCAGCTCGTCGTCGCCGACCCGCCAGCCGTCCCTGGTGCGGCGGACCACCGCCTCTTCGCCCCCCGTCGGCGCGGCTGAGGCAGACGCCTCCACGATGGGTGCGCCGACTGCGGGCGCCGCGGCAAAGGAGCCGTTCAGCTCGCCGTGCTCCCGGCTGACCGGATCGGCCACGGGGCTTAGCGTTCGGTCCCGTTTCTTAGACATCGGTAACAGCCAGATCCTGCAGCCGTTCCTTGACGGCGGCCGCAGACGGGTTGGTGAGCGCGCTGCCGTCGGGGAACACAACCGTCGGCACGGTCTGGAAGCCACCATTCACGCTCATGACGAAGTCGGCGGCCGCCGGGTCCTGCTCGATGTCGACCTCGGCCATCTCAATGCCGTCAGCAGCCAGCTGGCGCTTCAGCCGCTTGCAGAACGCGCACCACGTCGTGGTGTACATGGTCAGCGGCTGTGTCATCGGCCGTCCTCCCCTTCAACTTTCCGTACCACTGAACTTTACTAACGCGTTAACGCTCTATGCGCTTCCCGCCCGGCGTGGCGCCTGGCGTCGGTGGCATGCGGAAAGATGTCAAGCCGGACGAAGCATAGCTGCCGTAGCGAGCAGAACGGGAGGTCATGCGTGGATTCCGCTGACGTCGTGCTCGCCGCGCTCGACCCGGAGCAGCGCGAGGTCGCACTCGCCGCCCGTGGTCCGGTGTGCGTGCTGGCCGGTGCGGGAACCGGCAAAACCCGCGCGGTCGCGCACCGAATCGCGTACGCAGTCGCGACCGGCGTGGTGGACCCGGCGCGTGTCCTGGCGGTCGCGTTCACCACCCGCGCGGCGGGTGAGCTGCGTGGCCGGCTGCGGCAGCTCGGCGACCGGGCGCTGCCCGCCGGCGGGATGGAGCGGGTACAGGCGCGGACCTTCCACGCAGCCGCGTTGCGGCAGCTCACCCACTTCTGGCCGTTGACCGTGGGCGGTCCGCCCCCGCGTGTGCTCGACTCCAAGGTCGCCCTGCTGACCGAGGCGGCCCGGAGGCTGCGGCTGCAGCTGAGCCCGCCCGAACTGCGCGACGTGGCGGGCGAGATCGAGTGGGCCAAGGTCACCGGGGTGGGCGCGCAGGAGTATCCCGAGGCGAGCGCCAAGGTGGGCCGGGCGCCGCCGGTCGCGCCGGTCACGCTGACCCGGCTGTATGCCGCGTACGAGGAGCTCCGCAGGGAGCGGCACCTGGTCGACTTCGAGTCCGTGCTCGAGCTCACCGCGGCGATCCTGGCCGAGCACCCGGCCGCCGCAGCCGCGGTGCGCGACCGGTACGCGTACTTCGTCGTGGACGAGTACCAGGACGTCAACCCGCTGCAGAAGCTGCTGCTCGACGCCTGGATGGGCGACCGGGACGATGTGTGTGTGGTCGGCGACCCGCTGCAGACGATCTACTCCTTCACCGGAGCCTGCCCGGCGTACCTGACCGGCTTCGCGGCGGAGTTCCCCGACGCCACCGTGATCAAGCTGATGCGTAATTACCGGTCCACGCCGCAGGTCGTCGCGCTGGCGAACCGCCTGGGTGGCGGGAACGGACGCCCTGGCGGCGCCGTGCTCGTGGCGCAGCGGCCAGGCGGGGCGGAGGCCGAGTTCGCCGAGTACGGTGATGAGCTCGCCGAAGCCGCGGCGGTGGCGCGGCGTGCGGCGTCGCTGATCCGGTCGGGAACCGCGCCGCGGGAGATCGCGGTGCTGGTCCGGACCAACGCGCAGACACCAGCGTTCGAGCGGGCGCTCGGCGAAGCTGGCGTACCGTTCGCCGTCAAGGGGGCAGAGCGGTTCTTCGACCGGGCCGAGGTGCGCCAGGCGGTCGGCCTGCTGCGGGCCGCCGCCCGCTCGGCGTCGGCTGACGAGGAGCCGGCCGGCCAGGTCAGGGCCGTGCTGTCCGGGATCGGGCTTGACCAGCAGCCGCCGCAGGGCCGGGGCAGGGCGCGGGAGCGGTGGGAGTCGCTCGAGGCGCTGGCCCAGCTCGCCGATGACTTCTTCGCAACGTCGCCCGGCGCATCGCTGGCCGGCCTGTGCGCCGAGCTCGCCGCGCGCAGCGCCATCGGTCACGCCCCGGCGATGGACGGGGTGACGCTGGCCTCGCTGCACGCGGCCAAGGGGCTGGAATGGGACGTGGTGTTCCTCGCCGGGCTTTCCGATGGGATGCTGCCGATCGTGTACGCGCAGACTGATGAGGCGATCGAGGAGGAGCGGCGGCTGCTCTACGTCGGGATCACCAGGGGACGGGACCTGGTATGCCTGTCCTGGGCCCTGGCCAGGTCGGCCGACGGGCGGGGCGGCCGGAAGCCATCCAGGTTCGTTGAGGAGATCCGGCCACGGAGCCGCCGGGGCAAAGGCTGGGGACGCACAATGATGAGCTCAGCATGAGCAAGGCGCTCGACCAGGTGCTCGACCTGCTCGACCTGGAGCAGATCGAGGTCGACATCTTCCGCGGGCGCAGTCCGGAGGGCGAACGCAGGCAGCGTGTGTTCGGCGGCCAGGTCGCCGGGCAGGCGCTGGTCGCGGCCGGCCGCACGGTGCCTGAGGACCGGCCCGTGCACTCGCTGCACGCCTACTTCATCCGCCCGGGCGATCCCACGGTCCCGCTGATCTATCTGGTGGAGCGGGTGCGCGACGGCCGCTCGTTCACCACCCGCAGGGTGACGACGATCCAGCACGGCAAGACGATCTTCACGCTTTCCGCGTCGTTCCACCGCGACGAGCCCGGTGTCGAGCACGCCGACCCGATGCCCGATGTCCCGCCCCCGGACGCGATCGCCACGACGGCGGAGCGCATGGAGAAGCTGTTCGGGCCGAGCGTGCGCGAGTGGTACGACGGCAACCCGATAGACATCCGGCACATCGGGCCGCTGAGCTTCGAGGCCGAGCGCGACCCCTCGCTGCGGACGACTCGCAACATGGTCTGGCTCCGGGTCGACGGTGACCTGCCCGACGACCCGTTGCTGCACGTGTGCCTGATGACCTATGCGTCGGACATGACGCTGCTCGACTCGGTGCTGCTGGCGCACGGCCTGTCCTGGGCGGACGGGCGGACGACCGGAGCGAGCCTGGATCACGCAATGTGGTTCCACGGGCCGTTCCGGGCCGACCGGTGGCTGCTGTACGCGCAGGACTCTCCGGTCGCCCGCGGATCGCGGGGGCTGGCGCGCGGCGAGGTCTACACGAGCGACGGCGACCTTGTGGTCTCGGTGGTGCAGGAGGGGCTGGTTCGCACCTCCCGGGCCACCTAAATCTCGGGACTCAGAATTCGTCGGGAAAAACCAGTTGCCCCCTCGCGGACGGGCTACGTAGGCTTCTCCCATGTCCGCGGCTCTGCTGATGACGCCCTGTGGAAGGAGGTGCCCTGGATGCTGAATTTCGACTCAGATCTTGAGGCTGTCGCCACCGCGCGCGAGCCGTTCAGCATGGGCACCTGCCTGCCGTCGGCCGTCATCCGGCCGGCTCGGCCGCCCATGGGCGCAATAGCGTTTGCGCGCCCGCGTGCGTTCTCCGGCACAGACGTCTCTGGGCGGCGCCACGCGGCTGCCGGCCTGAGCGCAGCTCTCGGACAGCCCACCCAGCGCAAGCAGAACTACCCGTACTCGACCCGTATCGCCGCTAGCGGCGGTGCAAAGGGTCCGCATCCGGCGAGGGAACCGGAACCGGTCTAAAAAGACCGGCCAGAACCCCTCAAGGCCGCGGACCCGAAATCGGGTCCGCGGCCTTCGTCATGCGAGGCCACCGTTTTGTCAGACGCGTGAGAGACCTTAGGACGAGTGGATGAGAGGGGATGGCACCGATGCATCGGCCCGGCACCACCGCCGTTCTGGATGACCAGGCGGGGTTCGAGGCGGAATCTGTGCAGGTAGCGGCGGTCATCAGCCCGCCAGGGCAGGAGCCGCGGGGCGCTCCCATTCCGGTGACCATGGCCGGCGTGCCAAGCGGCCGCATACTCCCGTGCACGGATGACCCGGACCTGTTCTTCGCCGAGTCTCCGCAGGACGTGGAGTGCGCAAAGGACCTGTGCAGGAGCTGCCCGGCGCGGATGGCGTGCCTCGCCGGGGCACTCGAGCGGCGTGAGCCCTGGGGAGTCTGGGGCGGCGAGCTGTTCCTTCGCGGCGAGATCGTGCCGCGGAAGCGGCCGCGCGGACGCCCAAGGAAGGACGAGGTAGCGGCCTGACCAGCCGCTATGGCAGACGTTGAGGTGGTGAAAACAGATGAATCTGGCCCGCGAGATGGTCAGCGAACGACAACAGACAATGCTGGCGGCGGCCGCGGCCGAGAGCCACGCCAGGCGGGTGCGCGCACTCGCCCAGGCGGACCGCCGGGCGCAGCGAGCAGAGCGCCAGCTGGCCCGCTCACGACACGAGGCCATGCGGCTCCGTGGCGAGCTGGCGGCCGAGCAGAGTTCCTGAAACTCGGTTCTGCACCCGCGGATCGAACGATCCGGCGGGGGCCAAGGGCCCGGGAAGCACGTGCTTCCCGGGCCCTTCCGCTGCCCTGCCCCGCTTTCGGTCAGGTCCCCGGGCTCGCCGCCCCGGCCACGGCACCGTCCGGGTCGTCCCGTCCCGGGTTCGGCTCGTCAGACCCGCCGTCTCCCAGCTCTGGCGCGTCGAAGTAGCCGGGCATCCACTTGAGCACTTCGGCGCGGAACTGGCCCTCGCACTCGAGCTGGCAGAGCACTCCGATCCCGGCCGTGGAGACGCGGTGGATCAGGATGTACGAGGGCGGCATGTTGAGCCGGCGGCCGATGGCGGCCGACCTCATGTCCGTGACCCGCGACGCTTCGGCCCGCAGCCACTCCCGGGTGAACTTGAACGACTCCACCTTGGACGGCTCGGCGAGCGGCGCCAGGTAGGCGTGCAGGGCGTCAAGATCGACGTCGACGCCCTCCTTGAGGAAGCCGTGCAGGCGCAGTTCGTGCTCAACGGTCTCGATGTCGCGGTTCTCGTGCATGAGGCGGAGCAGCTTGCCGAAGAAGTGCGGGAAACCGTCGGGAAGCCGGTCCACGGCGCCGAAATCCAGAACACCGAGCCGGCCATCGTCCATGAGCCGGAAGTTGCCTGGATGTGGGTCGGCGTGCAGCAGACCCGCCCGTGCGGGCCCGGAGAAGAGGAACCTGACAAGAAGGATGCCGGCCCGGTTCCGGTCCTCGGCGCTTCCCTCGGCAATGACTTTGGAGAGCGGGGTGCCGCCGATCCACTCGGTGACCAGGACGTGGTCGGTGGCCAGGATGACGCGCGGGATCAGGAACTCGGGGTCGCCGGAATAGGCGTCCGCGAACGCATCCTGGGAGACCGCCTCGAGCTGGTAGTCGAGTTCTTCGGCGACCCGCTTGCGTAGTTCGTCGAGCAGCGGCTTGACGTCGAGCCCAGGCATCAGCACACCGAACAGCCGGCCGATCCGGCTGAGCTGGGTGAAGTCGTTGATCAGGGCCTTTCCGGCGCCCGGGTACTGGATCTTCACCGCCACCTGGCGGCCATCGTGCCAGGTGGCTCGGTGCACCTGGCCGATGGAGGCGGCGGCGGCCGGGCTGTCGTCGAAATCGGCGAAGTTGTCCCGCCAGTCCGGGCCGAGGTCGGCCACGAGCACCCGGTGCACGGTTGCGGCCGGCAGCGGCGGCGCGGCTTCCTGGAGCTTGGTCAGGGTAGCCCGATAGGGCCCGGCGATCTCTGCGGGCAGTGCCGCCTCAAAGATCGACAGGGCCTGCCCGAGCTTGAGCGCGCCGCCCTTGAGCTCACCGAGGACCCTGAAGATCTGCTCCGCGGTTCGCTGCTGGATCTCCTGCGCCACGATCTCGGCCGGTCGCCCGCCGAGTCGCTTGCCGAGGCCGAGCGCCGTCCGTCCGGCCAGACCGACCGGCAGGGTGGCGAGTTTCGCCGTCCGGGTCACGGCACGGCGGGGCACATCGCTCACGGATATCGCGGCACGCGGGTGTTAGTTGTCAGCCCGGACACGGCGCGCCGCTTCACCTCCCTGGCAAATCTAATTCCCAAGATCCCATTGTCCGCTACCTGGCAGCATGACTGCCACACGAGCAGCCGGGATGGCGCGGCCACGTCCGGCGGCGCCACTGCCAGCCAGGCAGGACCAGTTCCAGGGTGCCATTGGCCACCGGGTCGGCCGCCACCGCCCTGTCGATGAAGGCCAGGACCTGTGCTGCAGCCTGCGCGGCCACGGCCGCCGCGAGCGGTGCGTCGCATGCACACGGATTGGGTTCCCGCCCCTCGAGCTGGGCCAGGATCAGCGGCCAGGCGGGGTCGCGCTCGGCCCTGGTCAGGTCCAGGCATCTCAGGCACGCGGTGCGGCCGGGTATCACCAGCGGGCCGACCACCCCGATCGCCTCGTCGGCCGAAACGGCCAGGTGCGGGACCTGGTCGCGCATCAGGCTGGCCCGCAGCTCCATGAGATGGCGGCCGACGAGGATCGCAAGGTCGGGGAGTGCCGCGCTGGGCGGCGCCTTGCCCGGCCCGCCGGTACCTGCCTGAGGGACCCCGGGGCGTAACGTTCCAGGCCCATCTGGTGTTGATTGTGATTTTTCGGGATGTTCTGGTGGGTCCGCGTTCGTGACCTGGCCGATGCCCGAACTCGTGAGCAGGCTGGCGATACCGTTTCCGACCGTCCCGGCGCCGTGGATCCGGACCTGCGCTGTGAGCCTGCGGGCGAGGGTGCGCGCACCGCCGTCGCCGTCCCGGTGCGCCAGGGACGCGGCGGCCAGTTCCGTGGCCAGCCGGGCTCGCAGCGGTGGGGAGAGTAACCGCAACGTGCCAGCGGGGAAGTCGTCGAGCGCGCCGGCTGTCGCCAGCAGGGCCAGGACCCGCTCCGTGGTTTCCGCGGGAATGCCGCGGTCGGCGGCGGTCTGGACGACCTGCGCACGCTCTCGGCTGCCGTCGAGGAGACCGATCACCCAGGCCGCGCCTGCCATCCCGGTCAGCGCTACCGCCCGCCGGGAGTCGATGCCGATCTGCAACGTGTCACGATCGCGCCATACCGGCAGCAATCCGCGCTTCAGCACTGGTCTCATGCCTCACAGCGTGACAGGCGACGCCGACAATTCCGGCATTCAGGCTGTTCGGATCGTGGCCGGGGCCCCCGGGCGCCGAAGCGACATGGCGGGCGGCCGCTCGCTCCGCTGCGGGCCGTTCGCCCCCCTTCCCCAGAAGCGACGTGCGGCCCGGAGCCCGGGGGCTCCTGCCAGGCGAAGCTAGGCCTGGTGCCCCGATGGGTCAATACGTCCTTGTGGGCAGCGCTGTGGACAACCTGGGGAAACCGCGGAGCGTCTCTGTGGACAGCCGTGACCGCGCCTGTGAAGTTCGTGCTGGCTGGGGCTGCCCTGCGTCGCCTACCAGGGATGTCACTGTCCACGGCCTGTGGAAACCAGATTGCAGCGGCCGAGCTGCGTTCATGATCGCGGTGGATTGTTCGCAAATACGACAACAAATCCGCCGCGATCACGAAAACAGGTCCTCTAGGAGCCGCCTGGCGGGTCGCCGTCCGGCTGCGGGCCGCCGTGCCCCGGCGTATCTCCCTCGCTGCCGGGTTTCTCATCACCCTCGTCCTGGCCGTCCTTCGCGGCCTCGTCCTTCGCGGCCTCGTCCTTGGCGCCCTCTGACTCCAGGTCGGAGATGTCGAAGTCGGGCCGGCCCCTGACGAAGCCGTCCGGGTCATCGAAGTCCTCGGCCGTAGGAAGCAGGTCCGGGTGGGCCCAGACCGCGTCCCGGCCCTCGATGCCGCGCGCGTCGGTCAGGCCACGCCAGATGGCCGCGGCCTCCCGCAGCCTGCGCGGCCTTAGTTCCAGCCCCACCAGAGTCGCGAAAGTCCGCTCGGCCGGGCCGCCGCTGGCCCGGCGCCGCCTGATCGCCTCGGCCAGGGCGTCGGCCTGCGGCAGCCGGCTTCCGGCGGCCGCGTCAACCACAGTCGCGACCCACCCCTCGACCAGGGCGAGGACGGTCTCCAGCCGCGCCAGCGCGGCCTTCTGCTGCTCGGTGTCCTCCGGCTGGAACAGCGCGGCGCCGGACAGGGCCTCGCTCAGCGCCTCCGGGTTCGCCGGGTCGATCTGCGGCATGGCCTCACGCAGCGCGTTGGCGTCCACCGTGATGCCGCGCGCATAGTCCTCGACCGCCCCGAGCAGCCGGGCGCGCAGCCACGGCACGTGCGCGAACAATCGCTGGTGCGCGGCCTCGCGCAGCCCGAGGAACAGCCGTACCTCGTCCTCAGCAACGGAAAGCCCGTCGCCGAACGCCTTGACGTTGACCGGGAGCAGCGCGGCCGTGCCCGCCGGGCCGAGCGGGAGGCCGACGTCGGTTGAGCTGACCACCTCCTGCGCCAGCGCGCCGACCGCGGCGCCGGTCTGGCCGCCGACCATCATCCCGCCGATCCTGCGCATCATCTGGCCGAGACCGCCGAGCGCGCCGAACCCTCCGGTCAGGGCGGTCATCGCGGAACGCATCTCGGGCGGAAGTTCCCCGGCGAGCTCCTCGGGGTCCTCGGTCAGCATTCCGCCCATCGCCTCGACGGCCCGGGCCGCGATCGGGTCGCATAGCTTCGACCAGACCGGCAGCGTGGCCTCGACCCACTCGGACCGGCTCCACGCCTGGGTGATGCGGATGCCGGTGGGCAGGGTCGTGGCGTCCTCCAGCCACAGGTCAGCGGTCCGGAGCGCGTCGGTGGTCTTGCGGCGGTCGATATCGAGAACGCTCGCGTCGCCCTGCGCGGCGACGGTCTGCCGCGCCACGTTCTTCGCGAGGTCCCAGTTGACCGGGCCGCCTTGCCAGGACATCAGGTCGGCGAACTGGCGCAGGGCATCGGCGAACTGCTGCGGGTCGCCGAGCGGTCCCAGCGGCCCGCCAGCGCCGCCGGCGCCTCCGCCCGGGCCGCCAGCGCCGCCGCGGCCCGCGCCACCGCCTGCATCCGGCTTGTCGGGATCCCGGTCAGGGTCGCCGGGCAGGCCAAAGCCGAAGGGAGGTTCAGTCATCTCCGCTGCCTCTCGGGCAGGATGGAAGAGTCCACGTCCGCCACGTTATCCCGGGAGCACGCCGTGGTGAGCAATCGAGATGCCAGGTTCGCCAACGGCGCAGCCACGGCGCCCCGCCGACAGACCATGGATACGCGGTGAGCAGCCGCGGTACGCGCAGGGGACAGGCCGCGCACGAACCTGGTCCCGGGAGGGGCCGAGACGGTCGCGGGCGGGGCCCGGTGGTCGCTGTCACCGGGGCGGCCAGCGGTCTCGGCCACGCGCTCACGGTCCGGCTGGCGGCGTCGGACAGGATCGGCCGGGTGATCGCCATTGACGGTCACCGGGGCGACGCGACGGGTGTGACCTGGCGGGTGGTGGACATCCGCGATCCCGCACTGGCCGGGCTCGCCGGGGTGGACGCCGTCGTGCACACCGACCTTGACCTGGCGCCCGACTCCGATCCCCGGTCACGGCGGGCGTTCAACGTCCGCGGCGCGCAGACCGTGCTGACCGCGGCGGCCGCCGGGCGGGTGGGCCGGGTCGTGCTGGTGACCAGCGCGATGGTGTACGGAGCGCGGCCGGACAACCCGGTGCCGCTGGCCGAGGATGCGCCGCTGGGTGCCGATCCCGACGCCAGCGTGGTCGGCGACCTGCTGGAGATCGAGCAATTGGCGCAGCGCTCGCCGGCGGCCAACCCGGGCATGGCCGTCACGGTCGTCAGGCCGGCCGCGCTGGTCGGCGAGGGCGTGGACACCCTGATCACGCGGCACTTTGAAGCGCCCAGGCTGCTGGCCGTGAAGGGCTGCGCCCCGCGCTGGCAGTTCTGCCATGTGGATGACCTGGTGTCGGCGCTCGAGCTCGCCGCGGCGTCCGAGGTTACCGGGAAGTTCGCCGTCGGCTGCGATGGATGGCTGGAACAGGAGCAGGTGGAGGAGCTGTCCGGGCTGCGCCAGATCGAGTTGCCGCCCGGGCTGACCTTCGGCACCGCGCAGCGGCTGCACCGGGCCGGGATAACCCCGGCCCTGGTGACCGACCTGCACTTCGTCGTGTACCCGTGGGTGGTGGACTGCGCGACGCTGCGGCAGGCCGGGTGGAAGCCGATGTACGACAATCAGGCGGCTCTTGCCGTCCTGCTCGAGCAGCGCGCCGGGCACCACGCGCTGGCCGGACGCCGGCTGGACCGGAAGGACGCGACGATCACCGCTGCTGGGGCCACCGTCGCCGTCATCGGGACCGCGGCAATCGTGCGCGAGGTCAGGCGCCGCCGCCGCAGTACCTGAGCGGCCGCGATAACTTGGCAATTGTGGACACGATCCGGCTCGCGGAGCTGCGGGACACGCCCCTGTCCGTCGACGAGGCGCTCACCGCGGTCTCGGACCCGGCGGCTGGCGGCGTCGCCCTGTTCGTCGGCACCGTCCGTGACCATGACCACGGCCAGGACGTGGTCCGCCTCGGCTACAGCGCTCATCCCTCGGCAGCGGCGGAACTGCGGCGGGTCGCGGAGAAGGTCGCGGCCAGCTTCAGCGTCACCGCCGTCGCCGCCGTGCACCGGGTAGGCGACCTCGGCGTGGGTGATCTAGCGGTAGTGGTGGCCGTGTCCAGCCCGCACCGCGGCGACGCCTTCGATGCCTGCCGTGCGCTGATCGACGAGCTCAAGCGGAGCGTGCCGATCTGGAAGCACCAGCAGTACGTCGGCGGCGGAAGCGAGTGGGTCAACACCGCGTAGTCTTCGCACATGTCCCGCCGATCCGTCACGCTGCTGGTGGCAGCAGCCGGAGTCCTGATCGCGCTTGCCGTCGCCGTGGTCGCGCCGGTGCCCTACGTCGCGCTGACCCCGGGTCCGACCCTGAACACGCTCGGCTCGCTGAGCGGCAAGCAGCTGATCCAGGTCGCGGGGCACCGGACCTATCGGACCACGGGCAACCTCAACATGGTGACGGTGTCCTTCATCGGCGGGCCGGGAACCCATTTCAACATTTTTGCGGCGCTCCGCTCCTGGCTGAGCCCGCATGACGCCGTCGTCCCGTCATCGGAGATCTTCACTCCCGGCGATTCGCCGCAGCAGGTGGCGCGGCAGGACACCGAGGAGATGGCGAACTCGCAGGAGACGGCCACGGCCGCCGCGCTGTGCCAGCTCAAAATCGGCTTCAAGACGATCGACACCGTCCAGTCAACGATCAAGGGAATGCCGGCCGCCAGCGTGCTGCGCGCCGGTGACGTGATCACGGCGGTCGGCGGCACGCCCGTGAGCTGCCGGGCCGATGCCGGGACCCTGGTCAAGGAGCGCAAGGCCGGCGCGCCGGTGCAGCTGACCATCCTGCGGCACGGCCGGACCATCCCGGTCCGGCTGACCACCGCCGACGTCCAGGGGCAGCCCGAGATCGGGGTGTACCTGGTGGAGAGCTTCACGTTCCCGTTCAGCGTGACGATCAGGGTGGGGAACATCGGCGGCCCCAGCGCCGGGCTGATGTTCGCGCTCGGCCTCATCGACAAGATCACCCCGGACGACCTGACCGGCGGCAGGTTCATCGCCGGCACCGGGGAGATCGAGGCCAACGGCACGGTGGAGCCGATCGGCGGGATCCAGCAGAAGATGGCGGGTGCGCGTGCCGCCGGGGCGACGATCTTCCTGACCCCCGCGGCCAACTGCCCGGACACCTCGGGGGCGGTGCCCGCAGGCATGCGCCTGATCAAGGTAAGCTCCCTGGCCGGAGCCATAGCAGCCCTTGACGCACTGAAGGCGGGCAGGCCGGTTCCTTCGTGTTAAAAGCGGAGCGAAGCCCCAGAACCGGAATGGATGCGGAAACCTTGCGCAATACCGGTAAGTTGCCCTCAACAAGCTGCGCGCCTGAGCTGAGCTAAGGGGGAGGCGTGGCCTTCCGAACTACTGGCCCCGCCCGGCGGCCGGGCAACCCCATCGTGCTCCCGCGGTGGTCGAGGTACGTGATCCCGGTGCTGGCCGCCGTGATCGCGCTGATCGTGATCGTCGCCGTGGGCGCCGGCGTGTGGACCGACTGGCTGTGGTTCCGCTCCGTCGGCTACACGTCGGTATTCGGTACCACGTACGGCGTCAAGTGGGCGCTGTTCGCGATCGCCGCCGTCTTCATGATGGCCGTCATCGGCGTCAACATCCGGCTCGCCTACCGGCTCAGGCCGCCGCAGCTGGCGGTCACGCCGCGGCCGGCGCCGCAGCAGCCGGCCGCGGCGCAGCATGCGACCGCGCCGCAGCGCCCGGTCTCGCCGCAGCAGCAAGGCCTTGAGGCGTATCGGCAGGTCATCGAGCCACGGCGGCGGCTCGTCGTAGGCGTGATCCTCGGCCTGATCGGGCTCATTTCCGGTCTTGCTGGCGCGGGCGACTGGCGCACCTGGTTGCTGTTCGCCAACCGGGTGCCATTCGGGGTCAAGGATCCCCAGTTCCATTTGGACATCTCATTCTTCGTCTTTGACTATCCGTTCATCCGGATGGTGCTCAGCTTCCTGTTCGCGGGCGTGCTGCTGTCGATCCTGGCGGCCGCCATCGTGCACTACCTGTACGGCGGGCTGCGGCTGCAGCTGCGTGGTGAGCGCGCAACCCAGGGCACCCGGGTTCACCTGTTCGTGCTCATCGGCATCTTCGTGCTGCTCAAGGCCATCGCTTACTGGGTCGACCGCTACGGCATCGACTTCTCGCAGCGTGGTGTGGTGCAGACCGGCGCCTCGTACACGGATGTGAACGCCGTGCTGCCGGCCAAGACGGTGCTCGCGGTGATCGCGCTGATCTGCGCGGCGCTGTTCTTCGCCGGCGCGATCCGCCGGAACGCGATGCTTCCCGCCGTCGGGTTTGGCCTGCTGGTGCTCTCCGCCGTGATCGTCGGCGGTCTCTACCCGGCGATCGTGCAGCAGTTCGTGGTCAAGCCCAACGAGCTCGCCAAGGAGGGCCCGTACCTCGCCCGCGAGATCAAGAACACCCGCGCCGCGTACGGGATCAACAAGGTGCAGGTGACCCCGTATTCGGCGGTGTCGTCCGAGACGCTGTCCCAGCTGGGCACCCAGGCGGCCGCGCTTCCCGATGTGCGTCAGCTCGACCCCGGCGTGGTGTCGGCGGCGTTCCAGCAGCTGCAGCAAGTCAAGGGGTACTACAAGTTTGCGGGCGTGCTCTCCGTCGACCGGTACAAGGTGCCGGGGAGTTCGGTTCCCGAGGACATGGTCGTGGGCGTCCGCGACATGTCCGGGCCGCCAGCGGCCCAGACCAACTGGATCAACAGCCATCTCGTCTACACGCACGGCTTCGGGTTCGTCGCCGCTTCGGCGAACTCGACCTCGAGCGGTGGCAACCCTAACTTCACCGAGAGCGACATCCCGCCGTCGGGCGAGCTCAATGTCCGGCAGCCCCGGGTGTACTTCGGCGAGCAGGAGACGAGCTACGCGATCGTCGGCGGCCACCAGCTCGAGCTGGACTACCCCAACTCCAGCGCGAGCGGCCAGGCGAACACGACGTATACCGGCGGCGGCGGCGTCCCGATCGGCTCGCCGCTGAACCGGGTGCTGTACGCGATCAAGTTCCGGGAGCTGAGCATCCTGCTGTCCGGCGCCATCGACGGCAATTCGAAGATCATGTACATCAGGGACCCGCTGTCCCGGGTGGCCAAGGTCGCGCCGTTCCTCACCCTGGACAGCAACACCTACCCCGTCGTGGTCGGCGGCCAGATCTACTGGGTGGTCGACGGGTACACGACCACCGACAACTACCCCTACTCGCAGCGGCTGAGCCTCGGGCAGGCCAGCTCGGACAGCTACAGCCCGGGCGGCTCGATCGTCGGCCCCGCCAATCAGGTCAACTACATCCGCAACTCGGTCAAGGCGGTGGTGAACGCGTACACCGGCGCGGTCTCGCTCTACCAGTGGGACGGCAACGATCCGGTGCTCGACGCGTGGAAGAAGGCATTTCCTGGCATCATCAAGCCGAAGAGCGCCATACCCGGGGGCCTGCTGCAGCACTTGCGCTACCCGCCGGTCCTGTTCGAGGCGCAGCGGCAGATCCTGGCGCAGTTCCACGTGACGCAGGCGCCCGAGTTCTACGGCGGGCAGAACTTCTGGGCCGTGCCCACCGACCCGAGCGGCACCAACCCCAACAAGTCCAGCCAGCCGCCCTACTACCTGACGATGACGATGCCGGGCCAGCCGCAGCAGGAGTTCTCGCTGGTCACATCCCTCACCCCGCGCGGCAGGCCCAACATGGCCGCCTACATGGAGGTCAACAGCAACCCGCTGAGCAAGGGCTACGGCACGATCCGGGTGCTCCAGCTGCCCCAGGACACCACGATCCGCGGCCCGCAGCAGGTGCAGAACGACTTCGAGTCCAACGCGACCGTGGCATCGGCGCTGACCCTGCTGCGCGAGGGCGGGTCCACGGTGATCCAGGGCAACCTGATCACGCTGCCGGTGGGCGGCGGCCTGATGTATTTCGAGCCCGTCTACGTGTCCCAGTCGCAGACGGGCAGCTCCGGTGCCTATCCCACGCTGCAGGACGTGCTCGTTTACTACGACGGCCAGGTGGGGTTCGGAACCACGCTGCAGAATGCGCTGCAGAACGTGTTCGGGACCGCGCCGGCCACGACCAGCCCGGGAACCACGCCGCCGTCCAGCACTAGTCCGCAGACGTCGAACCCGACCGTGCTGAAGTACCTGCAGCAGGCCGAGAACTACTACACCCAGGCGCAGACGGCGCTGAAGAGCGACAACCTGTCTCTGTACGGCAGCGACCTGGCCCTGATGAAGAAGGCGCTGGACCAGGCCACTGCAGCCGCCGGAGGCAGCGGCAAGGCCGTCACGCCGTCGCCGTCACCGTCACCGTCGGCCAGCCCATAGCCGCTGCCGGTCACCGTGGTGGCGGCTGGCCGTATGAAAAGTGGCTGGAAGCGGCTCGGTTTGGTCAATCCGCGCCGCCGCGTCGCCGCACGGACACGCCGCCACCTGAGAGGGCGTACGCTCGGTCCTGACGGGACATCCAGAGCAAAGCTCGCCTGCAGCGGCTGCGAATGCCCCTGGCAGGCCTGGTGAGAGGAGCCCACTGGTCGTGGCGCCTCGTGTGCTTGTTGACACGACCGCTGTGCCTGCGGACCGTGGCGCGCTCGGCCGTTACGTTGACGGGCTGATCTGCGCGCTGGGTGCAGCAGGAGCGGATCTGGCCGTGGCGTGCCAGCGCGCCGACGAGGAGCGGTACGGGCGGCTGGTGCCGAGCGCGCGGATCGTGGCCGGCCCGCTGGCCATCGCGCACCGGCCCGCCAGGCTGGCCTGGGAGCAGAGTGGCCTGCCGCTGGTGGCACAGCAGGTGGGCGCGGACGTGATCCACTCGCCGCATTACTCGATGCCGCTGCGGCCCGGCGCACCCATCGTGGTGACCATACACGACCTGACGTTCTTCACCGAGCCGGATGCCCACAACCCGCTGACCGCGACGTTCTACAAGTCCGCGATCAGAACTTCCGCCCGCCGTGCCACCCGGCTCATCGTGCCCTCCAAGGCGACCAGGGACGAGCTGGTGCGGGTGCTCGGCGCGGACCCGACCAGGATCGACGTGGCCTACCACGGCGTCGACCACGCGGTGTTCCACCAGCCCGCCGAGGACAAGCTGCGCCAGATCTCGGACCGGCTCGGCCTGCATGGCAAGCCCTACGTCGCCTACCTGGGCGCGCTGGAGCCGCGCAAGAACGTGCCCGCGCTGATCAACGGGTGGGTGGAAGCCGTGGCGGACCTCAGCGACCCGCCCGCGCTGGTCCTGGCCGGCGGCAGCGGCTGGAGCGAGGAAGTGGACGCGGCGGTCGCGAACGTGCCCGCCCACCTGCGCCTGGTCCGCCCGGGTTACCTGCACTTCGCCGACCTGCCCGGCTTCCTCGGCGGGGCGCTCGTGGTCGCGTTCCCGAGCACTGGCGAGGGGTTCGGGCTGCCGGTGCTGGAGGCCATGGCTTCCGGCGCGGCGGTGCTGACCACGCACCGCACATCCCTGCCCGAGGTGGGCGGGGACGCGGTGGCTTACACCGAGCCGGAGGCCGACAGCATCCGCACCGCGCTGCGAGCCCTGCTCGACGACCCGGCGCGCCGGGAGGCCCTCGGCGCCGCCGGCCAGGCGCGGGCGCTGGAGTTCACCTGGGCCGCGTCGGCGGAGGCGCACATGGCGTCCTACGAGCGCGCCGCAGTGCAGGGCCACGAGTAGGCTGCCGCTGCTGCCGACGGTTGGCCGTCCCGAGTCCGTCGCGGAGCCGGTGACCAGGGACTGGAGCCCGCCGTACCCCATCGACGTGCCGCTCATCCTGTCCGTGCACCGGCGCGGCGCGCGCGATCCCGCCTACCGCACCGACGCCTCCGGCGCGGTCTGGCGGACGGTGCTGGCCCCGGCCGGCCGGGCACGCTGCGGGTCACCGCCCGCCCGGCGGCGGGCGGGGGGACCCGGGTTACCGCGGCCGCGTGGGGACCGGGCGCGGCCTGGCTGCTGGAGACGCTGCCCTCGCTGCTCGGCGCCGAAGACGACCAAGCAGGCTTCGCGCCCGTGCATCCGCTGCTGCGGGAAATGTCCGGGCGGCATCCCGGCGCCCGCGTCGGCCGGTCCGGGCGCGTGCTCGAGGCGCTGATCCCGGCCATCCTGGAGCAGAAGGTGGTCGGGGCCGAGGCCCGCCGGGCCTGGCGCTATCTGCTGCACCACTTCGGCCAGCCCGCGCCAGGGCCGGCGCCGGACGGCATGCGGGTGTTCCCCGAGGCGGCGACGTGGGCCCGGATCCCGTCCTGGGAATGGCACCGGGCCGGCGTCGAGCCGGTGCGCGGCCGCACGGTCACCGTGGCGGCGCGCGCGGCGGCCCGGCTAGAGGAGATCACCTCGCTGGCCGCCAGCGAGGCCGACCGCAGGCTGCAGTCGCTGCCCGGCGTCGGGCCGTGGACCTCCGCCGAGGTCAGGCAGCGGGCCTGCGGCGACGCCGACGCGGTCAGCGTCGGCGACTACAACCTGCCCGCGGCGGTCGGCTGGGCACTGGCCGGGCGGGTCGTTGACGACGCCGGCATGCTCCGGCTGCTGGCCCCGTACACCGGGCACCGGTACCGGGCGACCAGGCTGGTCGAGCTGAGCGGAACGCGGCCGCCACGACACGGACCCCGGCTGGCGATGCGGGAGCACCGGGCGTTCTAGCCAACGTCCGCGCGTGATGCCCCGCACCGCCCCGCTTAGGCTGGAGCCCATGAGCGTAGACGGGCCCACCCCACGCCCCCGCCAGCAGCAGCCGCCGAATCGCGCCGACGAGCCCGAGCCTGCGCCGCCGCCCACGGCGCTGCGCCGAGCGCTGGCCCGGGCCAGGGACGGCAAGGCACTGGACCAGGGCGAGGCCGCCGTCCTGCTGCACGCCCGCGGGGACCAGCTCACCGAACTGCTTGGCTACGCCTCGCGGGCCAGGGATGCCGGGCTGGAGCGGGCCTGCCGCCCCGGGGTCATCACCTACTCCCGCAAGGTCTTCATCCCGCTGACCCGGCTGTGCCGCGACCGGTGCGGGTACTGCACGTTCGTCACGGTGCCCGGCCGGCTGGACAGCCCCTACCTGTCGCCGGACGAGGTCATCGAGATCGCGGCCGGGGGAGCGGCGCTCGGCTGCAAGGAGGCGCTATTCACGCTCGGCGACCGGCCGGAGGACCGGTGGCCGCAGGCCAGGCAGTGGCTGGACGCGCACGGCTACGACGACACGCTGTCCTACGTCAGGGCGATGGCGATCCGGGTGCTCGAGGAGACCGGCCTGCTGCCGCATCTCAACCCGGGGGTGCTGACCTGGCAGGACTTCCAGCGGCTGAAGCCGGTAGCGCCGTCCATGGGCATGATGCTGGAGACGACGGCGCGCCGGCTGTACACCGAGCGGGGCGGCCCGCACTTCGGCAGCCCGGACAAGGACCCCGCGGTCAGGCTGCGGGTGCTCGAGGACGCCGGCCGCAGCAGCGTCCCGTTCACCACCGGCATCCTGATCGGCATCGGCGAGACCATGGCCGAGCGCGCCGACTCGATCTTCGCGATCCGCGGGGTGGCCCGGGAGTACCGCGGCATCCAGGAAGTCATCGTGCAGAACTTCCGGGCCAAGCCAGACACCAAGATGCGCGGCGTGCCCGACGCCGACCTCGAGGACCTGGCCGCGACGATCGCGGTGGCCAGGCTGGTGCTGGGCCCGGGGGCGCGGATCCAGGCCCCGCCGAACCTGATCGGCGAGGAGCACCGGATGATCCTCGCGGCCGGGATCGACGACTGGGGCGGGGTGTCGCCGCTCACCCCCGACCACGTGAACCCGGAACGGCCCTGGCCGCAGATCGGCGAGCTCGCCGATCGCACCGCGGCCGGGGGCTTCACGCTGCGCGAGCGGCTGACCATCTACCCGGGCTACCTCCGCGAGCCGTGGCTGGACCCGCGGGTCGCCCCGCACGTCGCCGCGCTGGCCGACCCCGAGACCGGGCTGGCCCGCGAGGGGGCGATGCCGCAGGGGCTGACCTGGCAGGAGCCGGACGGCGGCTGGGGTGAGGCCGCGGGCCGCACCGACCTGCACGTGACGATCGACACGGCCGGCCGGACCGCGGACCGCCGCGACGACTTTGCCGAGGTCTACGGCGACTGGGCCGAGGTGGGCACCAGGATCGTGCCCGCGGCCCGGCGTGAGCCGGCGGGCGGCGCGGCGCCGCAGCGGCTCCGCGCCGAGGTGCAGACCGCGCTCCGGCACGCCGAGAGCGACCCGGGCGGCCTCTCCGACGACGACGCGCTGGCGCTGCTCGACGCCGACGGCCCGGAGCTCGAGGCGCTCGCCTCGCTCGCCGACGCGGTGCGCCGGGACACCGTCGGCGACGACATCACCTACGTGGTCGACCGCAACATCAACTTCACCAACGTGTGCTACACCGGCTGCCGGTTCTGCGCGTTCGCTCAGCGCCGCACCGACGCCGACGCGTACACGCTGTCGCTGACCCAGGTCGCCGACCGCGCCGAGGAGGCGTGGCAGGCCGGCGCGACCGAGGTGTGCATGCAGGGCGGCATCCACCCCGACCTGCCCGGAGACGCCTACTTCGACCTGGCCGCCGAGGTGAAGCGGCGCTGCCCGCAGATCCACGTGCACGCGTTCTCGCCGATGGAGGTCATGAACGGGGCGTCCCGCACCGGACTGCCGGTCACCGAATGGCTGGCCCGCGCGCGAGAGGCAGGCGTGGACTCGATGCCGGGCACGGCCGCAGAGATCCTCGACGACGACGTCCGCTGGGTGCTGACCAAGGGCAAGCTCCCGGCGGCCGCCTGGATCGAGGTGATCACCACCGCGCACGAGCTCGGCATCCCGACCTCGGCGACGATGATGTACGGGCACGTGGACACGCCCGCGCACTGGGTGGCGCACCTGCGGGTGATCCGCGGCATCCAGGAGCGCACCGGCGGGTTCACCGAGTTCGTGCTGCTGCCGTTCGTGCATGCGAGCTCGCCGATCTACCTCGCCGGCCTGGCCAGGCCCGGGCCTACACGGCGGGAGAACCGGGCGGTGCACGCGCTGTCCCGGCTGCTGCTGCACGGCGCGATTCCCAACATCCAGTGCTCCTGGGTGAAGCTCGGCGACGACGCCTGCCGCGCGATGCTCACCGGCGGCGCCAACGACCTGGGCGGCACGCTGATGGAGGAGACGATAAGCCGGATGGCGGGCTCGGAGAACGGCTCCTACAAGACCATCAGTCAGCTCGCGGCCATGGTCGCACCGACCGGGCGCCCGATGAAGCAGCGGACCACGCTATATAAGGATCCAGGGCCTGAACGGGTCGCCGCGGCAGCCGCGAGCGACGGAGTCTGTGCTTCGGTGCGCGGGCAAAGACCCTCGCTGCCGCTGGTCGGCGCCTGAGCGGCCGGCTGGTCAGAGCGTCAGGATGAAGCGGTCGGGGTCACGCTCGGGTCGCGGCGGCGGCGGCGCGGCGGCGTGGCCGACCCCGACGGCGCCCATCGGCTCCCAGCCCTGCGGCAGCCCGAGGGAGCCGGCGGCAGCCTGCTGGCAGAACAGGGTGCTGGACACCCAGCACGAGCCGAGCCCTTCCACCGCGAGCGCGACGAGCAGGTTCTGCACGGCGGCGCCGATCGCGACCACGAACATCGTGTGCTCGGCTGCCGAGCGCCGCTCGTCCGGGTAGGGATGCGCGGCCTCCGCGGCGAGACACGGCACGATGATCAGCGGCGCGCGGTGCAGCACCTCGCCGCGGCGCACCCGCCGCGCGATCTGCTCCTCGGTGAACCCGTCGCCGCGCAGGTCCGCGGTCCACGCCGCGAGCATGTCGTCGAGCAGCGCGGTCCTGGCCCGCTGCGATTCCAGCACGGCGAACCGCCACGGCTCGCTGTGGTGCGGCGCCGGAGCGGTCACCGCCGCTGCGATCGCCCGGCGCACGGCCGCGGCGTCGACGGGCTCGGCGGTGAACTCGCGGACGGTCCGGCGTTCGTAGAGCACGTCGGCGGCGCCGAGGCGGAACAGGTCCTCGGCCGCGGGCCGGATCAGCGCCGCGGCGCCGGGGCCGTCGGCGTCGGTGACCAGCTCGGCCAGGCCGCGCACGACCGCCACGGGCATCTGCGTGGTCTTCGCCTTGACCAGGTCGGCCGCTGCGGCGATCTCGTCCCCGACCGCCGCGACCGTCACCTCCATCGTGTTGCCGAACGTGTCCGGCTGGCCGCGGTGATCGCGCAGCGGAGCGACCCCGGCGGCACCGATCGCGGTGTCGGTCTGCCCCATGCGCCACGGCCGTCCCATGGTGTCGGTGATCACGACGCCGAGGTTGACGCCGCGCCGCTCGCCCAGCGCCTTGCGCAGCCGCCGGGCCGAGCCGTCCGGGTCCTCCGGCAGCAGCACCACCGTGCCCGGAGCGGTGTTTGATGAATCGACACCCGCGGCCGCCAGCACGAGGCCGTGCCTGGTCTCAACGATCCTGGTCTGGCCGCGCCTGGCCACCACCCGGACTGTCTCGCCGTCGATCGCGCGCTCCCGGTCCGCCTGGATCACCCGGCCCTCGGCCTTGCTGACGATCTTCGAGGTGACGACCACGATGTCGCCGTCGCGCAGGTCAGGCGCTGCGTCGGAGATCATCCCGGCGAGATCGGCACCGGGGGTGATCTCCGGCAGCCCCGCCACGCCGCTGACCGTAAGCCCCCTGCCCACCTCCCCTGCCCCCTTCACGTCCCCTGCCCGCTTCATCGCGCCAGCTCCACGGCGAGGCCCAGGGCCGCGCGGGCGATCTCGGCGGTCGCGGCAAGGTCGGTCATGTACAGCGGAAGCACCCGGACCGCGATGCCGGCCAGCGCGGGGTCCTCGGCTGCCGCCTTGTCCTGGTCGTCGACCAGCCAGCCGTCCAGCAGCCCGGCGCCGTAGTGCGCGGCGACCGCGGCCGCGGTGGTCTCGACGCCGATCGCGGTCAGGCACGCGTCGGCCATGCCGCGCACCGGCGCCCCGCCGATGATCGGCGAGACGCCGATCACGGTCTTGGCGCGCATCGCGTCGGCGATGCCGGGAACCGAGAGGATCGCGCCGACGCTGACCACCGGGTTGGACGGCGGGAGCAGCACGCAGTCGGCTGCCGCGATCGCCTCCAGCACGCCCAGCGCAGGCCTGGCCGCGTCGGCCCCGGTGAACAGGATCTGCGTGGCGGGCACCTCTGCGTGCAGCCGGACCCACCACTCCTGGAAGTGCACGATGCGCGCACCTCCCGCCCGGCTTCCCGTTCCGCCTTCACCGTCTCCGTTCCCGGCGAGCTCGACATGGGTCTGGACCCGGTCGTCGGTCATCGGCAGCAGGGTGACCCCGGGCTGCCACCGCTTGCAGAGAGCGGCGGTGACCGCGGACAGCGGGATGCCGTCGCGCAGCATGCTGGTCCGCACGATGTGCGTGGCGAAGTCGCGGTCGCCGAGACCGAACCAGTCGGGCCCGGCGCCGTACGCGGCGAGTTCGTGCAGCACGGTGAACGTCTCGCCGGCCCGCCCCAGCCTTGCTCCTCGCTGATCCCGCCGCCGAGCGTGTACATGACGGTGTCCAGGTCCGGGCTCACGTGCAGGCCGAACAGGTCGATGTCGTCGCCGGTGTTGCCGACGACCGTGATCTCGGCGTCGGGCGCGGCTGCCTTCAGGCCGCGCAGGAAGCGGGCCCCGCCTACCCCGCCGGCCAGAACGGTGATGCGCATGCCGGAAGTCTCGCACTCGCGGGGGGTGCCCCCCGCGACCCCCCCAAAGTCAAAACCAGCATCCAGACCCGTCACGGCCCCCGAAACCAAACCCACCCGCGGTGACGCCGCAGGCCCAGCCGCAGCTCGTTCATGATCCCGGTGGGTTTGTGTCGCATGTGCGAAAAAACCACCGGGATCACGGAACGGCGGCCGCGCTGGCCCCTGCCACGGTGGCGCAGGGTGGTTCCTGCCGCGGCGGACGAAGCGTTTTGATCCGCCGGATCAACGGGCGATGCCATCATTTTCCTCACGCGGGGGATGTCCGGGCGGATCAAGACGGAAGCAGGACGGATGGACCTCACAGACTTTCGCAAGGCCCGGGAGTACGCCGCATGGCTGCTTCTGTTCGCCGCCGTGATCCTGCTCGGCATCGGCATCTGGATGCTGCTTGGCCTGCCGGGCTCGTCGGACGGTCCCACCTTCGCCGACCACGTCTACGCCGCCACCGGCAACCTGGTGGGCATCGACTTCACGTTGCTCCCGGTCGCCGCGGTGCTGCTCGCCGCGCTGGGCGGCCCCGTGCTCGGGTCCCTTCGGCAGATCGCGTTGTACGCGCTCATCATTCAGCTGATCGCGGTGGTGCTGGGCGTCATCGGCTGGCTCTTCAGCCTCGGCGGCGGGAATGGGTGGTTCTCCATCTCAGACGTCAGCAACCTGCTCGTGGCGGTCGCCGGGCTGATCCTCACCCGCGCGGTGCAACGGTCGCACACTCACGTCACGCCCGGGTCGGTGCGCTAACTACCGGTTACTGACTGCGACGAGGCTTGTCATCAGGCGAAAATCGTGGCGGACTTTCCCGTCATCACGGTCAAGCAGGTGGGCATTATCACGTATTCCCCTTGACGCGATGCAAGACACGCGGGTGTAATTTCACCAGTGTAATTCTCGTGCCCACGGGGAGTGGCACGGGCCGACGGGGTTATCGGGAGGGGGCTGGAGGTGCGCAGTGTCTGAGGTCATCGTCTCGCTGGTGCACGACGGTTTCGACATCGACGTTGACGATGCCGGAGAACTGAGCTGGGAGGATCGCGCGCTGTGTGCGCAGACAGATCCGGAGGCGTTTTTCCCGGAGAAGGGTGGCTCCACCCGGGAAGCAAAGAAGGTCTGCCGCAGCTGTGAGGTTCGCGCCGAGTGCCTGGAGTACGCCCTCGAGCACGATGAGCGCTTCGGCATCTGGGGCGGGTTGTCGGAGCGCGAGCGCAGGCGGCTCAAGCGCGCGGCGATGTAGCCCGGGCCGCACTGGCCGGCGCTGTGCCGGGCGGCAACCTGCTTCCCCACCGGGAAGCGCGTACTCCGCCGGACTGCAGCCAAGCGCGGCATCTGGCCGTCTTGATACTCCCCCTTCGCGTATTGTTCACGGGGTACTACTGCCCTGCATGACCGGACGTACGGCCCTCCCCGGCCTGCAGGTGGCCCTCTGAAAGAGCGAGCGGACCCACTTGTCGTCGAACGATACATATCCGCAGCACGTCGTCACGGCGGTGATCGTCGCGCATGACGGTGCCGCGTGGCTGCCCCGCGTCATCGGCTCGCTGCTCGAGCAGAGCAGGCCGGTACAGCGCGTAGTCGCAGTCGACACCGGCAGCCGCGACCGCAGCGGTTCGGTCCTCGCGGGTCTGCTCGGCCAGTCGGTCGTGTTTGGCATGGACCGGACCACGGGCTACGGCGCCGCCGTCGCACGCGCACTGCAGCACCGTGCGGCCAACGTAAATGTCCCGGGCGCCGCAGGACCGCAGGCACCCGGGAACATCGAGTGGGTGTGGCTGCTGCACGACGACTCCGAGCCAGCGCACGACGCCCTGGAGCAGCTGCTCCGCGGAACCGTCGAAACCAGGTCGGCCGGAGTGCTCGGTCCCAAGATCAGGGACTGGGCTGACCACCAGGTCATCCTCGAGGCGGGGGTGGCCATCGACACGGCCGGACGCCGGATCACCAGCATCGAGCCGCGCGAAGTGGACCAGGGCCAGCACGACGGGGACCGCGACTGCCTCGCGGTCGGCAGCGCGGGCATGCTGATCCGCCGAGACATCTGGGACTCGGTGGGCGGCTTCGACACCGACATGGGGCTGTTCCGCGAGGACGTCGACTTCTGCTGGCGGGTGCACGCGGCGGGTCACCGGGTCCGGCTGATCACCGATGCCGTCGTCTATCACGTGGAGGCGTCCGCCCGCCGCAAGCGGCCGGTATCGGTCGCGCGCCGCCCGCGCCGCCTCGACCGGCGCAACGCGATGCTGACCCTGATCGGGAATCTCCCGGCGGTGCCGATGCTCACATCGGCAGTGGGCAACCTGGCGGTCTCGCTGTTGCGCACGATGTTCTTCCTGCTTGCCAAGCGCCTGTCCGCCGCCATGGACGAGCTGGCGGCGGTGGCCTCGGTGTTCGGCCACCCGTTCCGGTTGCTGGCGCTGCGCCGCAGCAGGGCGCTGGGCCGGCGGGCGGCCTACGGACGGCTGCGCCGCGACCTGCCGCCCGGGCGGTCGCTGCGGCGAATCGCGGAGTTCGCCGCGGCGGCACTGTCCAAGTCCGACCAGGCCGGCACGACGGGCACACATCACGCGACCGACGACCCCGACGAGGCCGACTTCCTGCTGACCGACACCGGCCTCGTGCAGCGCATCCTGACCCACCCCGGTGTGCTGCTCTTCATCGCCCTGACCGTGATATCCCTGGTCGCCGAGCGGTCGCTGCTCGCTCCCGGACCGCTCGGCGGCGGTGCGCTCATTCCCGCCTGGGGCGGCGCGTCCGGGCTCTGGCACGAGTATCTCCAGGGGTTCCACCCGGTTGGCGTCGGCTCCGGCAGCAGCGCGCCACCGTACCTGGCGGTGATCGCCGCGCTCGCGACCGTGCTCGGCGGCAAGCCGTGGCTGGCCGTTGACGTGATCCTGCTCGGCAGCGTGCCGCTGGCGGGTATCTCGGCCTTCCTCGCCGTCCGGCGAGTCACCCGTTCCACGCTGGTCCGGGTCTGGGCCGCGGCCTCATACGCGCTGCTGCCCGTCGCCATGGGCGCAATCGCCGCGGGCCGGGTCGGCACCGCCGTCGTCTTCGTGCTGATACCAGCGATCGCCCTGCTGGGCGGGCGGATGCTGACCTTGCCACCCAGACGGGCGCGCCGGGCGGCCTGGGCCACCGGCCTGGCGATCGCGGTTGCCGCCGCATTCGTGCCGCTGATCTGGGTGGTTGCCCTTGTGGCCGCGCTGGCCCTGGTGGCTGCCCGGCCTGGCATGTGGCGGAACCTGGGCATCGTCGCGGCCGTGCCGCCGGTGCTGCTGCTGCCGTGGACGGTCCAGGTCGCCACGAATCCCACCATGCTGCTGCTCGAGGTCGGTCTGCAGCAGCCCGGCCTGGCTGTACACGACCTGTCTGCCCGGTCCTTGTTGCTGCTCAGCCCCGGCGGCCCCGGCCTGCCCCGGGTTTGGGTCACCGCAGGGATCGCCGTGGCCGCACTGGCAGCTCTGCTGTTGAGCAGGCGCCGGGCACTGATGATGGCCGGCTGGAGCATCGCCCTCGCCGGGCTGCTCTTCGCGGTCGCGGTGAGCCGCGTCGTGGTCACGCCGGGCAGCGGGCAGTCGGCGGTGCCAGCCTGGCCCGGGGTCGCCATGCTGATTGCCGCCGTGGGCCTGCTGCTGGCGGGCGCGACCGCGGGGGAGGACATCCCCCGGCTCGTGAACGGCCCCGGCAACGAGGACATCGACGACTGGCCTGGGTCCAGCGGCAAGAGGCGCTTCAGGCGGGGCGGCAGGAACGGCGGCGAACCGGCCGGCCGCCGCGGGCCAAGGACGCTGCGCGGCATCGGTGTGGCGGCGCTGGCCCTGGTCGCCTGCTCGGCACCGGTCCTTGCCGGTGTGTCATGGGTGATCAGCGGCGTGCGCGGGCCGGTCGGCCCGGTGTCGGGCCCCGTCGTTCCGGCGGTCGTCTCGGCTTCGGCCAGCGACGGCCTGCAGCAGCGGACGCTCGTGCTGCGCCAGGCGGCCACCGCGGTGAGCTTCTCCCTGCAGCGCGGGGCGAGCCCGTCGCTCGGCGACGCCGACCTGACGCCGGCTCCCGCGGCGCAGCAGGCGCTGAGCACCGCAGTCGCCGCCCTGGTCGCTCCCAACGGTGGCGAGGCGGTCAACCAGGGCCAGCTTCTCGCCCAGCTCGGCATCGGCTTTGTGCTGCTGCCCACGCCGGTGAACCAGGACCTCGCGCGGCTGCTGAACGGGGTCGCGGGCCTGCAGCAGGTGAGCTCCACCTCTGCGTTCGCGCTCTGGCGGGTCACCGATGCGGCCGCCCGCGTCCGCGTGATCGAGCCCAACGGGACCGTGGTGACCGTGCGATCCGGCGAGCTGGGTGTCTCGGGTGCGCAGGTACCTGCGGCGGGCGGCACGCTCGAGCTGGCCGAGCCCACCGGGGGGTGGCATGCCACGCTCAACGGGCAGCCGCTGACGCCGGTGGCATCACCCGCAGGCAGCTGGGCGGCGGCGTTCCGGCTGCCAGCCGGCGGCGGAGTGCTCGATATCAAGCGCGATCAGAGCGGCCGTGACCTCATCCTGATCTTCGAGTTGCTTGCGGTGGCGGTGGTCGCCGGGCTCGCCCTGCCCGGGTCCAGGGGCACGGCGGAGGAGAGCGCGCCCGGCGGCGCCGGCTCGAGGGCCAGGAGCGGCCGGGCGAAGGGGGCTAGTGAAGGGGGAATGGGGAGGTCGGCGGGGGGCGGGGTACCGTCCCTGGTCGGTGGCCCCCCGCAGTCCGAGGCAGCGGCCGAGCCCGAAGCCGCCGGAGAGCCTGGCGTGCCGGGCGGGCGCCGGTCGCACGGTCGGGTCGCCACCCGAGGCGGCCGCGCCGGGCCGCGGCGGGACCGGGACGCAGCGCCGCGCCAGCGCCGCGGTCGCCGCGGCGACCGAGAAGCCTGCCGGCCGGTCGGCCCGCCGCGGCCCCGGGTTCCGTGCCAGGTGCCGACCTGGCGGTTCCCGGCGCGGGCCGGCCCGCGGGCGGGCCGTCACGCCGGCGAGCGCCGTGGCCAGAAGCCGAGCCGGCGGCTCGCGGTGCCGGCTGGGCGCCGGACGAGGACCCCAACGCCGGCTGGGCGGCCGACGAGCAGGGCGGTGCGGGCTGGGCGTCGGACGAGCAGCGGCGGTGCGGGCTGGGCCGACGAGCACGCCGGTCCCGGCTGGGCGGCCGATGAGCCTGCCGACCAGCAATGGCCCGCCGGTGGACAGGCCGGGCAGGGCGCGGGCTGGCCGGAAGATCAGCAAGCGGGCTGGCCCTCGGATGACGTGGCGAGCCCGGGCGCCGGGTGGCCGCCGGCCAGGCTGCGGGCTGGCCGGAAGGTGGGCGTGCTGGCTGGCCGTCGGATCAGCCGGCGAGCCCGGATGCTGGCTGGCAGCCGACGCACCCGGCCGGGTGGCCAGCGGATGAGCGCAGCGAGCCCGCAGGCGGTCTGCCGCAGGTCGCGGCGCCGCGGTCCCCGTCGGGGACGTGGCCGCCGCCGGACCAGACCGATCGGTGGAACAACGACCCCGGCTGGTCGGCGCAGGATCCGTCCGGCTGGCCGGGCGGCCACAGCGACGTGCTCGACCCGTTGCCGCCCAGCCGGGGCAGCCGGCACCGTCGCCGCGAGCCAGACGACGATGAGGGGGCGCCCGGGTGGCCGATCCCGGAGCGAGACTGGCGAGGTGACGCCCGGTGAGGCGGCTCTTCGCGAACAGATACCTGCTCGGGCTGCTGGTCGTCATGGCGGTGGCGGCAGAATTCGGCCTGGCCAGCGTCAGCCACTCCGCGGCCATCACGGACGGCCAGCGGGCGCCGGGTCAACCACGCGCCGTCGTGTCAACCGTGGTGCGCGCGTGCCCGGGGCCGGGCTCGGCCGGCGCCACCGCCTCCGCGGTCGCGCTGGCCGCCGCATCGACGGGCACCGGCCAGGCCAAGGTGACCCGGCTGACCCCGGCCGGCGCCGCGACCGCACCGGCCCCGCTGCACGTTCTGACCCAGCCAGGCCGGCTGTCGGTGCTGAACGTGCCCCAGGCTCCCGTTCTGGCCCGTGGGCTTGCTCGGCAGTCGACCACGGCTACAGCCGCTGGCGTGCCGACCGGTGCTGGGCGAGGCGGCGTGATGATTGAGGCCAGCGGCGCCATGGCGCGGGGGCTTGAAGCCGAGCAGACGAACGCCGGCGGGCTGGCCACTGCGGAGTGCCAGGGCCCGGGCACCGACTTCTGGTTCGTCGGCCCCGGCCAGAAGTCAGCCGCCAACATCCAGCTCTACCTGATGAACACCGACGCGCAGGCCGCGGACGCCACCGTCAGCGTGCTCACCGACAGCGGCCCGATCATCGGCAGCACGGACGCCGGGATCGAGGTCCCGCCGCACGGCCTCGTGGTCCAGTCGCTGGCCAAGCTGCTGAAGGGGTCCCGGGTGGTCTCGCTGAACGTGACCACGAGCGTCGGCCGGGTGGTCGCGGCGGTCCTTGACACCGCGAACACCAACGAGCCGGGTGCCTGGCTGCCGGCCGCGCAGCCGCCCGCGACCACCCAGGTGCTGCCCGGCCTGCCGGGAACGCCGGGCGGGCGGGAACTTTACGTCGCGGTGCCAGGCTCGGGCAACGCCGAGGTCAAGGTGACGGCGGTTACGGGGAAGGGGTCGTACCAGCCCACCGGCGGCAACGGGATCGACCTTCCCGGCGGATCGGCGGTCGCGGTGTCGCTGCCGTCGCTCGGCGGGATCCCGGCGGCGATCGTGGTCTCCTCCAACGTGCCGGTGACCGCCTCGATGAGCACGCCGGGCGGGGCCGCCGGTGCGCCGGGCGCGTTCACCGCCGCCGCCACTCCGGTGCAGGAGCAGGGCCTGGTCACCGGCAATCCGGTCGGCACGGACGGGTCCTCGGAGCTCGTCCTGTCGGCGCCGCAGAGCGCGGCCCGGGTTCAGGTCTCGGAGCTGACGGCCGCAGGCCAGTCGGGCGTGACGTTCGGCACCGTTCAGCTCGGCGCCGGCCACACCGCCGTCGTGCCGCTCCCCGTGCCGAAGCAGGGTGGCCGCGGCTCCACGTTCGCGGTGGTGATCACGCCGCTGGCGGGCTCGGGCCCGGTCTACGCCGGCCGGGTCGTCACCTCGAACGGATCGGTGCGGTCCATCCTGCCGGTGACGAGCGCGCTGACCTGGGTCCCGCTGCCGACCGTGCATGACTCGGTGACGACGGCGCTGCCGGCTACGCCCGGCGACCGCGGGTCCGGCCGGCCTTAGTCTTCGTCCGGGTAGCCGGGGTCGACGGCCTGCGGGTCAACCTCGAGCAGCCGCGCGAACTCCTCGACAACCACATCCAGCACCAGTTCGCTCAGGTCCTCTTCGTCATCGGCGCGGGCCATCAGCGGGCGCCGGTACAGCACGATGCGGGCAGGCCTGGCGGGCCGCTGCGGGTCGGAGACGGGCGGCGAGGCGGGATCGAGCCGGGCCAGCGGCACCGGCTCCGGGTCGTCGTCGGGAAGGTCGGCGGGCGGGATCTCCTCCACGGCGAACTCGACCGTGGCCAGCTCCGCCTCCCACCGCGGCTCGAGCTGCGCCACAGCATCGAGCACCAGGTCGTCGAAGCGCTGGGCGCGGCTGCGGTACAGCGGAACGTCCTGCGGGGTCAGTGTGCCGCGCAGGCCGCGGCCCCTGGAGTCCCGCCGCCTGATCCGCGCCGCCCGCGGCCGGTCACCGCCATCATTCACAGTCACCGAGCGTATCCGGGCTGGCGTCGCGCTGCGGGCGGTCGAGACACGATCGTGCAGAGTGCCCCGGGTAATGGCGTTACTGCCCGCGGATCGATACCGTCAGCCGTTGTGAGCGATCTACGCGAGCCTGCCTGTCGCGGGACGCGCTCGCCCGCCGTCGGCACGGTCGTGAGGGAGGCGGGCCGTTGAAACCACGTCGCTGCAGCAGGCCAGCGTGCAAGCAAGCTGCCGTGCACACGCTGACCTACGTCTACCGCGACTCCACGGCGGTCCTCGGCCCGCTCGCCGCCTATGTCGAGCCGCACTGCTACGACCTGTGCGCCGCGCACGCCGACCGGATGACCGTGCCCATCGGCTGGGAGGTGGTCCGGCTGCCGGACGGCCCGGCCGAGGAGCCCGTGGACGACCTGGAGGCTCTGGCCAACGCCGTCATGGAGGCGACCACGAACACCCCGGGTGAGCCCGTCGGCCAGGGCGTGGAGATCGGGCGGCGTGGCCACCTCCGGGTGCTGCGCTCTTCGCCGCAGGACACCGGTCGGCTCCGCTAGGGCGCTCGGCTCGGCTCTGCCGGTAGGCTCGGGTGTCCGTCTATCGCGGCGCACTGCGTTGCGACCGAGCCGATCACGCGCCGGAGGCAAGCCTCAGTGGCCGAGTACGCGAAGATCTTCAAGGCATACGACATCCGCGGGATCGTGCCCGACGAACTCGATGAGACCGTCGCCGGGGCCGTCGGCGCGGCGTTCGCGCGGATGACCGGCGCCCAGACGATCGTGACCGTACACGACATGCGCACCTCCTCCGCGCCGCTCGCCGAGGCGTTCGGCGCTGGCGCTGCCTCCCAGGGGGCCGACGTGCTGTCCGCCGGGCTCGGCTCGACCGACATGCTCTACTACGCCAGCGGCAGCCTCGGCATCCCCGGTGCGATGATCACCGCCAGCCACAACCCGGCGAAGTACAACGGGATCAAGCTCTGCCGGGCTGGCGCGCGGCCGGTCGGCGCGGAAACCGGGCTCGTGGAACTGCGCGCGATGGCGGAAGACGGCGTCCCGGCGGCGCAGGGCGCTCCGGGCACGATCACAGCGCGCGACCTGCTGTCCGGGTACGCGGACCATCTCAAGACGCTGGTCGACCTGTCCGCCATCCGGCCGCTCACGGTCGCGGTGGACGCGGGCAACGGCATGGCTGGCCACACCGTGCCGAAGGTCTTCGAGGGCCTGCCGATCAGCCTCGTGCCGCTCTACTTCGAGCTTGACGGCACGTTCCCGAACCACGAGGCGAACCCGATCGATCCGAAGAACCTGGTCGACCTGCAGCGCGCGGTGGTCAGCTCGGGCGCGGACATCGGGCTCGCCTTTGACGGCGACGCCGACCGGTGCTTCGTGGTCGACGAACGGGGCGAGATCGTCTCGCCTTCGGTGCTGACAGCGCTGATCGCCGTGCGGGAGCTGGCCAGGGAGCCGGGCGCAACGATCATCCATAACCTGATCACCTCGCGCGCCGTCCCCGAGATCGTGTCCGCTCATGGCGGCAAGCCGGTGCGCACCCGGGTCGGTCACTCGTTCATCAAGGCCGAGATGGCCGAGACCGGGGCGATCTTCGGCGGTGAGCATTCGGGGCACTTCTACTTCCGCGACTTCTGGTTTGCCGACTCCGGCATGCTGGCCGGACTGCATGTGCTCGCCGCGCTGGGATCGCAGGACGGGCCGCTGTCTTCGCTGCTGTCGGAGTACGCCAGGTACCACGCGTCCGGCGAGATCAACAGCGAGGTCAGCGACCAGCGGGCGGCGACGGAGCGGGTTCGCGCGGCGTTCGCAGACCGGGACGGCGTCACCACGGACGAGCTGGACGGGCTCACCGTCGACTCCGGAACCTGGTGGTTCAACCTGCGCCCGTCCAACACCGAGCCGCTGCTCCGGCTCAACGTCGAAGCACCCGACGAGGCGACCCTGACCGACATCCGCGATCAGGTTCTGCGTATCGTGCTAACGCCATAGGAGATGCCGTGAAGATCGATGACTGGCTGCTGGAGATCCTGGCCTGCCCGAAATGCCACTCGCCAGTGCGCGTGGATGAGGAGGCCAGCGAGCTGGTCTGCACCAACGCCGAGTGCGGCCTGGCCTACCCGGTACGGGACGACATCCCCGTCATGCTCGTCGACGAGGCGCGCGACCCTGCTGCGAGCTAGCCGCCGCAGGGCACGCCCGGAGCCGCGGGCGGGCCTGGCGTCATGACTGGCGATCAACGACCCGGGGGCGGGCCGCCCGAGCCTGAACCCCACGAGCCCGAGCACTCCGAGCCCGAACACGAGCCTGAGCAGCCCGAGAAGTCAGAGCCGGGCCCGAGCCATGGCTCGGGCATGCGTGCGGTGATCGCGGCCCTCGGGGCCAACCTCGGCATCGCCGTCGTCAAGTTCGCCGCGTTCCTGGTCACGGGATCGGCTTCGATGCTGGCCGAGTCGGTCCACTCCGTCGCCGACTCCGGCAACCAGGCGCTGCTGCTGCTCGGCCGCAGCAGGGCGCAGCGTGCGGAGACCGAGGAACATCAGTTCGGCTTCGGGTCGGAGCGCTACTTCTACGGTTTCGTCGTTGCGGTGGTGCTGTTCACCGTCGGCGCCGTCTTCTCCGTCTATGAGGGCGTGGAGCGGATTCTTCACCCCGAGAAGATCTCCTCGCCCGTTGTCGCGCTCGTGGTGCTGGCCATCGCGGCCGTGCTCGAGGGATTCTCGTTCCGCACCGCGATCAGGGAATCGCACCAGGCGGGCGGGCTGGGAAGCCCCGGGCAGCGGATCATCCGCTTCATCCGGCGCGCCAAGGCCCCGGAGGTGCCGGCCGTCCTGCTCGAGGACTCCGCCGCGCTGATCGGGCTGACGTTCGCCCTCTTCGGGGTCGTGCTGACCTGGGTCACCCGCGACGACCGCTGGGACGGGGTTGGGTCGCTCGGCATCGGTGTCCTGCTCGGTTGCTTTGCCGTGATCCTGGCGATCGAGACCAAGAGCCTGCTGATCGGGGAGTCGGCCACCGCCGACGTCGAGCACGTGATCGTGACCGCCCTCGAAGACGGTCCCGAGGTGGAGCGGGTCATACACCTGCGGACCCTGCACCTTGGCCCGGAGACGCTGCTCGTGGCCGCGAAGATCGCGGTCAGCCGCGAGCAGAGCGCCGCCGCCGTCGTGGCAGGCATCGACACAGCGGAGCGCAGGGTGCGGGCCGCCGTGCCCATCGCCGAGCTGATCTACCTGGAGCCCGACGTGTACCAGGACTCGCGCGCTGATCTCACCGACCCCGCGGTCCGCGCCGCCCGCCGCTCACCGCCGCGCCCGGCTACCCGCGCCGCCGACCCGCGCCCGCTGCGCAGCGACCCCCCGCCCTCCTAGCCACGCCGCACAGCACTGCGATGGCCTTCGGCACCATGATCATCGCCATTCCCACGGGTTCGGGGCGGGCGAGGGTGGCGGGATGGCCCGGGGCGGGCGGACGAGGCGGCCGGGATCAGCTCCGGCGGCGGGGTCCGGACTGGGCTGGGCGGCGCCCCATGCTGAGGAGACGGAGGGCGCGCTCTTGCTCGAAGTCGAGGGCGCGCGCGGCGGGGGCGGGGATGCGGCCGATACGCCTGCCTAGCTCGGCGACCTCGGCGCGGACCGGTGGTTCGGCGAGTACCCGCAGACCGAAGGCCAGCGCGGCCGGGGAGATGTCGTAGCGGCGCTCGATCGCCAGGGCCAGAGCGACCGCCTCCACGTCCTCCTGGCCGAACTGCCGGTGCGGCGTGGCGGCGGCCGAGCCCGCGGTCGGGCGCAGGCCGGGAAGCAGGCCAAGAGTGTCCCGGTATCGCAGCATTCGCGGGGAAGTTCCGAGGCGTTGCGCGGCCTCCGTGATGCGCATGACTCTGAATCTAACAAAGTTCTGTCAGAAATGGCCGTTCCGACGTGCGATCAAGCACTCCCGTCCCGTAACGTCGGGGTGTCGCCCGAGGGGGAACCCGAGCCTGGAGGAGCTTTCGATGCCCACTGAAGCCGTCCCGTTCAAGGTCAAAGACTTGTCGCTGGCCGAGTTCGGCCGCAAGGAGATCCGGCTCGCCGAGCACGAGATGCCGGGGCTGATGGCGGTGCGTGAGGAGTTTGCGCGCTCCCAGCCGCTGCGCGGCGCCAGGATCACCGGGTCTCTGCACATGACCATCCAGACAGCGGTGCTGATCGAGACGCTGGTGGCGCTCGGTGCCCAGGTGCGGTGGGCGAGCTGCAACATCTTCTCGACCCAGGATCACGCGGCGGCCGCGGTCGCCGTAGGCCCGGACGGCACGCCGGAGGACCCGAAGGGCATCCCGGTGTTCGCCTGGAAGGGGGAGACCCTGGAGGAGTACTGGTGGTGCACCGAGCAGGCGCTCACCTGGCCGGGGCAGCCGGGACCGAACATGCTGCTTGACGACGGCGGGGACGCCACGCTGCTGGTGCACAAGGGCGCCGAGTTCGAGGCCGCTGGGACGGTGCCGGAGCCGGCCGACGACGACCCTGAGGAGTGGCTGGTCATCCTGGCCGCACTGCGCGCGTCGGTCGCGGCGAGCCCGGGCAAATGGACCGCTACCGCCGCCGAGATCAAGGGTGTCACGGAGGAGACCACGACCGGGGTGCACCGGCTGTACGAGATGGCAAGGGCGGGCACGCTCAAGTTCCCTGCCATCAACGTCAACGACTCGGTGACCAAGTCGAAGTTCGACAACAAGTACGGCTGCCGGCACTCTCTGGTCGACGGGATCAACCGGGCCACCGACGTACTGATCGGCGGCAAGGTGGCCGTGGTGTGCGGCTACGGCGATGTGGGCAAGGGCTGCACGGAGTCGCTGCGCGGCCAGGGCGCGCGGGTGATCGTCACCGAGGTCGACCCGATCTGCGCGCTGCAGGCGGCCATGGACGGGTTCCAGGTCGCGCGTCTGGAGGACGTTGTCGACACCGCGGACATCTTCGTGACCGCGACCGGCAACTACAACATCATCACCGCCGAGCACATGAGCAAGATGAAGCACCAGGCGATCGTCGGCAACATCGGCCACTTCGACAACGAGATCGACATGGCCGGACTGGCCCGGCTGCCCGGAGTGCGCAGGACCAACATCAAGCCGCAGGTGGACGAGTGGACGTTCGCGGACGGCCACGCGGTGATCGTCCTGTCCGAAGGCAGGCTGCTGAACCTCGGCAACGCCACCGGGCACCCGAGCTTCGTGATGTCCAACAGCTTCACCAACCAGGTGATCGCCCAGATCGAGCTGTTCACCAAGGGCGAGGAGTACCCGCTCGGCGTGCACGTGCTCCCCAAGCACCTGGACGAGAAGGTGGCCCGGCTGCATCTGGACGCGCTCGGCGTGCGGCTGAGCACGCTGACCAAGGAGCAGGCGAACTACATCGGCGTGCCGGTGGACGGTCCCTACAAGTCGGACCAGTACCGCTACTGAGCATGTCCGGCAGCAACGGGGCAGAGGCCTCCGATCCGGGTCAGGCCGCCGTCGGCCAGGCCCGGATCGGCTGGGCTGAGCGGACCATGCCCGTGCTGGGCCTGATCCGGGACGTGTTCGAGCGGGAGCAGCCGTTCGCCGGGCTGACCGTGGCGGCGTGCCTGCATGTCACGCCGGAGACCGCGGTGCTGGTCAACCTGCTCACGGCCGGAGGCGCGGAGCTGCACCTGGCCGCGTCCAACCCGCTGTCCACCCAGGACGACATCGCGGCGGCCCTGGCCGCCTCACCGGCGGTCAAGGTGCACGCCAGGTCGGGAGTGGACCGGCGGACGTACTACGAGCACATCCACCGGGCCCTCGACGCTGGGCCCGCCCTGGTCATCGACGACGGCTGTGACCTCGTGAACACCCTGCACACCGAGCGCCAGGAACTCCTCCCGGGTGTGCGCGGCGGCTGCGAGTCGACCACTACGGGGGTGGCGCGGCTGCGCCGGATGGCGGCCGAGGGCACGCTCGCGTTCCCGATGGTGGCGGCCGACGACTCGCGTACCAGGCGCAGGTTCGACAACTACCTCGGCACCGGGCAGTCGGTGATCGACGGGATCCTCCGGGCCACCAACGCGCTGCTGGCCGGCCAGGTGGTGGTCGTTGCGGGCTACGGGTCTTGCGGAAGCGGAATCGCCGCGCGGGCCAGAGGGCTCGGCGCCCAGGTCATCGTCACCGAGGTCGATCCCGACCGGGCACTCGAGGCGCTGATGGAGGGCTTCCGGGTGCTGCCGATGGCCGAGGCGGCGCCGCTCGGGCAGGTGTTCATCACGGCAACGGGCTCGCGGGACGTGATCGGGCGCGACCACATGGCGGTGATGCGCGACGGCGCGATCCTGGCGAACGCGGGCCACTTCGACGTCGAGGTCGACGTGCGCGCGCTGGCCGGGCTTGCCGTCGCGGTTCACCCGTCCGTCCGCCCGCACGCCGACGAGTACCAGCTCGACGACGGCAGGCGGCTGATCCTGCTGGCCGAGGGGCGCGTGGTCAACCTGGTCGCCGCCGAGGGAAACCCGGCCGCGGTGATGGACCTGTCGTTCGCCGTGCAGGCGCTGGCGCTGGCCTGGCTCGGGAACAGGGAGGGCCGGGGCACGCTGGGTCCGAGCCCTGGCGGCCCGGCCGATGGCGAAGAGGGACCCCTGCCCGCCGGGGTGCACGACGTGCCCCCGGAAATCGATGCCCAGATCGCCGCGCTGGCGCTGGCGTCGCTGGGCACCGAGATCGACGCGCTCACGCCCGGCCAGCAGGAATACCTGGACTCCTGGCGGCAGGGCTCGTAACGCGGCGCGATCTGGCCCGGCGGGCTTAGACGGGTGGGGCGAAGCCGCCGTGGGCGGGTGGCTTGGGCCGGGTGGGTACGGTCGGCCCAGGTGCGCCGGGGGTGGGTACGGTCGGCCCGAGTGCGCCGGGGCCGGTGGGTGCGCCGGGACCGCCGGGTGCGCCGGGGCCGCCTGGTGCCGGGGCAGGGGGCCAGCCGGGACCTGGCCCGGCCGCGCTGGCGTGCATGGCCGCCAGGCGGGCCGTCTCCCGCTGCCGCCGGACGGCGAGCACCGCCGACAGGAACGCCGCGGGCGGAGTGCCCGGCGGCGGGGGCGGGGTGACCTGGGCGGCCACGGCCGCCGCGATCCGCTGCCCGAACTCGTCCCTGGCCGTCGGCGTGAGTTCGTAGAAGCGGCGAAGGTAGCTGCTTGCCTGCTCCGCGGTCTGGTCGTTCAGCCCGGACAGCTCGAGCGCCTGCGCCCAGCCGGCCAGCGGGGGCGGCACGACCGCGAGCGGCGCCGGAAGCCCGGGCCTGCGCGGCAGCCGCTCCTGGATCACGAACGTCCCGGCGAACAGGTCGCCGATCCGCTTGCCCTTGGCGGACAGCAGCGAGCAGATCAGCGCGGGCGCACCGGTGAGCGCCCAGATCTCGATCAGCGCCGCGCCCGCCCGCCAGAGCGACTGCCGGAACCGCACGGGCCCGCCGTCGTCGCTCACCACCCGCAGCCCGAGCGCCATCTTGCCCAGCGACCTGCCCCGGCTCAGCGTCTCGAAGGCCGTCGGGTAGCCGACGAGGACCAGAATCAGCGTCGCGACGACCACGGCCGCCAGCCACGCCGCGTTCAGGTGGGCCGTCCCGATGAGAACCCCCAGAATGATCCCAATCAGGATGATCTGGACGGTCATGTCGATGATGATGGCGATCATGCGGCTGGGGAACCGGGCGCACGGGACGTCGAGGACCACGGCCTCGCCGGTGACCACGTCGGTCATGCTCGGTCTCCCGCCGTCTTCCGCTCGCCACTTAGTGCGGCCCGGGCCGTCGCCTTCCGGCCGGCCGGACGGTCACCCGCCCGCCTCGCATTCCCCTTCACGGCCAAGGCTATCCAGTATCGGGCAGTAATCTCCTGTCGTGGATGTGGACGCGTTTGTCGCCGCGCATCAGGCGGAATGGGACCGGCTCGACCGTCTCGTCGCCCGGCGCCGCCGCCTGTCCGGCGAGGAGGTCGACGAGCTGGTCAGGGCCTATCAGCGGACCGCGACGCACCTGTCCGCGGTGCGCAGTTCGGGGTATGACCCAGCTCTCGTCGCGCGGTTGTCGACGAGGGTCGCCAGGGCCCGCTCGGCCGTTACCGGCGCGCACACCCCGTCGTGGGGCTCGGTGGGGCGGTTCGCGGTCGCGTCCTTCCCCCTGATGGCCTACCGGGTGCGCTGGTGGTGGCTGGGCACCGCGGCCGGGTCGCTGCTGGTCGCGTTCATCATCGGCCTGTGGGTCGCGAGGTCGCCCGCCGTGCAGGCCAGCCTGCTGCCGCCCGCTCAGGTCAGGCAGCTGGTCAATTCGCAGTTCCGCGGCTACTACTCGCAGTATCCGGCGGCCTCGTTCGCGGCGAAAGTGTGGACGAACAATGTCCTGGTCGCGTTCGAGTCGCTGATCTTCGGGATCCTGCTGTGCCTGCCCACCCTGCTGGTGCTGTTCAACAACGCGGTCAACCTAGGCGCGGTCGGCGGACTGATGATCGTCCATGGCCGGGGCGTTGAGTTCTTCGCGCTGATCCTGCCGCACGGGATGCTCGAGCTGTCGGCGGTGTTCCTCGCCGCGGCTGCCGGGCTGCGGCTCGGCTGGCGGATCATCGACCCGGGCCCGCTGCCGCGGTCGCAGGCCCTGGCGGTGGCGGGCCGGGAGACGATCACGCTCGCGCTCGGCATGATCGTGCTGCTGCTCGTGTCCGGGGTCATCGAGGCATTCGTCACCCCGTCGCCGCTGCCCACCTGGGCCAGAATCGGCATCGGGGCCTGCGCGGAGGCCGCGTTCCTGACCTACGTGATCGTGTTCGGCCGCCGCGCTCTCGCGGCCGGGCTCTCCGCCGACATCGAGGCCGCACCCGACGTGGTCCCGGTCGCCGGCTAAAGCGTCGGCGGATCTTGGGGGTGAGCCGTGGTTGCGAGTTTGGGGGAGTGCGCGGGTCAGAGGCGGCCGGCGGCCTTCAGGTTCAGGTAGGCGTCGGACAGGGCCGGGGGCAGCCGGTCGGGCGGGGCGTCCACGACCTCGACGCCGCGCCTGCGGAGCAGGGCGGAGATCCGGACCCGCTCGGACCTGGCCCGCTCGCCCGCCGCGGCGTCGTAGACCGCTGCGGCGTTCCCCCGCGCCGCGGCCATCTCATCGATTCGCGGGTCGGCGACCGCGGCGATGAGCAGCCGGTGCCTGGCCGCCAGCGCCGGAATCCTGGGCAGCAGCCCCTCCTCGATCGCCGTCGGGTTCAGGTCTGTGAGCAGCACCACCAGGCAGCGCTGCCGGGCGGTCGCCAGCACGGTAGCGGCCATCAGGCCCGCGTCGGACTCGACGAGCTCGGCGTCGAGCACGGCCATCGCGTTCGTCATCGCGGACAGGACCTCGTTGCGGCCCGCGCCGATCACCCGGGTCCGTACCCGCCGGTCGACCGCGATCAGGTCGATCCGGTCACCGGCCCGCGACGCGAGCGCGGTCAGCAGCAGCGCGGCGTCCATGGATGTGTCCAGGCGGGGCACCCCTGCCACCCGCCCGGCGGCCGTCCGGCCGGTGTCGAGCACGATCAGGACGCGCCGGTCCCGCTCGGGGCGCCAGGTCCGCACCATCACGTCGACCCGCCGTGCCGACGATCGCCAGTCGATCGAGCGGACGTCGTCGCCCACCACGTACTCGCGGAGCGAATCGAACTCGCTGCCCTGGCCGCGCAGCAGCGACACGTGCTGGCCATCGAGCTGCCGCAGCCTGGCGAGCTTTTCCGGCAGGTGCCTGCGGCTGCCGAACGGCGGCAGCACCCGGACCGACCACGGCACCTGGTGACCGCCTTGCAGGCCGGCCATCCGCAGCGGCCCCAGCGAGCGGACCGTCACCCGGTTCGCGGCGAAATCCCCACGGCGCCGGGGTGTCAGCGTCGTGGCCAGGCTCGTCTCACCACCGCCCGGTACGCTCACCTCCGCACGCGCTGGCTGTGCACCCACACTCGGCTGCCAGGCGTCCCGCACGGTGCCGCGCAGCACCCGGCGGCTCGGGTTGGCGATCGTCAGCGTGACCTCGCCGGCGGCGCCGAGCCGGATCCTGGTATCGCCGGAACGGGTCAGCCGCAGCGAGCGCACCGGCGCCGCCAGGATCACGTCGGCGGCTATCGCGGCGAGGATCACCGCGTCGACCACGAGCAGCGCCGCGACCGTCCGCAGCGCCAGCACGATCAGCGCGCCGGCCAGCGCGGCAGCGGCCGCCCGGCCGGTCAGCGCCATTCGGCTGCCCCGACCGGCCCCGCGGCGTCGCGTTCCGGATACTTCACCGGGGCACCGCGACCGAGGCGAGTACGGCCTCCAGGATGCCGTCCGCTGTGGTGCCGTCCAGCTCCGCCTCGGGCCTGAGCTGGATCCGGTGCCGGAACGTCGGCCGCGCGAGCGCCTTGACGTCGTCCGGGGTGACGTACTCGCGGCCGGACAGCCACGCCCAGGCCCGGCTGGTCGCCAGCAGCGCGGTCGCGCCGCGGGGGGAGACCCCGAGCAGCAGCGACGGCGACTGCCTGGTCGCCCGGCACAGGTCCACGATGTAGCCGGTGACTTCCGGCGAGACGTGCACGCCGGCGACCGACTCTCTCGCAGCGGCCAGGTCGGCCGCGCCCGCGACCTGCCCCACTCCGGCGGCGGCCAGGTCGCGCGGGTTGAACCCGGCGGCGTGCCTGGTCACGATGCCGATCTCCTGCTCGCGGTCGGGCACGGCCACGGTCAGCTTCAGCAGGAACCGGTCCAGCTGGGCCTCGGGCAGCGGATAGGTGCCCTCGTACTCCACCGGGTTCTGCGTCGCGGCCACGCAGAACGGCTCGGGCAGCGGCCGCGGCGTGCCCTCCACCGAGACCTGGCGCTCCTCCATGGCCTCGAGCAGCGCGGCCTGCGTCTTGGGCGGGGTCCGGTTGATCTCGTCGGCCAGCAGCAGGTTCGTGAAAATCGGGCCGTCGCGGAACTCGAACCGCGCGGTCCTCGCGTCGTAGATCAGCGAGCCGGTCACGTCTCCCGGCATCAGGTCGGGCGTGAACTGCAGCCGCTTGCTCTGCAGCCGCAGCGACGCCGCGAGCGCCCGGACCAGCAGCGTCTTGGCCACCCCGGGAACGCCTTCCAGCAGCACGTGCCCCTGGCACAGCAGCGCGATCAGCAGCCCGGTGACGACCGGGTCCTGCCCGACGACGGCCTTGCCGACCTCGGTGCGCACCGCGCCGAGCGCGGCCCGCGGGTCGATTCGCCCCGGCCACGCTGCTCCCGGGGCGGATCCTTGGGCCGCGCCGCCCGGGTCAGCGGCGCCTTCCGTGGCCGCGAGGCCCGCGGGCGCCTGGTATTCGCCGTTCAATGGGTCCGTACCTCACTCTCCAGGGCATCGAGGTCGTCGGCGAGCGCGACGAGCGCGGCATCGTCGCCCGGCGCCGGCCCGAATAGCATCGCCTCGATCCGGGCCTGGCCGCTACCTGACCGCGCCGAAAAGGCGGCCACCACTTCACCGGGGCCGGCGTCCGGCGCCAGGCCGAGCGCGGGCAGCGTCCTGGCGAGCATCGCGGCCCGCAGCGCGTCGGCGGCCCGGCCGCGAGCCCGGCGCGACCGGTAGAGCCCGGCGTGGCCCTCGACGGTCTCCGAGGCACGGACCACGACCGGCAGCGGTTCCGGCACCAGCGGCCCCAGCCTGCGCACCCGCCACAGCGCGGTGAGCACGGCGGCGATGCCGAGCTGGATCGCCACCAGGTACGCGGGCAGCGGAACCAGGCTCAGCACCGATTGCCGGCCGCTGCTTGGCAGGCCGGCGCCGAGCCCTGCGGACGGCACCAGCCAGACGATGCGGGAGTTGCTGCCGAGCAGGTTCAGCGCCAGCGCGGCGTTGCCGAGGTGCGCCAGGCTGCCGTTGGTGAGGGCGTTTCCGGTGCCGAGCACCGTGATCACCCGCCCGGCCGTGGTGTACCGCACCAGCGAGGGATGCCCCCCGGTCGGATAGCACAGCGCCGGGCGGGCGGCCGCCGCCTGATGCCGGCGCGGCGTGGCCGGCTGCTGGAGGTTCAGCTGCGCACCGCCCATATCGGCGGTCCCCGCCAGGCGCGCGGCGTTCAGCCCGCAGCCGGGCGCAAGAATCAGGACCGGGGCCGGGCCGACGAGGCCGACCCGGGGAGCGAGCGCGGCGAGCGCGGCGCGGCCGGGCCCGATCAGCACCAGATCGGCCTGGACCTGGGCCAGGCCGTCGAGCTGGCGCGCGGTGAGCAGCCCGGGGCTGGTGACGACCAGCGTGACTGCGCCATGGCCTGGCGCGCGCGCCGCGCTTTCGGCGGCGGCCGGCGTGGTCTCCCTGGTCACCGAGTAGCCGCGGTCCGACAGAAGGTCGGCGATCGCGTGCGCACCGGCGGCGTCGGTGCCCGATGGGTCAAGGTAACCGGTGATCGGGGCGCCGGGCTGCAGCAACGCGATCACGATCCCGCCGAGCACGATCACGGCCGCGAGCGCCAGCGGAACCCGCCACCTGCGCCACAGGTCCCGGGCTGTCGGCGAGACCGGCCGCTGGCCGCCGGGACCGGCGCGCCCGGCACGCCCGGCCGCGGCGCCCGCGGCCGGATCGGAGACGGGAAGAGGGGCCGGGGCGGGCGCCGGCCGGGTGGCCATGGTCATGACACCGGGCCCGATGCGGTCGTCACGGCAGCCGGGGTCCCGGCCGCCGGCGTCCCGGCCGCCGCGACGGGGCGCGCGGCCTGCATCGCGGCGTCGAGCTCGCGCACCTGCTGGTAGCCCGCCGCGGTCCCGGCTCGCTGCCCGTATCTGACGTCGTCGAACAGCCGCGCCACCGCCATGAGATTCGCCGCGTGGCCCGGCAGCGGCCGGCTGGCTTCGGCCGCGAACTCGTCCGCGGTCCTGCCCACCCGGGGCGGCAGGATGCCGCGCTCCTCGAGGTCGACCGCGACCGCCCGGACCGACTCGATGATCGCGGCTGTGTAGTCCCCGGCGGCGGCCATGCGCTCTGCCTGCTGGCGGTGGTCGCGGGCGCTGAGCTGGCCCGCGGCGAGCAGCGGGATACGGCCGCGCGACCGGGACCGCGCAACGGGCCCGATCCAGGCCATCACCACCACGATGGCGACGGTCAGCACGGCGGCAAACACGACCAGCCCGGCCCGTCCGACAGTCACCGTCGCCCCGTTCAGCAGATCGTTGATCGCATGGTCAATCTGCTCGCTGAGCGAGATCCCGGGGTGGTACATCTCCTTGGACAGCTCGGCGCGGGCGAGCCGCTGGCCCTGCTGGCGGGTAACGCCGCCGCCGCCCGGGACGGCCGCCGCTGCCCACTGCGCGGCGCGGGCGGTGATCACCAGGCCGGCGGGACCGGTGCCGGTCCCGGTCCCGGCGCTGGTCCCTGGCGCCCGGCCGGTGGCCGCCACACCGTCTCGAACTCGTTGCCGCTCATCTGCTGGCCCCCGGCGGCGTTCTGCAGCGCGAGGTCGAGGCCTTCCTTGCGCATCCGCATGTCCAGGTAGAGCAGAACCGTCACGCCGGCGCTGATCGGCCGGGTCACCGCGCCCGCGACGATGGTGCCGACCCCGCCGATGATGACCGCCGCGACCGAGCGGCTTGCGGTAAGCCCGAAGACGCCGCCCGAACCACCGGCGAGCGCCTCGAGCAACGAGAACGGAAGCTGCAGCACGAACGCGGCGACCGAGACGACGATCCCGGCCAGCAGCAGGATCCCGAGCACCCGCCAGAAGCTCCGCCGGACCAGCCGCCACGATCTGGCGAGCGCGGTCACCGGCCCCTGGCGCTCGAGCACGACAACGGGGACCGACAGGCTGAACATGATCGAGAGCCACACCGTGACCCAGAACGCGGCGATGCCCGCGAGGATCCCGAAGCCGATCGCCGCCGCGTAGATGTGCAGGAGCACGAAGACTATGACGATCACGCCGACCACGGCCCAGACGCCCAGGAGGCAGAGCCCGGCCAGCACGATCGCACCGAGGATCGCGGGCAGCCGCGGCAGCCCGAGCCGCCACGCCTCGCCCATGCTCACCTTCTGGCCGAGCACGCCTCGCCCGATCACGACGGTGAGCAGGCCGGTCAGGACGAGCTCGATGATGACCGCGAGCACGACGATGGCCAGCACCGACGGCAGCACGATCGCGAACACGTCGAACAGCAGGTGCCGGACCTGCGCGTGCGTCATGTCCTGTCCTGCGCCAATGTTCAGCTGGCCGACAACATCGCGCAGAAGCAGCGAGAACGCGGTCGACGCCACGCCGTAAACGGTCAGCAGGATCGCCGACAGGCCAAGCGTGGCCGCCGGGTTCTGCCGGATCGACGTGAACGCTCCGCTGAGGATTTCGCCAACGCCCAGCGGGCGCAGCGGGATCCCGCCGGGCTCGGGCCCGGGCGGCTGGTAGCGCTGGCCGTACCCGGGATACTGCCCGTACGGCGGCTGCTGCCCGTACCCGGGTTGCTGTCCGTACGGCGGCTGCTGGCCGTACCCGGGCGGCGGTCCGTATCCGGGAGGCTGCTGCCCGTACGGGGCCTGCTGGCCGTATCCAGGTGGTTGCTGCCCGTACGGGGCCTGCTGGCCGTATCCGGGCGGCGGTCCGTACCCGGGCGGCTGCTGGCCATATGCGGACTGCTGGCCGTAGCTGGGCTGCTGCCCGGGCGGCGGAGGCTGGCCGTGCGGAGGCGGGCCGTAAGAGGGCGGTTGTCCGTACGGCTGCTGGCTCTGCTGTGGCGGCTGCTGGCCGTAGGAAGGCTGCTGGCCATAAGGAGGTGAAGGTGCCTGGCCGTATGGCGGCGGCTCCTGGGCCTGGTTCGGCTGAGTATCGTCGGGCTCTCCCGCCGGCCCGTCTGTCGGCCCGCCTGGCCCGCCCGATGCTGAATTATCGGACATATCTCTCCCTGGCCGGGCCGAGGCTAGCCGGGCCGAGTGTGCGGTCGGCGAGCAGGGTCCCCCGCCGGATGGCCAATACTTGCACGGTTGCTGCGACGGCGCCGAGGTGTATGGCAATCGCCCATAAACCTCGCGAAATGCCCCGCGATCGAACCCGCATTCCATGATCGTGGTTACCTTTTACGGCATAGCAGCCAAAACTCTCCACGATCATGGAAAATCGGGCTCTGCGCGGGTGCCGTAGCAGAATCGGGCTCTGTCGCGGGAGCCGCATCCGGTGGCCCGTTCCTGGTCGGTAGGCCGGGGCACTGGTGGGCGGCCCGGGAATCGGCGCACACTCTTGGTGTGGAGACACCCCCGCTGCGCTGGATCGATCCGCCCGAGGGCCCGGCGATCGCGTTGCTGGACCAGACCAGGCTCCCGGCCGCGGAGGCGATTGTCACCTGCGGTGATGTCCCCGCCCTGGTGGACGCGATCCGGCGGCTCGTCGTTCGCGGCGCGCCGATGCTCGGGGTCGCGGGCGCCTTCGGTGTCGCGCTCGCTGCGTACCGTGGCGACGACGTCGCCGCTGCGGCCGCCGAGATCGAGCAGGCCAGACCGACCGCTGTCAACCTGGGCTGGGGCGTCCGGCGGGCGCTCGCGGCATATCGGCGGGCCCTGCACAACCAGACCGATGGGCCGGAACGCGTAGCCGCCCGCGCCGTGGTCGCCGAGGCCCGGTCGATCGAGGCGGAGGACGCGGCGGCGAGCGCGGCGATGGCGGAGAACGGGCTCGCTCTGGTGCCGGAGGGTGCGCGTGTACTCACGCATTGCAACACCGGCGCCCTGGTGTCCGGCGGCGAGGGCACGGCCTTCGCGGTGATTCTCGCGGCACACCGGGCGGGCAGGCTTGCCAAGCTCTGGATCGACGAGACGAGGCCGCTGCTGCAAGGGGCCCGGCTGACCGCGTACGAGGCGCAGCGGGCGGGCATGCCGCACGCGGTGCTGGCCGACTCGGCCGCGGCGTCGCTGCTGGCGGCCGGGGCGGTCGACATCATCCTGACGGGTGCCGACCGGATCGCGGCGGATGGCAGCGTGGCGAACAAGGTCGGAACCTATGGCCTCGCCGTCCTGGCCAGCCACCATGGGGTGCCGTTCGTGGTGGTGGCGCCGGTCTCCACCGTCGATCTCGACACCCCGGAAGGTGCCGCGATCAAGGTGGAGCAGCGGCCTGCCGATGAGGTCACAAGCCTGGCCGGGGTGCGGATAGCGCCGGAGGAAACGCCGGGGTACAACCCCGCGTTCGACGTGACCCCACCGGAGCTCATCACCGCGATCGTCACCGAACGGGGGGTGGCACAGCCGCCAACAGCGGGTACGCTGCGTGTTCTGACCGCGGGATCAGGCAAGCTTGACGGTGCCGCTGCCGCCGTTTACGTGGAACGATGGGGGCCATGAAAGGTCGCGTGCTGGTCGTCGACGACGACGCCGCTCTCGCCGAGATGCTGGGCATAGTGCTCCGCGGAGAAGGCTTCGAGCCCACATTCGTCGCCGACGGAGACAAGGCGATGGACGTGTTTCGGGATACGCACCCCGATCTAGTGTTGCTCGACCTCATGCTGCCCGGAATGGACGGCATCGATGTCTGCCGCCAGATCCGGGCCGAGTCGGGCGTCCCGATCGTGATGCTCACCGCCAAGAGCGACACGGTCGACGTGGTGCTCGGGCTCGAGTCGGGTGCGGACGACTACATCGTGAAGCCGTTTCAGTCAAAGGTGCTGGTGGCGCGCGTACGGGCCAGGCTGCGCCGGACCGAAGACCCCGCTCCGGAGACGCTGCAGATCGGCGACGTCAGCATCGACGTCGCCGGGCACGCGGTGACCCGGGCTGGGGAGCCGCTCAACCTCACGCCGCTGGAGTTCGACCTGCTGGTAGCGCTGGCAAGGAAGCCACGGCAGGTGTTCACCAGGGAGGTGCTGCTGGAGCAGGTCTGGGGCTACCGGCACGCCGCCGACACGCGGCTCGTCAACGTGCACGTCCAGCGGCTGCGAGCCAAAATCGAGAAGGATCCGGAGCGCCCGGAGATCGTGGTCACGGTCCGCGGCGTCGGTTACAAGGCGGGACCGGGCTGATCCGCCTGCGCGGAGGAAGGACATGAAGGGGGCGGCGACCAGCAGCGGCGCGGCACCCTCGCGCGACAGGCTGAGTGCGTTGAGAACGCGAGGTGCGCTGCGAAACCTTCGTGCGCCGGTCGTGGTCCCGGAATCCGTCGTCCGGCTGCGCCGGCTGGCTGGCCGCCGGCTGGGCGCGCTGCGCCGTCGGCTCACCGCCACCCAAAGGTTCCTGCGCTCACGCTGGCTCCGGTCGCTGCAGCTGCGCGTGGTCACCACCACGCTGGTCATCTCGGCGATGGTGGTCACGGTGCTCGGCTTCTTCCTGATGCAGCAGATCACCTCGGACCAGCTGCAGGCCAAGGAACTGCAGGCGGGGAACGTGGTGGTCACCGACGGGCTACCCACCGCGAACACCGAGCCCGGCGTGGACTCGCGCCCTGACGGCGCGGCCGCCCAGAACCTGATGGACACGATCGTGAGCAAGCTGCAGGCCCCTCCGGAGGCGGAGAGCTCCTACGGCGTCGCCATCTTGCTCGCGGCCGGCTATTCGGGCGCTCCGGTGTACCGGGCGGGCGAGACGGCCGGCGTCGTAACCAGCCAGATTCCGGCCAAGCTGGTCAGCAAGGTGAACGCGCTGCAGAAGAAGGGCAAGTCGGCGGCGAGCTTCACGTTCGCCAAGATGGGCTCCCCCTCCGCGCTCGGAACCCTGGTGCCCGGTCTCGTCTACGGTGTCCCCGTCGGCCCCTACTACCAGCTGTATTACTTCTTCCCGCTGACGCAGGTACAGCAGAGCCTGGACCAGATCCAGCGGACCCTGCTGGTGGCGGGCGTCGTGCTGGTGTTCCTGTTCGCGGCCATCGCCGCGCTGGTTACGCGGTGGGTGGTGACCCCAGTCCGGCACGCTGCCCGCGGCGCCCAGCGTCTTTCCACCGGCAACCTCGACGAGCGCATGCCGGTGCGCGGCGTTGACGAGCTGGCCGCGCTCGCGACGTCGTTCAACGAGATGGCGGCCAGCCTGCAGGAAAAGATGACCGCGCTGGAGGACCTGTCGCAGGTGCAACGTGTGTTCGTGTCCGACGTCTCGCACGAGCTGCGCACGCCGCTGACAACGATCAAGATCGCCGCGGATGTGCTGTTCGCGAACCGGGAGCAGCTGGCAGGCCCGGTGTCCCGGTCGGCGGAACTGCTGCAGAGCCAGCTGGAGCGGTTCGAGTCGCTGCTCACCGATCTCCTGGAGATCAGCAGGTACGACGCGAACGTCGCGGTGCTCGACGCGGAACCCGTCGATATCTGCGACCTCGCCAGGCTGTCTGCCGACGTGGCTCAGCAGCTTGCCGAGCGCCGCGGCGCCAAGATCGAGTTCCGGCTGCCCGCCGAGCCGTGCATCGCCGAGGTGGAGCGGGTCAGGGTGGAACGGATCCTGCGGAACCTTCTGGTCAACGCCGTAGAGCATGGCGAAGGCAAGGACGCCGTGGTGACCGTGGCCGGGGACTCCGCCGCGGTGGCTGTCGCCGTCAGGGACTACGGCATCGGGCTCGCCGCCGGCGAGGAGCACCTAGTCTTCGATCGCTTCTGGCGCGCGGACCCGGCCCGGGCCCGGACCACCGGCGGCACCGGCCTGGGGCTCGCGATCGCGCTCGAGGACGCCAGGCTGCATGGCGGGTGGCTGGAAGCCTGGGGCGAGGTCGGCCGGGGATCGGTGTTCCGGCTCACGCTGCCCAGGACGATCGGTGCCGAGCTGGCCGGGTCGCCGCTGCCCCTGGCACCGGACGAGGCTGATGGACCGGCGGCCACCCTGGCGGACACGGACACCGCGCTTACGGCCGGGGTCAGTGCCAACGGGGCCGTCCCGCCGGGTGCCTCCGGTGCTGACGGGCTGGCCGCTGCACAGCCGGACGCGGGCAGCCCTGCCGCCCCCGAGGCCGCGGACGGCGACGGAGTCGGCCCGCTCGGGACACCGGCAGGTGCACCTGGCCAGCCGCATGCGGGCAGCCGCGTCCGATGATCTCGATACGCAGCCAGTCATGGGCCATTGCGAAGCGGGTCCCGATGGCCGTGGGCGGCCGGACCGCCGCCGCGGCGCTCGCCACGGCGGTCATTGCCGCAGGGTGCGCCACGGTCCCCACGAACGGGCCGGTGCAGCAGGTCGGCTCCGCCCAGAACGGGCTAAGCCAGGAGCAGGAATACTCGCAGCCGATCGCGGTCGGGCCCGAGTCAGGCTGGAAGCCCACGCAGATCGTGGATGGCTTTCTCGCGGCCAGTGCCAGCTTCGCGGGGGACCACCAGGTGGCCAAGAAGTACCTCGACCCGGCGGCGCAGGCTGCCTGGCACCCAGGGTGGGCGGTCACCGTAGTGAGAGGCCCGCCGAAGACGACCTCCATCGGTCCATTTCCCAAGTCGGTGCCGAACCAGTCCGACCTGCGTGCCCAGGTCAAGGTGACCGGGGTGCCAGTGGCGACGATCACGGGCTCCGGCCAGTATCAGGTCTACTCGGGGTCGTCGACGAAGTCTTACGTTTTCTCGCTGGTCAGCGTCGGCGGTCAGTGGCGGATCGATGGCCTGCCGACGTCGCAGGGACTGCTGCTGACCGACGCCGACTTCCAGCACGTATACCAGCCGCGCGACCTCTACTTCCTGTCCCAGTCGGCGAACACGCTGGTGCCCGATCCCGTGTTCGTGCCGCAGCAGGCCACCAACACCGAACTCGCGACCGGTCTGGTGAAGGCGCTCCTGCAGGATCCGACCGGGTGGCTGACCGGAGCGGCAGTGACCGGGTTCCCCGCGCACGCCCAGCCGATCGGGCAAGTGCGGATCGACGGCCAGAACGCCACGGTCGATCTCGGCGGCGAGCACGGCAAGCCCTTCAAGGCCAATCAGCGGCAGCTCGAGCAGATGGCTGCCCAGCTGGCCTGGACGCTCGCCAGCGGGCCGACACCGGTCCAGTCCGTCGAGCTCGAGCTCAACAACCGCCCGGAGCGGGTCATGAGCAGCTATTACCAGGACCCGCAGGCCTACCAGGGCTGGATGCCCTCCCAGCCCGCCGGGTCCAGCCTCTACTTCCTCGGAAGCAACGGAACGGTGCAGACCCTGTCCGGCGTCGGCCAGTCAGGCGGCCCGCAGGACGAACGGGCCACCACGGTGCCCGGCCAGGCCGGCTCCGGAAGCGCCCCGCCGCTGACCTCGATCGCGATCTCGCCGAAGGGTCCTTCGGTGGCCGGGATTGCCGCGGGCGGCGCCGCCGTCTACTTCGGCGCGCTCGGCCGCGGCGCCGCGCTGAAGGAGTGGCGGCCGACAAGCGGCAGCTGCACGTCGGTGAGCTGGGACGCGCGGGGTGATCTCTGGGTCACCGCCGACGGCATCGTGTGGATGCTGCCGCCGAACGGCGGCTCGGCGACGCCGGTCAACGTGCCCGTGCCGGCCGGGGCCGACGTGACCGACTTCATGGTCGCGCCGGACGGTGTCAGGGTCGTGATGATCGTCCGCGACGGACCGAACAGTCACGTGGAGGTCGGCGCCGTCACGCACAGCGGCCAGGCTGTCATGATGCAGGGGGGGCCGGTAACCATCGGCGCTGGCATTCCCCAACCCGACGCTCTCTCCTGGTACGGCACGGACGACGTCATCGTCCTGGCCGACAGCGGCGGCTCGTCCAGCGCGCAGCTCTATGAGGTCCCGCTGAACGGCGGCCCGCCGACCGTCATCGCGACGCCGGGCGCCCCCGTGTCGGTGACCGCCACGAGTCCCGAAGGCACCGTCGCTGACATCGCCATCGGCCTGCCCGGCGCGAAGATGATGGTCTCGACGGACCTCGGCGCCTTCCAGCCCACGCGGGTCGGCGGCGAGTCCCCGGCCTATCCGGGCTGAGCGGGTCGCCGCCGGGTCGGCCGGGCCCGCCGGGACCGCGGCGAGCGGCGCGGGTTACCGAACAGTGTCGTGGCCGTCTAGGTCTCGATATGCCGAAATGTAGTCACGCTCGGTCGCGCCGCCGAATACTGCAGGCGTCCCCCCTCCTGACATTCGCTTCGCACCGGACTAGCGTCGTGTCATGGCACCCGCCCGGGTCCGTGGTTGCACCGCGCTGGCTTCCCCACCAGCGGGAAGTCCGGTGCGGCAAGCCGATGCCAGCCGCAGGCGAAACGGCCCACGTAAGGCGACTTATCGTCGACTGATCACGGTGCGGCTTAGAAGTAAGTCCTGCCCCGCCGGGAGACCCGACGTCTCCCGGGCAGGGAGAAGGGCAGTAGTGGCACAAGTGGCTGCGAACCCCTCAGCAGGCGGATGTGGGGTCGAAGACCAGGTCGGCCGGGCGGGTGCCGCGTTCAAGTCCGGGCAGAAGGGGGTTCCGCAGTGAACATCATCTTCAAGGGTCGGCACACGGACGTGCTGGATCGGTTCCGCAGGCACGCGACGGCAAAGCTCGCCAAGATCGGGAAGCTGGACTCCAAGGTCATGCGGATCGACGTGGAGGTCTGCGCCGAGCGCAATCCGCGCCAGTCGCAGCGGCGAGAGCGAGTCGAGCTGACCATCTCCTCGCGCGGGCCGGCCATCAGGGCCGAGGCCGCGGCCGAGGATCGTTACGCCGCTCTGGACATGGCGGTCTCGAAGCTGGAGTCGCGGCTGCGCAGAGCAGCCGACCGCCGTAAGTGCCGGCACGGAGCCCACGCCGCAGTCCGGGTCAGCGATCTGCCCGCAGCGAACGCCGAGAGCGGGGAGCCTGGTGCGCAGCCGGAAATCCCCGCGCAGCGGGATGAGCCGGAGATGGCAGAATCCGTCGCGGGAGACGGCCTCTCCGCGGACGATGTCGTCCCGATCCAGGCGGAGGGAAACGGGCCGCTGGTTGTGCGGGAGAAATACCACGTCGCCAGGCCAATGGCCATCGACCAGGCCTTGCTCGAGATGGAACTGGTCGGCCACGACTTCTTCCTGTTCTGCGACACGCGGGATGGCCGCCCTAGCGTCGTCTACCGGCGCCGCGGGTACCAGTACGGGGTCATCCGCCTGGTTGAAGAGGACGCCACGCCGAACCTGGCCAACGGGCAGGCCGAACGGGCCGAGCACCTGGCGGCGCGGTAGCGTCGCTTGCGTTGTGGGCGTACGTCGGCAAGAGTTTGATCACATGGCATCGCGGATCGCAGTATCCATGCCTGCGTGGCGGTGGGGTCAGGAACCATCGCAGGACCGGTCAGGGAGGGAGGCGTAATGAGCGGCAGCCCCGGCACCAGCGCGGCACCGCGGGATTCGTCGCTGCACGCAGAGCCGATTCGCACGATGATCGTTGACGACCACGCCCTGTTCCGCCGTGGCCTGGAGATGGTGCTGGACGAGGAGCCGGACATCGATCTGGTCGGCCAGGCGAGCGACGGCACCGAGGCGGTCGAGAAGGCGGCCGAGTCGCTGCCCGATGTCGTGCTGATGGACATCCGCATGCCCCGCAGCAACGGGATCGAGGCGTGCCGGGCCATGAAGGAGGCCGCCCCGAGCGCGAAGATCGTCATCCTCACGATCAGCGACGAGGAGGAGGATCTCTTCGAGGCGATCCGGGCCGGTGCGAGCGGTTACCTGCTCAAGGACATCCCGCTGGACGAGGTCGCCGACACGGTGCGCGCCGTGCACGGCGGTCAGTCGCTGATCAACCCGTCCATGGCCGGCAAACTGCTCACCGAGTTCGCCACACTCGCCAGGCGAGATGGCGAGGAACGTGCCCAGGAGCTGCCCGCGCCCCGGCTGACCGAGCGAGAGATGCAGGTGCTCAAGCTCGTCGCGAGGGGGATGAACAACCGCGACATCGCGAAGGAGCTGTTCATCTCCGAGAACACGGTCAAGAACCACGTCCGCAACATCCTGGAGAAATTGCAGATCCACTCCAGGATGGAGGCGGTCATGGTCGCGGTGCGGGAGAAGCTGATCGAGTTCAGCTGAGAGCTCAGGCCAGGTCGGAGAGCGCCTTGCGGAGCCGTGGCTCCAGGGTGGCCGGTATCACCTGGCCGAGCTCCACGTTGTCGCAGCCAACCCACGCCGCCGCCTCGGCAAGCGCGCGGGCCATCGGCTCGGTGGCCGACGCTTTGTCCAGCGAGAGCTTGCGCGCGACCAGGGTGCGGCCGCTGCGCGCCGGGTCCACCCGGCCCAGCAGCCTTCCCTTGGCCAGCAGCGGCATCGTGAAGTACCCGTGCACGCGCTTGGCCCGCGGCACGTAGGCCTCCAGGCTGTGCTCGAAGCCGAACATCCGCAGCGTGCGCTTCCGGTCCCAGACCAGCGAGTCGAACGGCGACAGCAGCGTGACCCGGTGCCTGCCGCGGACGGTCCCCGACTGATGCTCGGCCAGGGCGGACGGATCGGCCCAGGCCTGGACCGCGGGGTCGTGCCGCAAGCCGGCGATCTCGACCGGGATCAGCCCGGCGGCGGCCGCGGCGCCGCCCGGCGTGATCGCGTCGCCGTCCATCAGCTGGCCGGTGCCGCCCCACCGCAGCCTCTGGTAGTCGGCCAGGTCGGCGCGGGTAACCACGCCCAGGGCGCGGGCGGCCACTGCGGCCAGATGGGTCACGCACTCGGCGTCCGAGGGCTCGGCGTCAAGCAGCCCCGCTGGGAGCACCCGTTCGGGCAGGTCGTACACCCGGCGCCAGCCGGTCCGCCGGGCGCAGATGACCTGTCCGGTGTCGAGCAGCCACTCGACGGCGATCTTCGTTGCCGACCAGTCCCACCACTCCCCCCCGCCACGTGCCCCGCCGAGCTGGGTCGCGTTCAGCGGGCCCTCGGCCCGGAGCCGGACCAGGACCTCTTGGCAGACGTTCTCGGGCACCTCGTGCCAGCGCATGCCCCGGGCCAGGAGCGCCCGCCGCCGGAACCCGTAGTAGGGCCATTCCTCGACCGGCAGGATGCAGGCCGCGTGAGACCAGTACTCAAACGCGGTGGCCGGGCGCGGGTGCCAGTAGGCCCGCTCGATCCGGGCCCGGGGCACGGCCCCCAGCCGGGCGTAGGCGACCAGTTCGTGCGAGCGGGCCAGCACGCTGATCGTGTCCAGCTGGACCGCGCCGATCCGGCGGAGCATTCCGGGCACGCCGCCCCGGCGCCCCTCGGTTCCGACGAATCCCTGTGCCCGGAGGGTCATCAGCCGGGCATCGTCCGGCGACAGGGTGAACTGGGGTGCGGGTTGGGGGTGGCTCGCCACGACGGAGAGCCTAGCCGGGGGTACTGACAGCCGGTTTAGTACCAGTCCTCGAAGATGTTGGTGGCGAGCGCGAGCAGCAAACCGACCGCCGAGAGGCCCAGGCCGAGCCAGAACGCCCACCACGTCGGCCCGAAGACCAGCCCGAGGCCGCCGCAGAGGAAACCGACCATGATGATCGAGACCGCGACCCAGGACACCCTGCGGCCGTGGTAGGCCTGCGGATACTGCGCCGGGGTGCCGGGGGTCTGCGGCACGAACGCCGTCTGCTCTGCCAGGCCTGCGGGCCCGGGCCCGGCGGCAGCGCTCCCGATGGTGCCCGGCTCCACCTGGTTCGACATGCGCACTGCTCCTCTCGTCCCGCCGAGTAGCGCATCCCTGCCTGCTCGCCCGTGCCTATCATTGTGGCCAGGGCCTTCAGCCGGGAGGCACCCGGCCCCCCAGGGTACCGGCCCGATGGCGAGGACTCGGCTTCACCCTGCGTCTCGCCTACCATGAAAGTAGGCACGGCGCCAGGAGCCCGCCGTGCTGTCATGCACCTGCCCGCCGAGCGTGGCTGACGGCGGAGCGCGGCACACCACGCCACAGAGCCCAGACGATCCGCAAGGAGCGCGACCTAAGTGCCAGCCATCATCGATAGCGTCCTTCGCGCAGGCGAGGGCAAGATCCTGCGCAAGCTCAAGCGGACTGCTGATCAGGTCAACTCGATCGAAGAGGACTTCGCAGCGCTCAGCGACGCCGAGCTGAGGGCGATGACCGACGAGTTCCGGCAGCGGCACGCGGATGGTGAGTCGCTCGATGAGCTGCTGCCCGAGGCGTTCGCAACCGTCCGCGAAGCCGCCAGGCGGACCCTGGGCCAGCGGCCCTTCGACGTGCAGCTGATGGGCGGCGCAGCCCTGCACATGGGCAACATCGCCGAGATGAGGACCGGCGAGGGCAAGACGATCACCGGGGTGCTGCCTGCCTACCTGAACGCGCTGACCGGCAAGGGCGTGCACCTGGTCACGGTCAACGACTACCTGGCCAAGCGCGACTCGGAGTGGATGGGGCGCATCCACAGGTTCCTGGGCCTCGAAGTCGGCGTGATCCTGGCCCAGATGGAGCCGGACGAGCGGCGCAAGCAGTACGCGGCCGACATCACCTACGGCACGAACAACGAGTTCGGCTTCGACTACCTCCGGGACAACATGGCCTGGGGCCTGGAGGAGTGCGTCCAGCGGGGGCACCACTACGCGATCGTGGACGAGGTCGACTCGATCCTCATCGACGAGGCGCGCACCCCGCTGATCATCAGCGGGCCCGCCGACCAGAACAGCCGCTGGTACCTCGAGTTCGCCAAGATCACGCCGCGGCTGCGGCGGGGCGAGGACGGCGAGGGCGACTACGAGGTCGACGAGAAGAAGCGAACGGTCGGCATCCTGGAGACCGGCGTCGAGAAGGTGGAGGACTGGCTCGGCATCGACAACCTGTACGAGTCCGTCAACACCCCGCTGGTCAGCTTCCTGAACAACGCGATCAAGGCCAAGGAGCTCTACAAGAAGGACAAGGACTACGTCGTGATGAACGGCGAGGTCCTCATCGTGGACGAGTTCACCGGCCGCATGCTGCACGGCCGCCGGTACAGCGAGGGCATGCACCAGGCCATCGAGGCCAAGGAGGGCGTGCAGATCAAGGACGAGAACCAGACGCTCGCCACGATCACGCTGCAGAACTACTTCCGGCTCTACGACAAGCTCGCCGGCATGACCGGCACCGCAATGACGGAGGCCGCCGAGTTCCACCAGACCTACAAGCTCGGCGTGGTCCCGATCCCAACGAACATGCCGATGATCCGCGCCGACCAGTCCGACGTGGTGTACCAGACGGTCCAGGCGAAGTTCGAGGCCTTGGTGGACGACATCTTCGAGCGGCACGAGGCGGGTCAGCCGGTGCTCGTCGGCACCACCAGCGTGGAGAAGTCAGAGCTCGTTTCCACGATGCTCAAGCGGCGCGGCGTTGCGCACGAGGTCCTGAACGCCAAGTACCACGAGCGTGAGGCCGCCATCATCGCCCAGGCTGGCCGCAAGGGCGCGGTGACGGTGGCGACGAACATGGCGGGCCGCGGCACGGACATCATGCTCGGCGGCAACCCCGAGTTCATCGCGGACCTCGAACTGCACCAGCGCGGCCTGTCTCCGGTGGAGACGCCGGAAGACTTCGAGGCCGCCTGGCCGGAAGCGGTGGACAAGGCCAAGCGGGCGGTGGCGGAGGAGCACGCGCAGGTCGTGGCCGCTGGCGGTCTCTACGTGCTCGGCACCGAGCGGCACGAGTCCCGGCGGATCGACAACCAGCTGCGCGGCCGGTCCGGCCGTCAGGGCGACCCCGGCGAGTCGCGGTTCTACCTGTCGCTCGAGGACGATCTGATGCGGATGTTCAACGCCGACAAGGTCGCGCACATCATGGAGTGGCTCAAGACGCCACCGGACGTCCCGATCGAGTCCAAGACGGTCAGCCGCTCGATCAGGTCCGCCCAGACACAGGTTGAGCAGCAGAACTTCGAGATCCGCAAGGACCTGCTCAAGTACGACGACGTGATGAACCGGCAGCGCCAGGTCGTGTACGGCGAGCGGCGCGAGGTCCTCGAGGGTGCCGACCTGAAGGACCAGATCCGCGGCATGATCGATGAAGTCGTCGCCGGCTATGTGACGGGCGCGACCGCCGAGGGATTCCCCGAGGAATGGGACCTCGATCAGCTGTGGCGGGCCTTCCGCCAGCTCTACTCGGGCGGGATCTCGATCGACGGGATGATCGAGGAGGCCGGGGGAGACCGGGCCCACCTTTCGGCCGACCTGATCACCGAAGTGGTACAGCAGGACACTCTGGCCGCCTACGAGCGCCGGGAAGAGGAACTGACCCCGGAGGTTATGCGCGAGCTCGAGCGGCGCGTCGTCCTTTCGGTGCTCGACCGCAAGTGGCGTGAGCACCTTTACGAGATGGATTACCTGCGCGAGGGCATCTCGCTGCGCGGCTACGGGCAGCGCGACCCGCTGGTGGAATACCAGCGCGAGGGCTACGACATGTTCAGCGCGATGATGGAGGGCATCAAGGAGGAGTCGGTCGGCAACCTGTTCAATCTGCAGGTTCAGCGGCAGGACAGCCCGATTGTCGAAGAGGCAGTGCAGATGAATGGGGAGGTGCCCGGCGGGCCGTTCCTCGGCGTGGTGCCCGATGGTGCCGGACCCGGTGGCGCCGCTCCGGCGGGGGCTATCCCGGCGGGAGCGGGCGTGGCGCCCGCCCCGGGCGGCGGGCAGGCCGACGGTGGCCAGCCGGCGCAGCCGAGCCGTCCAGGACGCCACTCCCGGTCAACCGCCTCGGGTGGCCGGCCGGGCGCCCGGCAACGGGGTGGCGGCCAGGCCCAGCCCGGTGCGCAGCCCGCGCCCGGCCAGGAAGGCCCGGCGGTACCCGCTGCCCTCGCCCGCGGCCTGGACCGCCCGCAGCGGCCGAGCCGCCTGCAGTACAGCGCGCCCAGCGAAGACGGCAGCGGCAACGTGCAGCAGCGGGGCGCCTCGGCCGACGGCGCCGACTACTCCAAAGTGGGACGGAACGCGCCGTGCCCGTGCGGCTCGGGCCGGAAGTTCAAGCAGTGCCACGGCGACCCGCGTAATCGGTAGGCCGGGGAGCCCGCGGCTAGCGGCCCGGATTCAGGCGGCCTCGATGGCCGTGCAGACCCACCCCGCCGTGCTGGCGTCGCGCCCGCGGCCGGCATGGTGCGGCCGGTCCTGCTCCAGCCGCACGGCGAGGGCGCGGATTCTCGGCCCGCACCCCACGACCACGGTCATCTCGACGACCCCCTCGGCCGGCTGAGAGGCCAGGACCCGCCGGACGCGAGGCACGGGCCCGGCCGCGAGCATCGGCCCGAGTTGGCGGATGAGCCGGCGGGCCTGGTCGGTGGTCCACGGCGTGATCTGTCCCTGCGGCCGCGAACCCGCGAGTGTCTCCGCGAGAACCTGGGCGAACTGGCTCGGCCATCCGGCGGCCGCTGCCTTTCCTCCGCGGCCGCGGCCGCGATCGCGGCCCGGCTCGGGTGCATCGGGCAAGGACATCCCCAGCCGCTCGCGGGCCAGCAGCGGCTCAGGCGGCTCGCGGCGGCCAGCGGGACTCACGGCGCGCCCATCGTCAAACGGCGGCGCGGAGTCCGGAACCACGACCAGCCGCACCGCCGCGGCGTCCGGCAGCGGCCGTGTCCTGGTCGGCGTTCGCTCGAAGCCGGGGACAAGCGGCAGCACCGCGCGACCCCCGGATCCGCGGACCCGGGGCCGCGGCTTCCCTGCTGACGTCGGCGGCGGTGGGGTCATCGGACCTCCGGGGATCTAGGCGGGTCCCGGGCGGCGCCACCGGCCCGGGCATGTCAGTGTTTTACCTGGCGCCCACGACATTCTGGGCTCCGGCCACATTCTGGGCTCCGGCCACGCGGGGCGATGGAATGCGGACGGCCGGTGGTTGGTTCCACACCCTGGAGCCTGAATACGCGCCGAACAAGAGCCGAAACCCGGCATTCCTCCCAGGAGATAGCACTGTGTCGCTGCCACCGCTGGTCACGCCGGCCGACGAGCTGACCGTTGACGAGGTCAGGCGTTACTCACGCCACCTGATCATCCCGGACGTCGGGATGACCGGGCAGAAGCGCCTGAAGAATGCCCGGGTGCTGTGCGTCGGTGCCGGCGGTCTGGGGTCACCCGCGCTGCTGTACCTGGCGGCCGCCGGAGTCGGCACGCTCGGCATCGTCGACTTCGACGTGGTCGACGAGTCCAACCTGCAGCGGCAGATCATCCACGGCCAGTCAGACGTGGGCCGGCCAAAGGCCGAGTCCGCCCGCGACAGCATTACGGAGCTCAACCCGCTCGTCAACGTCGTGCTGCACGAGGAGCGCCTCGACTCGGACAACGCGATGGAGATCTTCGCGCAGTACGACCTGATCGTCGACGGCACCGACAACTTCGCCACCAGGTACCTGGTGAACGACGCCTGCGTGCTGCTTGGCAAGCCCTACGTCTGGGGATCGATCTACCGCTTCGACGGGCAGGCCAGCGTGTTCTGGGCCGAGTACGGCCCGTGCTATCGCTGCCTGTACCCGGAGCCGCCGCCGCCCGGCATGGTGCCGTCCTGCGCCGAGGGCGGCGTGCTTGGGGTGCTGTGCGCCTCCATCGGGTCCATCCAGGTCAACGAGGCGATCAAGGTCATCACCGGGATCGGCGAGCCGCTGGCCGGGCGGCTGATGATCTATGACGCCCTGGAGATGAGCTACCGGACGGTGCGCGTCAGGAAGGATCCCGAGTGCGCCGTGTGCGGTAAGAACCCGACGATCACCGAGCTGATCGACTACGAGGCGTTCTGCGGCGCGGTGTCCGAGGACGCCCTGAACGCGGCGTCAGGATCGACGATCACCGCGACCGAGCTCAAGGCGATGCTCGACAACGACGAGAAGATCTTCCTGATCGACGTCAGGGAGCCGAACGAGTACGAGATCGTGTCCATCCCTGGGTCTGTGCTGATGCCCAAGGACCAGTTCCTCAACGGCTCGGCTCTCGAGAAGCTGCCGCAGGACCGCAGGATCGTGCTGCACTGCAAGAGTGGCGCCCGGAGCGCCGAGTGCCTCGCGGTCGTGCAGAACGCCGGCTTCTCGGACGCGGTGCATGTCGGCGGCGGCGTGCTGGCCTGGGTCAACCAGGTGGATCCGTCGCTACCGGTCTACTGAGCTCCTGCCGGGCCGGCGAACCGGGACGCTCGTCACCATCTGGAGAGGTGAACCTTCCTCCGGCCGCACGACGCGGCACGGTCAGGCCGTAGCATTTCTGTGTGTCCATGCAGCCGGAGACTCCGGACAACGATGGGAGCGAGCCGCAAGCCGGCCGTGGGCGTGGCGGCTGGCGATTTAGTGTCACGCTGATCGTGCTGTTCGTGGGCATGGCTGGCCTGGCCGCCTCGGCCGCGGGTGTTTCCGCGCAGTTGCTGCCGCGAAAGTTCACAACATCGCAGCAGCAGCAGATCGCGAGCTGGGAGACCGCGCGGCGCTGGCGTGCGCTGACAGCCGGCAAGATCTTCCCCGCCTCGATCACGTACCAGGTGTCCTCCGACACCCTCAATGCCGGCAGCCAGCTCGCGCTGACCGCCTACCGGGTGGGCATCGCTCGCGAGCTGAGCTGCGCGAAGGCAGCCGACGCGGCCGCCGACCGGGTGCTGTCGGCTGGACGCTGCACTGCCCTGCTCCGCGCGACGTACGCGGACGAGACCGACAGCATGCTCGTGACCGTGGGCGTTGCCGTGATGCCCAGCGCCGGAGCGGCCAGGTCGGCGGCTGGCAAGCTGTCCGCCGACCAGGAGGCCACGGTCCGCGCGCTCGGCTTCCGCGGCACCCTGGCCGCGTCGTTCAGCGATCGGAACCGGCAGCTTTCGTGGGCGACCAGCGATGGGCCGTACGTGATCATGACGACGGCAGGCTACGCGAACGGCGAGCCACAGGTCTCCGTGGCGTCCGATCCATACACTGAACAGGAGATGAGCAGCGTCGCGAACGGCATCGCCGACGCGGTCGGCACGCCGCTCGGCGTGCAGCCGCCGACGCCTACGTGCCCTGGAGCGCCCGGGTGCTGACCGCGAGGGTGCCCAGTGCCGCACGCCGCGCCACCGCGCTCGCGCTGGCCGCCATTGCCGCGCTGATCCTGCCGCTGACCATCGGCGCCGTCCCGGCGCGCGCCGACGCCGTTCGCAACGCCCAGCAGTGGGTGCTTCAATCGCTCAACGTGGAACCCGCGTGGTCGGTCACCGAGGGACAGGGTGTGACCGTGGCGGTCATCGACAGCGGGGTGAATCCCGATGTCTCCGACCTGGCAGGCTCCGTGGTCACCGGCCCCAATTACACCGGTGTCGACACGCCGGAGTCCAACCCGAACTGGGGGGTGCACGGGACCTGGATGGCGTCGCTCATCGCGGGTCACGGCCACGACGGCGGCGGCAGCGGGATCATCGGGGTCGCGCCGAAGTCGCGGGTGCTGTCGATCCGCGTCATCACCGACAGCAGCGACCCCAACTACGCGCGCTACCAGCATGAGCCGCAGGCCCGCATCCAGACCGAGCTCGCGCGCGCGATCCGGTACGCGGTATCGAACGGGGCGCAGGTCATCAGCATGTCTCTGGGCTACGGGCTGCCCAGCCTGCCGGTGCGCGAGGCGCTCCAGGATGCGCTGAACCGGGGCGTCGTGGTCGTCGCTTCGTCGGGCAACTCGGGGAACACGGCGACCGCCCATGGCAGCGGCCACGCCCCGTATTCGTTCCCGGCGGACTACCCGGGAGTGCTCGGGGTGGCGGCCGTCGGCGCGAACGGCCTGGCGGCCAGCTTCTCCAGCGACAACATCTCAGTTCAGGTCGCTGCGCCCGGGGTTGAGGTGCCGGCCCAGGGCAGGGACGGCCAGTACTGGCTGGTTAGCGGGACCAGCCCGGCATGCGCGCTGACCGCGGGAGTGGCCGCCCTGATCAAGTCCGCGTACCCGTCGCTCCCGCCGGACATGGTGCGGGAGGCGATCACGTCCTCCACCAGCAATCGTCCTGCGCACGGTTACGACGACAGGGTCGGGTTCGGCACCGTGGACGCGGCCGCCGCGCTGAGGGTCGCCGGGCGGCTGTCCGCACGGGGCCTGGCCGGGCCCGGGTCGCCGCGGACCGGCTTGCGGCGCACCGCCGTCGCCACGCCGGGCGTCAGCGCGGCCAGCCACTTCGGCGGCGGGCCGGCGGCCATACCATCGTCCCCGGTCGCCCCCCGGGGCGTCCGGCAGCTCGTGCTGTTCTGCGTTCTGGCCACGGTTTGCATGGCGATGATCGTCATCGGCACCAGCCGTCTGGTCCTGATGCGGCGGCCGCGGCCGGTACGCACCGCCGGATACCACCAGCCTGCAGCGGACGCGACGATCAGCTACCCGGCGCCGCCGCCGCAGGAATGGCCGTCCACTCCACCAGGCCACGCCGGGGCCGCCGAGGACACCCGTGGCGCGGGCTGGCCCGGCGAATGAGCCCCGGTCGGCGTCCGCCCGGCGGCGCGCGCCAGCGGACCGGGCCGACGGGCCGTGGCGCGCGCCAGCGGACCGGGGCTGCGGTCCCGGCGGGCCCGGCGCCGGGCGAGCTGACCGACTACGCAGGCCGGGTCCTGGACGTGGCCGAGACGATACCGCGGGGCCTGGTGATGTCCTACGGCGACATCGCCGAGTACCTCGGAGAGGGCGGACCCCGCCAGGTGGGCCGGGTGATGGCGCTGTGGGGCGGCGGCGTCGCGTGGTGGCGGGTCATCCACGCCGACGGATCGCTGCTGGCCGGCCACGAGCGGGCGGCGCTGGCCAGGTACCGGGAGGAAGACACGCCGATGCGCCTTGACGGTGACGGCAAGCCCAGCCGGGTGGACATGCGCCGCGCTCGCTGGACACCAGCGCCGTGACCATGCCGCGTCTCAGGCGCTGATCGCCGCGATGCCGGCGGCCACCACCAGGGTGGCGGCCAGCCGCCGGAGGCCGAAGCCCTCGCCGAACAGCTTCATCCCGATCGTGTAGCGCCACCTGGTTATGGGCGATCTGGCCAGGTCACGCCGCCAGCGCGGCGTAACGGCCGTTGTCGGCGAGGAGGCTGCCGTGGGTGCCCGCCTCGGCGATGCGGCCGTGATCCAGCACGACGATCTGATCCGCGTTGCGCACGGTCGAGAGCCGGTGCGCGATCGTGATGGTGGTGCGGCCCTGGGCGAGCGCGTCGAACGCCATCTGAACGGCGCGTTCGGTCTCGGTGTCCAGTGCACTGGTGGCCTCGTCGAGCACGAGCACACGCGGGTCGCGCAGCAGGGTCCTGGCGATGGCCAGGCGCTGCTTCTCGCCGCCCGAGAAGCGGTAGCCGCGGGAGCCGACCATGGTGTCGTAGCCGTCGGGCAGCCCGCTGATCAGGTCGTGAATCTGGGCAGCGCGCGCGGCCTCCTCGATCTGCTCGTCGGTGGCGCCCGGCTTGGCGTAGCGCAGGTTCTCCCGCACCGTGGTGTGCAGCAGGTAGGTTTCCTGGCTGACCACGCCGACGATCGCGGCCAGGTCGGCAAGCCGGATGTCGCGGATGTCGATGCCGTCGATGCGGACGCTGCCGCTGCTGGGGTCGTACAGCCGGGCTACCAGCGACGCGAGGGTGGTCTTGCCCGACCCGGTCTCGCCGACCAGGGCCAGGGTGCGGCCGGCCGGGATGTCCAGGTCGACGCCGGTGAGGGCGGGCCGGTCAGCGCCGGGATAGGCGAAGCTGACGTCCTCCAGGCGTACGTGCCCGGTGACCTGGGCCGGGTCGATCTCGACCGGGTGGGCGGGATCGTCGACCTCGACCGGCAGGTCGAGGTACTCAAAGATTCGCGCGAACAGCGCCAGCGAGCTGATTACCGAGACGCTGGTGTTCAGCAGCCCGGTGACCGGCCGGAACAGGTTGTTCTGCAGGGTGGTGAACGCGATCAGGGTCCCGATGCTGATCGTGCCCGCGGTGACCGGCAGGCCCGCCGAAAGGTAGATGATCGCCGGGATCGCCGCGAAGATGATGCTCAGTGACGACATCCGCCACCGCCCCGCCAGCTGGGATCGCAGCTCCAGGTCGATCAGCCGGGCCGAGGAGTCGGTGAATCGCCGGATTAGGGACGGCCCGGTGCCCATGGTCTTCGCCAGCTGGACGCCGTTGACCGACAGCCCCTCCTCGATGGTGACGTTGAGGTCGGCGAGCTCGCGCTGCTGCTGGGCGGTGATGGCCCGGCGCATGCCAGCGACCTTGCGGGTCAGGTAGACCGCTGGCGGCATGACGACCAGCGAGATGAGCGACAGCCGCCACGACAGCGCGACCATGGCGACCGCGCTGGCGACCACGGTGGTGAGGTTGGAGGCGATGGATGTCGCGGTCGACGTGACGACGGATTCCATGCCCCCGATGTCGTTCTGGATGCGGGACTGCACCTCGCCGGTGCGGGTCCGGGTGAAGAACGCGATCGACTGGCGCTGCAGGTGGCCGAAGACGCTGGTGCGCAGCGTGTGCATGACCTGCTGTCCGACCTTGGTGCTGATCCAGGTCTGGATCACGCCGAAGATGGAGGTGATGGCCGCCACACCGACCATGCCAAGCACCAGCCAGACCAGCAGCCGCAGGTTCCTGTCCGGCAGCGCGGTGTCGATCACCGCGCGGAGCAGGAACGGGGAGGCCAGCCCGACGATGGATGAGGCGGCGATGATGGCGGTGACGATCGCCAGCTGCCAGCGGTAGGGAGTGAACAGTTGGCCGATGCGGCGCAGCGATACGTCGCGCGCCTGCGCCTTCTGCTCAGCTGTGACGGTCCTCGGGCCGTGATTGCGGCCCCTGTTGTTGTCTCGATTTGTCTGCTGTGGTTCCAAAAAGCTTCTCGATTCTGTCAGGACGGCCGGACACTCGGCGCGCCAGGCGATGAGGTCTGTCGGGTGGCCCGGTGCTCCGATGCCCTGGGCCTGGTGAAGTCTATTGCTGAGGTTACCTCAACTTGAGGTAACAACGCCAGTAGCTGGTATCGTATTCCCGTGAACACCGATCGCCGTACGGGGCCCCGGAGCAGTCCATCCGGCGACGAGACGCTCTCCGACGCCTTCTGGTCGGTCGCGCGCCAGATGCGCGAGGCGTCCCACGAAAGCCTGGCCCCGTGGGACATCACCCCGGCCCAGCTGCGAGCGCTGCGCGTGCTCGCCCGCCACGGGCCGGTGCGACTGTCCGAGCTGTCGGATCATCTGCACATCGCCGCGCGCTCCACGACGGAGGTCGTCGACGCCATCGAGTCCCGCGGCCTGGTCCGGCGCCGGGCCGATCCGGGTGACCGGCGCGCCACCCTGGTCGAGCTGACCGAGCACGGCGAGAGCGTCCTCGACGCGATCCGCGCGGCCCGCGGCTCCGAGACCGAGCGGCTGTTCGGCCGACTCAGCCAGACGGACCAGGCCCACCTCGCGCGCATTCTCCGGAAGCTGAGGAACTGATCCCGCTCCATTCCCGCGGCCATTCGCGCCAAATAGGCTGGACCGGAGCGGACTGTCGGAGCCAGGTGCTACCTGTAGAGATGACCCGCGGGGATTGCGCTGGGCCGCCTGCCGGACGGCCCGTCCCCGCTCACAGGAGCAATGCACTCATCCGCGCCCGCTTATCGCCTCGTCCGCCGGCCAATGCCGACGGCGACCGCACCACCTCGCCTCGACGAAGCGCAGCAGCAGGTGGTCAGCCATTCCGCTGGGCCGCTGCTGGTGCTGGCGGGCCCCGGCACCGGGAAAACCACGGCCATTGTCGAGTCAGTTGTGCACCGTATTGCCGGCCGGGGCATCGACCCGTCGCGGGTACTCGTGCTCACGTTCAGCCGCAAAGCGGCCGAGGAGCTGCGCGAGCGGATTACCATGCGGCTCGGCCGGACGACCAGGCAGCCGCTCGCGCTGACCTTCCACAGCTATGCCTACGCGCTGGTGCGCAGAGAGTTCGCCCTCGGTGGCGACGAGCCGCCGACGCTGCTGTCTGGCCCCGATCAGCTGCTCGAGGTCAGGCGGCTGCTCCGCGGCGAGGCCGAAGACGGCGGCCGGGGCTGGCCGGAGCGGCTCCGCCCGGCGCTTGCCACCAGGGGCTTCGCCGCCGAGCTGCGGGACTTCCTGCTCCGCGCGGCCGAGCGCGGCCTGGACGGGCGCAGGCTGGCCTGGCTCGGCAGGCAACGGCGGCGCGACGACTGGGTGGCGGCTGGCGCGTTCCTCGAGCGATACGCGGGCCGTTTCGACCTCGCGCCGGTGCCCTCCTATGACTACGCGGAGATCGTCAGGATCGCGGCCGGGCTGCTCGGCCGTGCTGCGACCCGCGATCGCGAGCGGCAGGCCTACGACGCGGTCCTGGTCGACGAGTACCAGGACACCGACCCAGCGCAGGAGGACCTGCTGCACGCGCTGGCCGGGGACGGCCGGGAGCTGATCGTGGTCGGCGATCCGGACCAGTCGATCTACGGATTCCGCGGCGCCGACACCAGGGCGGTCGGCAGGTTCGCCGACCGGTTCCGCGCCCCCGACGGGAGCCCGGCGCGAGTCGTCGCGCTGCGCACGTGCCGCCGCAGCGGCCCGTTCCTGCTCTCCGCTTCCCGCAGGGTCGCCGCGAGACTGCCCGCCGCTCAGGCCGACCTTGATCGGAGCCCGGAACGGTCGCATCGCGCGCTGGTCCCGCTGCCCGGCGCCGAGCCTGGGACGGCGCGGATCATCATCGCCGCGACCGCGGCACAGGAAGCCTCGGTGATCGCCGACGTGCTGCGCCGGGCGCACCTCATGGACGGTCTGGCCTGGTCGTCGATGGCGGTCCTGGTCCGATCCGCGACCCGCCAGCTGCCGGTGCTGCAGCGGGCTCTGGCCGCGGCCGGGGTGCCGGTGACGATTGCGGGCGACGAACTTCCGCTGGCCGCCGAGCCGGGGACCCGCCCGCTGCTGGCCCTGCTCGACTGCGCGCTGCGGCCGGGAGCGCTGGATGAGCAGGCAGCGGCGGACCTGCTCACCGGGCCGCTGGGCGGCACCGACGCGCTGGGACTGCGGCGGCTGCGCCGCTGGCTGCGGGCGTCGGCGCAGGCCGCGGGGGAGCAGCCTACCGATGAGCCGCTCGCAGCCGCGCTGCTCGATCCGCGCGAGCTCGTGCTGGCCGGCGATGGCAGGCAGACGGGGAGCGTGTCGCCCGGTATCGCCTCGGCCGTGGCCGCGGCGCGGCGGGTGGCGGGCCTGCTGAAGATCGCCGCGCAGACCGCCAGGGACGGGGCCACCGCGCACGACGTGCTGTGGGCGGTGTGGGACGCGTCCGGCCTGGCGGCCACCTGGCAGCAGGCCAGCGCGTCGGGCGGCCAGCGCGGCGCGGCCGCCGACGCCGACCTGGACGCGGTGGTCGCGCTGTTCGACGCGGCCGCCCGGTTCACCGCGCGGCTGCCGCAGGGGTCGCCGCGGATGTTCCTGGACCGCATGGCCGGGCAGGAGATCGTCGGCGACACGCTGGCCGAGCGCGCGGCGCGCGGTGAGGGGGTAGCGGTCCTCACCGCGCACCGGGCCAAGGGGCTCGAGTGGGACCTCGTCGTGGTCGCCGGGGTCCAGGAGGGCACCTGGCCCGATGTCAGGATCCGGGGATCGCTGCTGTCGATGGACGAGCTCGTGGAGGCGGTGGCGGCCGGCGACGCGACCGGCCAGGCGGGCGGGGTTGCCGACACGGCGCCTGTCGGCAGAGCGCCCGCCGACACCGCGGCCGCCGCTTTGGCCTCCAAGCTGCTCGACGAGGAGCGCAGGCTCTTCTACGTCGCCGTGACCAGGGCAAGGCGACAGCTGATCGTGACCGCGGTCGGCGGCGCCGACGCCGAGGAACGGCCGTCCAGGTTCCTTGCCGAGCTGGCCGGCGACGACATCGAGCCCGAGCAGGTGACCGGGCCGGGCCGGAGGTGGCTGTCGCTGCCCGCGCTCACCGCCGAGCTGCGCCGCGCGGCGGCTGACGGCGCGCTGTCCGGGCCGGTGCGGCGCGCGGCAGCGGCCCAGCTGGCCAGGCTGGCGGCGGCCGGCGTCCGCGGCGCCAGCCCGCGGCACTGGTACGCGCTCACCGAGCTGTCCACGTCCGGCCCGGTGACCGACCGGACGGTACGGCTGTCCCCGTCCCAGGTGGAGAACTTCACCAGGTGCGGGCTGCGCTGGCTGCTCGAGTCGGCCGCCGGGGTCAGCACGCCCGGCGTGCTTCGCCATTTCGGGATCGTGATCCACGCCGCGGCCGCACTGGCCGCCGACGGCACCGACGACGCGGACATCACCAAGCGCATCGACGAGGCGTGGCACCATCTCGACTTCGGCAGTACCTGGTACAGCGCAAAGCAGCGGGACCAGGCCGAGCGGATGGTCCGCAAGTTCCTCGACTGGCACAGGGCCAACCCGCGGCAGCTGATCGCCATCGAGAAGGACCTGCGCGTCAGCGTCGGCGAGGTGGAGATAACCGGCCGGGTCGACCGGCTGGAACGCGACGCCGACGGCACCGCGATCGTCGTCGACCTCAAGACCGGGTCGAGCAGGCCGGCCGATGAGGATCTGGACCGGCACCCGCAGCTCGGCGTGTACCAGCTGGCCGTGATGCTCGGCGCGTTCGAGGAGATGGGCCTGACCCAGCCGGGCGGTGCCGAGCTGGTGCAGGTCGGCAGGGCCGGCCTCACCGCCCGGGCCCGGGTGCAGCGGCAGGGCTCCCTCACCGCCGACCCGGAGCCAGGTTGGGCGCTGGACCTGGTGGAGACCGTGGCCACCGGGATGGCGGGGTCGGTATTCACCGCGAAGGTGAATCCCGGCTGCCGGGTGTGCCCGGTCGCGGCCTGCTGCCCAGTGCACGAGCGCGGGGGGCAGGTGTCCCCGTGACCGCGGCCAGCCCCCCTTACGCGCCCGCCCAGTTGGCGCGGCTGCTCGGCGTGCCCGAGCCGACCCCGGAGCAGGCCGCCGTGATCGGCGCGCCGCCCGGCCCGCTGGCGGTGATCGCCGGAGCCGGGTCGGGCAAGAGCGAGACGATGGCTGCCCGGCTGGTCTGGCTGGTCGCGAACGGGCTGGTCCGGCCGGAGCGGGTGCTCGGGCTCACGTTCACCAGGAAGGCAGCGGCTGAGCTGGGTGAGCGGGTTCGCGGCCGGCTCGATGGCCTCAGGCGGGCCGGAATAGAGCTCTCCGGAGCTGGCGCGTCCGATGACCGGCTGCAGGGAGACCCCGTCATCGCGACCTATCACGCCTACGCCGGCCGGCTGGTCGGCGACCACGCGCTGCGCGAGGCGCTCGAGCCGTCGATCCGGCTGATCACGCCGGCCGTGTCGTGGCAGCTGGCTGCCCGCGCGGTGGCCGCGTACGACGGCCCGATGGACGCGATCACCTGGACCCCGTCGACGGTTACCGCGGCCGTCCTCGACCTGTCCGGCGAGCTGGCCGAGCACCTGCGCGGGCCGGACGACGTGCGCGGTGTGGGGGAGTGGCTGGCCGCTCGCGCCGACGAGGTCCTATCAGGGCAGCGTGGCGTGGTGGCGCAACGTCGCACGGTGGCGCAACGCGGGGGGCTCCCGGCGCCCGTGCTGAAGGTCCTCGGCTGCCAGCGGGTGCGCGAGCAGATGCTCCCGCTGGTCGCCGCGTATCAGTCGGCCAAGGCGGCGCGGGAGGTCATGGACTACGGCGATCAGATGGCCCTCGCCGCGCGGATCGCCGAGCGGCATCCCGAGGTCGGCGTCGCCGAGCGGGCCAGGTACCAGGTGGTGCTGCTCGACGAATACCAGGACACCAGCTACGCCCAGCTCGTGCTGCTCCGGGCGCTGTTCGCAGGCGGGCATCCGGTGACCGCGGTCGGTGATCCGTGCCAGTCGATCTACGGCTGGCGCGGGGCGAGCGCGGGCAACCTGCGCCGGTTCGGCACCGACTTCCCGGCACGCGACGGCGCGTTGGCCCCGACTGCACTGCTGTCCACCAGCTTCCGCAACACGGGCCGGGTCCTGGACGCCGCGGCAGCGGTCCAGGAGGGCCTGCGCGCTGCGGCGCCGGAAGTGCCCCGGCTCGTCGCCCCGGCGTCGCGGGCGGGCCGCGGCACGGTGGCCTGCGCGCTGCTGGAGACCGCTGCCGGGGAAGCAGGCTGGATCGCGGACCAGATCGCGGAGCTGATCACGCTCCCGCCGGGGATCGCGCCGGACGGCGGGGCCTGGCCGGACGGGCGGCGCGACCGGCGGGTCCGGCCGTCCGATATTGCCGTGCTGTGCCGCAAGCGGGCCCAGTTCCCCGCGCTGCGCGCGGCGATCGAGGCCAGGGGCATCCCGGTTGAGGTGGTCGGCCTCGGCGGTCTGCTGACCGTGCCCGAGGTCCAGGACGTGGTGGCCACGCTCCGGGTGATGCACGACCCGACAGCGGCCGACGCCCTTGCCCGGCTGCTGACCTCGCCCAGGTGGCGGATCGGCCCACGCGATCTGCTGGCCCTCAACCGGCGCTCCCGCGCCCTCGTCCGCACTGCCGCCGGGGCTGCCCGACCGGCCGGCGAGCAGCCTCCTCCGGGCGCCCCGCAGCCCCCTCTCGACGCCCCGGACGTGATGCAGCAGGCGGTCTCCGACCTGACCGCGGATCCGGGCAGCCTGATCGAGGCCCTCGACGACCTCGGCGACCCGGCCGCCTACTCGGTGGCCGGTCACGCAAGGCTCGCGGCGCTCGCCATGGAACTACGGGGGCTGCGCCAGCACGCGGGCCGGCCGCTGCCCGAGCTTGTCGGCGAGGTGGAGCGCGAGCTGGGCTTGGACATCGAGGTGGCGGCGCGGCCAGGCGCCGACCCGGCAAGCTCCCACGCCGACCTGGACGCGTTCGCGGACGCGGCGGCCGCGTTCGCCGGCGACCAGGAAGAACCGACGCTCGGCGCGTTCCTGGCGTACCTGACCGCTGCCGAGGCGGAGGAGTTCGGCCTGGAAGGAGGCCGGGTCGGCGACACCGACTCGGTGAAGCTGGCGACCGTGCACGCGGCCAAGGGCCTGCAGTGGGGTGCCGTGTTCGTTCCCGGCATGTCCGAAGGCGCGCAAGGGCACGTGTTCCCGGCGCGGCCGAAGCTGACCACGCGGTGGACGGATAACCCGCGGCTGCTGCCGTTTGGGCTCCGCGGCGACGCCGCCGACCTGCCGGTGCTCGCGGGCCTGGGCGCCGATTCGATGGCGTCGTTCAGCGAGGCGTGTGCGGAAAGGGAACTGGCCGAGGAGCGGCGTCTGGCCTACGTGGCCACGACGCGGGCCGCATACTGGCTCGGCTGCAGTGGCTACTGGTGGGGGAGCGGCGTGTCCCGGCTCGGCCCTTCGGTGTTCCTCGATGAGGTGCGCGCCGCGTGCGAGGCCGGCGCCGGGTGGATCGCGGCCTGGGCCGAGGAACCGGCGCAGGACGCCGAGAACCCGGCCCTCGCCGAGCCCGCCACGGCGACGTGGCCGGCCGCGGCGGCGGGCGCGCGCTACGAGGCGGTCCGCGAGGCAGGTCTGCTGGTGGCCGAAGCGATGACGGCCGCCCACACACCGAGGCCCGATCCCAGTGACCTGACGGCACAACTGAACCCCGATGCCCAGGCGCTCGCGGACGCCTGGGAACGCGACGCCGACCTGCTGCTCGCCGAGCGTGCCGAGCGCCGCGGCGACGACGGGGTCACGGTCGGGCTGCCGCGGCGGCTCCCGGTGTCCTCGCTGGTGATCGTCGCCAGGGACCCCGCGGAGCTGGCCCAGCAAGTGCGGCGGCCAATGCCGAGGCCGCCGGCGCCGCTGGCGCGCCGCGGGACCGAGTTTCATAGCTGGCTGGAGCAGCGGTACGGGCCGCAGCGGCTGATCGACCCCGCCGACCTGCTCGGCGCGGCCGACTCCGACCTGGAGCGAGACGAGGATCAGGACATTGCCGAGCTCAGGGAGCGGTTTGAGGCTGGCGAGTGGTCCGGCCGGTGGCCGGCCGAAGTCGAGGTGCCGTTCGAGACGCTGATCGGTGACCGGCTGGTCCGCGGCCGGATCGACGCCGTCTTCGCCGATGCCCCGGGAGGCGGCTATGACGTTGTGGACTGGAAGACCGGCCGCCCGCCAGCCTCACCGGACGAGAAGCGTGCCGTTGCGATGCAGCTTGCCGCCTATCGGCTGGCCTGGGCAGCCCTGGCCGGCGTCCCGGTCGACGAGGTTCGCGCGGCCTTCTACTACGTGCGTGAGGACACCACGGTCCGGCCCACCGACCTGCTCGACGAGGCAGGCCTCGCCGCGCTGATCGAGACCATCCCGGCCGGCTAGGTCAGCGGGTGACCTCCCCCGGCACGCTCCCTTGGCTGAAACTGGGCCAAGCATTCTCCAAAAGGATCCTCAATGCGGCCGGGCGCTATCGAAGGCAATGCGACGCTTAGCGCACATGTGCGGCGCGCGTGCCGTCGGCTGGCCCGGCGCGGCGATTCTCACCATCGCGGTCCGGCGCGGGGCGCTGGGTAGGATGCGCGTGCGTCGACGACAGGAGGCACAGTGCCAGAGCGACGGGTATCGATGACGGACGGGCTGGCCGAGCGTGTGGTGCGGCGCGCCATCGCCGCGCTGGCCAACTCCTATGGCTCGGCGCCCGCCCGGGCCACCGCAGCGAAGGAGCTGCTCGTTCACGCCCTTGAGGGCGCTTCCGACCCCGCCGACGAGTCCGACGGCTACGCGGCAGCCGCCGCGCTCGCGGCCCTTGCCCACGGAATCGAGGCCGAGGCCGGACGCGGGCTCGACTGGCTGTCCGTCGCGGCACTGGAGGAATGGGACTTCCACCACCCAGAAAGCCCCATCTGAGCGCGCCTCACCCGCCGAGGTAGCGCTCTACCGCCGCCACCTTGGAATCGAGCGCGCCGGTCACGCCCGGCCGCAGGTCTGCCTTGAGCGACAGGCCGACCCTGGGTGCCTTCGCCGCCACCGCATCCACCGCGCGCCTGACGACGTCCATGACCTCGTCCCAGTCGCCCTCGACCGTGGTGAACATGGCGTCGGTCCGGTTCGGCAGCCCGCTCTCGCGGACCACCCGCACCGCGTCGGCGACGTACTCGGCGACGTCCTCGCCGACCCCTATCGGCGTGATCGAGAATGCGACCAGCATCTGTTTTCCTCCCGTACGTTTCAGGTGTCGCTGCCGGCGACGGCTGCCTCGAACCGGATGAGCACGTCACGGTCGCCGGTCAGGCCGACGGGCCCGAGCGTCGGCCGGCGCCACAGCCAGCAGTCGACATTCGCTGCGGCCCCGGTCACGTCCGCATCGGCCTTGGTGCCAGGATCACTGTCCGCGGTGTGAATGTCGGGTTCGTCGTAGGTGGTGCCGGCGGGGTCGGTGCCGGTAAACCGGCCCAGCGTGACGAGCCACGAGCCGCCGGTGTCGGTGGCCTGAACGCGGACCGTCGCCCCTGCCTCTTCGGGCGTGAACGTGCCCCAGTCAGGCACCCCGCCGTACATGATGCGCAGTACCTCGTCGATCCCGTCGGCGGCCAGGGCCGGGTCCAGCGGGGTCTGGCTGGCTCCGATGATCTCGGCGTCGACCCGGTGGATCAGCGCCTCGTGCGCCTGGCGTCGGCGGATGAACGCCACGCTCTGGTCGTCCGACCACGTCCAGGCGGCCGCATCCGGCGGCCTCGCGGCCAGAATCTCCACGAGGCCGTGGCTGGCGCGGTCAAAGAACTCCAGCAGCCCGGCCCGGTCCGGCGGGCGCGGCGGCTTGAGTTCCTCGGCCCGCGTTCCGTCCACGTCCTCGCGCACGACCGCGGCCCAGAACCACTGCACCTCCCCGAGGTGCCACAGCAGGTCGTCGGCGGTCCAGCCGGGGCACGTGGGCACGGGAGTGTCCGGCGCTGCGCCGCGGATGGCCTCGGCGAAGCGAGCCGACTCCCGGGTCAGCGCGGCGACATAATCCAGGTTCGAATCCACCCGACGCAGGTTACTGCGCTCTGCTGACAGCCGGTTCGGCGCATCAGCCGAGGCGTTCAGCGCGGTCGGAGCACGAGCACGAGGGCGTCCAGGATGCGATGCCAGTCCAGCTCGCCGAGTCCCCAGTCCGGCTGGGGAAAGGCTGCCATGGCGGTCAGCAGCTTCACGCGGACCTCGTCCGGCGTCGTCTGTTCTTCAGCGGCGAGCCGCCGCACCTCCCGCCGGAACCGGGCGCCGTGGCTGAACTCGGCCAGTGAGGTTGGCAGCGCAGGTCCCGGCGCCGCGTCGGCTGGATCCGCCAGGAGCTCGCTGAGGGCGGTGCCGAGCGCGCCGGCCAGTCTGTGCAGGGAGCTCAGGGTCGGGTTGCCGCGGCCGTTCTCCAGATTGGCCACGTAAGGCACCGACAAACCAGCCTGCATCGCCACTGAGGCAAGGGTGCGTCCCTGCGCGCTCCGGCGAGCGCGCAGCCGCCGGCCAAGCTCCTCGCGGAGTTCCTCCTCAGTCACGCGCCACTACCTAGTTTTCTAGGGAGAAATTTTCTTTCCGTATCTATTCTGTCAGAATAATAGCAGAGGAGGGCGGCGTGATGAGGGTGCTGCGGATCAGAGGCGGCCTGCTGCTCGCGCTGTCGATCAGGGATTTCCGGCTGCTATGGACGGGCCAGTTGTTGTCCAGCCTCGGCAGCTGGCTGCTGCTGATCGCGGTGCCCTACCGGGTGTTCGAGCTGACCAGATCGCCGGCGGCAACCGGGTTCGCATTCGTGGCCGAAAGCGTGCCGGCGATGGTCATCGGTCCTATCGCCGGGGTGGCAGTCGACCGCTGGGATCGCCGCCACACCATGGTGGCGGTGACCCTCGGCCAGGGTGGCTGCATCCTGCCGGTTGCGTTCGTGCATCAGCCCGGCCAGGTCGCGATCGTCTACGCTGCGCTCCTGGCCGAGAGCGCACTGGGGCAGTTCTACCGGCCTGCCGAGCAGGCCCTGGTTCCCAGCATGGTTGGCCGCGCCGAGGAGCTTACTTCGGCGAACGCTCTCATATCGGTCAACGGCGCGGTGACCAGGCTGGCCGGGGCGTCCCTCGGCGGGATCGCGTTCGCCGCCCTGGGCCTGCCAACGGCGGTTGCCATCGACGCTGCCACCTACGCCGCGGCCGCAGGCTGCCTGTTGCTGCTCCGCTTCCGCCCGGTGCCCCACCGCGCCGCACCCCGGCGCCTGAGCAATGGCGCAGCCGAATTCCGCGAGGGCCTGCGTCACGTGTCTGCCAGCCGTCCACTCCGCGGGCTGCTGGTCGCGGCAGCCATGTTCTGGGCCGGGAACGGGGTGTTCACCGCGCTGCTGGTTCCGTATATCCATCTGCGGTTGCACGGCACCGCCGCGGACCTGGGCTTCCTGTGGGCCGCCACGGGTGCCGGGTTCCTGGTCGGAGCCCCGCTTGGCAGGGTGCTGTATGACCGCCTCAGCCTCCGACCGCTCACCGCCACGTCCTTGCTGATCACGGCCGCAGCCTTTGGCGCCTGGTTCAGCGTCGGCAACCTCGGCCTCGCGCTCGTGCTGGCCACGCTGACCGGCATGTCGGCCATGGTCTTCCTGATCGCGCGGCTGACCCACCTGCAGCAGTGCACCCCGGACCCGGTCAGCGGGCGAACCTACTCGATCCTCTTCGCTGCCGAGGGCAGCGCCGGGCTGGCCGGGACGGCGATGGGCGGCGTCCTCATAACGTTCGCCGGCTTCGGCCCGGCCGTGGCTATTGCCGCTGCCGCGATCGCATGTGCTGCTCTCATATCGGCCAGGCCGGTGATCGAGCGACGGACTTCGCTGCCGGCCGGGCCGCCTCGATAGAGTCCAGGTCAGGATCTTCGGCATGCGGCGTGGCGCGGTCCGTGGCCGGAAGTCATGAGGGAGGGTCATGGACGTTCGCGGCTACATCAACGAGAACGCGGCCGAATTCTTCGACGAGCTCATGCAGTGGCTGGCCATTCCCTCGGTGTCCGCAGACCCCGAGCACAGCGGCGACGTCCGCCGGTCAGCGCAGTGGCTCGCCGAGCACCTCCGGCGGGCCGGGTTCCCGGTAGCCGAGGTCTGGGAGACCGGCGCGGATGACAGCGGCTTGCCTGCCGTGTTCGCGCAGTGGTCGGCCGCCGACCCGTCGGCGCCGACCGTGCTCGTGTACGGCCACCACGACGTGCAGCCGGTCGAGCCGCTGGACGAATGGGACTCGCCGCCGTTCGAGCCGGTGCAGCGGAACGGGCAGCTGCTGGCCCGCGGGGCCTCCGACGACAAGGGCCAGGTGCTCTTTCACGCCCTCGCTGTGCCGGCCTGCCTGACGGCCGGCGGTCGGGACGCGCCGCCGGTCACGCTCAAGCTCCTGATCGAGGGCGAGGAGGAGTCCGGGTCGGCGAACTTCGCCGCGCTGCTCGGGGCCCGGCGTGACCGGCTCTCGTGCGACGTGATCGTGATCACGGACACCACGATGTGGGCGGCCGACGTGCCGTCGATGTGCACCGGCATGCGTGGCCTCGCCGAGGCCGACATCGACCTGCGTGGGCCCGAGCGTGATCTGCATTCGGGATCGTTCGGCGGCGCGGTGCCGAACGCGCTGCACGCCATGGCCGGCCTGCTGGCGGGCCTGCACGACAGCGACGGCCGGGTCACGCTGCCCGGGTTCTACGACAAGGTGCTCGGCGTCTCAGCTGCCGAGCGGGAGATGTTCGCGAGGCTGCCGTTCGATGAGCAGGCGTGGCTTGACGAGGCCGGCCACAGCCGTGCCGCGGCCGGCGAAGCCGGGTTCAGCACGCTGGAGCGGATCTGGGCCCGGCCGACCGCCGAGGTCAACGGGATGTGGGGCGGGCACAGCGGCCCGGGCGGCAAGACCATCATCCCGAGCCAGGCGCACGCGAAGCTCTCGTTCCGGCTGGTCGCGAACCAGGATCCGGCCGACGTCGCGGTGGCGCTGCGCGAGTACGTGGCGCAGCGCACGCCGCCGGGCATCGAGGCCACGGTCACGATCCGCGAGCCCGGCGTCCGGCCGTGCTTTTCACCGGTCGACTCGCCTGCCGTGGCCGCGGCCAGGCGAGCCATGAGCCTTGCGTTCGGGCAAGACGTGTTGTTCACCCGGGAAGGCGGCAGCGGCCCGGAGGCGGACCTGGCCGCGATCCTGGACGCGCCGCTGGTGTTCCTCGCCGTAGGCCTCGACTCCGACCGCATCCACGCACCGAACGAGAGAGTCGAGATGGCGCTGCTGCTGAAGGGAGCCGAGGCGGCGGCGTACCTGTGGGACGAGCTCGCCGCGGCGTCGGCCGACCTCGCGGCCGCGCGGTGAGCGCCGGGCCGGGTAGCGGTGGCCCGCCCGACCTCCTGTCCCGCGGCGAGGTGGACCGGGCGGCCGCACGCCGCAAGGACACCGAATGGCTCGCTGCGGCGTGGGCCGACCCGCGGACCAGGGTCCTCGTGGTCGACGAGGGGACGGCCCTGATCCGTTCCGGCGATGGCCACGAGGAGCTTGTCTTCGTGCCCCCGGCGCAGGCGCCGGACGGCGTCAGGTTCCTGCTGGGGATCGACGCCGACGGCGTCGTCTACTTCGGTGTGGCCGGGTCGCTGCCGGCCGCGGATGCGGTGGCTGCTCCCGGTTCCGAGATCCGGTCGGCCAGCCTGCGGCAGGCGGGCCCGCAGCTGTCCGACCGCGACGTCGGGCTGATGACCCACGCAGTGGCGCTGGGCAACTGGCACGCCGTGCACGGGCACTGCCCGCGGTGCGGGGCTGTCACCGAGCCCGAACTGGCCGGCCACGCGCGGCGCTGCGTGGTGGATGGAAGCGAGCACTTCCCGCGGCTGGACCCGGCGGTCATCATGCTGGTGACCGATCCCGAGGACCGGTGCCTGCTGGCCAGGAACGCGATGTGGCCGGAGAAGCGGGTGTCGATCCTGGCCGGGTTCGTCGAGCCGGGGGAGTCCGCGGAGCAGGCGGTCGCGCGCGAGGTGTACGAGGAGACCGGGATCACCGTCGGCGGCGTGCGCTACGTGGGCAGCCAGCCCTGGCCGATGCCGCACAGCCTGATGCTCGGCTTCCGGGCCAGCGCCACCGGCAGCCTGGAGATCAGAGTCGACTCCGAGGAGATCGTCGAGGCGCACTGGTTCAGCCGGGACGAGCTGCGCGCCGCCGTCGCCAGCGGCGAGATCCGGCTGCCGCCGCCGCCGTCGATCGCGCACCGGATCATCGGGTCCTGGTACGGCGACACCATCGCCGGCGGCTGGTAGGCCGGGCGGGCCCGACCGATGAGCTAAGACACGGCATTTCGGCGGCCAAATCCCATACCGCCGAGCGCCCTTGGCGCTAGCATTGCCGTTGCTTTACTTCACTATTGCCAGCCCAACACCATAAGAGTGCTGGTGTGCCATCATCGGGTCAGGTGTCAGGTTGACATCGCGCGCTACCTCGAGCCGGGTTCCGGCCGGACGGGAACCACGGGTGCCAGGCGCCCGCCGTCCCCGTGTTTACGTGCACATCGGCGAGCCCAAGACGGGCACGACGTTCCTGCAGCGTGCCATGTGGGGCAACCGCGCCCGGCTCGCGGGCCAGGGTGTCCTGCTCCCTGGCTACAAGCGAGGGGATCATTCCCGGGCAAGCCGGGATCTGCGTGAGGCTGAGCGACCGGACTCCGATCCGGCCGATCCGTGGATTGGCGAGTGGGACGTCCTGGCGGGCCAGGCGCTGCAGGCTCCCCAGGCAGCCGTCATCTCGGATGAGGTGCTGGCGGCGTGCACCCCGGAGCAGGCCGATCGCGCCGTCCGGTCGCTGCTCTCGGCCGAGGTGCACGTCATCCTTGCCGTGCGCGACTTCGCGACCCTGCTGCCCGCCGAATGGCAGGAGACCGTTAAGACCCTCGGCACGGCCGGCTGGGAGGAATGGCTCGGCACCGTGATCGACGTCGAGTCGGTTGCCGCCGACCGGCACCTGTCGCGGTTCTGGTCGTTCCATGACACCCTGGCCAGCCTCGACATGTGGTCGCGGCATATCCCGCCCGACCAGGTCCACGTCATAACCGTGCCGCGGCATGGCCAACCCGACGAGCTCTGGACGCGGTTCGCGTCCGTTCTCGGTGTCGGTCCCGGGAGCATCGAGCTGACCGGGCTCCGTTCGAACTCCTCGCTCGGGCTTGCCGAGACCGAGTTCCTGCGGCTGCTGAATGAGGCGCTGCCGGAGGACCTGCCCTACTGGTTCTACACCCGGTACATCAAGCACCTCCTGGCGCACGGTGTCCTCGACGCCCGCTCGCGCCGGGAGCGGCTTGTGCTGCCCCCGACCGGGAGGCCTGGGCCAGGCAGCAGTCGGAGGCCTTGGTCGCGGGCTTGCGCGAGTCGAAGTTCCACATCGTCGGCGATCTGGACGAGCTCCTGACCCGGCCGGCGGCCGGTCGCTACCTGGGGCCATCTGACCAGCCTGCCGAGCACATCCTCGACGCCGCCGTGGCAGCCGCGGCCGCTCTGGCAGAGCGGATGTACCGGGAGAAGTGCCCCGCGCCGCGGCAGCGGAAGGAACGGCGGGGCCTGCGGCGGAAGGCCAGCGAGCTCGAGTGGACGATCCTGAACGGGCCCTGGACAAAGCGGGTGCTGCGCATCGCGAGTCGCATCCGGGCGGTGCGCCGGCTGCGGGTCGCCATCTGGCGCCTGCTCATGCATCCGGCACGCATTCCAGGCCAAATCCAGGCCAGCCACGCAGACGAGGACGACGTGACAGAGAGCGACTGACGCCCGGCGCACGGTCAGGCTCTGGTCAGCCGCTCACCAAGTTTCGGTCAAGGTCCGTGGGTAAGTTGACCTCTCATGTCGACAGTGCCCGCAGCGGACCAGGCGACCGCCACCGCTACCGCCAGCCCGAGATGATCGGCCCGCACCGGCCCGCGGCGAACCGCAGCCGGCGGCGCAGGATCGCGCAAAGGCCGGGGGCCGCAGGCTCGCCTGGCTCGACGCGCTCCGGGGGATCGCGGCCCTCTGCGTGGTATGTGGTATACAGCCACTTCGGCACCCGCGTGCTGCCCGCAGTCCATCGCGCGGTGTACAACGTGTTCGATCCCGGGCTGTACGGCGTGCTGGTCTTCTTCATGGTCAGCGGGTACATCGTGCCGGCGTCGCTGGAGCGCAGGGGCAGCGTCCGGAGCTTCTGGCTCAGCCGGCTGTTCCGGCTGTTCCCGCTCTTCGTGTTCGCCATCGGGGCCGTGCTGCTGCTGCACGAGTTCGGCTGGGCCAGCGTGCGGCAAACGAACCAGAACGTGACCGCGTCCGTGTTCTCGCACCTGTTCATGCTCAATGAGCTGCTCGGCCAGACCAACGTCATCGTCGTGCTCTGGACGCTGTCCTACGAGATGATCTTTTATGTGCTGCTCACCGCGCTTTTCACGGCCGGCCTGCACAAGCGCAGCGGGTGGTACGCCGGCGCGTTCGCCGTTGGCGCGCTGCTGCTCGGCGGGCTGCTGCCCACCGTCTGGCTCTCCTTCAGCTCCCTCGGCCTCACCCCGGTCGCGCTGGCCGGCGACGTCCTGATCATGGGCGGCATCGCGGTCGCGGTGGTCGGCCGCGGGCTTCCCCGGGCAGTTGGCGCGTGGGTCGCCGCGGCTGCCGGCCTGGCCCTGGTCGCGGTCAACGGCCGGAAGAGCCCCTACGAAGGGCTGACGATCCTGGCCCTCATGTTCACCCGGCACGATGCTGTACCGCGCCGAGCAAGGGCAGTTCGGCCGCTGGCGGGCGACGCTCGTGGCGACCGCCATCTTCGCGACCGCGATCATCGCGGGCGCCTGGCACATCCCGGGGACCGTGCCGCAGGATCAGACGGCGCTCGTGCAGCGCGAATGGGTCATGTCCGTCGCGCTGGCCGGCCTGACGTTCGCGATCGGCATGGCGCTGCGGAACCTGCGGGTGCCGGCGGTACTGGCCTGGCTGGGCGTGGTGAGCTACTCGGTCTACCTGCTGCACCCGCTCTTCCTCGATGCGTATGACAACCTCCCGTTCGCCCCCGGCCTCCGCCAGCCGATCTGGCTGCAGCTGGGGGCGGCCGCAGTGTTCCTCGCCGTTCTGCTGGCGTGCTGCGCGGGCACCTATTACCTGCTGGAGGCGCCGATGCAGCGGCTCGGCCGAAGGGTCGCCACGCGGCTCGATGCCCGCTTCGGACCCGACCGGCATGCCCGCTTGGGGCCCGACCGGCAGCAGACGCCCCGGGCGTCGGTCCCCGCGTGAGGAGTGCCGGATCCCGGAGTCAGCGCAGCAGCAGGCGGGCGGCCAGCTCGAGGTGGTTGCTCACGTCGTCCGCTGACGCGCGCCTGGTCACCCACGCGACCAGGTTGGACAGGAAGACGTCGCCGATGACCCGGGCTACCGCCTTGTCGTCGTTTGACGGCTCGCCCTCGTGCATGGCTCTGGTCAGCATCTGCTCCATCAGCCGGGCTACCGCGTTGACCTCGGCCGCCGCGCTCGGGTCCGCGAACATGAACGCCCGGGTCATCGCCTCGGTGAGCATCGGCTCGCGCTGCATGGTCCGGGTGATCCGGCCGAGCACATACAGCATCCGGTCGTAGGGCGTGTCGCCAGGGATCGGCCTGCGGTCCAGCCGCTCCTGGGTCCGCTCGAACTCGCGCACCAGCCCGGATACGAGCAGGTGGATCTTGGATGGGAAGTACCGGTACAGGGTGCCGAGCGCCACGTCGGCTCGTTCCGCCACCGTCCGCATCTGCACAGCGTCGTATCCGCCCTTGGACGCCAGCGCCAGCGTGGCGTCCAGGATCCGCTTCCTGCGGTCACGCTGCGCGGCCGAGCCGAACTCGGCGGCAGGTGCGTTCGGTGCGACCGTTCCGCTGATACGTGTTCTCGCTGCTGCCATCAAAGGCCCCTCGCGGTATCAACAAGCCGGAGTCGGTCCTTCGGCCTCCGGCAGGCCATTCGCGCGGGCCAGGATGGTGCAACGGTCCGCGCCACCATCCAGCGTACCAATGCAGCGCGCCTGGCCAGGCCCGCTGCGCTGGCCGACGGCAGGTAAAACGTGTTCTAATTTTGCGAGCCGCCGCCCTAGGAGGACCGGTGTCGATCGGGATGGACTTCACCCTCGGTGAGACCGAGCAAGCGGTCGCCAGCGTCGTCGCCGAGGTGCTCGACCATGCCCAGCCGCCCGCTGAGCCGGGGGCCGATGACACCGCGCTGTGGAAGGAACTCAGCCGGGCGGGCCTGCTGTCGCTCGCGTTGCCGGCCTTTCTCGGCGGGGACGAGCTCGGCGTGATGGCCGTGGCCACGGCGCTGACCGAGATCGGCAGGCGGGCCGCTCCGGTGCCCGCCCTGCCCACGCTGGCCCTCGGCGTGCTGCCCGTCGTCCGTTGGGGTGACCGCGACCTGCAACAGGCGGTGCTGGACGGCGTGGCGTCCGGTGACACCCTGCTCACCGCCGCGGTGCGGGAGCCATCGCGGGTGATGCCCGTGGTCCCGGCCACGACGGCCAGCCTGGCCGACGGGTCCGGCACGGTCTCCGGCGTAAAGATCGGCGTACCCTGCGGCCCGGCCGCCGACTGGATCCTGGTGCTGGCCAGAGTCATCGCGGGCGGCACCGGCACCGCGGTCATGGTCGTCGCGAGGTCGGCGAGCGGGCTGTCCTGGCGGCGCACCCACAGCGCGTCCGGCCAGCCCGAGTACACGCTGCGGCTGGACGCGGCGCCGGTCAGCCACGTGCTCGGCGCGGGCACCGCAGGCCGCGTGGTGACCGACCTCTACCAGCTCGCGAGCGCCGGAGCGTGCTGCCTGGCCGACGGCGCGGTCGCCGGCGCGCTGTCGCTGACCACGGAGTACGTTGCGGCGCGGGAGCAGTTCGGCCGGCCACTCGCCACGTTCCAGGCCGCTGCGGAGAAGATCGCCGACGTCTACATCACCTCGCGCACCCTGCACCTCGCGACGCTCTCGGCCTGCTGGCGGCTGGACACGGACCGCGGCGCTGCCGCCGACCTGGACGTGGCGGCGTACTGGCTCGCCGACCGGGCCCCGTCGGCGCTGCAGACCTGTCATCACCTGCACGGCGGGATCGGCATGGACGTCAGCTACCCGCTGCACCGCTACTCCTCGCTGGTAAAGGACCTGGTCAGGTTCGTGGGCGGCGCCGACCACCGGCTGGACCGGCTCGGCGCCAGGGCGTGTGATCAGGCGGGGGGGTTTGGCGGGGCCGTCACCCCGGACCAGCCTGAAACGCAGGGGTCCTCTCTCCAGGAACCAGCGCCGAAGGCCGGTCATGTTTCTTGACCTCACCCCGGAGCAGCTCGCGCTGCGCGACGAGCTGCGGGCGTACTTCGCCACGCTGATCTCACCCGGCGAGCGCGCGGCGATGCTCACCGAGCGGCACGGACCCGTCTACCGCGAGATCGTGCGCCGGATGGGCCGCGACGGCTGGCTCGGGGTCGGCTGGCCCGCCGAGTTCGGCGGCCGCGGGCTGGGCCAGGTGGAGCACCAGATCTTTGTCAGCGAGGCGGCCCGGGCCGACGTGCCCCTGCCGCTGGTCACCTTGCAGACCGTCGGCCCGACGCTGCAGGCGCACGGAACCGCCCAGCAGAAGGGCTTGTTCCTGCCTGCGATCCTGGCCGGCGAGGTGCACTTCGCGATCGGGTACACGGAGCCCGAGGCAGGCACCGACCTGGCCGCGCTGCGGACCAGGGCGGTCCGCGACGGAGACAGCTACGTGGTCAACGGGCAGAAGATCTTCACCACCGGGGCGCACGACGCCGACTACATCTGGCTCGCCTGCCGGACAGACCCCGAAGCGCCGCGGCACAAGGGAATCTCCATCCTCATCGTCGACACCACCGACCCCGGATTCTCCTGGACGCCGATTATCACCCACGACGGGGCGCATCACGTCAACGCGACCTACTACTCCGACGTGCGGGTGCCGGTCACGATGCGGGTCGGTGAGGAGAACGCCGGCTGGCGGCTGGTCACCACGCAGCTCAACCACGAGCGGGTGGCGCTCGGCCCGGCGGGCCGGATCGCCGCGCTGTATGACCGGGTGCGTGACTGGGCGGATGACCGCAGCAGCCCGGATGGCCGTCCGCTGCTCGGCATGCCGGACGTGCGCCGTGCCCTGGCTGAGACCTATGCGTGCCTGCGCATCAACGAGCTGCTGAACTGGCAGGTCGCGGTAGCGCCGACGGTCGACGTGGCCGACGCGTCGGCCACCAAGGTGTTCGGCTCGGAGCGGCTGCAGCGAATCGGCCAGCTGCTCGAGGACGTGGTCGGGCGGCACGGCGACCCGGCCGACGAGGATACGGCCGAGCTGCTCCGGTGGCTCGACATCCAGGCCAAGCGCAACACGGTGCTGACCTTCGGCGGCGGGGTCAACGAGATCCAGCGCGAGCTGATCGCGACCGCCGGACTCGGCCTGCCGCGGGTACCCAGATGAAGGGAGGGGCGTGACCGTTCAGGCCGGCAACGCGGGTTCGGACGGCGCGGCGGCCGGGATCGCCGAGGCCGCGGCGCGTATCGGGGCGAGGGGCGAGTCCCGCCCGCGCCGGGCGCGGGATCCGGTGAACCTGCCGATGATCCGCAACTGGGCCGAGGCGATCGGCGACGCAAACCCGGTGTACACCGACGCCGACGCGGCCGCACGCTCGGTACACGGCGGCCTTGTCGCGCCGCCGGCCATGGCGCAGGTGTGGACCATGCGCGGGCTGCATCCGCAGGCCGACGACGACGATCCGCTCGGCCTGATGTCCGCTGTGCTCGACGAGGCGGGTTTCACGTCGGTCGTCGCCACGAACTGCGAGCAGGAGTATCGCCGCTACCTGCGGCACGGCGAGCAGGTCGAGGTGCGGTCCCGGCTGGAGAGCGTCACCGGGCCGAAGCGGACGTCGCTCGGCGAGGGCTGGTTCGTCACGACGATCAGCACGTGGTACGCGGGCACCGAGCCGGTCGCCACGATGCTGTTCCGGATCCTGAAGTTCCGGCCGGCTCCGCCGGCTCCGCCGGTGAGCGACGTGCTGCGGCCGGTCGTGTCGCGCGACACGGCGTTCTTCTGGGACGGCACGGCAGCGGGCGAGCTGCGGATCCAGCGCTGCGGGGGCTGCGGCGCGCTGCGCCACCCGCCGGGCCCGATGTGCCCGGGCTGCGGCGCGGCGAAGCCCGGGTACATCGTCGCCGCGGGCACCGGCGAGGTGTACAGCTACGTGGTGCAGCACCACCCGCCGGTTCCCGGCAAGTCGCTGCCGATCGTGGTCGCGCTGGTGCAGCTGACCGAGGGCGTCCGGATGGTCGGCGAACTGCAGGCCAGCCCGGAGCGGGTGCGGGTCGGCCTGCCGGTCCGGGTCGAGTTCGCCCGGGTGGACGACACGCTGACGCTGCCGGCCTGGCGGGAGGATCCGCGGTGACCGATCTGATGCTGCCGGAGCTGGTGATCGACGTCACGCCGACGTTCGTGGTCGCCTCCGCGATCGCGACCAGGGACTTCCAGGACGTGCACCACGACAGGGACCGGGCCGTCGAGCGGGGCAGCAAGGACATCTTCGTCAACATCCTCACCACCACTGGCCTGGTGCAGCGCTACGTCGCCGACTGGGCCGGACCGGAGGCGCTGGTGCGCAAGGTCGCGATCCGGCTCGGCGTGCCTTGCTACGCCGGCGACACGCTCACGTTCTCCGGCCGCGCTGCCACCGGAGCCGCCGACGGCGAGGTCGAGGTGATGGTGACCGGGCGGTGCAGCCTCGGCGACCACGTCACCGGCACGGTTCGCCTGGTGCTGCCGCCCGCGGCGGGGGAGACCGCGTGATCTCGGGGGCAGCGGCGATCGTCGGCATCGGGGCGACCGAGTTCTCGAAGGACTCGGGCCGCAGCGAGCTGCGGCTGGCCGCCGAGGCGGCCTCGGCAGCGCTGGCCGACGCTGGGCTGAGCCCGTCCGACGTGAACGGCCTCGTGACGTTCACGATGGATAGCACAGCCGAGATTGCGCTCGCGCGTGAGCTCGGCGTTCCCGAGCTCACGTTCTTCAGCCAGGTCGGCTACGGCGGCGGCGCCGCCTGCGCGATCGTGCAGCAGGCCGCGATGGCGGTCGCGACCGGGATCGCCGACGTGGTGGTCTGCTACCGGGCGCTGAACGAGCGGTCCGGCCACCGGTTCGGCCAGGTCTCCCGCGCCGCGGTGGCGGCACCGACCTCCGGCGGCGTCGACAACGGCTGGCACTACCCGATGGGCCTGGCCGTCCCGGCGGCGACCGTCGCCATGATCGCCCGGCGCTACATGCACGACTTCGGCGCGACCAGCGAGGACTTCGGGCTGGTCACGGTCGCCGACCGGCGGCACGCCGCCACCAACCCGCACGCCTGGTTTTACCAGCGGCCGGTGACGCTCGCCGAGCACCAGGCCTCCCGGTGGATCGTCGAGCCGCTGCGGCTGCTCGACTGCTGCCAGGAGAGCGACGGCGCCGTCGCTGTCGTCGTGACCAGCGCGCAGCGGGCCCGCGACCTCGCCCGGCCGCCCGCGGTGATCCGCGCCGCCGCGCAGGGTGCCGGCCCGGACCAGTACGTGATGACCAGCTACTACCGCGACGAGCTTGGGCTGCCCGAGATGGGCGTGGTGGCCAGGCAGCTGTGGCGCCAGGCGGGGATCGGGCCGCAGGACGTGCGAACAGCGGTGCTCTACGACCACTTCACGCCGTATGTGCTGTTGCAGCTCGAGGAACTCGGCTTCTGCCCGCGCGGGGAGGCCAGGCAGTTCATCGCCGACGGGATGATCCAGCTCGGCGGGCGGCTCCCGGTCAACCCGCACGGCGGCCAGCTCGGCGAGGCATACATCCACGGCATGAACGGCATCGCCGAGGGCGTGCGGCAGGTCCGCGGCACCTCGGTGAACCAGGTAGGCGGCGACGGCCCGGTGCTGGTCACGGCCGGCACCGGCGTGCCGACCAGCGGCCTGATCCTCGGCCCGGACTGATCTTCCTGAGCGGGCCCAGGCCGGGCGATCCGGGCAAGTCGGCGTATTCTTTCGGCGTGAGCCGCGCGGCTGCGATCCCCACGGGAACGGTCACGCTGCTGTTCACCGACGTCGAGGGGTCCACCAGGCTCTGGGAGGCCGAGCCGGAGCAGATGGCCCAGGCGCTGCGCCGGCACGACGAGCTGCTCCGCGCGGCCATCGACGAGGCCGGCGGCTACGTGTTCAAGACCGTCGGCGACGCCTTCTGCGCCGCCTTCGCCACACCCCAGGAGGCGCTGGAGGCCGTGCTCGCCGCCCAGCGCGCGCTCGGCGCCGAGACATGGCCGACCCACCGGCCGATCCGGGTGCGGATGGGCCTGCACACCGGCGCGTGCGAGGAGCGCGACAACGACTACTTCGGTCCCGTGGTCAACCGGGCAGCGCGGCTCGAGGCCGTGGCCCATGGCGGGCAGGTGCTCTTCTCCGGCGTCACGGCTGAACTGCTGTCGGAGAGCCTGCCCGAGGGCGTGACGTTGCGGGATCTCGGGCTGCACCGGCTGAAGGACCTCGGCCGTGCCGAGCGCGTCTATCAGCTGGAAGCAGGCTTCCTGCAGCCGAGCTTCCCCCCGCTGGCGTCGCTGGATAACCCGGAGCTGCCGAACAACCTGCCCGGCCAGCTCAGCGCGTTCGTCGGCCGGGAGCCCGAGCTGAACCAGGTGCGTTCGCTCGCTGGATCCTCCCGCCTGGTCACCCTCACCGGGGCGGGCGGCTGCGGGAAGACCCGCCTCGCGCTCCAGGTCGCGGCCGAGCTGCTGGGCACGGCCAGGGACGGGGTGTGGTTCGTCGGGCTCGCCCACCTGACCGAGGCCGAGGCGATCCCGGAGGCGGTTGCTGCCGTCCTGGGGCTCGCAGACCAGCGCGGGCAGCGGCCGCTGCCCGAGTCGCTGATCGACGCACTGCGCGAGCAGGACACGCTCATCCTGCTCGACAACTGCGAGCACGTGATCGACGGCGCCGCCAAGTTCTGCGGCCAGCTCGTTCGCGAGTGCCCCCGGCTGCGCATCCTGGCGACGTCGAGGGAATCGCTCGGCATCGGCGGCGAGCACGTCTACCGCGTGCCGTCGCTCTCGCTGCCGCGGCCGGAAGCCGACGCGGTCGACGACGTCGGCGCCTCGGACGCGGTCCGGCTCTTCGTGGAGCGGGCACAGGCGCACGACCCGGGATTCGTCCTCGACGACGCGTCGGCGCCGCTGCTCGCGTCGGTGAGCCGCCGCCTCGACGGCATACCGCTCGCGCTCGAGCTCGCTGCCGCCCGGCTGTCATCCATGTCGCTGCAGCAGGTCAGCGACCGGCTGGGCCAGCGCTTCCGGCTGCTGACCGGCGGGAGCCGCAACGCGATGCCGCGTCAGCAGACGCTCCAGGCCACGGTCGAATGGTCCTTCGGGCTGCTCACCGAGCCCGAACGGGACGTGCTGCGGCGGCTGTCGGTGTTCGCCGGAGGCTTCGAGCTGGAAGCCGCAGAGGCGATCTGCGCTGCCGACAGCGTGGACGCCTTCGACGTGCTGGACCTGGTCAGCTCGCTGGTCAGCAAGAGCCTCGTCACCGCGGAGCGGACGCCCGAGTCCGTCCGCTACCGGATGCTGGAGACGATCCGGCAGTATGCCGCGCAGGAGCTGCTGAGGTCGGGCGGCGAGGACGGGGTTCTGGCGACGAGGGACCGGCACGCCAGCTACCTGATGGGTCTCGCCGCGGAGGCGGCGTCCGCGCTCTCCGGTCCCGGGCAGGGTCACTGGCTGCGGCGGCTGGACACCGAATGGGAGAACCTGTGCGCCGCGGCCAGCCACCTGGCGGACGAGAACCGCACCGATGACGTGCTCCGGCTCGGAGTCTGGCTGCAGCGGTTCGCCGTCAGCCGGGGACACTGCGAGGTGCTCAGCTGGCTGCAGAGCGCGGTGGGGCCGGCCGACTCGCCACCGGGCGTCGTGCTGGCCAGCGCCCTGGTCGCGATCGGCTGGATGAGCGACACCCTGCTGCGGATGGACGCCGAAGCGCATGCCACAGCCGGGCGGTGCGGCGAACGCGGCCTGGCCATGGCGCGCGAGCTCGGCGACCGCCGACTGGAGGCGCGGGCGCTGCTGGTCCTCGCCGGGGTGGCCTACTTCCAGCGCGACATGGACCGGCTGCGGCGGCTGGGCGAGGAGGGCGTCGCGATCGCCCGCGAGATCGGCGACGTGCACCTGCGCGGCACGCTGCTGGCCTGCCTGTGCGTCAATGGCCCGGAGCCTGAGAACCGGCGGCTGCGCCTGGAGGCGCTGGACTGCTTCAGGCAGACCGGCGACGACATGTTCGCCGCGAACGAGATGCACATGATCTACGGCCTGGATCTCCGGGACAGGCTGTTCGACGACGCCAGGGCGCACATCACCACGGCGATCGCGACAGCGGAGAAGCTCGGTGCCAAGGTCTTCCTCTACTTCATGCAGACCGACTACGCGATCCTGCTGCTGATCGAGGGCAAGCACGAGGAGGCAGCGCCCGTGGTCAGGAGCTGTCTGCTGACGGCACGGCGGATCGGCCTGCATCTCGACGTCAGCGAGCTGCTGTTCGGCGCGGCGTGCTGCACCGCGTGGCAGGGGGATTACCCCAGGGCGGCCCGGCTGCACGGCGCGGCCGACACGGAGATGAGCGTCGCGCTGGAGATGGGTACTATCTCGTGGTCAGGCCCTGAGCAGGAACTCCGCGAGCAGGAGCAGGCCAGCCTGCGGCGGCTGATGGGCGACGAGGCGTACGAGGCTGGCTTTCGCTCTGGCGCCAAGCTGTCCCGGTCCCAGGGCGTGGATCTGGCGCTCGGCCGGGAGCCAGCCGGCTGAGCGCGGGACCTGGACGGACGATTCAGCTAAAGTTCAGCCCAGATCACGCAAAATACCCGGGAAGCGCCTGGCGTGACGCTCCCGCTCAACGGAAGAAGGCGCCTGGTGTTCGAGACAGTGGTAGTGGGGGCGGACGGGTCGGACACGGCGGCCGAGGCGGTCCGGGTGGCGACCGAGCTGGTCAAGCTCAGCAACGGGAACCTGCACATCGTGACCGCCTACCGGCCTGTGCAGCTGCGTTCGGAGGCGGGCGGCGAGTTCGCCGATTCACTGACCTCCGACGACCTGGCTCAGTCCGTGCTGAGCGATCTGGCGTCCCGGGCGAGGACGAGTGGCGTCGCCGTGGACACACACCTCAGGAACGGCGCTGCAGCCGACGTCATCTGCGAGGTCGCGACCCAGGTGAAGGCCGACGTTATCGTCGTCGGCAACAAGGGCATGACCGGGCTGCGGCGGGTCCTGGGCAGCGTGCCCAATTCCGTGGCGCACCAGGCACCGTGCGCGGTGCTGATTGCGTTCACGACCTGATCGTCTTCACGATCTGATCGCCTTCGCGACCTGGCCGGCCCAACCTACGGGAGAGGTCGGCTTGGATGCCGCGCGTCAAGTTCAGTGGTGACGCGTCCGGTGGCGAGGTCGTAGACGTGGCCGGAGACGCTCACCTTCGGTGAGATCGAGGGCGAGGCGAGCAGCCGCTCCACGTCGGCGCGGACGGTGGCGTGCGGGTCGGCGACGGCGGCCGCTCCGAGTGCTGCCTCGGAAAGCCCGGTCGCCTCGGCGGCCTGGTGCCGGAAGCCGGGATCGGCGAGGAAGCCGGTTCCGCACTGCGTGTGGTGCACGACCGCGACCTCGATGAGCGCGTCGGCCGCGAGCTGGCTGCCGAAGAGCTGCCCGGCCAGGAAGGCGAGGTATGCGATGTCGTCGATCACGGCGGGGGTGACGCGCCCCCCGGCGTTGCGGATGACCGGAGCCTCGCCGAGCCGGAGTCCGAGGACGACCGCGGGGTCGACGCGGTGGTCGAGGCACGTGACGACCAGCAGCTGCGCGGTGGGCACGCCGAGCTCAATCGGGGTGTAGCCGTTGGCGAACCACTCGTTCCGCTCGAGCAGGGGAGTCATCCTGGTCATGGTCGTCCCTTTCGGTACGTCGGGGTCACGTCGTTAGTGGACGCTGTCCACAATAGCTCAGCCAGTGGACACTGTCCACTCTTGCTATCCTGTCGGCTGTGGCCGTCGACCGATCAGCAGCGGAGGTGCACCGCGCGGAGCGGCGGCGCCGTCCGCGAGGCGCCGTCCGCGACGGCCTGGTCGCCGCGGGGCTCGAGCTGGCCCGGGCCGGTGGCCCGGACGCCGTCGTGCTCCGTGAAGCGACGCGGATGGTGGGCGTGGTCCCCAACGCCGCCTACCGGCACTTCACCGATCGTGGCGAGCTCCTCGCGGCGGTCGGCGCCGCGGCCATGCGCGAGCTCGCCAACCGCATGGCCGCCGGCGTGGCCCGCGTGCCCGGCAAGCGCGGCGATCCTGCCGCCGCGCTGCGCAGGCTGCGCGCGATCGGTGTCGCCTACCTGGAGTTCGCCCGCGAGGAGCCGGGGCTGTTCGCTACCGCGTTCTCGCTACCGCGCCAGCACCCCTACGCCGCTCCGGACGACGGGACCGGGCGGGAGCTCACGCCCCTGGACCATCTCGGGGCCGTGCTCGACGAACTGGTCGACGCCGGCGTGCTTGACCGGCAGCGCCGTGACGGCATCGAGTTCCCGATCTGGTCCACGGTGCACGGACTGGCGGTTCTCGCCGGGCAGGGGCCGTTGCGCGATGTCGACAATGCCACCCGGCAGCACCTTGATGAGCTCACCCTCAACTTCATCGACGGCGGCCTGGCATGAGGGGGAGCTCTCCCATACCAACCGCGGCGGTGCTCTATTAGTGTTGGGCTAATCGCTGCGGCCCGTTAATACGATGAATCCTGGTAACGACAGGGATCGCTGCCATTACCGGTGCTGGATTGTCCGGCTGCTAGAGGCAAGTATGGTGTAAACGAAGATCGCCGCAACCGGGGGGAAGCATGGGCGGGGATATAGCCGCTGGTCAGCGTGCTGGGCTGGGTCGCAGGGCGATGCTGCGGACCGGCGTGCTCGGCGGGGGAGCCGCGATGGCCGTGGGCGTGGCCGGCGGATTCAGTAAAGCCGCTGCCGCCACCCAGCCGCCTTTCCAGCTGTTTGCTCAGCCGGACCTCAATTTCGAGACCCTTTTCACTTTGGGTAGCGCCGGATACGGGTGCTCAGAGGTGGGCGAGGTTGTCGCCACGGTCAGCCGCATCAATGCCGGAGGAGCCTCTTACCAGACGTATTACGACAGCTTTATGGCCACGGCGCGTGGCGTGGCGGCGCTCGCCGGACGGGAACTGCACGCCGGCCACACGGCCAGTGCCAGGAGCGCCTTGCTGCGCGCCGCTTCGTACTACGACGCGTGCCTGTTCTTCGTGCTCGGGACCACCTCGCACGCTCATGAGGCCGATGTGTATGCGGACATGCAGCGCTGCTGGGACCTGGCCACCCAGCTGTTCGACCCGCCGTTCGAGCGGGTGAAAATCCCGTACGGCCGCACCTGGATGCCCGGGTACCTGCTGCGCCCCGACACCCGGACGGTCCGCCGCCCGACCGTCATCCTCAACAACGGCAGCGACGCCCAGAACGTTGACCTGTACGCGTTCGGCGGGGCCGCGGCGCTCGAGCGCGGGTACAACGCGCTGATCTTCGAGGGCCCCGGGCAGGGGTCGATGCTGTTCGAGCGGGAGATCCCGCTGCGGGTCGACTGGGAGCACGTGGTCACGCCGGTCGTCGACTACCTGAGCTCGCGGCCGGACGTGGACCGCAAGCGCATCGCGATCACCGGGTGGAGCCTGTGCGGCGAGTCGGTCATCCGGGCGGCGGCGTTCGAGCATCGGCTCGCGGCCGTGGTCGCCGACCCCGGGGTGCTCGATGCGTGGCTCGCCTGGCCCGCGCAGGTCCGCGACCTGTTCCAGCCCGGGGCCAAGAAGGAGGAGGTGAACGGCGAATGGCAAGCCGTGATCCCGCACCTGGATGCCGTCAGCCGGTTCACGCTGATGAAGCGGGCCGAGCTGTACGCGCGGCAGTTCCTGCTGGCCGGGCGGGCCGGGCAGGTGTTCGCCAACCTCTGGCTGCTCGGCACGATCCAGATGGCGCTGAACGTGTCCAAGGTGGCTCCGCTGGTCACATCGCCGACGCTGGTGACCGGCTACGGCGGCGACCAGTTCGTGCCCGGCCAGGCTCCGTCCGTGTACAAGCTGCTGCGCAGCCACAAGGCGTACCACTACTTCACGTCGGCGGACGGAGCCGAGTACCACGATGCGCCGATGGCGCCGCAGACCCGCAACCAGGTCGTCTTCGACTGGCTGGACGAAACACTGTGACGGCGCTGCTCCGGCGCCCTCAGGAACCGCGGCCCATGTCCAGGGCTGCCAGATAGCCGAAGGTCATGGCCGGGCCGATGGTGGCGCCCGCGCCCGCGTAGCTGTGGCCCATGACCAAGGCGCTCGCGTTACCCGCCGCGTACAGGCCAGCGATCACGGTGCCGTCGGCGCGCAGCACCCGGGCCCGCTCATCGGTGCGCAGCCCACCCTTGGTGCCCAGGTCGCCGGGCACGATCTTGGCCGCGTAGAACGGCGGGCGGGCCAGCGGGGCCAGGTTCGGGTTCGGCCGCCACCGCGGGTCGCCGTAGTAGCGGTCGTAGGCCGAGTCGCCGCGGCGGAAGTCCCCGTCGGCCCCGGCCTCCGCAAACTCGTTGAACCTGGCCACGGTCTTGGCCAGGCCCTCGGCATCGACGCCGATCTGTGCCGCGAGCCCGGTCACGTCGTCGCCGCGGAACACCGCGCCCGCCCGGTACCAGCGCCGCGGCAGCGGCCTGCGCGGCGGCAGGCCGCAGAACACGTAGCTGTTGCGGTAGCGCTGGTCGAAGACCAGCCAAGCCGGGATGTGCGGGTTGCCGGGGGAGTGCCCGTCGTACATCGCGTGCACGGCGTCCACGTAGGGGGCTGACTCGTTGACGAACCGCTGCCCCGCGCCGTTGACCAGGATGCACCCAGGCAGGCTGCGCTCGGCCAGGCAGAAGTAGGGCCCGCCGGACAGCGGGATCGTGGGTCCCCACCAGGCGTCGTCCATGAGGTCCAGCACGCCGCCAGCGGCCTCGCCCGCGAGGATCCCGTCCCCGGTGTTCCCGGGCGAGCCGGTGGTCCACTCGGTCCCGATCGGCTGCCGCTGATAGCGGCGCCGCATCTCCTCGTTCCGCTCGAACCCGCCGGACGCGATCAGCACGCCGCGGCGGGCCAGCACCACCGCGGGCCGGCCGTCGCGCGTCACCTCCACGCCGGTGACCCGCCCGCCGGACACCTGCAGGCCGGTCATGGGCGTGTCCAGCCAGACCGGCACCTGCTGCGCCGCCAGCCCCGCCCGCAGGCCCGCGGCCAGCGCCTGACCCATGCTCAGCGTGTGCCGCCCGAGCAGCCGGGTACGCGCCGTCCGCGCCGCGACCCGTGCGGCGGTCAGAGCCGAGCGCGGATGCCGGGTGCCGAGGCTCAGCCACCGGTAGTCGGCCTGCGTGATCGCGACGCCCTTCGGTGCGGGCAGGTACGGCGGGTTGAGGTGCGCGAGTTCGTCCCCGAGCACCCGACCGTCCATCGGCACCGGCTCGATGCTGCGCCCCTGCGCCTTACCGCCGGGCGCCTCGGGATAGTAGTCGGCGTACCCGGGCACCCACGCGAACTCAACCGGAGCGTTGGCCCGGACCAACGCGATCATGTCGGCCCCGTGATCGAGCAGTGCCTGTTGCAGACCGCCCGTTACGCTGTCCCCCGCGACATGGGCAAGGTAGGCGCTGGCCTGGTCCGGCGCATCACGCACGCCGGCCTTGCGCAGCACCTCGTTGCCCGGGGCCCAGATGCCGCCGCCGGACCGGGCGGTCGAGCCGCCGAAGTAGCCGGTCTTCTCCAGCACTACGGCCCGCAGCCCGTTGCGGGCGGCGGTGAGCGCGGCGGTCATGCCAGCGGCGCCGCTGCCGACCACGACGACGTCGAACTCGGCCTCGTCCGCTTCCATCGCACCTCCCGGGTCTCCCATACTAGAACACGTTCCAGTTTTGGCCGAGAGGTCTGAGCGCGTGGTCCCTATGCGGCGACCGCCTCTGCCGCGGATCGGGCCTGCCTGGCAGCGCCGGGGCTTGCCTCCAGCAGCGGGAGGCGGACCGCGGGGCTCGGGATCCGGCCCTGGGCGTGCAGGACCGCCTTGATGACCACAGGGTTCGGCTCGGCGAACAGCGCCGCGGACAGCCCGGCCAGCCGGTTCCCCAGCGCCCGGCCCTCGGCCACCTCGCCGGCGCGCCACGCCCGCACCATGTCCGCGTAGCACCCGGTGCACACGTTGGCCGCGGCCATGATCGCGCCGGCCGCGCCGAGCGCGAGCAGTGCGGGCACGAACACGTCGTCGCCGCCGAGCACGGCGAACTGGTCCGGCAGGTCCGCCATCAGCATCACGGTGTCGGAGTCGATGCCGCCAGCGGCGTGCTTGATCCCGGCGATCCCCGGCAGCCCGGCCAGTTGCCGCAACGCACGCCACCCCATGGCCTGGCCGGTCCGGTACGGGATGTTGTAGACGACCAGCGGCACCGGGCTCTGCCTGGCGAGCGCGGTGAAGTGCGCGATCACACCCTGCTCCGACGGGCGCGTGTAGTAGGGCACGACGGTGAGCGCGGCGGATATCTCGGGCCACTCCTTCAGCTCCGCCAGCGCCCCGGCCGAGGCGCGGGTGTCGTTCGACCCAGCCCCGGCGATGAGCGTCGCCGAGCGCTCCCGGCATACCCGTGCGCAGGTGTCCAGCACCGTGCGTCGTTCCTCGGCGGTCAGCGTGGCCGGCTCGCCGGTGGTCCCGAGCGCGACCACACCGGCCGCGCCCTCGTCGATCACCGCGTGCGCGAGGCGTTCCAGGCACTCCGGCGCGAGATCCCCGTCGGGCGTGAACGGTGTCACCAGCGGGACGTACAGGCCTGCGAGGTTGAGGTCGTCCATGAGGTCGAGACAAGCACGGGCACATCATTTAGGTCCAGTTCACATTTCTGCACTTACTCGTAAGCTGAGCTGATGCTCGACGTCCGTAAGCTCCTGCTGCTGCGCGAACTCGCGCGCCGCGACACGATCGCCGCGGTGGCCGAAGCGCTGTGCTACACACCGTCCGCGGTCTCCCAGCAGCTTGCAGCGCTGGAACGTGACGCCGGCGTGCCGCTCCTGCAGCGGACGGGCCGGCGCGTGAGCCTCACCCCGGCCGGCGCCGCCCTGGCAGGCCAGACCGAGGAGATCCTCGCCCTGCTGGAACGGGCCGCCGCCGGGCTGGCCGCCGCGCGCACCGGACTGACCGGGCCACTGCGGATCGGCGCGTTCCCGACGGCGATGCGCACGATCCTGCCGGCCGCGCTGGTCGCGCTCGGCCACGACCACCCCGGCCTGGAGCTGATGGTGACCGAGCTGGACCCGGCCGCGGTGCCCGATGCGCTGCGCTCGGGGGCGCTCGACGTCGCGCTGGTTCACGAGTACGAGTTCGTGCCCGCGCCGCGTGACCCGGCGCTGGACACCGAGCCGTTGCTCGAGGAGGCCATCTACCTCGCCTCGGCGCGGCCGGCGCCCATGATGGACGAAGACGCAGCGGGCGAGGAGGCAGCGAGCGAGGAGGCAGCGAGCGAAGACCCGGTCGGCCGTCACCGCGATTCGCCGTGGATCATGGCGAGCCCCGGCACGCTCTGCCACACGATGGCGGTGCGCGCGTGCCAGGCGGCCGGGTTTACCCCACGCATCCGTCATCACGCCGACGACTTCGTCACCGTGCTGGCGCTGGTCGCCGCCGAGCAGGGCGTCGCCCTGGTGCCCCAGCTCGGCGCGATCGGCCCGCCGCCCGGCGTGGTGCTCACCGAGCTGCCGGCCCGCCGCCGGACCCGCATCGCCTACCGGAACGGGACGCGCCACCACCCGCCGGTGTCCGCGTGCATCGCCGCCATCCACGCCGCCGCGGACACCCATCGGGTCGGTCGGCGACCCTAGCGCCCCAATCTTGTCCGGCAAGTACCGGAGAAAGTTGGGGCAGTATTGCGAGCGCGACGAGCCTGGGCGCAGGGGCGTCTGGGTCTCAGGCGGTGGTGGCGTGGCGCGCCGCCACGTCGGCGTACCGGTCCAGCGTGTCGCCCGTTTCGATCGCAGCCCTGAGCATGCCGGCCAGCTCGCCGTGCCGGTCCAGGCGCGTGTAGGTCGCCGTGACCTCGGTGGCATCTGGCCCGGCCGGGATGAACTCAACCACGATGACGCTGGCGTGCTCGTCGTCGAAGACGGGCCGCCAGCCCGGCCCGATGCGCCAGGTGACCGCGAGCCGGTGCGGGGGCGCCCACTCGACGATCGTGCCCCTGGTGACCTCGGCGCCGTCGGCGCCGCGCTCGTAGAACCGGCCGCCGGCGCGTGGCTCCATGGCGATCGACCGCGGGTTCGGGATGAACGTGTGCTCGGCCGGAAGCCATTCGGCGGGGTACTCGGTGTAGATCCGGAACGCCTCGGCGGCGGCCACGGGGACGGTCACTGACTTGCGCGGATCCTCCACGGCATTACCCATTCCATAAAGTAGTTATGAATAACTATTATGAAGCACCAGCATACGGTAGCAGGTACAGTTCGCTTCCATGCACGTTCCCGCCGACCTGCCGTCCCCGAGCACCGAACGGCTGCGGCTGATGCTCGGCGTGCGCCTCGGCCTGCTGACCCTCGCGGGCCAGCTGCGGCAGAGCTGGGCCGCGCACGCGGCGGCGGCCGGCCTGTCGACCGCGCAGGTGAATGCGCTGCTGACGCTCGACCCCGGCACGGCCGTGCCGATGCGCAGCCTGGCGGCGCGGCTCAACTCCGACGCGTCCAACGTCAGCGTGCTGATCGACCGGCTGGAGCGGCGCGGTGCCGTCGAGCGCCGCCCCGATCCGGCCGACCGCCGGGTCAAGGCGCTGGCGCTCACCGCCGAGGGGGAGCGGCTGCGCGCGGCCTTCTGGCGCAGCGTGGTCGAGGACCCGGGGACGCTCGCCTCGCTCTCGGACGCCGACCTCGAGGCGCTTGCGGGGGTGCTCGACGTGCTCGGCGTCACCGACCCCGTGGCGAGCTCATCCGGCACGCCGGCGCGAGACCAGGCGACATGAGCGGCGGCGAGGAGCGCGACGGCGTGTCGCTCACCAACCTCGACCAGCCGCTGTTCGAGGGGGTCGGCGCGACCAAGCGTGACCTGGTGGACTACCTGGACGCCGTCGCTGACCTGATCCTCCCGGAACTGCGCGACCGGCCGCTTTCGGTGGTCCGGGTGCGGCCAGGGCAGGCGCCGTTCATGCAGAAGAACGTGCCGAAGTACACACCGTCGTGGGTGCAGACCGTGTCGCTGTGGGCGGAGAGCTCCCGGCGGCAGGTGTCATATGCGCTCTGCAATGATCGCCGGACGCTGCTGTGGTTCGCCAACCAGCGGGCGGTGGAGTATCACCCGACGCTCGGACTGATCGAAGACCTGTGGCGTCCGACCTGCCTGGTGCTGGACATCGACCCGCCGGAGGGCGGCGCGTTCACGCTGGCCGTGCGCGCCGCCGGGCTGGTCCGCCAGGCCCTGGCCGACGCGGGCCTGGCCGGGGCGGTCAAGACGAGCGGGTCGAAGGGCGTTCACGTCGTGGTGCCGATCGGCGCACGTTCCGGGAGCGAGGACGTGGCCGCGGCAACCCGCGCGCTCGCCGTCCGGGCGGAGTGGCTCGACCCGGACCTGGCGACCACGGCGTTCATCCGGGAAGACCGGGCCGGGAAGGTGTTCCTGGACTCGACGCGGGCGGGAGGGGCGACGGTGGCGGCCGCGTACAGCCCGCGCGTGCGGCCGGGCGTGCCGGTGTCGTTCCCGGTGGCCTGGGAGGACCTGGACCGTGTCCAGCCGGGGGACTTCACCGTGCACAGCGCGCCGGGGCTGATCGCAGGCCGAGGTCCGTGGCTCGGCGACGTGCCTGTGCAGGAGCTCAGCGCTGAGCTGATCGCCGAAGGCCACACGATCCCGATCGCCCGGGTGCAGGCGATGCACGAGGGCAAGCGCCGTGCCCGCGCCCGCCGCGCCGACGAGGCGGGCGAGGCGGGCGGCGCCAGCGGGCCATCTGCGGACATCCGCTAACGTCCGGTTCATGACTACCGCTGACGTGGATGAACGCTGGGTGACCCGGTTGCACGATCTCGCCGCCGAGGAGGGCGTCCCGGGCGCCGCGCTCGGCGTGTGGGCCGACGGGCAGGAGGTCGCGGCCGCGGCGCACGGCGTGCTGAACGCCGATACCGGCGTGCGGGCCACCGCCGATTCGCTGTTCCAGATCGGGTCCATCACCAAGGTGTGGACCACGACGATGATCATGCAGCTCGTCGGTGAGGGCCGGCTGTCGCTGGACACCACGGTCGCCGAGGTCCTGCCCGGGGTCCGCATCGGCCGCGAGGACGCCGGCGAGCAGATCGCGATCCGCCACCTGCTCAGCCACACCAGCGGCATCGACGGCGACATCTTCACCGACACTGGCCGCGGGGACGAGTGCGTCGAACGCTACGTCGGCGAGCTCGGCGGGGCCGCACAGGTCTTCCCGCCGGGTGCGGCGTACTCGTACTGCAACAGCGGGTTCGTCCTGCTCGGGCGGATCATCGAGGTGCTCGACGGCCGGATATGGGACGCATCCCTGCACGAGCGCCTGATCGGGCCGCTCGGCCTCACCCAGACCGTCACCCTGCCCGAGGATGCGATCCGGTACCGGGTCGCCACTGGGCACCGCGAACGCCCGCGCCAGGACCAGGCGGTATCCGTCTGGGGGCTGCCGCGCAGCGTCGGGCCCGCCGGCCTGATCACGTCGAGCGTCCAGGGCGTGCTGGCGTTCGCCCGGCTGCATCTCGACGGGGGCGTCACGCGCGACGGCACCCGGCTGCTCAGCCAGGCCTCGGCCGAAGACATGCGGCGGCAGCGCGCCGAGATCCCGAGTCTCGGCGACAGCGCCGACGCGGTCGGGCTCGGCTGGCGGCTGCACCGCTGGGGCGATCGGCGGATCTTCGGGCACGACGGCGGCACGATCGGCCAGACGGCTTACCTGCGGATCGATCCTGAGGCGCAGCTGATCGTGTGCCTGCTGACGAACTCGCCCCAGTCGCAGTCTCTGTTTCAGCGGCTGTTCTCGGAGGTGTTCGGCGCCTACGCCGGGGTCACCGTGCCGCCCAGCCCCGCACCGGCGACGCAGCCGGCCAACCCGGATCTGGAACGGCACGCGGGCCGGTACGAGCGCGCCTCCATGCGGTATGACGTGTCCGTGCGCGACGGCCGGCTGCACATGGTCGCCGGGCAGTCCGACGACCGCGCGGCCTTCTCCGACGAGGGGCCGCACGAGTTCGACCTGTCCCCCGCGGACGGCACCGGCGACAACTTCGTCCTCCGGTCGGACGACAAGCAGCCCTGGTCACCACTGGTCTTCGGCCGGTTCGACGACCAGGCGCCGTACCTGTTTACCGGTGGCCGGATCACGCCGCGGGTCGAGTGAGGGCCGCGCTCAGCGCGGGGTGAGAACGCAGAACTCGTTGCCGTCCGGATCGGCCAGCACCACCCAGGAAACGTCGTCACCCTGGCCGACGTCCTCCGGTGCAGCGCCGGCCTCCAGCAGCTGGCGCACTGCGGCCGCCTGATCCTCCCCCTTTTCCGGGGCGAGGTCGATGTGCACCTGGTTCTTGACGGTCTTGGCCTCCGGGACGCGCAGCAGCTCGAAATACGGCCCCACGCCCTGCGGCGACCGGAATCCCACGAGGTTGTCGTCCTCGGATCGGCTCCGTACCCAGCCCGAGGCCAGCTCCCAGAAACCGGCCAGCGCCACCGGGTCAGCGGCGTCCATCACGACCGCGGCCACCGGCCCGGTGTCGCGGTAGGCGTCCCTAGGCTCCAGCACGCAGAACTCGTTGCCCTCCGGGTCGGCCAGTACGACCCACGGCACGTCGCCCTGGCCGATGTCGAGCGGCCGGGCGCCCAGCTCGCGCAGCCGCGCCACCAGGGACGCCTGATGCTCCGCCGACTGGCTGGCCAGATCGATGTGCAGGCGGTTCTTGATCGCTTTGGGCTGGGGCACCGGAAGGAACACGATGGGCAGCGCCACCGGATCCGGGTACTCATAACCGGCCGGCGAGACGTCGACCTCTTCAGCGCCTTCCTCTTCCTCGACCTCCCAGCCCAGGGCGGCCGCCCAGAACCGGGCCAGCTTCGGCGGGTCGTTGGCGTCGATCACCATATGGACCAGGCGAGTAGGCATGGGGCCCACCCTAGCCGGGCGGTCCGGCGCGCTGCGATCGTGCGATGCAGGGGAGCGGCCCGTGCGCCCGCTCATCGGATCGGGCGATGCAGGGGAGCGGCCCGTGCGCCCGCTCATCGCGGGTGCCGCCATCCCGCGGCTGCCAGCCCCTGCGCGGCAGCCACGGTGGCGGCGCGACGTTATCCCTAGCAGGGTGGTCGAACCACGCGCCGGCCACAAGGGGAGCCCTCCCCAGGTGCCAAGGCCCGATCCGCGGACCGCCGCCGGGGCCGCTAAGCCAGGCCGGCCCGGCGCTGGGGTGCAGCAGCGGGCGGTACCCGGCGGCGATCGCGGCGACGATCGACAGCGGGGTCAGCAGTTCAACCTGGGTGGTCGGCCGCAGCGCGACCGGGTCCAGATAGCCGCGATGAGTCCACGGCAGGAAGCGGTCCGCGGCCAGCAGGCCGCACGCGCCGTCGTGGCGCACCATCACCCCGTCGGGCAGCTCGCCCGACAGGGCGGGCCGGGTCCGCTGCCGCCGGGTGCGGGGATCCACCCGCTCGGCGTGCAGCGCGGCGTCCATCTCGCCGGCGTGCGGCGGCCGTGCCAGCCCGGCTGCGCAGCGCCATGCGTCGGTGAACGACGCGTAGGCCACGCGGCGGCAGTACCCGCATGGGCGGTGGCCCGCCGCCAGCGCCGTGGCCTCGTCGAGGAAGAACAGCGCGGTCCAGCGGCCGGGCGGCATGACATCGCGCCGGACGTCGCGCCACCGCAGCACGCAGCAGATCCACATCTTGGACCGCCACCGCGTGACGCCCAGCGTCCGGTCCGCGCGGTGCAGGCAGCCGCGGTTGCCCATCAGCGTGCCGCGCGCCGGGTCGGCCACGATCTCCCCTTCGGGGGTCACGCGGTTCTGCAGCGGCGTGGCACTCATCTCCCGGGCTCAGCTCTGGCCGGATGCGCGGTAGAGCTCCTCTACCCGCTTGACCTGGGCCAGTGAACGGTTGACCGGGACGCCGCGCTGCTCTAGCAGCGGCAGGATCTCGCTGCTGTGGTAGCTCAGGAAGGCCATCCCGCCAGCATCCCTCCGCAGCCGGAACCAGACGGCGATCCTGCTGTGGCGCAGGGACACGAGCTCGGCTATGGCCAGCTCCTCATACCGTGCCTCCCAGGTCGGCACGATCCAGCGGCTGATCGCCGTGCCGCGGATCCGAACGCCCCAGTCGAAGAACTCCAGCCGGGCGAGATTTCCGCTGGTAATGAGGTTCCGGCACATCACGCCGCCCCAGAAAAACCCGTTGTGCTCACCCGCCGGCACGTCGATGGTGCGCCCGCACGAGGCGGCTCGCCTGATCCAGAAGCCCAGCCCGGCGGCCACGGCGAGGGCCACCACGACGACCACGATGTCGACCAGCACGCGTCCTCCAGGGCTCCGGAGCGGATCGGTGCCGCGGCCGGATGGCCGGGCGCGATCAGCCGACTCCCAGGATCGCCCAAATACCCCCGGTGTGGGTAGTCGGGCCGGGCGGTTAGCTGACCATGCAGCCGCTGCTGTGGCCCTTGGCCGGGAAGGCCTTCGCCAGGGCGTCCGCGATCTGCTCGGACCGCTGCGCGTATCCGGCCGAGGTGTAGTGGATGCCGTCGCTGATGAACCAGCTTGGCTGCACCAGGGACGCCCAGTTGAAGACGCGCATGTTCGGGTACTTGGCGCAGGCCCGGTTCAGCGCGGTGTTCCACGTCTGCATGCTGGACTCGGCGTAGGGGCCGCTGTTGAGCGTCGACACCACGTTGACCCACAGCACCGGCGAGCCGTGAGCGACGGACATGATCTCACTGATGCGCTGCGCCGGGTCCACGGATGATCCGATCGCGACGTCGGCGGCGTCGTTGGTGCCGAGGGCGATGACCCAGCAGCCCTTGAAGCCCTGCTTGACGATGTCCTTGGCGGCGTTGAAGCCGTTGGTGTCGCCGGGCAGCGTCTCGACGATGGAGTTGGCGCCGACGATGTTGGTGACGACCTTCTTAACCCCGACGTCGTGGTACTGGGCGACCAGCCGCTGGTTGGGATTGGCCAGGTAGGCGGCCGAGACCATGCCCTCGGACGTGGAGTCCCCGAGGTGGGCCACGGCGTTGCACGAGCTGCGCAGCGCGGTGGTGGAGCCGGACGACGGGAGCTTGTTCCCGGCGCGCGCCGCGGCCGGCTGGGCGTCGGCGGCGGGAGAGGCGCCGTGGCCGGACGGTGCCGGCAGGCTCGAGCCAGCCAGCGACGCGGCGTTTGTGGCCGCCGGTGCCGAGAACGCACCGGACAGGCCGGCTGAGGCGGTGACCAGCACCACGGCGGCAGCGACGGCGGCCAGTGCGGTGGGCGCGGCGGCGAGTGTGCCTGCCCGGCCGGTCCTTGGGGCCGCGTGAGCTCCGGCCGGCCGCGCCGTGGTGGCGCGTACCTGCTTCCAGAGCCGGGCCAGGGCGCCACGGCGGATGGGCTCCTCGATGTAGCGCCAGGACAGTGCGGCGACCACAATCGTGACCGCCATCTGCCAGGCGGCGCGGACCAGGTTCTCGGTGGAGTTGGCCGGCGTGGTCAGCACGATGACCGGATAGTGCCACAGGTAGATGCCATAGGACCGGACCCCGAGCCAGCGCAGCGGCCGGCAGCCGAGCACGCGCCCGGTGAGCGCGCTGGGAACGGCGACCGCGGCGATGACGGCGGCGGACGCGAACGAGAGCAGGACGAGGCCGCCGCGGTACAGGAACGGGGAGTACTGGCCGGTCCGCCAGATCATCAGCGCGATCACGGCAAGCCCGGCAAACCCGCCGACGTCGAGCAGGGCCCGGACGGCCCGGCCGGGCGCGGGGCGTCGCGACGGCCAGGTCATGGCCAGAGCGGCGCCGATCAGCAGCCCGGCTGCCCGGGTGTCGGTGCCCTCATACACCCGCGTCGGGTCCAGACCGGGGTGATACAGGGCCAGCATCGCCCATGCCGAGCCGGCGGCCAGGGCCAGCGTAGGCAGCGCGAGCCAGGCGACACCGCCGGGGCGGCCGCGCCGGATTTTGCGGACCAGCAGCAGGCCGGCCAGCAGCAGCCACGGCCAGACCAGGTAGAACTGCTCCTCCACGGCCAGCGACCACAGGTGGTCAAGCGGCTGCGGTGGCGCGAACCTGGCGAAGTAGGACTGGCCCTGGATGATCAGATACCAGTTGGAGGAGTACGTGGCCGCGGCGGCGTCGGCGCCGCGCAAGTTCGTCAGCCGGGTCCGGTCGAACAGCGTCACCCAGGCCGTGATCACGGCGACCATCACGAACAGGGCCGGGAGCAGCCGCCGGGCGCGCCGGGCCCAGAAATCGGCCAGGGCAACCCGCCCTCGCGCGGTCCACTGCCCCAGCAGCAGGTCCGTTATCAGGTAACCGGACAGGGTGAAGAACACCCCGACGCCGAGCAGCCCGCCCGGTGCCCAGCGCAGCTGTTCGTGAAATGCGATGACCGCGAGCACCGCCACTGCCCGCAGCCCGTCGAGACCTGGCATGTACCGCTGGCCGGCGCGTACCGGTTCCGGCATGACTTCCCCTCCATGCCGCGGCCCGCCCGCACCGTCCCGGGCGAGTCATCGCTTGTACGCGGCAGGGACGTCAATACCCGATGTATTCATTTGACTACACATAGTTATTGCCAAGGAAATGGCACGGGCCCGCGGCGCAGATGGGTCATCCCCGGCCATTCCCGTCGAGGCCGCGGCAGACGCGATGCCCGGATCCTGGGCCTGAGTGGGTAGTTTGGCTGGTATGGCGATTCCCGATGCGGGCCAGTATGCGACCGCCGCCGGGCTGATCGAGCGATCGGCGGCCGCCTATGTTTCCGGCGTGCCGGAGCGCCCCGCCGATGACGGCTTCTTCGGGCCGGCGAGCGTGACGTGGAAGATCAGCGGCGATATCACCGGGCCGGTTGCGGGGCTCCGGTCGCTGATGGTGCAGGCGCTGCACCCGCTCGCGATGGCCGGAGTCGACCAGCACAGCGGCTGGCGCGAGGATCCCGTGGGCAGACTGGCCGCCACGTCGGCGTACGTGACCACGATCAGCTTCGGCGAGCGAGCAACGGCCGAGCGCGCCGCGGCGAGGGTGCGCCGAATCCACACCCGGGTGACCGGCGTGGACGAGGTCACCGGGCGCCGGTACGAGGCGAGCGACCCCGCGCTGCTGCTCTGGGTGCACGCGGCGCTGGTCGAGTCCACCGTGACTGTCCGGCGGCTGCTCGGGACGCCGCTCGCGGCACAGGACGCCGACCGTTACGTGGCCGAGATGGTCGTCGCGGCCGAACTCGTCGGGATACCGGCGGGGACGATTCCGGCGAGCATGGCACAGCTCGATGCCTACATCGAGTCCGTGCGCCCCGAACTGCGCTGCACCCCGGCCGCCGCCGAGTCCATGGCTTACCTGCTCGACCCACCGGGCCTGGACGAGGAGATCGCCGACATCTGGCAAGACGTCAGGTATGGCGCGGTCGCCTCGCTCCCGGATTGGGCCCGGGAGATGTACGGCTACACCGCCGAGCCGCTGACCCCGGTGCGCCGGGAGGAGGTCCGGCAGGTGCTCGGCGTCCTCGACGCCGTCTTCATCGGCGAGCCAGGGGTGCTCGAGGCGCGGCAGCGGATAACCGCGCTGATGCGCGCCGGCGCGCGGCCCGCGTGAGGAGGCTTCTCGCCGCGGCCACGGTCGCGGCCGGCGCGGCGGGCGTCGCCGCGGTCGTGCTGCTGCGGCACCGCGGAAATCTGCGGCTTCGCCGTGGCCTGGCCACGATCCGGCTCGTCGCGCGCGGCGGGGCGCGCTACGCGACCAGCGCGCCACGGCTGTTCGCGGCCGCGGGCGAGCATCGCCAGCAACTGCGCAACGACCTCGCGCTGCAGACCGCCGAGGACGTCGCCAGCACGCTCGGGACGATGAAGGGCGTGCTGATGAAGCTCGGCCAGATGGCCAGCTACATCGACAACGGCCTGTCGCCCAGCGTGCGCAGGACGCTCAGCCGGCTGCAGGACAGCGTCCCGCCGATGAGCCCGGAGCTAGCGGCTTTGGTCATCAAGGAGGAGCTAGGGGGTTGGCCGGAGCAGGTCTTCGCCAGCTGGGACCCGGAGCCGATCGCCGCAGCCTCGATCGGCCAAGTACACCGCGCGATCACCCGGGACGGCCGGGCCGTAGCGGTGAAGGTGCAGTACCCGGGGATCGCCGAGACCATCGCCGCCGACCTCGGCAACGTGGCGCTGCTGCGCCGGATGCTGAAGGTCACCGCGCCCAGCCAGGACGTGGACGCGCTGCTCGACGAGCTGCGCGAACGGGTCCTCGAGGAGCTCGACTACCGGCGTGAGGCCGACAACCAGCGGCTGTTCGCCGACTACTACGACGGCCATCCCACGATCGTGGTCCCGGCGATCGTCGACGAGCTGTCGACCCGGCGGGTGGTCACCAGCGAGCTCGCCGACGGGGCCCGCTTCGCTGATCTTGCCGAGTGGCCCCAGTCAGAGCGCGACCTGGCCGCCGAGACCATCTACCGGTTTGTGTTCCGCAGCCTTTACGAGCTGCACGCGTTCAATGGCGACCCGCACCCGGGCAACTACCTGTTCCATGGCGGCGGCCGCGTCACGTTCCTGGACTTCGGCTTGGTCCGGCACTTCACCGAGACCGAGCTGGAGCCGCTCATGCAGATGGCGCGCTACCTGTGCGTCGAGCACGACCCCGAGATGTTCCGCCGGAACCTGGAGAAAGCCGGCTTCCTGCGGGCGGACGCGCCGCTGGACACGGATCAGATCGTCGAGCACATGGCCTTGTTCTACGACACTGTCCGTGAGTCCCGGCCACTGACGATGACCGGGGAGTATTCGTCCGCGGTCGTGCGCCGGTTCTTCGACGTGCGCAGCCCGGTGACGACGTACGCCCAGATCCCGCGCTCCTACGTGATCCTGCAGCGCATCAACCTCGGCCTGTTCGGGCTGCTCGGCGAGCTGACCGCGACCGCCAACTGGCGGGCCATCGCCGAGGAGATCTGGCCATTCGTCCTGGGCCCGCCCACCACCCCGATGGGCGAAGCCGAACTTAGCTGGCGTGCGCGGCACCCGGCGCCCTCGATCGCGTGAGCTGAGCCAGGGCGCTCGCGACCCCGGCGGCCCCGGGCGCCGGGCCGCCCGCCAGCACGGTTGACCAGCAATACGGCCGGGCACTCCTGGTATCGGCGTTGGAGTGTCGGGGGCAGGGGGTAGCGCATGACTGATTCGGCATCGGAGAGCGTTCGGCTGCTGCAGGAAGAGCTGGGGGACAGGGCGGCCTTGCCCGGCAGCGCGGCGTACGCCGGGGCGCTGGACCGGGTGTTCTTTCCCGACGCGGCGCGGCGCCGGCCAGCCTGTGTCGTGGCGCCGGCGTCGGCGGCCGACGTGTCGTCGATCATGAAGATCGCGCAGAAGACCGGATGTTCGGTGACGGTGCGCGGGGGCGGGCTGAGCTCGAACTGTGTATCGGACGGCGCCGTCATGATCGACCTGTCCGCGCGCATGGACCACGCCACGGCAGATGGCGAGACCGTCGTCGTGGGCGGCGGGGCCACGATGGGCACCATGCTCGACGCGCTGGCGCCCCAGCAGCGGACGGTCCCGATCGGCATCGTCCGGCTGGCCGGCCTTGGTTTGGCGACCCGGGGCGGCGTGGGCTTCCTCACCCGCAGCCTCGGCCTCACCGTCGACCACCTGGTCTGGGTGGAGCTCGTGCTTCCGTCTGGCGACGTGGTGCGGCTGTCCGGCGACAGCACCGGCGCGGACGCGGAATTGTGGTGGGCGGTGCGGGGCTGTGCGCCGAGCTTCGGCGTGGTGACAAGCGCCGCATTCCGGACACACCCCGCGGGGCCACGCTTCGTGGACCGGATGGTAGTCGAGCCAAGCGGGCTCTCCGCGTACTTCGACGTCGCCACCAGCCTCCCCCGGCACACGTCGATGTCGGCGGTGCTGGGGACCGTGCCCGGTGACCCCGGCAAGCGCGGACTGCTCGTCTACACCGTCTGCGCAACCGATTCCCCGGCCGACGTCGACGCGGCCCGCCGCGCCGCGACCGCCTTCGGCTCCGCCGCGCCGCCCATCGCCAGGAAACTTCAAACCGGGCTCTTCCTCGGCGGCTTCCCGGAGATGGCGCTCCTGTTCGCGGACGGCAGCGAGCCCGTGCCGGCCAGCGCACCGGAACCGGGCGAGCGCACCGGGTTCTTCTTCGGCAAGAGCGTCTTCCTCGACGCCACGCCGGGTCCCGATCTCGCCGAGGCCCTGGAGGAGCAGCTCAGGCAGGCGCCCACCTCGGCCTGCCGGATCGATCTTCAGCACACCGGGGGAGCGCTGGCCGACGTCGGCGACACCGAGACCGCGTTCTGGGGGCGCGGCGGCGAGTGGAATGCCCCGGTCAACGCGATTTCGGCCGATGAGGGCCAGCGTGAGGAGTGTGTCGCGTGGGCCCGGGAGACCGTGCGTGCCTTCCAGCCGCACACCATCGGCGTGTACAGCGTGGAGCTCCGGCCGGGCTTCCCCGAAACAGGCGCGGAGGTTGAGGCCGCTTACGGCGGGAACCTGCCACGGCTGCGCCAACTCGCCGAGCGGTTCGACCCCGCCGGCGTCTTCGACCGGTATCCGCCGCTGGGATCTTTGCCGGCTGCGTAATTGGGGTGTTTTGGGGCCAGGAAACCGTGGAAGGAAGGTCGCCAGGGGTCAAGCTGGCGGCACGGGGAGCTGCCGACGGGGGGTAAATCGGGGAACTCGCTCGTCTGCTGCGGTCGGCCCGTCATGTCAACGGGGGCGGGGCTAGCGGCGATCACATCGCCACAAGCCTGCAGGGCCAAGCCCATGGTGCTCTACGTCGGGGAAGGGGATCATGATGGCAACGATGACGCGCGATGACTTGATGGAAGAGGCGTGTCGGCTCGCCAAGGAGTCGGTGGACAACAACTGGGGCGGGCCCTTCGGGGCGGTGATCGCCAAGGATGGCAAGATCGTCGCCCGCGGCCAGAACCGCGTCCTGCTCACCGGGGATATCACGGCCCACGCGGAGGTCGAGACGATCCGCAAGGCGGTGGCCAGCCTCAATCCCGAGGCGCCGAGCATCTCGGCGCAGAACCAGAACGAGTCCACGCTGCAGTTCATCCCCCGCCCGGCCGGCTCACCCGACCGCGTCCCTGAGCGGGCAAAGATGCTCAAGGGCCACGAGATCTTCATCAGCGGTGCCCCGTGCCCGATGTGCATGAGCGCCATCTACTGGGCCCGCATCGACGCCGTGTACTTCGCCTGCGACCTGGACGCGACCAGCGAAATCGGCTTCAGCGACCAGTTCCAGTACGAGGACTTCGAAAAGCCCTACGAGGATCGCAGCATCAAGATCAGCCAGTTCCGCACCGACCTCGGCGAGGTGGCGTACAAGGCCTGGTCCGAGAAGCCGGACAAGCACCCGTACTGACGTGCCCAGCCGCCACGGGGCCGCGGATCCGCAGGCGGATGCGGAGGAGCGCAGCCCGGCAACAGTGGTCGTCGCTCAGCGGATGAAGCAGGGGCGGGAGGGCGACGTCCGGCACTGGCAGGAGGACGTCAACCGGGCTGTCGCCGAGTTTGCCGGATATCTCGGCAACGACGTCGCGCCTTCCGCCGGCGATGACGAGTGGACCGTCGTCTACCGTTTCGACTCGAAGCCGCATCTCGAGTCGTGGCTCACCAGCAAGCAGCGCAGCGAGCTCATCGGGCGCGGCGTCGGCCTCTTCGACGGGCAGGCGTCACAGAACGTGCTCGTCCGGGAGGACGAGTCCGATGTGGTCACCGTCGTTGTCTCGCACCCGGTCAACCCGACCGACGAGGACGCCTTCCTCGCCTGGCAGGACCGGGTAACAGACGCAGAGCAAGGGTTTGACGGGTTCCGCGGGGCGGAGCTGTTCCGGCCCGTGGCCGGGGTCCAGGACGAGTGGACGGCGCTCTACCGGTTCGACTCCGACGAGCATCTCGACGCTTGGCTGGAGTCGGCCGAGCGCCAGCGGCTGCTGGACGAGGGCAAGCGCTTCAAGAACTTCAGCCTGAAGCGCATCTCCTCGCCGTTCGGCAGCTGGTTCGCGCCGGCGGGCGGGGACGAGGGCGGCGAAGCCCCGGCGAAGTGGAAGACCGCGCTCTCGGTGCTCGTCGGGCTTTACCCAACGGTCGTCCTGCTCACCCTGGCGATCAGCGAGCTCTGGAAGAAGGCGGAGCTGTGGGAGAGCCTGCTGATCGGCAACATCCTGTCGGTCGCGCTGCTGACCTGGGTGGTGATGCCGATCGTCACCCGCGTCCTGCGGTTCTGGCTGGAGCCAGAGGGCGGCCGCGCCGACGCCCGCGTGAACGCCATGGGCGCCATGGCGTCCGTGGTCTTCCTGGCGCTCGCCGCCCTTGTGTTCTGGCTCTGCACCACACAGATCTGGCACTTGCCCTAGGGCGAGGCTGTCTTGGGGTGGGGCAAGAGCCGCTGGGTGACGGACAACAGGCCGGCGTCGACGAGCCCGGGCTGGCGCACGCCGCCTGCGAAGACGCCGTCGCCCATGCAGTTGCCCGGGTCGATCACCACCGTGGGCCGGCTGGCGGACACCGGGGTGAACGTCAGCTGGTAGCTGGGCGGGAGCTCGGCCGGGCACGAGAAGACGAGTCCCAGCGGGAAGGCGTGCTCGCCGTCCACCAGGCGCGCCAGCCGGGCGATCTCCGGCCGCGAGGTGATCGTCCGGCTGGCCGGGTCCGGCGCAGTGTGGCTCACGGTGACCGAGCGGATGTCGGCCGGGTCCAGGTACTCGGCCGCCGAGCGGGCCGGGTAGATGATGATCTGCGCGTCGGCACGCAGCACCGATCCGCCGTCGGCGTCGGGCGCGATCGTGTAGACGAGCTGGGCTGTGTAGATGCCGGCCGGGACGGCGCGCGGCGCCACGTCCGCGGTCACCACGTCGTACTCCGGACCGCCTCCGTCGCTGCCCGAGCCCGTGCCGCCGGACGTCAGGCCGGCCGGCAGGTGCGCTTGCACAAACTGCTGCGCGGCTTCCATCGACACCGGAAGGCTGAAGAGCCGGTACCGGTCAAACCCGGTGCCCAGGTTCTGGCCTGGCGAGGACACCGCGCCCGGGACCGGCCGCCCGGGAAGGCGCCGCGCCCCGCTAGGCAGCACCAGCTCGGCCAGCAGGTGACGCGCCTCGGCCTCCGCTTCAGCCGTGGTGCCCACGGCCGGCACAGCGGGGGCGCTGGAGGACTTGGCGTCATGGGTGCGGGCGGGCCGCCCGCGGCTCGGTCCGCTCGCTGCGGCGGTCCGGGCGGCGACGCTACCGCACCCGGCCAGGCACGCCATGATCGCCACCGTGGCGACAGCTCCCATGACCCTGCGCCGCCGATCGACGGCCCGCATGACCCTGCGCCGCCGATCGACGGCCCGCATGAGGTTGCGCCGTCGATCGACCGTCCTCCGTCGACTCATGGCCGCCGCCCTCCGCTCACCAACGTGCCGCAGCTAGGACGGCGCCGCTGGCGCGGCGGTTCCGCGCATTCGGGAAATGGCGGCAGAGCCGGTTACGCCGGCTGGCTGCCCTCGGAGCCGACCTGCAGGCTCGGCGCGACCTTCTCCGAGATCAGCTCGAACGAGCGGATCCGGTCGGCGATGTCGTACACCATGGTCGTGAGCATCAGCTCGTTGGCCTGGGTGCGCTCGAGCAGCCCGGACAGCTGCGTGCGGACCGTGTCCGGAGAGCCGATGGCCTGCTGGTCGAACCGGCTCCAGGCCATCTCCCGCTCTTCGGGCGTGTACGGGTGGGCGGCTGCCTCGTCGGGGGTGGCCAGCGGCTGCAGATTTCCGGTGCGCAGCCGCATGAACGACAGCACCGCGGGCCCGGCCAGCCACTTGGCGCGTTCGTCGGTGTCGGCGCAGATCGTGTTCACCGCGACCATCGCGTACGGCTGCTCCAGCCACTGCGACGGCCGGAACTGCTCCCGGTACATCTGCAGCGCGGGCAGCGTGTTGGTGGAGCTGAAGTGGTGCGCAAACGAGAACGGCAGGCCGAGCATGCCGGCCAGCTGCGCGCTGTACCCGCTCGATCCCAGCAGCCAGAGCGCGGGCATGTCGCCGGCGCCCGGCGTCGCGGTGACCCGCGCCCTGGCGTCCCCGGCGAACAGCCTGATCAGGTCCAGCAGCTCCTCGGGGAACTTCTCGCCGGACAGGCCCTCCATCGTGCGCCGCAGTGCCAGCGCGGTGAGCTGGTCGGTGCCGGGTGCCCGCCCGATGCCCAGGTCGATCCGCCCCGGGTGCAGCGCCTCGAGCGTGCCGAACTGCTCGGCGATCACCAGCGGGGCGTGGTTGGGCAGCATCACGCCGCCCGAGCCGACCCGGATCGTGGACGTCGCGTCCGCCAGGTGGCCGATCAGCACCGCGGGCGCCGAGCTGGCGATCGCCGGCATGTTGTGGTGCTCGGCCACCCAGAACCGCCGGTAGCCGAGTTCCTCCGTGCGCCTGGCCAGCTTGGTGGTGTTGTTCAGCGCCTGGCCCGATGTGGTCCCGACGGCAACCGGAGAAAGATCCAGAACGGAAAGCGGCAGCTGAGTCACATAAGCAGGCAACTCATGGTCGTCAGGGTTTCTTCCGCAGGTCCTTGGGCGGCGGTGCCGGATCGGCGTCGAATGCCGCGGTGCCCTGGCGCACCACCTCGTCCAGCCGGTCCGCGATGAGCTCGATCACGGCGATGGCACACCGCAGGTCCGCCTCGGGTATGTCCCCGACCAGATCCTGGGCTAGGCCGCTATAGGCCTGCAGCAGCCGGGCGAACGATGAGCCGGCGGCCGGGGTGAGCGCCACGATGGTCGCGCGGCGGTCGCCGGGATCGGCTTGCCGTACGACCCAGCCGTCGGCCTCCAGCGCGTCGACCAGGCCGGTGATGGTCCGCGGGGTGACGCCGACCGCCTGGCTCAGCCTTCGCATCTTCACCGGCCCCAGCGCGTGCAGCGCCGCCACCACCCGGCCGCGCGCGTAGCTCATCCCGTACTCGCGTGCTCCAAGATCCTGGATCTCGACCAGCCGAGGCGCCAGCGCGAACAACCGCCCCATGACCCGTTCGGGCAAGTCCATCCCGAGCGCCGAGGACAGGTCAGCCCGTCCGGAGAGCGCTGCCTCAGAAGTTCCTGTGTCAGACACATTGTGAGCCTACTTCATTAAGTGCTAGCCTCACAATATGACCGCTCCGGCCGGGGGACCGGCGATAGAGGCATCGGGCGTGGTCAAGTCGTTCGGTACCGTCCAGGCGCTGCGCGGCGTCGACCTCACGGTTCCGTCCGGCTCGCTGACCGCGCTGCTCGGCCCGAACGGGGCGGGAAAGACGACCCTGGTCCGCATCTTCGCCACGCTGCTGCGCCCGGATTCGGGCACCGTCCGGGTGCTCGGCCGCGACGTGACGGCCTTCCCGTACGCGGTGCGTTCCGGGATCGGGCTGACCGGGCAGTTCGCCGGGCTCGACGAGGCGCTGCGGGGCCGCGACAACCTGGTGCTGATCGGCCGGCTCGCCGGGCTCGGGCGGCAGGAGGCCCGGCGGAGGGCCGGCCAGCTCGCCGAGCGTTTCGGCCTGGCCGACGCGGCCGGGCGAGCAGTGCGCACCTACTCCGGCGGCATGCGCCGCCGCCTGGACCTGGCGGCCAGCCTGATGAACCGGCCCGCGCTGCTGATCCTGGACGAGCCGACCACGGGGCTCGACCCCGGCAGCCGGGTCGAGCTCTGGGCAGCGCTCAGGGAACTGCGCGACGCCGGCACGACGATGCTGCTGACCACCCAGTACCTCGAGGAAGCGGACCGGTTCGCGGACGCCGTGCACGTGCTGGACCACGGCCGGGTCATCGCCGCCGGCACCGCGGCCGAGCTGAAGGCGCGCACCGGAACACAGGTCGTGGACGTGCTGCTGGCGGGCCAGGACGCCGCGGCGGCGAGAGCGGCGCTCGGTGCCCGGTTTGCGCCAGCCGACCTGCAGGTGGACGAGGCGTCCCGGCGGCTGGCCATCGTCGCCCGCGACGGTCTTGGCACCCTGCTGTCCGCCGCCGACGCGCTGCGGGCGGACGGGATCGGCGTGGCCGACATCTCGCTGCGCCAGCCGTCTCTCGACGAGGCGTTCCTCGCCCTGACGGCCGGGACCACCGCCATGACCGGGGCGGAGGCGGGATGACGCAGGCCAGCCTGACCGGTTCCGGCCCGGCGCAGCTGGCCGGGCAGCGGGACGAACGCCCAGGTCCCGGCGCGCTGGTGCGCGACAGCGGGCTCATCGCCGGCCGCTACCTCCGGGTGCTGCGGGCCAGCCCGGCCCGGCTGATCTACCCGCTGCTGCAGCCTGTGCTGATCATGGTGCTGTTCGTGTCCGTGATGGAGAACCTGGCCTCCTCGGTGGGCGGGGCCAGCTACCGGCAGTTCCTCATCCCCGGAATCATGATCCAGAACGTGGTGCTGACCGCGCCGGTCACCGGGCTGGCCATCGTCAGGGACGCCGACACCGGCCTGGCCGACCGGTTCCGGTCGCTGCCGATGCCGCGCAGCGCCGCGCTGATCGGCCGGTCCGCCTCCGACACCGTGGTCTACTTCGCGCAGGCCCTGGTCATGATCGGCGTGGGCAGCCTGCTCGGCTTCCGGGTGCACACCGGCCTGGCCGGGATCGCCGGGATCGTCGCGGTGGCGGTCGGGTTCGGTACCGCGCTCGGCATCACCTGCGCGTTGCTGGCCCTGCTCATCGGCGACGTGGAGACCGCCGAGCGCGCCCTGTACTTCCCGTTCATCCCGCTGGCCTTCGTCAGCTCCGGCTACGCCCCGGTGGGCCGGCTGGCCGGGTGGATGCAGCCGATCGCCCGGGTCAACCCGGTCTCATCCGCGGTCGCGGTGATCAGGGCCCTCGCCGACGGCGGCCCGCTCGCGGTTCCCGTGCTCCACCTGGCGGCCTGGACGCTCGTCCTCGCCGCGGTGCCCGGCGTGCTCGCCGTCCGCCGCTGGCAATCGTCGCGCTAGCCGCACCCGGCGGTCACGGCGGCGGTCAGGGCGGCAGGATCTCCAGGCGGCCGTCGCGCACCGCCCGGTCGATGCTGTCGCGCAGGCTGGCGCAGGTGTCGATGAGTGCGGTCTGCTCGCCCGCCGCGGCCCGGGCACTGAACTCGGCGCAGGCGTGCACGGACTCGAAGCTCCACTGCACGCTCGTGTGCTGCGGGCTGAACTTGGCGACCAGCGCGGTCGCGCCGCACCGCTCGCACTCGACCGGCTGGAACCCGGCCTCCCGCTCGTCGGCCGGAGGATCGACGGTGAGCCGCTCGGCTTCGCTCACGCCCCGGACGCTCCGGCCGCCTCGCCGGGCTGCGCACCGAGGTTCGCCGCCACCTCGAGCTCCCATTCCGCTACCGCGCGGGTGGTATCCACCTCGAACTCGTAGCGCTCGACCATGTACGGCTTGATGTCCTCTACGTCGCTGTAGAACTGCTCGTACCAGCGCCGCAGCTGGTAGACCGGGCCGTCTTCGGCGCACAGCAGCGGGTTGTCGACGCGGGTCTTGTGCGTCCAGATCGCCACATCCTGCTCGAAGCCCAGCCCGATGAACTTGGCGAATTTGCGGGCGAACTTGCTGGCCTGCTCGTCGGACAGCCCGGGCAGCCGCTTCACGATCACGCCCCACTGCAGCCGAAACGAGTTGGGCGTGACCGGATAGTGGCAGTTGATCAGCACGCTCTCGATGTCCATGCCGTGGTAGTCGTGCCACAGGTAGTCGATCATGTACGACGGCCCGTAATATGACGCCTCGGAACGCAGCGTGCTCTCGCCGCCATCCGCGTAGTTCGAGCCGCTGCCGACGTCCGGCCGGGCCCGGGTGTTCAGGTACTGCGACGCGATGTGGCCCTCGAACACGTTCTTGAAGTAGGTCGGGAACGCGAAGTGGATGTAGAAGAAGTGCGCCATGTCGACGACGTTGTCGATCACCTCACGGCAGTTCGCGCCGTCGACCAGGAGCGAGTCCCAGGTCCATTCGGACCACTCGTTGGAGAACGCGCCCTCGATCCGGGGGATCGTCACGTGCTCGGGCGGCGGGTTCCCCTGCGGGTCGTTCCACACGAACAGGTGCCGGTTCTGCTCGAGCGTGAGCCAGGACCGGGTCCGCGCGGCCGGCGGAACCCGCGCCGCGTACGGGATGCGCGCGCACCTGCCGTCGCCGCCCCACCGCCAGTCGTGGAACGGGCAGGCCACCTGGTCTCCCTTGACGGTGCCCTCGGTCAGGTCGCCGCCCATGTGACGGCAGTACCCGTCGAGCACGTTCAGCTTCCCGCGGGAGTCTGCAAAAACCACCAGCTTTGTCCCGAACGCTTCGACGGCGTGCGGGCCTGGCTCCCGGAACCGCTCGGCCAGGCCGAGGCAGTGCCAGCCGCGCGCGAACCTGGCCGGTGGCGGTCCGGCGATGATCCCCCGAACACCGTGCCGGTCGGTCATGTAGCCCTCCATGCTCAGCTGCTACCACCTAGACTAGAACATGTTCTAGTCTAGGGATACTGCGCCTGGCTCCCCGCGCCGGCGCGATCGGAGGCATTCGCAGTGGGCGAGAACGTCGGAGAGGCCGTCGTCGCTCGGGTCAGTGAACTGCTGCCGGTGCTCCGGGAGCGAGCCCAGGAAACCGAGGATGCCCGCGTGGTGCCCGCCGAGTCGGTCAAGGCGCTGACCGAGGCCGGGTTCTTCCGGCTGCTGCAGCCGGCCAGGTTCGGTGGGCTCGAGGCCGACCCGTTCACGTTCCTGACCGCGGTGCGGCTCATCGCCAGCGCCTGCGGCTCGACCGGCTGGGTCTCGTCGGTCGTGGGCGTGCACCCCTGGCAGCTCGCGCTGTTCCCGCTGCAGGCACAGGAAGAGGTGTGGGGAACGGACCCGGGCACCCGGATGTCCTCGTCCTACGCGCCGACCGGGCAGGCCGAGACCGTGCCCGGCGGGCACCGGCTGAATGGCCGGTGGAGCTTCTCGTCCGGGTGCGACCACTGCACCTGGGTGCTGCTCGGCGCGATCGCCAAGGATGAGGAGGGCAACCCGGCCGACTACCGCACGTTCCTGCTGCCCGCCAGCGACTACGCGATCGACGACGTGTGGGACACCGTCGGGCTGCGCGGCACCGGGAGCAACGACATCCTGGTCTCGGACGTGTTCGTGCCCGAGTTCCGGTCGCTGTCCTTCAACGACGTGTTCCGCTGCGCCTGCCCGGGCCAGGAGGCCAACCCGGCGCCGCTGTACCGGCTGCCGTACGGGTCGCTGTTCTCCTACGCGATCACCACGCCGATCATCGGAATGGCGATGGGCGCCTACCAGGCACACGTTGATTACCAGCGGGAACGGGTGCGCGCCTCCTACGTTGGCCAGAAGGCGGCGGAGGATCCGCACTCGCAGGTGCGGGTGGCCGAGGCCGCGGCGGAGCTCGACTCGGCGTGGCTCGCGCTCGAGCGCAACATGGCCGAGCTGATGGAGCACGCCCGCGCGGGCACGAAGATCCCGCTCCCGCTGCGGCTGCGGATCCGGCGCGACCAGGTGCGCGGCACCGGGCAGGCGATCAGGGCGGTGGACCGGCTGTTCGAGAACTCCGGCGGCCGTGCGCTGAAGCGCGGCACCCCGATCCAGCGGTTCTGGCGGGACGCGCACGCCGGCCGGGTGCACGCGATCAACGACCCGGAGCGGGCGCTGTCGATGTTCGGCCGGGGCGAGTTCGGCCTGCGGATTCAGCCGGACGGCATGATTTGACCGAGACCGATTCTTCGCCCCCCACCCACCTCCCCGGCCCTCCCCATGCCCCCTTCTCTGCCGCGGCCGCGGACTTCGACGCGACGAGCCGCTACATCGATGCTGCCGGGATGCGGCTGCACTACCACGAGGCCGCACCGGCTGACACGGCGGAACCCGCGCCGGTGGTGGTGCTGCTGCACGGCGGCGGGCCCGGCGCGTCGGCCTGGAGCAACTTCGGCCGGAACCTGCCCGTGTTCGCGGCGCGCTTCCGCACGCTCGTGCTCGACCAGCCCGGCTTCGGCCGTTCCGACAAACCGCCGGTGACCGGCAACTACTTCACGTTCGCCGCCGAGGCGATGGCCGGCCTGCTCGACGGGCTCGGGATCGACCGGGTGCACCTGGTCGGCAACTCGCTCGGCGGCGGCACGGCGGTCCGCTTCGCGCTGCGCTTCGGTGAGCGGGCGGACCGGCTGGTGCTGATGGCGCCGGGCGGGCTCGGACTGAACGTCTTCTCCCCCGACCCGACCGAGGGCATCCGGCGGCTGATGGAGTTCGCGGCGCCGCCCGGCCCCAGCCCGGAGAAGATGGCAGCTTTCCTCCGCACAATGGTCTTTGACCAGCGGCTGGTGACCGACGAGCTGGTGCAGGAACGGTACGCCATCGCCAGCGCACCCGAGGCCATCGCAGCGATGGCCTCGATGGGCGCATCCTTCTACGACCCGGCGTACGCCGACGACGGGCTGCTCTGGCGGGAGGCGCACCGGCTGCGGCAGCGCGTGCTGCTGCTCTGGGGGCGGGAGGACCGGGTCAATCCGCTGGATGGCGCGCTGGTCGCGCTCAAGCAGATCCGCCGCGCCCAGCTGCACGTGTTTGGCGGCTGCGGGCACTGGGTCATGCTGGAGAAGTTCGACGAGTTCAACCGGCTCGCGCTCAGCTTCCTGGAAGGGGGCAGCCGATGACGCCGATCGCCTCGCTCGGCTACCTGCGGATCGAGTCAGCGGACGTCCCGGCCTGGCGGGAGTTCGGCGTCAGCGTGCTGGGCATGGTCGAGGGCCGCGGTCCCGACCCGGATGCGCTGTACCTGCGAATGGATGAGTTCCCCGCCCGCCTGGTGATCCTCCCCGGTGAGCAGGACCGGCTGCTCGCCTCCGGCTGGGAGGTGCCGGGCGAGCCCGAGTTCGCCGAGGTCGCCCGGGCGCTGGACGACGCCGGGGTCGCGGTCAAGCCGGGCACGGCGGCGGAACTTGCCGAGCGCCGGGTCGGGCAGCTGCTGCGATTCGACGATCCGTCCGGCAACGCCCTCGAGGTCTTCTCCGGCGCGGCGCTGGAGCACCGGCCGGTGGTCAGCAAGTACGCGAACCGCTTCGTGACCGGCCCGCTCGGCCTCGGCCACGTGGTGCTGCCGGTATCCGACGGCGACGCCGCGCTGCGGTTCTACACCGAGGTACTGGGATTCCGGCTGCGGGACTCGATGCGGATGGCGCCGGAACTGTTCGGCAAGCCCGCGGGCGGGCCGCCGCTGTGGATGCGCTTCCTCGGCTGCAACCCGCGGCACCACTCGCTCGCGCTGGCGCCGTTTCCCGCGCCCGCCGGGATCGTGCATCTGATGATCGAGGTCGCCGCGCTGGACGACGTCGGCGCCGCCATGGACCGGTGCACCCGGCGCGGCGCAACGATGAGCGCCACGCTGGGCAGGCACGCCAACGACCTGATGGTGTCGTTCTACGTGGCCACGCCCGGCGGGTTCGACGTCGAGTACGGCACCGACGGCCGGCTCGTCGACGACGCAACGTGGATCAGCAGGGAGACCACCGCGATCAGCCTGTGGGGACACCGATTCGCTGCGGGCGCGCATTGACCGCGGAGCCGGAGGTAACGCAGGCCGGGTTCGAGCCGGAACCGCGGCGGTTCCGGCAGGTCCTCGGTCACTTCTGCACCGGCGTCACGGTCATAACCGCCCTGGTCGGCGACAAAGGCGAGCCGGTCGGGTTCGCCTGCCAGTCGTTCGCCGCTGTCTCGCTGGAGCCGCCGCTGGTGCTGTTCTGCCCGAGCCGCGGGTCGGCCACCTGGCCGCGGATCGAGCGGGCCGGCCACTTCTGCGCCAACGTGCTGACCGACGGGCAGCGCGAACTGTCGCGCCGGTTCGGGATCAGCGCCGCGACCGGGGCCGACAAGTTCGCCGGGCTGCGCTGGAGGGCCTGCTCGTCCGGGGCGCCGGTCCTGGAGGGCGCACTCACCTGGATCGGGTGCGCGATCGAGGCCGTGCACGAGGCCGGCGACCACTTCGTGGTGATCGGCCGGGTGATCGAGCTCGGCGAGTGCGCCCCCAACCCACCCCTCCTGTTCTACCGAGGCCGCTACGCCGCAGGGGTCAGAGCGCCCGAGGAAGGCCCGCCCGAGGTCGTCGACACCCTCCTCGCCTGGCCCCGCCACGCCGACTGGATGTAGTCTCCGGCGCACCACAGGCTCCATTCCGCCCGGCGTGGAAGTTCTTTTCACGTGTTCGGTAATCACAAATGGGTCGAAATGGGGACAGCAAATGACTGAAACGCGTGAAGACTTGCGATGATCGAGGAATGGCGGGAAGGAGAGGGTGGCGGCGGACGTTCTGTGGGCGCGGCACGGGGAGAACGTCGCCAATCTGACGAGGACGCTTTCGTACCGGGTTTTTGACGGCGACCTGACCGACGTTGGCCGGCGGCAGGCGCGGGAATTGGGCGAGCGCCTCGCGGTCCGTGCTGCAGGCCCGGTTCGCCTGCTGGCCTGCTCGCCGCTGCGCCGGGCCAGGCAGACGGCCGACATCGTCGGGCAACGGCTCGGGCTGCCGGTGGCCATGGAACTCGACGACCTGCGCGAGGTCAACGTCGGCGAGCTGGACGGCCGCAGCGACGCCCAGGCGTGGGAGATCTACACCGCGGTGCTCGCCGCCTGGCGCGCGGGTGACACTCTTGCCAGCTTCCCGGGCGGCGAGAACCGCGACGAGCTGTGCGCCCGGCTGCTCCGGGCGCTCACAGTGGTGGCACGCAGCGCCGCGGCCGGGCACCCGCCGGTCCCGGCGGGCGGCGCCGCGGCCGGGCACCCGCCGGTCCTGGCGGACAGAGCCTTGCCGGACGGCTCGCCGGTCCTGGCAGACAGCGCCGCGACGGAGCGTTCGCTGGTGGTCGCGCACGGCGCGAACCTGCGCGCGGCCCTGCCTTGCCTGGCAGGTGAGCCCGATCCCGGCGCGGACCTGCCGACGGGCGGGGTGGCCGGGCTTGAGGTCCATCACGGCGGTTTTCCGGTGGTGCGGCTGGTGAGCTGGCCTGGCGCGGCACCGGGCTGAATGGACGCCATTGCCATTCCGCCACCCTTGTCCAGCCGTCGGGCAAGGGCTTAACTTTCCCATAACACCCATATCTTTCGGCTCCATGAGCAAAGACTAGGAGTGGCATGGCTGGCCAGATCCCCGATCGGCGGCGGCGCGTCTTAGCGGATCATGCGCGTCACCGGTCTCCAGGAGAAAGAGGACGCACATGAAGCTGAAGAGACCGCGAGTAGCCGCGACGGTGATCGGCTCCGTTGCCGCCCTCGCCATGGCGGTCGCAGGCGTGGCCGCCGTGAGCCTCGCCGCGGCCAGCCACCAGGGCGCAGCACGGCCGGCGCACGTCGCCACCGCGGCCAAGGCCGAACTGTCGGCCAAGGCGCGGGCCGCGCTGACCCGAATGCTGCGTGAGGGGTACAAGCCGAGCGCCGAGCTGGTGAAGCCGGGCGAGGTGAACCTGAAGGCGGGGGCGAGCGGCACCACGTCGGTGGGCAGCTACAACTGGTCCGGGTACGCGGACAGCTCCACCACGGCGAACACCTTCACCGGCGTCTCCGCCACCTGGCGGCAGCCGGCCACGCAGTGCAGCCCGGAGCAGGAACTGACCGCGTACTGGGTCGGCCTCGACGGCTACAGCAACGCGACCGTGGAGCAGGACGGCACGCTCGCCTACTGCTTCGAGGGCGTGGCCTACTACTACACCTGGTGGGAGATGTACCCGGGAGCCTCGGTCACGGTCGGCTCCACGGTGCAGCCCGGCGACGTGATTGCCGCCTCGGTGGAGCGGCGCGGCACCTCGTACACGCTGGCGCTGCGGGACTACACCAACCCGGCGAACAGCTTCTCTACCGTGCAGTCGTGCACCACCTGCACGAACGAGAGCGCAGAGTGGATCGCCGAGCGTCCCGCGTTCCCCATCGGCATCACGCCGCTTGCGTACTTCCGCAACTGGACCCCGGTGGGCGCCGTGCAGACCTCGAGCGGCGCCAAGGGACCGATCTCGGCGGGCCCGAACCCGACCCAGATCACGATGTTCGACGCCACCCAGACGTACCCGCTGGACAAGGTGTCGGGCCTGGCCGCCGGAGGCTCCAGCTTCGTGGCGCACTGGCTCAACAGCTACTGACAGATCGGCAAGTTCACGACCGTGCAGCGGGCCGGGGCAAACCCCGGCCCGCCACGTGTCACTGCCAGATGGCGACCGGGGTGCCGGGCACGTAGACGTAGCCCCCGTTGCCCTTGGACGCGTTCGGGTCGGCGCTGAGGTGGGTGTAGTCGATCTCGAACTGGTACTCCGTCTCGGGTGCCACCCGGTGGAAGCCGGGGCTGGGCGGCTGGATCACGCCGTGGTCGACGAACGACCCGTCGCTGAAGTAGAACTGGCTCGAGTTGATCACGAACCCGTCGGCGCCGCCGATGATCACCCAGGCGATGATCGCGCCGCCGCTGTTGTCCCCCTGCGTGTCCACCATCGCGATCCGCGAGCCCTCCGGCGTCGTGTACCAGGACAGCGCGCTCGGATCGGTGTTGTCGGTGACCTTGAGCATCGCCTCGGGCGGCGTGCTCCCCTTCACGGCGTCAAGGCGGGCGGTGCTCTCGTCGAGCAGGCAGCCCGCGACGTCGATCCCGTCGATCGTGCCGCCGCTCTGGTAGGCCTTGGTGCACACCGGCCCGCGCGCGGCGAGCCAGTGGCTGTCCTGGGCGAGGATCGTCGAGCGCTGCGACGCCGACGCGCTCTGGTACGGCGCGAGCTGCGCGGCATCGATCTGGGCGTCCGTGTTCTCGGTCCTGGCGTCGTAGCACTTCTCGATCGCCAGGGTCGTCGACTGGCCGCCGCAGGTGGCCGGCGCCGCGCCGGTCCTGGCCGGGTGACCGGGGTCGAACGGCTCCACGATGGCCACGAAGCCGGACGCGGCCGGGGCGGTGGTGCCGCCCGACGACGTGGCGGCGGGGGTGGCCGCAGCCGCGGCCGACGGTGTCGTGCCGGTGCTGGCCGATGTGCCGGAACTTCCGCATCCGGCGAGCGCGCCAGCCAGGGCGACCGACAATGCCGCCGCAGCCAGGCCGGCCATGCTCGCTGATCTGCCCGTGCCCTGCGCCGGGCACGCCTTTGGTCTTCGGCCCATCGGGCCACCTCCCCTGTCCCGTACCTCCCGCTTTACCCGAGGGGATCGTAGCGGTGCCGGGCCGCCGGTTTGGCCTACGGCGCGCGTGGTGATGACGACCGTAGAATCGCCCCACTACTAGCGAAAAGGAGCAGCGCGATGGCACTCACGCCCCAGGAAGTGTTCGCCCACCACGCCGAGGCGCTCATCGCCGGCGACCTGGACGCGATCGTCGACGACTACGCCGACGACGCGGTCTTCATTACGCCCGGCGGCGTGCGGTATGGCAAGGACGGCATCCGGGCCGCGTTCACCCAGCTGCTCGCGGACGTGCCGAACGCGGCCTGGGAGGTCCCGACCCAGATCTACGAGGGCGACGTGCTGTTCATCGAGTGGACCGCCGACGCGGAGAAGACCAGGGTCGAGGACGGCATCGACACGTTCATCTTCCGCGACGGCCAGATCCGGCTGCAGACGGTCAGGTACTCGCTGCAGCACAAGGTCTGAGACCGGGGCAGCGGGCTGGCCTGCCGGGCCGTGGGGGGTGCAGGATCGGAGGTGGCGCCAACCCCGTGACGGTGGCGACCAGAGAGGAACAGCCATGCCCGAGACCATGGCCTGGCCCGCCGGCCGGCGGATCACGATCAAAGACCTGCAGGCGGCCACCGACCGGGGCGAGCGGTGGTCGATGCTCACCAGCTACGACGCGCTCACCGCGGGAATCTTCGAGCAGGCCGGGGTCCGCGCGCTGCTCGTCGGCGACACGAGCGCGGAGATGGTGCTCGGCTACCCGGACACGCTGCCGGTGACCATGGACCAGCTGATCACGATGGTGCAGGCCGTCGTCCGCGGCACCCGGACCGCGCTCGTGGTCGCCGACCTGCCGTTCGGCAGCTACCAGTCCGGCCCGCAGGCCGCGCTGGCGAACGCGGTGCGCCACCTGAAGGAAGGCGGCGCGCAGGCGGTCAAGCTGGAGGGCGGCCGCCGCGTCGTGCCGCAGGTGGAGACGCTGACCGGGGCGGGCATCCCGGTGATGGGCCACCTCGGGCTGACGCCGCAGAGCGTGAATGTGCTCGGCGGGATGCGGCGGGTCCAGGGCCGCGGCGACGCGGGCGAGGAACTGCTCGCCGACGCCACCGCGCTGGAACGCGCGGGCGCGTTCGCGGTTGTGCTCGAGTCGGTGCCTGCCGGCCTGGGCAGGCGCGTGTCAGAGGCGCTGCGCGTGCCCACGGTCGGCATCGGCGCCGGCCCGCACTGCGACGCCCAGATCCTGGTCTGGCAGGACATGGCCGGCCTCACCACCGGCAGGCTGCCACGGTTCGTCAAGCAGTACGCCGACACCTCCGGCGGGCTGCTGGACGCGGCCCGCCGGTACGCCGCCGACGTGGCCGCCGGCCGGTACCCAGACCAGGCACACAGCTATGCGTGACGGGCCCTTGTACGACACCATCGGGCACACGTACCCGGTGACGCGCCGCACCGAGCCGCGCATCGCCGCGCAGATCTGGGCGGCGCTCGGTGACGCCCGCACGCTGCTGAACGTCGGCGCGGGCACCGGGTCCTACGAACCGCCGGAGCGCGACGTCACCGCGGTGGAGCCGTCGGCCGTCATGCGCGCGCAGCGGCCGCCGGGCGCGGCGCCGTGCCTGTCCGCCCGAGCGGAGCATCTGCCGTTTGCCGACAACGCGTTCGACGCCGCGATGGCTGTGCTGTCCGACCACCACTGGGCCGATCCGGTCGCCGGCCTGCGCGAGATGCGCCGGGTCGCCCGCCGCGTCGTGGTGTTCCAGTTCGACGCCGCCGACACCGGGCGGTTCTGGCTCACCCGGGACTACCTGCCGGAGTTCGCGCGGCTCGTGTCCGGGGGCCCGACGCTCGCCGAGCGGGCCCGCGCGATCGGCGCCCGGATGGAGCCGGTGCCGATCCCCTGGGATTGCGTCGACGGCTTCTTCCACGCCTACTGGCGCCGCCCCGAGGCCTACCTGCTGCCCGAGGTCAGGCGCGGCACGTCGGTGTGGGCCCTGGTAGGTCCCGAGGCAGAGCACCGGGCGGTCACGAACCTGCGCGCCGATCTCCACTCCGGACATTGGCCGGAACGTAACGCCGACGTGCTGGCCAGCGACACCGCGGAACTCGGCGCCCGGCTGCTGGTGGCCTGAGGTGGCTCGCGGTCCCGCGGCGCGGGACGAGCTCGAGGCGGTCGTGCGCGTCGCGTTCGGGCCCGGCCGCAGGCTGGCCGCGGTACGCCGGCTCCGTGGCGGCAGCAAGAAGGGCGTCTACCGGCTGTCGCTCGACGACGGCCGCACGGTGATCGGCTATATCTGGGCCGCGGCGGAAAACTACTGGCCAGCGCCGCGCGGCCCGGCCGCCGACGAGGAGCCGTTCGGCGAAGCCTCGGGGCCGGCCTGTTCGAGGCGGCGGGCGCGCGGCTGGCGGCGGTGGGCGTGCGCACGCCGCGGGTGTACCTGCTCGACCGCACCCTGGCCGTCTACCCGGCCGAGATCGCCCTGGTGGAGGACGTGCGCGGCGGAACCCTGGAGCAGTGGCTGGAGCGCGCCGAGCCCGGCGCGCAGCAGGCCCTGGCCCGTCTTGCCGCGGCGCTGCGGGCGATGTACGGCTGCCGCGGCCGTCACATCGGCAGGGTCGCTCTGGCCGGCAGCGGCGTCGCGCCAGCGGCCCGAACGTGTGAGCAGATCGTGCTCGACCGGGCCCTGGGCCATCTCGCCGACGCGGCGTCGCGGGTGGGCCGCGTGGCCGCCGCCCGCGCCGAGCTGGAATCCGTCACCGCCGGTCTGGCCGCCGCGGTACAGCCCCGGGCCGACTACCGGCTGATCCACGGCGAGCTCGGGCCCGATCACGTGCTGATCGACGAGCGGGGCGAGCCGGTGCTCATCGACATCGAGGGCCTAATGTTCTTCGACGTCGAGTGGGAGCACGTGTTCCTGCGGCTGCGCTTCGGCGAGCACTACCGGTTGCTGCGCGAAGACGGGCTCGACGAGGAGCGCCTGCGCTTCTACCGCCTCGCGATGCACCTGTCGCTGATCGCGGGGCCGCTGCGGCTGCTCGACGGCGACTTTCCCGACCGGGAGCCGATGCTGCGGATCGTGGAATACAACATCGATAAGGCGCTCGAGTTCGTGCGCTGAGCCGCGCCGCTCGCGTGCCCCCGGGCCGACCGCCCGCGCTCCTCATGCTCCCCATGCGCCTTCCGCGCCCCCTGCGCCTCCCGCGTCTCCGGAGCGAGCCGGTAGTGGTAGCCGTGGTGGTCGGTGAAGCCGGCCTGGCGGTACAGGGCGCGCGCTGCCGTGTTGTCGTTCTCGACCTGCAGGTACAGGTTGGGGGCGCCGCGCTGCACGGCGGCCGCGGCCAGCGCGCCGGTGATCGCGTGGCCGAGGCCGCGCCGGCGGTGGGCCGGGTCCACCTCGACCGCGGTCAGGCCGGCCCAGCCGTCCGCCACGGCCACCCGGCCGACGGCGATCGTGCCGCCTTCCTCGCGCGCCGACGCGAACCGCTGCCACGGCGCGGACAGCAGCAGCCTGCGGGCGATCGGCGGCAGCGGCTGGCCGCGGAACCGGTACCGCCCCAGCCACGCCTCGTCGGGCTCGGCGGCCAGGTCGACGCGCACGGCCGCGGCCGCGTCCGCCGCGGCGTCTGCCACATCTGCGGACGCGGCGGTCATCACGGTCGCAGCGCCGGAGCGCACCGGCCAGCCGCGCCCGGCGAGGAACCGGTCCACCGGGTCGGCGTCCGGATCTCCGATGGGGTAGGCGACCGAGACCAGCGCGGGCAGCCCGCGCACGGTGTACCAGCGGCAGACCTCGCCGACGGCATCGGCGAGCGGCATGCCGGGGTCCCCGGTCGCGAGCGCGCTGTTTGCCCGCCCGGTGAAGCCGCCGGCCGCGCGCAGCAGCCAGCCCCCGCCCCCGACCCACCTCCCCTGCCCTCTCCGATCCCCTCTCATAGTGGTCTCCTCCGGCGCCCGCCAGCCCGCGGCCGCAGCCTCCTCGAGGTCTCGGATTGAGATCGCCATCGGAGCCAGCCTCCTAATGAGAGTCATGATGGCCATGATGGCAAGGAGGGCTTCGATGGCAGCCAACGGTTCTCCCGCGGGCCTGCAACGACATGACGATCGCGCGCGCACCGGATGGCCATGGGGCCTGCGCGCGGGCACGGTCTGGATAAACGCCTACCGCGCCGTCGGAGCGATGGCGCCGTTCGGCGGGTTCAAGACGAGCGGCTTCGGCCGGGAGAACGGGCTCGCGGCAATCGACGAGTACACCGCGCTGAAGACGGTGTGGGTGGAGCTGAGCGGCGTCAGCCGGGATCCGTTCAAGCTCGGCTGAGCCTGAGCGCCGCCTGCGCGCTCGCCGGTGGGCCGGTCAGGAGTGCACGACGTCACTGTGGTGGCAGAAGTGCACCCTCGCGGCGCCGGTCTTCCGGATCCGAGCCAGCGAGTTTCGCCACGCGACCGGGTCGCTCGCCTGGCCATCCGGCAGTTCCTCGTCGGGCGCGCCCTGGTAGAGCCGGGGCGTGTACGCGGCGTCCCCGATCAGCACGTCGGGGGCGCCGTCGCCGGACTGGACCACGACGCACTGATGGCCCACGGTGTGCCCGGGCGTCGTGATCACCGAAAGGCCGGGCAGCACCTCGGCGTCGCCGTCGAGCAACTCAAACTGCGCGTCCATGAAGCCGAACCAGTCGTACAGCTCCCGTGCCTCCCGCTTGGCACGTTCTACCTCGGCCCGCTGCACGTAGAACGGGGCGTGCGGGAACACGGCGTTCTGCCCGCAGTGGTCGAAGTGCAGGTGCGTGTTGATCACGAGGCCGATGTCGCCCGGGGTCATGTCGAGCTCGGCGAGCGCGTCAGCGGCCGAGCGGTTGACCACTCGCCAGTCGCTGAGTATCTCGTCCGGGCCGCCGACGCCGGTGTCCACCAGCACCGCGCCGTCCGGGTGGGTGACCACGAAGCCGTGCACCGGCCACTGCGTCCCGTCGAGACCGCGCAGCTTCGCCAGCTGCAGCCGCTTGACCTCTAGCGCCATCGGCGACCGCCTTCCAGACGTGTGCCCGCGGCGATCTGCCTGCGGGCACCTCATCGTCGCAGCATCCGGGCTTCGCGGTCCAATAGAGGCATGTGCACCGCGATCGTGAGCGTCGACCCCGATGGCCCGTTGCTGCTTGCCGGAGTTCGCGATGAGCTCGCCGACCGGGCCTGGGAGCCCCCTGGCCGGCACTGGCCGGATCATCCAGGGCTGATCGGCGGGCTGGACCTGCAGGCCGGGGGAACGTGGCTGGCCGTGGCGCCAGCGACGCCCCGGGTGACCTGCGTCCTGAACGCCCGGGGCCGGATGGCGCCGGAAGGGTCGCGTCGGACCAGGGGCACCCTGCCGCTGCAGGCCGCCGAGCACGGGAAGCTCGAGCGCGCCGGGCTCGCCGACTTCGACCCGTTCCACCTGCTGATCGCCGAGCTGGGACGGGCCGTGCTGTGCAGCTGGGACGGCGCCGAGCTTGACGAGCGCGAGCTGCCGGCCGGCCTGCACGTCGTGGTGAACAGCGGCCTGGACGGCGAGCTTCGGGGCGCCATGGATCATGAGCGCGCGCGCATCGAGCACTTCCTGCCGCGGCTTCACGGCGCGCAGCGCCCAGCGCCGCGGCCTGGCGATCCGGTCTCGCTGGCCTGGGGAGCCTGGCTGCCGCTGCTGGACGGCGACGGCCTCGGCCCCGAGGACCCGCGTGCGCTGATCGTGCGGCGCGACCTCGGCGGCGGCCGGATCTGGGGGACCACGTCGATCTCGCTGGTCGCGCTGTCGCGAGCCGGGCTGCGGTACGACTTCACCGCCGCGCCCGGCGACCCGGAGGCCTGGCGGCCGGTGCGGGTCTAGCCGGCGCAGCCCGCGGCGACGTCGCTGACCTCTTTGCTCCAGTAGCTGGGCAGCGCGCTGTAGGGATCGGGCGACCCGGCCAGGTTGGTGACGAACAGGCTGCCGATCCTGCGGTGCTTGGACAGGCTGACCGCGCCGGCGAGATCCGAGGCGGGGGTCGCGTAGATCACGTCCGCGAACCTGCGCGCCCGGTAGTGCGACGTCCAGGACGGAACCTGCTGGCCGCGGTAGCTGGCGTAGCTGCCCTCGAACGCCACCACGACGTTGCCGACCGACATGTAGCCCCGGGCCGGGTAGGCGCCGACGTTCAGCCAGATCACCGAGCCGGGGTTGACCGTGTGGATGTAGCTGGCCAGCTTCTTGTAATAGCCGAGTTCGCCGCTGCCATTGGCGGTCAGGTCAAGGAACATGCCGTTGACCTTGTACCAGGCCTTGTAGTTTTTGGCGTCCGCCTCGACCTGGGCGGCCGGTCGCTGTCCGTACTCGGTCGACGAGTAGCCGAGAACGGTGATGCCCGCCTTCTTCGCCCGCTTGACCAGCGACTGGAAATGCGGCACCGCTGCCGTGCCGGCGCCGGTGCCGGTGACGTTAAGGATCATGACGCCGGGCGTCGGCTTGCTGCTGATCGCCCGCGTCCAGAAGGTGGAAGACCACGGATAGGCGGGAACGAACGTGTGCCGGCAGGCAGCGGGCGCGGCCGCAGCCGACGTGGCGCTGGCCGCGACGGGCACCCCGATGGCGGCAAACGCCGCGAGGACTACCAGCCCGGTGGCCAGCACATGCAGCTTCCGCACGCCAGCATCAACCCCCCACCATTTCCGGCCCATAACGCTGCCGATGACTAACAGTGCAGGGGAATCATCTCGCAACACGCCCTGGTCCGAGCAGAAATGAGCGATCCGGCCCGTGATGACCTTGGCACAAAAGCAGTAGACATGGGACACTGCGGTGGTCTAGTCGCCGGTAAAGGATGCAGATGATCATGGCTCGGCCCGCGGAGAGCTCCGGTCCTGCCAACGGCCATCCGGTAGCCCGCGTCGTCGGGCTGCCCGGTATCGGACCCACGGTGCCGCGCAGGCTTCTCGGCGCCCAGTTGCGGCGGCTGCGCGAAGAGCGCGGCATCACGCTCGAGGACGCCGGAGAGGTGATCAGGGCGTCCGGTTCCAAGATGAGCCGGCTCGAGACCGGCCGGGTCGGCTTCAAGGACCGTGACATCGCCGACCTGCTCACCTTCTACGAGGTCACCGACGAGCAGCAGCGCGCCGCGCTGCGTCAGCTCGCCCGCGGCGCGAGCTCGCACGGCTGGTGGCACGACTACTCCGACGTGATGCCCGCGTGGTTCGAGTCCTACGTCGGCCTGGAAGAGGCCGCGGTCAGCATCCGGACGTATGAGATCCAGTTCGTGCCCGGTCTCCTGCAGACCGAGGACTACGCGCGCGCGGTCACCCTGCTCGGCCATGACGGAGAGCCGCCCGAAGAGATCGAGCAGCGGGTGGCGCTGCGGATGGGCCGCCAGGCGCTGCTGACCGGCCCGCAGCCAACACACCTGTGGGCGGTGCTGGACGAGGCGGTGCTGCGCCGTCCGGCCGGGCGCCCCGGCGTGATGCGCCGTCAGCTGCAGCAGATCCTGCAGGCCGCCGAGCGCCCCAACGTCACCATCCAGGTCATCCCGTTCTCGGCGGGGGCCCACGCTGCCGCCGGCGGCCCGTTCAGCATCCTGCGCTTCGCCGAGCGTGATCTGCCCGACGTCGTCTACCTCGAGCAGCTCACCAGCGCGCTTTACCTCGACAAGCGCGAGACCGTCGATCACTACATGGCGGTGATGGAACGCCTGTGCCTGGAAGCAACGCCCGCCGCCGCCACGGCCAAGATCATCAACGCCATCCTCAGGGACGGCTGAGCTACAGGCGTTCGAGGATCGTCGCGGTGGCCATCGCGCCCCCGGCGCACATGGTGATCAGCGCCGTGGACGCGTCCCGCCGTTCCATCTCGTGCAGGGCCGTCGTGATCAGGCGGGCGCCGGTGCTGCCAACCGGATGACCGAGCGCGATGGCGCCGCCGTTGACGTTGACCCGTTCCGGATCGGGCTGGTGCACGCTCATCCAGGACAGCGCGACCGAAGCGAACGCCTCGTTGACCTCGAACAGGTCGATGTCGCCGAGCACCATGCCGCTGCGCTTGAGCACCCGCTCGGTGGCCGCGACTGGCCCGTCGAGGTGGTAGTAGGGCTCGGCGCCGACGAGGCACTGGGCGACGATCCGGGCCCGTGGCCGCAGGCCCAGCGCCCTGGCCCGGTCGGTGTCGAGCAGCAGCACCGCGGCTGCGCCGTCCGAGATCTGTGAGGACGTACCCGCCGTGTGCAGCCCGTCCTCGAGCACCGGCCGGAGCTTGCCCAGCGCCTCCAGGCTGGTCTCACGCAGGCCCTGGTCCCGGTCGACGGTACGGGACTCCCCGGTCGGCTGGTGGTCGGCGTCCAGGACCGGGGCCGTGACCGGGACCACCTCGCGGTCGAACCGTCCGTGCGCCCAGGCGAGCTGGGCCAGGGTCTGCGAGCGCAAGCCGAAGCGGTCGATCTGGCCGCGGTCGAGGCCGCGCCGCTTCGCGATGCGCTCCGCGGCGAGGTACTGGTTCGGCAGGTCTATGTCCCATGAGGCCGGCCTGGGCGAGCCGGACTCGGTCCCCACGTTCGCCCGCAGCGGCACCCGGCTCATCGCCTCCACGCCGCAGGCGATGCCCGCCTCGATGGCGCCGGCCGCGATGAGCCCGGCCACCAGGTGAGCGGCCTGCTGCGCCGAGCCGCACTGGGCGTCGAGAGTCTGGCAGCCTGCTTGGTACGGCAGTCCCGCGTGCAGCCAGGCGGTGCGGGTGATGTTGTTCGACTGCTCGCCCGCCTGGGTCACGCAGCCGCCAGCCACCTGCTCGACCTCGCCGGGGTCGATGCCGGCCCGGTCCACCAGGGCGCGCTGCGCACAGCCGAGGATCTCGGCCGCGTGCAGTCCGGCGAGCACCCCGCCGCGCTTGCCGATCGGGGTCCGGACCGCTTCCACGATCACCGCGTTGCCCACCGCCCGCTCCTTTGCGCTCGCCGATGTTCATCGTAGAACGTGTTGCAATCAGCCCCGCGGGACATTCCGCAACGCCACGCAGCGTGATTCAATCAAACTAGAACACGTTTCAGTTCAGAGCGCTAGCGGAGGCAGTCGTGACTGAGCCCAACATCCCGCCGGGCTTCGACTTCACCGACCCTGACATGTACGCCGACCGCCTGCCCATGGACGAGTTCGCCGAGTTGCGGCGCACGGCCCCGGTGTGGTGGAACAGAAAGCCGCGGGGCGTGGGCGGATTCGACGACGAGGGCTACTGGGTGGTCACCAGGCACGCCGACGTCGTGGCGGTCTCCAGAGACAACGACAACTATTCCACCTGGGAGAACACCGCGATCATCCGCCATCAGGACGGCGCTACCCGGGAGCAGATCGAACTGCAGCGGTTCGTCATGCTCAACATCGATCCGCCGCAGCACACCAAGCTGCGCGGCATCGTCTCGCGGGGTTTCACCCCTCGGGCCATCAACAACCTGCGCTCGGCGCTGTCGGCACGGGCGGAGCGGATCGTCGCCGAGGCCATCGCCAGCGGCAGCGGCGACTTCGTCACCGACGTGGCAGCCGAACTGCCGCTGCAGGCGATCGCTGAACTCGTCGGCGTGCCCCAGGACGACCGCCGCAAGGTCTTCGACTGGTCGAACGACATGGTCGGCTACGACGACCCCGAGTACGTTGGCGACCCGGCGGCGGCCGCGGCCGAACTCGTCGGCTACGCGATGGTGATGGCCGAGGACCGCCGGCAGTGCCCGAGGGACGACATCGTCACCAAGCTCGTGAACGCCCAGGTCGACGGTGGGGAACTGTCATCGGACGAGTTCGGCTTCTTCGTGATCCTGCTCGCCGTGGCGGGCAACGAGACCACCCGCAACGCGATCTCGCACGGGATGCACGCGTTCCTGGAGAACCCCGGCCAGTGGGAGCTATTCAAGGCCGAGCGGCCGGACACCGCGGCCGACGAGATTGTGCGGTGGGCGACCCCGGTCACGGTGTTCCAGCGCACCGCGCTGGCCGATACCACCCTGGGCGGGCAGCAGATCAGCACCGGGCAGCGCGTCGGCCTGTTCTACCGCTCGGCCAACTTCGACGAGGACGTCTTCGACCATCCCGAGCGGTTCGACATCCGCCGCAGCCCCAACCCGCACCTCGGCTTCGGCGGCAGCGGGGCGCACTTCTGCCTCGGTGCCAGCCTCGCCCGGCTGGAGATCGACCTGATCTTCAACGCGATCGCCGATCACATGCCGGGCATCCGGCTGGCCGGTGAGCCGCGGCGGCTGCGCTCGGGCTGGCTCAACGGGATGAAGCGGCTCCCGGTCCAGTACAGCTGAGGCGCCGCCGCGGCCGGGGGGCCGACCGCCGGGCGGCCCGGCGGGCCAGCCGGATGTTCGTCCAGGTGATCAGCGGGGTGCCCACCGCCGTGGGTGCCACCCAGGCGATCGGTGATCCCGGAAAGTTGACCACGAGCAGCGCCGTGACCAGCGAGATGTAGGAGCCGCACATCAGGCTGACGTGCAGTTGCAGCCAGCCACGAGGCTGGTGCCGTCGTGCCCACCATCCGCCGAGTGCCGCGGCCCACGTCAGCGCCGCGATCACGCCAAGCCACCACAGGCTTGGCTTGAGGATGACCAAGCCGCCGGCGCTCAGGCACAGCAGGGCGATCAGCAGCTGATAGGCCAGGCCAAGCCGCGGATGCCAGCCGGGCCGCTTCGGCATCAGCATCGCCATCGGCCCGGCCAGAAGGCCTAAGCTGCCCGCGGCTATGTGCGTAGTAAGCAGGAACATCCGCATGATGGCCTCCCAGCGGCAGCCCGTCATATGGTCCACAATGGATCGTCCACTATGGACTATCACTGTCCACAATGGACCGTCCATAATGGACTGTCAAGGGAGGGCCGATGGCCGACCTCAACCCGACCGCCGCGGCGCTGCTGGGCTTGCTGCACGGCGGCGACGCGAGCGGCTACGAGCTGTGGAACGCCGCCCGGGAATTCATCGGCGACTTCTGGACAGTGACCCGCAGCCAGGTCTACCGCGAGCTGGCCGCGCTTGACAGCCGTGGCCTCATCGTGGCCCAGGCGGTCGGCCCGCGCTCGCGCCGCGCGTACCGGATTACCCAGCAGGGCCGCGCAGCCTTCGCTGAATGGCTCGCGCAGCCGCCTGGTCCCGAGCAGATCCGATATCCGCTGCTGCTCACCCTGGCATTCGGTGCGGAACTCGACACCGGCACGCTCCTCGGCTACATCGATAGCCACCGGCCCATGCATGAGCAGCGCCTCGCCACCTACCGGGAGCTGGCCACATCCGGTGGCCTTGATCGTTACCAGCGGGCAACGCTCGGCTTCGGCTTGCACTATGAGCAGGCCGTGCTCGCCTGGATGGACGAGCTGCCCGCGCTGCTTACCCAGGCGGTTCCGTGAAGGCATCGTGGACGGCCCGGGCCTGCTGCGCCATGGCTTCAATGTCGGCGATGCCGTGCTCATGAGCGGCGCTGCGGGCGAGCGCGTCGAGGTGCTGGCCGTGGAGTTCGGCGAGCATGGCCGCCTGCCGCCAGTCCCGGTAAGCGCCGTCCGCCTGACGGACCACCTTGGCGTAGCGTTCCAGCGCCTCGATCCTGGCGGCAATGCTGGATTCCGCGAGATGCGCCGCCTCGTCCTGCCGGCCGAGCAGCGCAGCGGCGGCGGGGCCAGCGTCCGTCGTGCGAAGCTCCGCCCGCCGGGCACGGAGCCGAGCCTGCTCGCGCAGGGCCACGGCCACGTCCCATTCCTGCCCGGCCAGCGCCGCGCTCACCGCGGCCTGGTCCAGCAGGTCGTCCCGGCACACCGCCGACGAGGTGACGGCGTCGACCGCCTCCTGCGTGCGGCGCAGCAGCGCTCGGCCTGGGGCGTCGAAGTCCTGCTCGGTGAAGTAACGCCCGTGGTGAGTACGTGCGGCCTCCTCGGCGGGCACTTTGCCGGTGGGCTGCCCAAACAGGGCGATCCGGAAGCCAAAGACCACGGTCGTGATGATCACTATGATCTCGGCAGCCAGCAGGGCGTAGTGGGAGGACGCGCTCTCCCATGGGGTCGTCTCCTGGAGTGCCAGCACCCCGACGGCCAGCGGGACCGTGCCGAACACGGCGATCATCATCGCCCCGGTCAGGCCGATGGCGGCCCCGTCCACCGTGGCCAGGCGCCTGCCGGGTTCCCTGGGCAGATAGTCGCGGCGGCGGGCAGGGCGGCTCTGGCAGGCCGGGGTGAGTGGCGTGCGGGGGTCGGTCAGCAACGTGCGGTCGGTGCGCGGGATGGCGGGATCGACCACGGGCCGCCGCAGCCGCGCATCCGCCCTGCTCAGGCGGCGGCTGCCCGGCCGGTCAACGTCCCGATCACCCACCCGCGACTCCTACCCAGAACTACCCGAAGCAATTGGTAACTGAGGCGGATGCTCCTAGCGTAGCCCGGGCGCAGCGTGCGGCACAGGGACAGATGCCGGACCGGCGTCCTCAGCCGGGACGCCGGCCACCACCCACATGGACAAGTACCGATGCCGGGCAGGCGTCCTCAGCCGGGCGTCGCGGCCACCACCCACATGGAGAAGTACTGGGAACCGCCGCCGTACGCATGGCCGAGCGCCACACCGGCCCCGGGCACCTGATGGGCCCCGGCCTTGCCCATGACCTGCAGCGCCGATTCGGCGAAGCGCAGCAGGCCGGAGGCCCCGATCGGGTTGGAGCTGAGCACCCCGCCCGACGGGTTGACCGGGAGCTTGCCGCCGATCTCAGTCTCCCCGGCTTCGGTGAGCCGCCACCCGTCGCCGGGCGCGGCGAAGCCGAGGTTTTCCAGCCACATCGGCTCGAACCAGGAGAACGGGACGTAGATCTCGGCGACGTCGATCTGCTCCAGCGGATTGCTGATACCCGCCTGCCGCCACAGCGCCGCCGCGGCATCCGCGCCGGCCCGGGGGTTCACGTGGTCCTTGCCCGCGAACATCGTCGGCTCGGTGCGCATCGCGGTGGCCCGGATCCAGGCCACGGGGCGGCCGTCGGCCTGAGCTGCCTCGGCAGCGGCCTGGTCGCCGATGACCACGGCGCACGCGCCGTCCGATGACGGGCAGGTCTCGTCGTACCGGACCGGGTCCCACAGCATCGGCGAGGCCAGAACCTTCTCCAGCGTGATGTCGGCCTGCTGCAGGTGGGCATACGGATTCAGGCTCCCGTTGCGCCGGTCCTTGACCGCGACCATCGCGCCGATGTGACCCGGTGCACCGCTGCGGCGGATGTAGGAGCGGATGTGCGGGGAGAAGTAGCCGCCGGCCCCGGCCAGCACCGGCATACTGAACGGCGGGGTGATCGACAGCGCCCACATGGCGTTCGACTCGGACTGCTTCTCGAACGCGACCGCGAGCACCCGACGGTGCACCCCGGCCTGGACCAGGCTGGTCGCCACGAGCCCGGTCGCGCCGCCGACCGAGCCGGCGGTGTGCACTCGCAGCAGCGGCTTGCCCACGGCGCCGAGCGCGTCGGCGAGGTAGAGCTCGGGCATCATCACGCCCTCGAACAGGTCGGGCGCCTTGCCTACCACGACGGCGTCGATGTCGGCGGCGGTGGTGCCCGCGTCGGCGAGTGCCCGGTCCACCGCCTCTCGGCACAGCCCCGCGATCGAGACGTCGGTCCGCTTCGAGCGGTGGCGCGTCTGGCCAACGCCGAGGACAGCCGCCCTGTGCTTCATCGGGCCTCCATCACGCAGACGAGGTTCTGCTGCAGGGCCGGCCCGCTGGTGGCGTGGGCGAGCGCGCGGCCCGCGCGGCCGGACATGATCTCCTGCGCGGCCCACCCGATCCGGGCCAGCCCAGCGGCGAACATGGGGTTGCCGCAGAGCACGCCGCCGGACGGGTTGACGCGGACGTCGTCACCGAGGCCGAGCTCGCCGCGCAGCAGGATCTCCTGATGGGTGAACGGCGCGTGCAACTCGGCGGTGTCGACGCCGGTGGCTCCCGCCGCACGCGCGGCGTCGGCCGCCGACGGCGCCGCCGTAAGGTCCCGCGCCCCGAGCGCGGCCGAGTCGATCCGGTGCTCGAACCCGGTGATCCAGGCGGGCCGCTGGCGCAGCTCGCTGGCCCGCTCTGCCGAGGCAAGGATCACGACCGCGGCGCCGTCACCGACCGGCGCGCAGTCGTGCGCGCGGAGCGGGTCGGCGACGTAGGGCTGGCCGAGCAGTTTCTCTGCGGAGACCTCGCCGGACAGCTGCGCGCGCGGGTTCGCGACCGCGGCGGCGCGGTTGCGCGCCGCGACGTCGGCCATCTCGGCCTCGCTCCACAGCCCGGCCTCGATCCCGAGCCTGGCCTGCAGCGCCGCGACGCTCACCGAGTCCGGCCACAGCGGCGCCAGCAGATAGGGGTCGAGCTGCAGCGCGAGCACCCGCCGCAGGTCGCCAGCGGATGACTTGCCGAACCCGTACGCCAGCGCGATGTCCGCGTCGCCGATGAGGATCTTCACCCAGGCCTCGTATAGCGCCCAGGCGGCGTCCATCTCCACGTGCGATTCGGCGACCGGCGGGACCGCGCCGATCGCGTCGACCGCCGAGACGAACGAGAACGCCCGGCCGGCCAGGTAGTCCGACGAGCCGGAGCACCAGAAGCCGATGTCGTTCTTGGTCAGGCCCGTGCTCTGCAGCACCTCGGCGAAGATCGGCACGAGCATCTCCACGCCGTTGGTAGTCGCGGCATCGTTTGCTCGCTCAACGGGAGACTGCGCAAAGCCGATGACGGCGACGTCGGTCACGGTTGGCCGTCCTTTACAGATGGTGCGCGTAGGTCTGATAAGGCGCGTCCGGCTCCCCGGTCGGACGGAAGTGGTCGATGTTCTCCAGCGTCGTTCCCCATTCCTCGCGCGGCTTCCACTCCGCCCGCACCCGCATCCCCATCCGGACCTCGTCGGGGTCACAGCCCAGGATGAGGTGCTGGAACGGGATGTCGGCCCCGTCCAGCAGCACCGCCGCAGCCACGTAAGGCGCGGAAACCCGCTGCCCGGGGTAGTCGACGTTGACCACGCAGAACGTGGTCACGATGCCGCGGTCGGGCAACTCCACCTCGTCAGTGGTCGGCACGCCGTCGGTGGGGCAGGCCCCGCGTGGCGGGATGTAGACCTTGCTGCAGACCGGGCAACGCTGCGCCAGCAGCCGCCCGTCGGCCAGCCCGCGCAGGAACCTGCTCTCCTCGGGCGAGGCCGTGTGCTCGTAGTGCAGCCGCACCGGCGCGCTCATCATCGCCACCGGCTCTGGCTCCGGCTCCGCCACCGGCCGCCGGGCCTGGCCGGCCGTGGGACTCGCCTTTTCCGCCGCGCCGACCTCGTCCGCCGTTGTCTCGTCCGGTTCCGGGGCGCCGGTCGAGGGCTCGAAGCAGACGATGTCTCGGATGTCCCCGGCCCTCTGCTCGGCCCACCGCGGCCTGACCCGCATCCCGGTCCGCATCGCGGCGGCCGAACCCGCGTCGACGGCGTGCAGCATCGCCGTGTCCGCGCCGTCCAGCCGGATCAGCGCCCACCCGAACGGCTGCGCCAGCGGTTGGCCCTCGAGCGGCTGCGGCGCCCACGACCAGGTCGTGACCGTGCCCTCGGGGCCGACCGGCACCAGATCGTCCGGCGGGTCGAACGTCACCGGGTCGAACTCGAACGGCGGGGCATAAACCCGGCCGTCGGCGCTGCGCGAGCCGAGGATTCGCCGGTCGGCCAGGGCGGCCATGAACCGGCTCAGCGTCGGGCCGAGCGAGCGAGTGTAGTCGAACCCGATCTCCAGTGGTGCGCGCAGCGGCTGGGTCACGGTTCAGAGTGAAACATGTTTCGTTACTAGCCGGCAACAACCGCAGGCTAGCCCGCTGGTTCTAGTCGACCTACACGTAGAACGTGTTCTAAATTTGTGGCGATCCCGAGTGGCGGGCAGGTGCGCCGGAGGCCTCGCGCCGTGTGGCTCAGGCTGTGCGGCGGCGGTGCAGCCGGTAGCTCTGCCCGGCCCCGACGCCGGACCACGTCAGCGCCGCGGTCACGAAGGCGGCGCCGCCCGACCGGGGCCAGCCAAGGACGGCTATGAAGAGGACCGTGCAGACAACGTAGCCCGATGCAGCCATTGCCCATATCTGCAGATAGCTGCGGGGGCTGCCACCGGGCAAGCCGACGCATCACCGCCAGCGCCCGCGAGCTGCCCCGGCCCCGTGCGCCCTCACGCATGGCCAGACTGTAGCGCCCCGGCGCCCGCACCGGACGGCCGCCGGCGAAGGCGATTTTCATGATCCTGGTGGATGACGACCAGATACGCGTCTTTTTCAACCTAGATCATGGATAGCAGGTACCGCGGCACCGAAGCCCGGCCGGAATAGCGGGTACCGGAGCCCCGACGCCGCGGCCGGATTAAGCGATTGACCGGGTCCGCACCGCCATCTTAAAGTGAACGGACATCCGCTTTTTTAAGAGGAGGCCTACGATGCGTGCTGGACAGCCGAGCCGGACCGCCCGCCAGAACGCGCTGTTCCGGGCGCTCGAGGCGCGCCGGCCGGCAGGTGATCGCGTGGCCGACGACCCGCTGGCGGTCAAGTTCCTCACGCCCGAGTTCCGGGCGCTGGCGGCGGCGGGGCGCGTGCCCCCCGCCCGCCGGCTGATCGAGTCGGTGATCGACCGCCGCTGGCCCTGCGTGCGCGGCGGCGTGGTCGCGCGTACCCGGCTGATCGACGAGGCGGTAGCCGCGGCCCTGCCCGCGGTGCAGCAGGCCCTGATCCTCGGTGCCGGGTTCGACAGCCGTGCCTACCGCCTGGCGCAACTGCGCGACGTCGCCGTCTTCGAGGTTGATCACCCGGCCACGCAGGCGGCCAAGCGGCGCATCCTGCGGCGCGGCTCCGGAGCGATCCCGGCCAACGTCCGCTTCGTGCCGGTCGAGTTCGGGGCCGACGACCCGGCCGCGAAGCTGGCCGAAGGCGGGTTCGCGTCCGGCAAGCCGACCCTGGTGCTGTGGGAGGGGGTCACGAACTACCTCGACCCGGTCTCGGTGGATGCCACGTTCAGCTTCCTGGCGTCGGCGATCGCGCCCGGCTCGCCGGTGTTGTTCACGTATGTGGACCGCGCGATGCTCGACGGGTCGGCGGCCTTCGAGGGCGCCGCGACCACACTGCGGGCGGTACGGCGAGTCGGCGAACCGCTCACGTTCGGGCTGAATCCCAAAGAGGTGCCCGGCTACCTGAGCGAACGGGGCTTCGAACTGGAATCTGACACAGTGGTACGTGACGCGGCGGAGCGGCTCTACCCGGCCGGCGCCTGCCCGAGCGCCCCCGCCTACTACCACGTGGTCGAGTCGAGGCGGGCCTGAGATGCCGCGGGTGGCCGAGAGCTACCTGCAGTCGCGGCGGCGTCAGATCATGGACGCGGCGATCCGCTGCTTCGCCAGGGAGGGCTTCCACCGCACCACGATGCAGGACATCGTCCGCGAGACCGGGCTGAGCGCGGGGGCCATCTACCGGTACTTCAAGTCCAAAGAAGACATCGTGGCGGCGATCGCGGCCGAGCACCGTGCGGTCGAGGCCGCCGCCTTTGCCGAGGTGAGCACCTTCGATGACGTCGGCGCCGCGTTGCGCAGGCTCGCGAATGCCTCGCTGGGGCGCCTGGCCGACCCGCAGGAGCAGGAGTGGCGCCGGGTCACCGTCCAGGTGTGGGGAGAAGCCCTCCGCGACGAGCGCGTCATGGGCATCGTCCGTGGCGGCATCGACGAACCGGTCGCGATCCTGGCGGCGCTGATCCGGCGCGGCCAGCGCGACGGCACGCTGCCGGAGGACCTCGACCCGGATGGCGCGGCACGGGTCTGCGCGTCGATCTTCCAGGGCCTGGTCCTGCAGCAGGCATGGGACCCGAAGCTCGACGTCGACGGCTACATCGCTGCCGTTTTCAGCCTGATCGAGGCGCTCGTCCGGTCGTCACGGCAGCCGGACGCTTAGCAGCCGGAACTCACAGCTCCCACGACTCGCCGCCGGGGCCGGGTGGCATCGCACGCTGCGTCGCCGCGCCCGCCAGGCGGTCGGCCTCGGCCTGCGCCCGGGCGGTCTTGGCCTGCCAGTAGCGGACCTTGCGCTGCATCCGCTCCTGGGAACGCGAGACCAGGGCCAGCGTGATGACCATGGTCACGCACCAGCCGAGAAACAGCCCCATGATCACGCCGGCCACCACGACGATGCCGGTCACCGTTCCAACTCCATGATCTTCTCCGATGCTGACGAGGCGGGGATGAGAGTTCCCCAGCCCTTCGACCGGGACGAGGGGCTGGTGCTGGCCCGGGGCATGGCTTACGATGTTTTGCTGAAGGTCAACTTCCAGCGATCTACAGTCGATTGTTCAACAATTATTGTCAAACAAGGAGCAGCCGTGGTCAAGGTCTGGGAGCCGGGCCAGCGAGGGGACATGTCCGATCTGCCCTCGCTGCAGCCGCTGCCGACGGCGGCAGAGCGAGCAGCGGATGTGATCAGGGAAAACGTCTTCGAGGGTCGCTTCGCGCCGGGCACCCCGCTGCCGGAGGCGGCGCTGTCGGCCGCGCTTCAGATCTCCCGGAACACGGTCAGGGAGGCGTTCCGGACGCTGACGGCCGAGCACCTGCTCACCCATGAGCCGCACAAGGGCGTCATGGTGCGCGAGCTGACCACCGATGACGTCCACGACATCTACAAGCTGCGCCGCATGTTCGAGCTCTCCGCCTTCGATCTGGCCATCGAGACCCAGCAGAAGCTGGACGTTACCGAGATCGGCAAAGCCGTGGCCGAGGCCGAGCTGCTGGCATCGGACGGGCGGTGGCTGGAGGTCGGGACCGAGAACCTGAGATTCCACGAAGTGATCGTCGGCATTCACCGCAGCGCCCGGGTCTCGGAGGTCTTCCGGCGCCTCATGACCGAGCTGCGCCTGGGCTTTCTCGCCGTTAGCGATCCCGCTGCCTTCCACGGTGCCTTCCTTGCCCGCAACCGCACCATCCATGGTTCCACGGCCAGGGGCGACCTACGCGACGCGCAGGCAGAACTCGCCGTCTACCTCGTCGATGCCGAGAATCTCGTCGTCAAGGCGATCCAGGGATAGTCACATGAACGAGCGTGCAGGGGAATGGGAAGGTGGGCGGGGCGGCCGCTGGCAGTTCTGGATCGATCGGGGCGGCACGTTCACCGACGTGGTGGCCAGGCGGCCGGATGGCACCCTTGTCACCCACAAGCTGCTCTCGGAGAACCCCGGGCTGTACACCGACCCTGCCGTCGCCGCGATCAGGCACCTGCTCGGGGTGGCCCCGGCCGAACCGATCCCCGGTAGCGAGATCGAGGCGGTCCGGCTCGGTACCACGGTCGGCACCAACGCCCTGCTCGAGCGCAAGGGTGAGCCGACCGTCCTGATCATAACCCGGGGCTTCCGCGACGCGCTGCGCATCGCGTACCAGAACCGGCCACGGTTGTTCGACCGCCAGATCGTGCTGCCCGAGCTGCTGTATTCCCGGGTTGTCGAGGCCGGGGAGCGGGTGGCGGCCACCGGGGAGGTACTGGTCCCGCTGGACGAGGAGGACACCGGCCGGTCGCTGCGTGCGGCATACCGGGAAGGGTTCCGGGCTGTGGCGGTCGTGTGCCTGCACGGCTATCGCTTTCCCGGCCACGAACAGCGGATCGGGGAGATCGCGAGGCGGATCGGCTTCACCCAGATATCGCTGTCCCATGAGACCAGCCCGCTGATGAAGCTGGTGTCGCGCGGCGACACCACGGTCGCCGACGCCTACCTCTCCCCGATACTGAGCCGCTACGTGAACCAGGTCACCGGCGAGCTGAGCGGCGTGCGGCTGCAGTTCATGCAGTCGAGCGGGGGGCTGACCGACGCCCGCACGTTCCGTGGCAAGGACTCGATCCTGTCCGGGCCGGCCGGCGGGATCGTGGGCATGGCCCGGACGTCGGCGGCGGCCGGCTTCGGCAAGGTCATCGGCTTCGACATGGGCGGCACCTCCACCGACGTGTCGCACTACGCCGGCGAATACGAGCGGCAGTATGAGACCCAGGTGGCCGGGGTCCGCATGCGCGCCCCCATGCTCAGCATCCACACTGTCGCCGCGGGCGGCGGGTCGCTCCTGCACTTTGACGGCGGGCGGTACCGGGTGGGCCCCGACTCCGCCGGGGCGAATCCGGGGCCGGCTGCGTACCGCCGCGGCGGGCCGCTGACGGTCACCGACGCGAACGTCATGCTCGGCCGGATCCAGCCCGACCACTTTCCGCACGTGTTCGGCCCCGGCGGTGACCAGGCGCTCGACGCCGACGTGGTGCGAAAGCGCTTCGCCGTGCTCGCAGCAGAGATCGGCGACGGGCGCAGCCCCGAGGAGGTGGCGGCCGGCTTCCTGGAGATCGCGGTGGCGAACATGGCGAACGCGATCAAGAAAATCTCGGTGCAGCGCGGCTACGACGTCACCGAATACGCGCTTGCGACGTTCGGCGGCGCCGGGGGCCAGCACGCTTGTGCGGTCGCCGACGCCCTGGGCATGACGAGCATCCTGATCCACCCGCACGCCGGGGTGCTCTCGGCCTACGGCATGGGCCTGGCCGACGTCACCGCGATGCGAGAGGCGGCCGTCGAGGTGCCGCTGAGCGGCGGCGCCGGGCCTGATCTGCGGGCCGCGCTCGACCGGCTGGACGCCGCGGCCAGGGCGGAGCTGACCGGCCAGGGCGTCCCCGCCGGGCGAATCCGCGCGGCCCGCCGGGTGCACCTGCGGTATGACGGCACCGACACCGCGCTCGTCGTTCCGGCCGGAACGCCAGAGGAGATGGCCGATGCCTTCGAAGCGGCCTACCTGCGACGTTTTTCGTTTCTGATGCGGGACAAGCCGGTCACGGTCGAGGCCGTCTCGGTCGAGCTGACCGGCGCTTCCGAGCCGGTGACGGAAGACCGGCCGCCGGGCCGGCGCGCGGCTGCTGGGCCGACCGGGCCGGCTGGGCCGACCGCCGAATGCCGGGCCCGGGTCTTCACCGGCGGCGGCTGGGCCGAGGTCGGCCTCTACCGCAGGCCGGACCTGTGTCCCGGGGACTGCGTCGCCGGGCCCGCGATCATTGCCGAGGCCAACGCCACGACGGTGGTCGAGCCCGGCTGGCAGGCTGCCGTGAACGACGCTGGCTACCTGGTGCTGAGCCGTATCGAGGCGGCGCCAGCGCACCGGGCCGTCAGCGCCGACGTCGACCCGGTCCGGCTGGAGATCTTCAACAACCTGTTCATGTCCGTTGCCGAGCAGATGGGCTACCGGTTGCAGAGCACCGCCCACTCGGTCAACGTCAAGGAGCGCCTGGACTTCTCCTGCGCGATCTTCGACCGCGACGGCGGCCTCGTCGTCAACGCGCCGCACATGCCGGTGCACCTCGGGTCGATGGGCGAAAGCGTGAAGGAGATCATCAGGGAGCGCGCCGGCACGATGAAGCCAGGGGACGTGTACGCCCTCAACGACCCGTACCACGGCGGAACTCACCTGCCGGATCTCACGGTCATCACGCCGGTCTTCACCCCGGCGGGCGGCGAGATCGTCTTCTACGTGGCGTCTCGCGGTCACCACGCGGAGATCGGCGGCATCACTCCCGGCTCCATGCCGGCGTTCAGCAGCCACATCGAGGAGGAGGGCGTCCTCATCCGCAACTGGCTGCTGGTCGAGAACGGGACGCTGCGGGAAGCGGAGACGATCGAGATGCTGCGCAGCGCGCCGCACCCGTCACGCAACCCCGCCGACAACATCGCGGACCTGCGCGCCCAGATCGCCGCCAACGAGAAAGGCGTCAGGGAACTGCGGGCCATGGTCGAGCACTACGGCCTTGACGTCATCCGGGCATACATGGGCCACGTCCAGGACAACGCCGCGGAGTCGGTGCGCCGGGTCATCTCCGTCCTGCAAGACGGCTCGTACGCCTATGAGCTCGACAATGGTGCCGTCATCAACGTGGCGATCCGGGTCGACCGGCCGAGCCGCACCGCGGAGATCGACTTCACCGGGACCTCGGCGCAGCTGCCGGACAACTTCAACGCGCCGTCATCGGTGGCGATGGCTGCGGTCCTCTATGTCTTCCGCACCCTCGCCGACGCCGACATCCCGCTGAACTCCGGGTGCCTGAAGCCGCTGCGGGTGATCATCCCGCCGGGCACGATGCTGTCGCCCGAGTATCCCGCTGCGGTGGTCGCGGGCAACGTGGAGACCTCACAGGCGATCACCGGCGCCCTGTACGCGGCGCTCGGCGTCATGGCCGAGGGCTCGGGAACCATGAACAACCTGACGTTCGGCAACGACCGGCACCAGTACTACGAGACGGTCGCGAGCGGCTCCGGCGCGGGGAACGGCTTCGCCGGGACCGACGTCGTGCAGACACACATGACGAACTCGCGCCTCACCGATCCCGAGGTGCTGGAGTGGCGCTACCCGGTGCGGGTGTACAGCCACGAGATCAGGTCCGGCAGCGGCGGTTCCGGGCGCTGGCCGGGTGGTAACGGCGGGCGGCGCCGGATCCGCTTCCTCGAGCCGATGACGGTGACGATGCTCAGCGGCCACCGCCGGATGCCCACCTACGGCATGGCCGGAGGCCTGCCCGGAGCGCTCGGGCGGCACTGGATCGAGCACCCCGACGGGTCGGTCACCAGCATGCGCGGCTGCGATTCCACGACGGTCGCAGCGGGCGACATGCTCGTACTCGAGACGCCCGGCGGCGGGGGCTACGGCAGCAGCGGCCCAGGACAGGAAGAATGACGAGGAGGTGCCCATGATCTCTGACTCGCCGGCCGAGGCGCGGGACCGCTTCCGCGGCGGGCTGCGGACGCCGACCGCGGCCTGGGCGCCGGGGTATGCCCAGGCCAACCTCGTCGCGCTGCCGCGCGACGTCGCCCTGGACTTCATGCTGTTCGCGCAGCGCAACCCGAAGCCCTGCCCGCTCCTTGACGTGACCGACGCGGGGAGCGTGGTCACCAGCCTGGCTCCCGGGGCGGACCTGAGGACCGACCTGCCGGCGTACCGGGTCTGGGAGCACGGGGAGTGCGTCGCCGAGCCGGCCGACGTCAGCGGGTACTGGCGCGAGGACCTTATGGCGTTCCTGATCGGCTGCAGCTTCACGTTCGAGCGCGCCCTCGCGACTGCGGGCGTGCCCGTGCGGCACGTCGAGCAGGGCCGCAACGTCCCCATGTTCATCACCGGCGACCAGTGCCGGCCGGCCGGGATCTTCGGCGGCCCGCTCGTGGTGTCGATGCGCCCGATACCGGCGGACCTCGTCCCGGTCGCGGTCTCGGTGACCGCCCGGTACCCGGCGGTGCACGGCGCGCCGGTGCACGTCGGCAGCCCCGCGGACCTCGGCATCGGCGACCTCTCCAAGCCGGACTTCGGCGATCCGGTGGACTGCCGGGACGGGGACGTGCCGGTGTTCTGGGCCTGCGGCGTCACCCCGCAGGTGGCGCTGGCCATCGCGCGGCCCCCGTTCGCGATCACCCACGCACCCGGGCACATGCTCATCACCGACGTTCGCGACGAGGCCTACGCACTCTGACCCGGCCAGCCCGCTTTGTTTGGCCGGCCCGGCAGCGGGCAGCCAAAAAGCGCAGGCAGAAGCGGGTGAACGCCGATGAATCCGGCCGAGCGAGCGATCCGGGCAGTAGACCACACGCAGCGGCGCTTCACGCCCACCGCGTTCGTGTTCGGCGTCATCAAGAAGTACGGCGACGACAACGGCGGAGTGCTCGCCTCAAACCTCGCGTACTCCGCATTCGTGTCATTGTTCCCGCTGCTGCTGATCCTGGTCACCGCCCTGGGCCTGGTCGCCGCGGTGAACCCGGCCTTTCGCGCGGATGTACTGAAGACCGTGGCCAAGCAGGTCCCGGCGATCGGCACCCAGCTGACCGGCAATGTGCACGAGCTCAAGCGGCACAGCGTTATCGGGCTGATCGTGGGGATCGCCGGGCTGATCTGGGGCTCCACCGGGCTGGCCCAGGCCGGCCTGTTCACCATGGAGCAGGTCTGGAACCTGCCCGGGCCGGCCAGGCCCGGATTCGTGCCGCGGCTCGGTCGCGCGATGCTGTTCATCAGCCTGCTCGGCGCGGGCGTGATCGTGACCACGCTGCTGGCCAGCCTCAGTACGTACGGGCAGAAGGCCGCCATCCTGGCGGTGCTCGCCGAGGTCGTCGCCGCGCTGGTGAACATCGGCATGTACCTCGGCGCGTTCCGGGTGCTGACCCCGAAGACCGTGCCCACGCAGCGGCTGGTGCCCGGCGCGATCACCGGCGGCATCCTTTGGACGCTGCTGCTGATCCTCGGCACCTACCTGGTGCATCACTTCCTGCACAGCAACTCGGTGTACGGCGTGTTCGCGACCGTGCTCGGCCTGCTCGCCTGGATCTACCTGGCTGTCGAGATCACCGTGTACTCCGCGGAGATCAACGTGGTGCTGGCCAGGCACCTGTGGCCGCGGGCCATCGTGCAGCCGCCGCTCACCGAGGCCGACCGGGCCAGCATGGCGCTGCAGGCGCTGCAGAACCAGCGGCGTCCGGAGCAGTCCGTGAAGGTGGTGTTCGACGACCGCAAGCCCGGCGCGAAGGTGCCGGCCAGCACGCCGCAGACGCCCGAGCAGATCGACCCGGGTGGCGTGCCCGCCGAAACGAAACAGGACGACCCGGCCGGCTCGCCCGGCTGAACCAACGGGGCCTCGGCCCGGGTCAGCGGTCGCGGAACTCCGGCTTGCGCTTCTCGCTGAAGGCCCGCGGCCCTTCCTTCGCGTCCTCGCTGGCGAACACCGCCATGCCGATGCCGGCCTCGACGGCGAACGCCTCGTTCTCGGGCATGCCCTCGGTCTCCCGGATCGTGCGCAGGATCGCCCGGACCGCGACCGGGCCGTTCGCCGCGATCGCCGCGGCGATCTCGAGCGCCTTGGCGAGCGCCTGGCCGTCCGGGACCACGTGCCCGATCAGGCCGATCCGGAGGGCCTCGGCCGCGCTGATGTGCCGGCCGGTGAGCAGCAGGTCGGCGGCGACCGTGTACGGGATCTGCCGCGGCAGCCGCACCGCCGACCCGCCGAGCGGGAACAGGCCCCAGCGTGCCTCGGAAACGCCGAACCTCGCACTCTCGCCGGCCACCCGGATGTCCGTGGCCTGCAGGATCTCGGTGCCGCCGGCGATCGCGGGCCCCTCGACCGCCGCGATCAGCGGCTTCGTCAGCCGGCGGCCCTTCAGCAGCGCGTCGATGACCGAAAGATCAAGTTCACCGGCCTTGAACGCGTCGCCGGGGTGCGATCTGGTCATGGCCTTCAGATCGGCGCCAGCGCAGAACGCGCCGCCGGCCCCGGTCAGGATGCAGACGCGGATGTCGGGATCGCCGTCCACCTGGTCCCACGCCTGGCGCATCAGGGCCATCATCGGGCCGCTCAGCGCGTTGCGCGCCTCGGGCCGGTTCAGCGTCACGATCAGGACGTGACCCCGCCGCTCGAGCAGCGCATGCGGCGCCCCGGTGTCTGTCGTAGTCACGGCATCGCCTTCCGGGAGTTGCCCAGAACAGTAACACGTTCTAATTTCTTACCCATGGCTCTCAACTTCGCCGACCTATTCGAGCATGCTGCCGATGTGTTCGGTGAGCGCGTCGCCCTGGTGTCGGGTGAGCAGCAGGCGACCTACCGCGAACTGGACGAGCGCACCACTCGGCTGGCCCACTATCTGGCCGGACAGGGCGTCGGCGCCGGGGACCACGTCGGGCTCTATGCGCACAACTCCCTCGAGGCGGCCGAGACGATACTTGCGTCGTGCAAGCTCCGTGCCGTCGCGATCAACATCAACTACCGATACGCCGGCAGCGAGCTGCAGTACATGTTCGCCGACGCCGACCTGGTCGCGCTGGTCTGTGACCGGCGGTACGCGCCCATGGCCGCCGCCGCGGCGGCCTCCGCACCGGGCCTGCGGGCCACGGTGGTGATCGAGGACGGCAGCGAGGCCGACATCGGTGCCGCGACCGACTACGCGGCGGCGCTCGACGCCGGCTCGCCGGCCCGCGACTTCCCGCCGCGCAGCAACGACGACGTCTACATCATCTACACCGGCGGGACCACCGGGTACCCCAAGGGCGTCATGTGGCGCCACGAGGACATCTGGCGGACGCTCGCCGGCGGCATCGACTTCCTGACCGGCGTCCCGCTGACCGACGAGTGGGAGCAGTCCCGCAAAGGACTGGAGTCGGGCGGGATGGTCCGGCTCACTGCGGCACCGCTCATCCATGGCGCGGCGCAGGTGGCGATGCTCGCGGCGCTGTTCGGTGGTGACACCGTGATCCTGCCGCCGCGATTCGACGCGCACGAGGTCTGGCGCGCGGTCGAGCGGCACAAGGTCAATCTGCTCTTCATCGTCGGTGATGCGATGGGCCGGCCGCTGATCGAGGCCTACGCCGATCGCGGCTACGACGCCTCGTCGATGCTGTCCATTTCCTCCAGCGGGGCGTTGTTCTCCGCGCCGGTCAAGGACGCCTTCGCCGCGGCGCTGCCGGGCGTCTTCCTTAGCGACGCTATCGGCTCCACCGAGACCGGCTTCACCGGTATCGGCCTGGTCACCGCCGGCGCCAAGCAGCGCGGCGGGCCCACCGTCACGCCTGGCCCGGAGGTCATCGTGCTGGACGACGAGGGAAGGCGGGCGCCGCCAGGCCAGGTGGGCCGGCTCGCCAGGGGCGGGCACGTGCCGCTGGGCTATTACAAGGACCCGGTGAAGACCGCGGCGATGCTGGCCGAGGTGGATGGCAAGCGGTACGCGGTGCCGGGTGACCTGGCCCGGGTCGAGGACGACGGCACGGTGACCTTGCTCGGCCGGGGCAACACGTGCGTGAACTCGGGCGGCGAGAAGGTCTTTCCCGAGGAGGTCGAGGGCGCGCTGAAGTCCTGCCCGGACGTGTTCGACGCGCTGGTCATCGGGATTCCGGACGAACTGCTCGGGCAGCGGGTCGCGGCCCTGGTGCAACTGCGTGAAGGCCGGGCCGCCAATCTGCCCGCGATTGAGGAGCACGTCCGCACGCAGATCGCCGGGTACAAGGTGCCGCGCTGCATCTGGCTGGTGGACGCCATCAGCCGCGGCCCCGCGGGCAAGCCCGACTACGGCTGGGCGCACCGCTACGCCGCCAATCACCCGGCGGACGCTCCATGAGAACGCCGCTGTGCCCACTCCTCGGCATTGAGCACCCGATCGTCGGGTTCAGCCCCTCCGAGCACGTGGCCGCGGCGATCAGCCGCGCCGGCGGTCTCGGCGTGCTCGGCTGCGTGCGCTTCAACGACGCCGAGGAGCTTGATGCGGTCCTGACCTGGATGGACGCCAACACCGGCGGCCGCCCGTACGGCGTCGACGTGGTGATGCCCGCCCGGGTGCCCACCGAGGGCGGCCAGATCGACCTGAGCAACATGATCCCGCCCGGGCACCGGGACTTCGTCGAGCAGACGCTGATCAAACTCGGCGTCCCGCCGCTGCCCGACGGCTCGCCGGGCGGCGGTGGCGTCCTCGGCTGGCTGCACTCGGTGGCCAGGCAGCACGTTGAAGTCGCGCTCAGGCACCCGGCGCGGCTGATCGCGAACGCGCTCGGCTCGCCGCCCCCCGAGGTGATCGAGCGGGCCCACGAGCGCGGCATGCTGGTTGCGGCGCTGGCCGGGAAGGCGGAACACGCCCGGCGGCACGTGGCCAGCGGCGTCGACATCGTGGTGGCCCAGGGCTACGAGGCGGGCGGCCACACCGGCGAGATCGCGAGCATGGTGCTGGTGCCAGAGATCGCCGACGCGGTAGGGGCGCAGGCGCCGGTGCTCGCCGCCGGCGGGATCGGCTGCGGCCGCCAGGTCGCCGCCGCGCTCGCGCTCGGTGCCGTCGGCGTGTGGATGGGCTCGGCGTGGCTGACCACCGAGGAGTACGCGTTCGGCGCGGCCATGCCCGCGATGCGCGAGGCGCTGCTCGCGGCCACGTCGTCGGATACCGTCCGCTCGCGGATCTACAGCGGCAAGCCAGCCCGGCTGCTGAAGAACCGCTGGACGCGCTCCTGGGACGAACCGGGTGCTCCCGAGCCGCTGCCGATGCCGCTGCAGAACCTGCTCGTGAGCGAGGCGCACCAGCGGCTGATGCGCTCGGGCCAGCCGGACGTGGTTCCCATGCCGGTCGGCCAGATCGTCGGGCGGATGAACGAGGTACGCCCGGTTGCCGAGGTGATCGCCACCCTGCTCACCGAGGCCGACGACACCCTCGCCCGCCTCGGCGAGCTCCGCGACCCCTAGTCAGTCCTTCGGGCGGCCGCGGATGGCTTTGGGGGGCGTCCCCCGCGGGTTGAGTCATTTGGGGGGGTCGCGGGGGGTGTCCCCCCGCGGGTGGCCATACTTCTCGCATGGCCGATCGCAATGTGGTGGGCGGCGAACTCGAGCCGTGTGGCGACGACCCAGTCACCGGGTTCTACCGGGACGGGTGCTGCAACACGGGCCCCGAGGACCTCGGCAGCCACACGATCTGCGCGGTGGTGACCGCCGAGTTTCTCGAGCACCAGCGCAGGATCGGCAATGACTTGACCACCCCCATGCCCCAGTACCGGTTCCCCGGGCTGGTCCCCGGAGATCGCTGGTGCGTGACCGCGGCGAACTGGTTGCGGGCCCACCGCGATGGCGCCGCAGCCTACGTGGTGCTCGCGTCCACCCACGAGCGGGCGCTCGATATCGTGCCCCTGGCCGCGCTGCAAGAGCACGCGATCGACGTCCCGTCCAGCCCTGGCGCGCTCGACGAGTGAGCAACACCCAATCACAAGGAGGTGGCCATGCCGTCCCGCGTTGAGTCGGTCGAGGTGCCAGACGGAACTTTTGCCCTGCCGGTATGGCTGCCGGACGCCGCGGCAGCGGTCCCGGGCTGCTGCTGATCCAGGAGATCTTCGGCATCAGCGACTACATCCGTGCCGTCGCCGAGGACCTGGCCGGGCTCGGTTACGTGGTCGCCGCCCCGGACCTGTTCTGGCGCATCGAGCCCGGCTTCGACGCCAAACATGATCAGGAGGGCCTGGCCAAGTCGCTGGAGATGGGCCAGCGGTTCGACGCCCAGCAGGGCGTCGCCGACTCGGTGGCCGCGCTCGGCCACCTGAAGGAACTCCCCGAGGTCGAGGGCGGCATCGGCGTCATCGGGTTCTGCCTCGGCGGGACGGTCGCCTACTTCGTCGCCGGGCAGACCGAGGTCGCCGCGCTGGTCTCGTACTACGGCTCGGGCGTGCAGGACAGCCTCGAGATCCTCGAGCAGATCAGCGCCCCGGTGCAGTTCCAGTACGGCGGCAGCGACGCGTACATTCCCCGGGACCAGGTGGCGCGCGTCGAAGCGGCCGCGGCCGGCAAGCCGAACGTGGAGGTCCACGTCGAGGAGGAAGCCGGGCACGCGTTCCACAACCGCAAGTCCCCGATGTTCCACGTGCCCGACGCGGCGGACCGGGCGTGGCAGCGCACCGAGGAGTTCCTGCAGCGCCACCTCCCCACCCGCCACGACGTGGACGCGCCGACTTCCTGACCGGCCGCGGGCGGGCCAGCCGCAGGCGCGGGCGGCAAGCCCCATCAGCGGTTCATGGTTGTCTGGTGCCAACCGGACCTTCCTGAACCACTCAATTCGGCAGACGTTGAATTGGTGCACATGTGGCTGTTGTGGCGGGGGAGTGGGCGGGGCGGGGCACGGAGTGGGTGGGGCAGACGTACGGGTTTGGCGCTGGTAGGCGGCGGAATCATCGTGGACCGGCCAGCGCTATAACAGACAGACCATGACGCTTACCGAACTGCTGCCCGAGACCAGCGAGCCCGACGATCTCTTTAACGCCTTTGAAGGCTGGGCAAAGACCCAGGGCCTTTCGCTGTACCCGCATCAGGAAGAGGCGCTGATCGAGATCGTGTCGGGCGCCAACGTGATCCTGTCCACCCCGACCGGATCCGGCAAGAGCCTGGTGGCCGCGGGTGCGCACTTTGCCGCGCTCGCCCAGGGCCAGCGCAGCTTCTACACCGCGCCGGTCAAGGCGCTGGTGTCGGAGAAGTTCTTCGCGCTGTGCGAGGCGTTCGGCCCAGACGACGTCGGCATGATGACCGGCGACGCCAGCGTGAACGCCGACGCGCCGATCATCTGCTGCACCGCCGAGATCCTGGCCAACATCGCGCTGCGGGACGGGGCCGACGCCGACGCCGGCCTGGTGATCATGGATGAGTTCCACTTCTACGCCGACCCGGACCGCGGCTGGGCCTGGCAGGTTCCGCTGATCGAGCTGCCCAGGGCGCAGTTCCTGCTGATGTCGGCGACGCTGGGCGACGTGAGCAGGTTCGAGCGGGATCTGACCCGGCGCACCGGCAGGCCGACCGCCGTGGTCCATTCGGCGGAGCGGCCGGTGCCGCTGCTGTTCTCCTACGTGATGAGCCCGCTGCACGAGACCGTCGAGGAACTGCTGGCCACCCGGCAGGCACCGGTCTACATCGTGCACTTCACCCAGGCCGCCGCGATCGAGCAGGCCCAGGCGCTGATGAGCATCAACGTCTGCACCCGCGCGGAGAAGGACGCCATCGCCGACCTGATCGGCAACTTCCGGTTCACCGCGGGTTTCGGCAAGACCCTGTCCCGGCTGGTCCGCCACGGCATCGGCGTGCACCACGCGGGCATGCTGCCCAGGTACCGGCGGCTGGTGGAGACCCTGGCCCAGGCCCTGCTGAAGGTCATCTGCGGAACCGACACCCTCGGTGTCGGCATCAACGTGCCGATCCGCACGGTCCTGTTCACCGCCCTGTCCAAGTACGACGGGAGCAAGACCCGGCTGCTGCAGGCGCGCGAGTTTCACCAGATCGCGGGGCGCGCGGGCCGCGCCGGCTTCGACACCACCGGCTACGTGGTGGTCCAGGCGCCCGAGCACGTGATCGAGACCGAGCGGGCGCTCGCCAAGGCCGGCGACGACCCGAAGAAGCGGCGCAAGGTGGTGCGCAAGAAGCCGCAGCCCGGGTTCGTGTCCTGGGGCCAGCCCACGTTCGACCGGCTCGTCGCCGCCGAGCCCGAGCCGCTGCAGTCCAGTTTCGCGGTCAGCCACGCCATGCTGCTGAACGTGATCGGCCGGCCCGGCGACGCGTTCCAGGCAATGCGCCATCTGCTCACGGACAACGACGAATCCCCTGTGGCGCAGCGCCGTCACATCCGCCGGGCCTTCGCGATCTACCGCGCGCTGCTGGCCGGGGGAGTGGTCGAGCGGCTGGACGAGCCGGACGAGCAGGGCCGGCGGTGGCGGCTCACCGTCGACCTGCAGGACGACTTCGCCCTCAACCAGCCGCTGTCGCCGCTTGCGCTCGCCGCCATCGAGTTGCTTGAACGCGAAGCTCCCACCTACTCGCTCGACGTCCTGTCGGTCATCGAGGCCACACTCGACGACCCGCGGCAGGTCCTGTCGGCGCAGCAGTTCCGGGCGCGGGGCGAGGCCGTGGCGCAGATGAAGGCCGACGGCATCGAGTACGACGAGCGGATGGAACTGCTCGAGTCGGTCAGCTACCCGAAGCCGCTGGCCGACCTGCTCGACGGCGCGTACAACATCTACCGCCAGGGGCACCCGTGGGTGGTTGATCATCAGATCGCGCCCAAGTCGGTGGCGCGGGACATGTTCGAGCGGGCGATGACGTTCGTCGAGTACATCGGCTTCTACGGGCTGTCCCGGTGCGAGGGCGTCGTTCTGCGCTACCTGGCCCAGGCCTACCGGGCCATGAGGCAGACCGTGCCCGAGGAGGCCAGGACCGAGGAGCTCACCGACCTGATCGAGTGGCTCGGCGAGCTCGTGCGGCAGACCGACTCCAGCCTGATCGACGAGTGGTCGAAGCTGCGCGATCCTGGCGCCGAGCCCGAGGCGGCGATCGACGAGCGGCCGCCCGCCGTGACCGGCAACCCGCGCGCGTTCCGGGTCCTGGTGCGCAATGTGATGTTCCGCCGGGTCGAGCTGGCCGCGCTGCGCCGGTACGCCGAGCTGGGGGAACTGGACGGAGGCGATGGCTGGGCCGCCGATGCCTGGGCGGACGCGCTGGAGCCGTACTTCGAGGAGCACGACGACATCGGGACCGGGCCGGACGCCAGGGGACCCGCGATGCTCATCATCGACAAGCAGCGGGACTACTGGTCGGTGCGGCAGATCTTCGACGACCCGGCAGGCGACCACGACTGGGGTATCAGCGCGGTCGTCGACCTGGACGCATCCGACGAGGCCGGCGCGGCCGTCGTCCGGGTGACCGACGTCGGCCAGCTATAGCGGGTAGACGTCGACCAGTTATAGCGGGTAGCTGCCCCAGGAGTGGTAGTGCCCGCGGGTCAGTTGCCAGTGCTGGCGCATCCGGCGCCGGAACCGGTGCGCGGCGAACAGCCCCATCACGCCGGCCACCAGCACGAACAGCAGGAAACCCTGGAGCAGCGCCAGAAACACGAAACCCGTTCCCGGGGCCAGCGCCGCGATCAGCAGCACCAGCAGGGCCAGCGGCAGCAGCCGGGGCCCGCGCCGGACATAGACCGGGCCCGGCCGGATCCCCCGCGGCAGCGGCCCGGCCCCCGCCAGCACCGGCGCGGGCTCGGGCAGGTCGGCCATGACCGGGCGCAGGTCGCCGAACGTCTTGGCGTTCAGCGCCGCCGTGATCCGCTCGTCGAGCTCCTCCCGGGTCAGCCGGCCCTCCGCGAAGTGCTCGCGCAGCCGCGCCGTGACCTGCTCCCGGTCGGCGTCGGAGACCCGGATCGGGTCCTGCCGGGCGCCCCCGTCATACATAGCCATGCTCGCCTCCATCTGGATCGTCGGCGTCTGGCGTGGCGTCGGCGTCGGTCGTGTCGTCCTCGTCGTCTTCGTCGTCATCGGCCAGGATCTGGTACAGCCTGCGCCGGGTCTGCTCGAGAAGCTGTTCGGCTTCGCGGATCTGCTCAGGCGTGCCGGCGTGCGCCATCTGCACGATCCCGCCGGCCAGCCGCGCGGCCTCGGCGAACAGCCCGGGCGGCTGCCACGCCTCCTGCTGGGTCCGCGACTCCCACGCGCCGCGGGCCTTGTCAGGGTTCTGCTCGACGTAGGCGCGCCCGGCGTCGGTCAGGCTGAACGTGCGCCGGCCGTTCGACTCCTCGCCCACGATCAGGCCCTCGTCGGCGAGCTGGGCCAGCGCCGGGTAGACCGCGCCCGGGCTGGGCTTCCAGGCGCCACCGCTGCGTTCCCCGATCTCGGACATGATCTGGTAGCCGGTGCGCGGGCCCTCCAGCAGCAGCGCCAGGATCGCGGCCCGCACGTCACCGCGGCCCGCCTTGGTCGGGCGCGCGGTGCGCGTGGCACCGGGCTGGCCCGGGAAGCCGCCCCATCCCCACATGCCGCCCCACTGCGGCCCAGACCCGCCGCCCCAGGGCCCGCCGCCCTTGCCCCGGCCTCCCCTGGGGCCGGCCGTTGCCCGTTCCCAGGAGCCACCCTCGTCGCCCCAGCCAAAGTGGTCGGCGAGCATTCCGAATTTGGCCTGCCGCAGATGGCCGATCAGGCCGCCCGCGCAGCTGAGCATCTCGGACAGGCCGGGATCGAAGTCCCTGGCACGCCACCTTGGTCCCGGCATCCGGCACCTCCGGTTCAGTCTCTCGATACGATCGCGATATATCGATAGCGTACGACGCGATCGCCTCAATGACAAGATATGACGCGACCATCGGTCCCGCACGGCGGGTCCTACGCCACCTGGTCGGGGAAGGCGTGCAAGACCGCCGCCGTGCGGCTGGTGACCTGCAGCCTGCTGAAGATGTTCTCCAGGTGGGTGCGCACGGTTCCCTCGGACAGGCCAAGGCGCCTCGCGAGCTGCCCGCCGAGGCGATCGCCCAGATCGCCGGCGAAGTCCGCAACGGGCGGGCCGACCAGTTCGGCGTCCAGCAGGTCGAGCTCTACCACAACGCCGAAGGCGCCGTCTTCTGCCTGCTCGACGACCCAGGCGACGAAGCAATCCGCCGCCACCACGCCGCGCTCGGCGTCGACTGCGGCGACGTCCATCAGATAGACGGCGTCAACTGAACCCCGCTGACGCTCAGAGCTGCCTCGTGGCCGCCGAGAGGGCCTGGAACGCCTCGATCACGCTCTGCAGGTGGTCGTGCATCGCCCGCTCGGCGGCCACGGGGTCCCTTGCCGTCACCGCCGCGACGATCGCCTCGTGCTGCGGCAGCGAGACGGCTGGCCGGCCCGGCACCAGGGCCAGGGAGAACTGATGCCGCACGGTCTGGTCACGGAGCTGCTGGAGCAGCCGGGCCGAGGTCTCGTGCGCGGCGATGTCCCGAATGGCCGCGTGCAGGCTTGCGTTGAGGTCCCGATAGCGCAGCAGTTCTGACCTGTCCACCGCCGTGTGCATTTCCTTGATGAGCGCGCGCAGCGACGTTATCTCGGGCCTGGTGATGCGTTCCGCGGCGCGGGCTGCGCCAAGGCCCTCGAGCAGCTTGCGAACCTCGGTGATTTCGATGGCCTCGGTGATCGAGATCTCGCGCACGCGCGCGCCCCTATTGCGCTGGAATTCCACCAGGCCCTGGGCTGAGAGCTCGAGCAGGGCGGAGCGCGCGATGAACCGGGAGGTGCCGAAGCGCTCGCAGAGGTCGGCCTCGACGAGCCGCTGCTTGGGCGCGTATTCACCCTGCACGATCGCCGCGCGGACCGCCTCAACAATGGCGAGTCTCGGATCGCCTGGCACCAGGGTGTCCTTCCGGTTGGTCCGCGGCTCAGAATATCAGCGAACGTCTCGCGAAATTGTCAACAATCTCGCGAGACGCGCCGTTGCTGTGGCGGAGATTCGGCGTGGCCGGGGACTTCGGCATGGCCGGGGTTTCGGTGTGGCCGGGGGTTTCGGTGTGGCTGGGGTTTCGGCGTGGCGGCGCGTCATACCGGCCAGGCGAGCCTTGCGACGTCGCTGACGAGACGCAGCTTGCGCTGCTGCTGCACCGCGTCGAGGGGGTAGCTGCCGATCGCCGACGAGAACCCGCACTGCGGGGAGAGCCCGAGCTGGTCGCGCGGGTAGAACTGGGAGGCCTCCTCGATCTGGTTCAGCAGCTGATCGGGGCGCTCCAGCGCGGGCCGCTTGGTGGACACGAGCCCGAGAAACACAAAGCGGTCCCGTGGGAGGTCGGCGAGTGGCTCGAAGCCGCCGGAGCGCTCGTCGTCGTATTCGAGGAAGAACGTGTCGAAGCGGGTCGCGCGCCGGAAAACCTGCTTGGAGATCTTTTCATAGCCGCCAGCGGCCATCCAGTGCCCGTCCCTGTTACCGCGGCACAGGTGCAGCGCGTGGCGCACACCGGGCGTCGCCGCGACGTCGTTGAGGATGTCGACACCATCGCCGAGCAGCCGGTCCGGGTCGATGCCGCGCGCCAAGAAGTCGGCCCGCACCGAGTCATCGACCAGCGTGGCGAGCTCCGGGGCGTCGATCTGGACGTAACCGCAGCCCAGCGTCGCGAGGTGGGCGATCTCATCGGACAGCAGCGCGGCCGCGTCGGCGAACATTTCGAACGGGTCGCGGTAGGCGGCCGTCGAGTGCTCCTGCGACCAGAACGTCTGCATCATCAGCGGGCTCGGGAGCGTGATCTTCGTCGGTCGCGTGGCGCGCGCCCGCAGATACACGAACTCCTCCTGGGCGAGGGATCGCGTGTGGCGCAGCCGGTCCGTGACGGCCCTGCGGTGCGCGTACGTCATCTCGTCCGCCGGAGTCGAGCCGTGCCACTCGATGCGGTCGGCCGGGATCTCGCTCATGCCGTCGACGGCGTCAGACAGCGGGCTGGTGAAATGTGACCGGCGCTGCTCGCCGTCGGTCACCACGTCGAGGCCCGTACTCTGCTGCAGCGAGATCGCGCGGTCGACGGCCGCGTCCTCGACGCGCTTGAACTCGGCAGGAGCGAGCTTGCCGTCCTCGTGATCACGACGCGCCTCGAGCAGTTTGGCCGGCCGCAGCAGGGAGCCGACCGGTTCGGCTCGCGCCATTCCTGGGCTCATCCGGCTCACGTCGTCTCCACCGCCCTGCCAAATAGGCGTCAGGTCGTGCCGCAGTTTCTTCGCGTGAACCTAGGCTTTAGCCGCAGAAGTGTCAACAATTTCGTTTGCATCCTATTGACGCGCGTGCTGTGGGAACGTCACTGCGCCCGTGCCAGCGCCGCGCCGATGCGGCGCAACTGCGTGGTCGCCCCGCCGAGCTCGAACTCGGTCCGCTTGGCAGCGACGAAGTAGCGGTGCGTCGGATGGTCGGTGTCGATGCCCATGCCGCCGTGGATGTGCACGGCCGTATGGGCGACCCGGTGGCCCGCGTCGGCCGCCCAGAACTTTGCGGTAGCGATCTCGGTCTCGCAGGGCAGCCCGGTGGCCAGCCGCCATGCCGCCTGCCACATCGTGAGCCGGACCGCCTCCACGTCGATGTACGCGTCGGCTAGGCGTTGGGCAACCGCCTGGAACGCGCCGATCGGCCGGCCGAACTGGACCCGGCTCTTGGCGTGCTCCGACGTCAGCTCCAGCGCCCGCGCGAGCACGCCGAGCTGCAGGGCGCATTGCCCGACGGTGCCGCGAGCCGTCAGCCAGTCGATGATCTCGGCACCGGCCTGCGGGCTCCCCAGCACCCGGTCGCCGGGGAGCTCCACGCGGGTGAGCCCGAGGCGGCCCGCCAGGTCGGCGTCGACGAGCCGCTGCGGCTGCACGAGGACGTCGCCAGGGTCGTCCGGGGCGACCAGGAACACGGCGGGGCCGGACGCGGTCGCGGCGGGCACCAAGATCAGGTCGGCCCGGGTGGCCGCGGGCACCGCGGTCTTCGTGCCGGTGAGCAGCCAGTAGGGGTCTACCCACTCGGCGGTGGCCGACGGGGACCGGGGGTCGTCGCCGTCCTCTTCGGACAGCGCGGCGGTAATGACCAGCTCGCCGCGGCCCGCGGGCGCCGCCCAGCGCTTCTGCTGGTCCGGCGTGCCGAACGCCGCGATCGCGCCCGCGCCGAGCACGATCGAGGCGAGGTAGGGCACCGGGGCCACCGCCCGGCCGAGCTGTTCCAGCACCGAGCACTCTTCCAGCAGGCCCAGCCCGGCTCCGTCCAGCGCCTCGGGCAGCGCCGCCGCCAGGATCCCGGCGTTGGCCAGATCGGCCCACAGCACGGGATCGAACCGGTCACCGGCCGCCTCCACCTCGGCCTGCCGCTGCGGCGTGGCCTTGTCGGCGACGATGCGCCGGCACAGCGCGGCGAGTTCGCGCTGGCTCTCGTTCAGGCTGAAGTCCATGGGTGTCCTCAGGCGCTCATCGGCGGATCGGCAGACCGAGACCGGCAGCGGCGACGATGTCACGCTGTACCTCGTTGGTGCCGCCGCCGAAGGTCAGGATCAGGGCGGCGCGCTGCATCCGCTCGATCCGGCCGGACAGGAGGGCGCCGGCGGAGCCCTCGCGGACGTGGGCGCTGGCGCCGAGCACCTCCATCAGCAGCCGGTAGGCCTCGGTCGCGAACTCGGTGCCGAAGACCTTGGTCGCCGACGCCGTGGCCGGGCCGAGCCGGTGGCCGCCGTCACCGGCGGCTGCGGCGTCCGCTTCCGCCGCGATCCGCCAGTTGACCAGCTTGAGGAACTCGGCCTTGGCGTGCACCCGGGCGAGGTTGAGCTGCACCCACTCCTGGTCGATGACGCGCTGGCCGCTGGCCAGCTTTGTGGTCCTGGCCCAGTCGCTGACCTCGCGCAGCGCGGTGCGGACCGGCGCCGACGAGGTGAGCGCGACCCGCTCGTGATTGAGCTGGTTGGTGATCAGCGGCCAGCCCTGGTTCTCGTCGCCGACCAGGGCCGAGGCGGGCACCCGCACGTCGGAGTAGTACGTGGCGCTGGTGGTCGGCCCGGCGACCGTGTGCACCGGCGTCCAGGAGAACCCTTCGGCGGTGGTCGGCACGATCAGCACGGACAGGCCCTTGTGCCTTGGCGCGTCCGGGTCGGTGCGGCAGGCCAGCCACACGTAGTCCGCGTACTGGATCAGGCTGGTCCACATCTTCTGGCCGTTGACGACGTAGCTGTCCCCGTCGCGCACGGCCCGGGTGCGCAGCGCGGCCAGGTCGGTGCCTGCCTCGGGCTCGGAGTAGCCGATCGAGAAGTGGAGCTCACCGGCCGCGATCCGCCGCAGGTAGTGCTCCTTCTGCTCCGGAGTGCCGAACCGCATGATCGTCGGGCCGACGGTGTTGATCGTGAGGAACGGCACTGGCACCCCGGCGATCGCCGCCTCGTCGGTGAAGATGAGCTGGTCGAGCGCTGATCCGTCGCGGCCGCCGTACTCCGGCGGCCAGCCCAGCGCCAGCCAGCCGTCGCGGCCGAGCTGGCGGACGATCGCGCGGTACGCCTCGCCGTCGCCGTAGTCGCCGCCGGTCTCGGCGAGGCCGCGGCGGAGCTCGGGAGTCATCAGCCCGGCGAAGTACTCGCGCAGCTGCTGGCGGAGCCGTTCCTGCTCCGGCGTGTAGGCCAGGTGCATCAGCCCTCCGCTGCCGACGTAAATAGAACGTGTTCTAGGAGTGTAACCCGGGTGCCTCTGCCGACGGCAGAACGCCCGGCCCGCCGGGCGGCCGGGAGCCTACCGTTGCGCATGGATGTCATCGAGCTGGTGCCGCGCCTGCACTTCATCAGGCTCCCGGTCGGGCATGCCTACCTGTGGTCCGATCCCGATGGCCTGACCCTCATCGACTCCGGGCTGCCCGGCTCCGCGCCGCTGATCGCCGACGCGATCCGCCGGGCCGGAAGCGAGCCGGCGGAGCTGCGGCGGCTGGTGCTGACACACTTCCACGCCGACCACGTCGGCGGCGCATCCGATATCTCTGGATGGGGCGAGGTCGAGGTGCTGGCGCACCACGCCGACGCGCCCTTCATCCGCGGCCGGGCGCCCGGGCCGGCCCCGGACCTGGCCGACTGGGAACGGCCCAGCTACAACGAGGTCTCCAGGCAGCTCCCGGCCGAGCCGGTGGTGCCGCCACGGGTTGATCGCGAGCTCGCAGACGGTGACGAGCCCGGCTTCGGCGATGGCGCCGTGGCCGTCGCCGTTCCCGGCCATACGCCGGGGAGCGTCGCGTTCTACCTGCCCCGGCACCGGATCCTGTTCGCCGGAGACGCCGCGGCGCGCGGCCCCGATGGGAAGGTCATGTGCGGCGTCTTCAACGTAGACCGCGCCGGGGCGGCCGCGTCTTTCCGCCGGCTGGCTGACCTCGACATCGCGGTCGCGTGCTTCGGCCACGGCGAGCCGCTCACCGACGATGCCGCCGCGGCCGCGTTCCGGACCGCAGCCGAAGAAACCCGTGCCTAGGGTCTTCGGGGGGGCAGAGTCCCCCCGAAGGTGGTTTGCCTACTTGCTGAAGTACCAGTTCTCCGGGTAGATGTTGCCGTCCGGATCCTGCGGATAGACACCGTGCAGCTTGCTGTTCACGGCCGATATCTGCGCGTCGAGCTGGGGCATCCAGAGCACCGGAAGCTGCTTCGAGAGGTAGTCCTCATAGGAGTAGAGCGCCGAATAGCCACCGGAACCCAGCTTGGAGATCAGGCCGTTGGCCATCGGGCTGGAATACGAGCCGCCGTTGTCCACTCCGGTCGACCCGAACAGGACCGAGCCGTCGGGGTCGTTGTAGCCCGGGTCGAAATACCATCCCTGGCCGTAGTAGTTCAGCTCCCAGCACCCGGCCTTTGCGCAGGTCACGTCGTTACCGACCACGGTGTCGAATGGCGCGCCGGATGACGCGAGCTGGATCCCCGCCTGCGAGAAAGCCGACTGGAGCGCGTCCACCTCCTCGGTGACGCTCTGCGTGCCGGTCGAGTACTGCAGCGAGAACGACAGCTTCTCACCGGACGTGATCCCCGCGCCGCACTCGTCCGATGCTGCCCCCGGCCGGATACACACGTCCGGGCCGCCCTTCACGGTCTTCCAGCCGTGCGCGGTGAGCAGCGAGGTCGCCGTCCCCGGGTCGTACGGGTAGGGGTTTTGGTCCTGGGCACTGGACACGAACTTGCTGCTGGGCACCAGCGGAACCGGGCCATACGTCGGGTTGCCGTATCCATCAAGGAACGAGTCGATATAGCCAGGCTGGTTAATAAGGCGCTGCATCGCCTCACGTATGTACAGCTGGTCGAAGAGGGCGCCCACCTGCGGCGATGCGAAGTTCATCGACATGTAGGTGATGCCCCACGTCGGCCAGGCCTCGACCTTGTAGCCGTCCCCGGTGACCCGCGACGCCTGCGCGGCATCGTTGAACGGCAGGTATCCGTAGTCGATCCCGCCCGCCGACAGCAGGGAGTCGAACTCGGCGTCGTCGCTGGTGTAGCTGAGCACCCGCAGCGCGTGAATGGAACCCGACGCCGGGCCCGAGTAGTGGCTGTTGCGGACGTAGGTCGCGTCGCCGGTCGATGCGGCGTAGCTAGTCAGCCGGAACGGGCCGTCGATGACCTGCCAGAGCGGGTTCGTAGCGTAGGTGTTCAGGTCCTTATTCTGGGCGGCCAGGAATTTGTAAACGGCCTGCGCCCCGGCCGTGGTGACGTCGTAGTTGCCCACCGGCCCGCTCGCCGACTCCTTGTCCCATGCCTGCCGGGGAAGGGGGATGAGCTGGCCAAGCTCGTTGTACAGCCAGGCCGAGGAGTAGCTGCCGGTGAAGGTGAGCGAGAACTTGGTTGAGCTGAGGATCTTGAACGCGGAGACGTTGTCGGGGATCTCCCCGGACACGTAACCCCACCAGTTTTCTTTCTCGGCCTTCAGCAGGTTGAACCAGAACTGGACGTCCCGGCTGGTGACCGGCTGGCCGTCGGACCAGCGGTACGGCTTGAGCTGGATCGTCGCCGTTGTCTTGCCGCCTGCCGAGGTGACGGTGGCCGGGTCGGCGAGGCTGTACTTCTCGTTAAAGCCCACGCTGTCCGGGCCGCCGAACCAGTACAACGGTCGCCACATCAGGTACGCCGAGTATTCGATGTTGGCGCCGACCGCGTCCTCGTCATCGAGCAGCGGGAATATGTAATTGAACTGCTCTCCGGGAGTCAGGGCGACTGTGGCCGTCCCGCCCTGGACCCGGGTCTGGCTCGCACCGGTCGACGATGGGCTCGACGAGCAGCCAGCCACCAGCGCGAGGCCGACCGCACCTACACCTGCCAGCGTCCGTGCTCTTAAATGGCGTCGCACAGCAGCAACCCCCTTGTTGTGGCCTCCGATAGGGCGTGTGAAAGATCGTCGGCCAGTGCCCAAAAGGGTAGCGAAGTCGATGATGGCAGAAATGGACTGTTATCATCCTGTGGCCGGCGCGGCGCGTCCGGCCAGGCGTCCGGCGGATCAGGCGAGCTCGCTGTCGCGCAGCCCGGAAGGGTCCAGCTGGCCGCGGATCAGGTTGAGCTCCGCAGCCGTCGGCGGCCGGGTCACCGGGACCTCATCGGGCACGGCCAGCGCAAACCCGGTCGCGTCCACGACCTCGGACAGCGTCACCCCGGGATGCAGCGAGCGCAGCCGCATCGTGTGGTCCGGGGCCTGGAAGTCCAGGACCGCCAGGTTGGTGACCACGACGCGAAGCTCGTGGAAACCGGCGCCCGCCGCGGCCGCCCGGTCGTAGCCCACGCCGCAGACCATGTCGACGGCCTCGACGAACACCCGGCGGGAGTGCCGGGGCACCCAGTAGCTGACCGGGTGGTTGACGGTATTGCCCGGCGCCCCGCGCACCCCGAGCAACTGCGCCTTGGGCCGCGCCCAGTCGCCGATGCAGGAGATGTTCTGGTTCCCGTACCGGTCGAGCTGCGCCGCGCCCATCATCACGTGCCGCCGCCCCGCGGCCACGACCGTGAACACCGACCGGAACGGCAGCCACCCCTCCACCGCGCCGTCGTCGCCGAGCAGGCACGCCTCGCCGTCGGACAGCAGCAGGTCGGGCGCGAACGTGCAGCGCGCGAGCCGGGCGCCGAGACTCGGGATCAGGCCCATCGGGCTGGCCAGGGTTGCCCCGTCGCCCCGCCACGCCTCGGCGCACGCGAGCACGCACACCTCGGCCCTGGTCACGCCGCCGGGGCTCATGCGCTCGCCGCCCTGGACTCGCGGAACCGCCGCACCGCCTTCTGGTAGTCGGCCTCGTCACCGGACAGATACTCACCGGCGAAGCGCTCCCAGGCTTCCTGGCTTCCCGCCGACTTCGCGTATTCGGCCTGGAACGCTTCGTCGCGTGGATAGTCGGGCACGCAGCTGGTGAAGTGCGCGCCGCCGGGAGCCTCCACCACGCCATCGACCATGGAGCGGTTGATCAGCAGGCTCTGGACCGGCGCGCCGGCCAGCAGCTCGCCCGTTGGCACGATCTGCTCGCAGGAAAGGAAGCTCCGCGCTGCCGCCCGGCAGAACAGGTCGTCGAAGTACGGGTCGGGGCCCAGGTACTGCCCGTTGCCGCGCGCGTCGGCACGGTTGAGGTGGATCAGCGCGGCGTCGAGCCGCAGCGGCGGCATCGCGATCAGCTCCTCGCCGTCGGGGTAAGGGGAGCGGACCGTACGCAGGTCCGGGTTGACCCGCGGCACGTCGGAGCCGAGGCCGGCCCGGATCGGCAGGAACGGCAGCCGGTGCGCGGCCGCGAGCAGGCCCCAGTGCAGCATGCCCTCGTCGAGCTCGGTGAGCTCGACGGTGCCGTTCTGCCGGCCGAGCCGGAAGTGCGGTTCGAGCGGGATCGTGTCCAGCGTGACGAAGCCGGTGACGACCCGGCGCACCCGGCCCGCGGCGACCAGCAGCCCGACGTCGGGCCCGCCGTAGGAGACGACGGTCAGGTCGGCAACGCCGGACCGGAGGATCGCCCGCACCAGGGCCATGGGCTTGCGCCGGGATCCCCAGCCGCCGATCCCGATCGTCATGCCGTCGCGCAGCTCGCTGGCCACCTCGTCGGCGGTCATCACCTTGCCGGTCATGGCCGGCGCCCACCCACGCTGGCGGCTAACGCCTCGGCGGCGCCGTCACCGCCGTGCGGTCTGATGCTCATCACGGCTCCTCACGACCCCGGGCCCGGCAGGCCCGCGTCGATCGTCGAATCCCCCATCTCCCGATATCGCCGCATGCTACTGGCCGCCGCTGCACCGTTCGATGTAGTCTCCCCAAAGACTAGAACGTGTTCTACTAGGGGAGTTCCCGCGATGGTCGCATCGATCAAACCGCACCGCGACGAAGTCGGCCTCGCCGACGGCCAGATGCTGATCGACGGGCGGTGGACCGCCGCCGAGAGCGGCCGGACCTGGGAGCATCGTCACCCCGCGACCGGCGAGGACGTGGCCTCGTTCCCGATCGCCGAGGCCGGGGACGTGGACTTGGCGTTGCGCGCTGCGCGCCGGGCATTCGACGAGGGACCGTGGCCGCGGGCCAGGGCCGCCGAGCGGATCCGGGTGCTGCGCCGGATCGCCGACCTGGTCCGGGAGAACGGCGACGAGCTGCTGAAGCTGCAGGCGCTGGACAACAGCGTGCCGCTGACCTTCGGCGGCGTCTACGGGATGTCGTCGGCGATGGTGGCCGACGTGTTCGACCACCACGCGGGCTGGGTGGACAAGCTGGCCGGCGAGACCCTGACGCCGTTCCAGGGCGGTGACCATCTGGTCATGACGCTGCGTGAGCCGGTCGGCGTCGTCGGCGCGATCGTCCCGTGGAACGCCCCGCTGCTGCTGACCGCGCAGAAGGTGGCGCCGGCCCTGGCCGCAGGCTGCACGATCGTGCTCAAGCCGTCGGAGTACGCGACGTTTTCGGTGCTGCGCCTGGTCAGGCTCATCGAGGAGGCGGGAGTCCCGGCCGGCGTCATCAACGTGGTCACCGGGCCGGGCGAGCCCACCGGCGATGCGCTGATCAACCACCCGATGGTCAACAAGCTGTCGTTCACCGGCAGCCGGGCCGTGGGCCGCAGGATCATCCAGGCCTCGGCCGACGGCTTCAAGCGGGTCAGCCTGGAACTCGGCGGCAAGAGCCCGGCACTGATCTTTGCCGACGCCGACGTGGGCTCGGCCGCCGCGATCACGATGGGCACGGTCACCCTCGGCCTGTCCGGCCAGGTCTGCCTGGCGCAGACCCGCGCGCTGGTACACCGGGATGTGGCCGACGAGTTCCTGGCCACGTCCGAGATGATCGCCAGCATGGTCAGCTACGGGAACCCGTTCGACCCCGCGGTCACCTCGTCGCCGCTGATCAACGCCAGGCAGCTGGACCGGGTCCTCGGGCTGATCGAGAAGGGCCAGGCCGAGGGCGCCCGGCTGGTTTCCGGCGGCACCCGCGGCGAGGGTGAGCTGGCCGCCGGCAACTTCGTCGCGCCCACGCTGTTCACCGACGTCACCAACGACATGAGCATCGCCAGGGAGGAGATCTTCGGCCCGGTGCTCTCGGTGATCCCGTTCAGCGATGAGGAAGAGGCCTTGCGGATCGCCAACGACACCGAGTACGGGCTCGCGGCCACGGTCTGGACCAGCGACATGAAGCGCGCGATCCGGATGACGAAGGCGATCAGGGCCGGCACCGTCGGCATCAACGGCTACCAGCTCGAGCCGAACGCCCCGTTCGGCGGCTACGGCCAGTCCGGCATCGGCCGCGAGGGTGGCCGCCCCTCGATCGAGGCCTACACCGAGCTCAAGACAGTCATGCTCCCCTTCACCGACGAAATGATGTGACGTCCTCCTTGCCGTTAACGCAAGAATCCCGCGCTTCGGCTACGTCTGGGGACCTGGCCTAGAGCCCGGTTTGGGCGACCAGCCGCCCGGAGTCAACGGCTGAGCTGAACGCGGCGTAGTCCCGCTCGTTCTGGTCGGCGTACGCAGCGGAGAAGTCCGCAATCGCGCGGTCGAATACATCCCCTTTGCCGAGATAGGAGGCGATCGCGATCCGGTCGCCCCACCGTGCGTGAGCCCGTGCCAGGGTCGCCCCGCAAAGGCGTGAGTACAGGGTGGCCCCGGGCTCGAGCATGGTGTCCACGTCCGCGCTGCCCTTCCAGTCCTGGAACTGGCGCACGTAATAGTCACGGGTCACCCCGTCGAGGCCCTTGATGCGCTGCCAGCCAAGGAAGATGTCGGTCGCCGCCTGCATCAACCGCTGCCCGGCTACCACCCGCTCGCCATGGTGGGAGTAGGCGCTCTGGCCAAGGAAGCGCTCGAGCACGGATGCCTGGGCCTCCTTGACCTGCAGGAACAACGGGTCGTTATTGTCCCGGCCGGTCATCAGCATGATGTAGCAACGGGTTCCCACACTGCCTACGCCCACCATCTTGTAGGCCGAGTGGACGTAACGGAACTCCTCGAGGGGGTGATGCTGGCGCCCCAGCGTGCGCCGGTAGGAGCTGAGCAGCTTCTTGACCAGCGGAGTAGGGTCCTCCCATTCCGATCCCGGTATGACGATGTCCTCGATCGGGATGATGAGCGGCGGGTCGGCGACGATCCGCAGCTCGCCCTCCACGTCGCTCGCGCGCTTGGCGAACACCCGGGTGCTATCCCGGGTATGTGCCCGTTTCACGTCTCGCTCGAAAGCCCGGGCCTCCTGTTTGCTGACCCGCTTGACCCGGACCTCCTTGCGGACCAGTTTGAGGAGCATCCCGGCCTCCAGGTGCTCGTACCACGCGCTCAGAGTTCCCATCCCGGCGGCCTGCCGCATCCGGTCCCGGTACTCCCCGACCCCGGCCATGACGATGGCGCGGCGGTCGGCGGGGGTGAAGCCACGGTCGCGTCCCATGATCTCGAAGCTGGCCGCGAGGCGCTTGACGTCCCATTCCCATGGGCCGGGGAGGGTCTCATCGAAATCGTTGATGTCGAACAGCATCCGCCGCTCGGGCGAGCCGAACAGGCCAAAGTTCGACAGGTGCGCGTCGCCGCACAATTGCACGCTGATCCCGGACTGAGGGGTCACCGCCAGATCGGCCGCCATGATCAGCGCGGCGCCCCGGTAGAAGGTGAACGGGGAAACCAGCATGCGGCCGTACCGGATCGGGACCAGCCAGGGGACCCGGCTCTGCGCCTGCTCCTCCAGCAGCGCGATCGGATCTGGGCGGTCTGCCGCGGGTTCCCACCGGCCGTGGCTGGACCGTGGCGCCTCCTGGCGAGCGGCCCGGCCTCTGGCCACCCGCTCCTCCACGGTCAGGTGCGCCCGCCGCCATGCTGACGCGAACGTGGAGGCCCCCGCCTGGGTGGTTCCAGCCAGCGAGGTCTGAGCTGGGCGCGAATGCTTCTCCATGAACGCCTCCGGCGTGTTCCTCATCGTCAGCGAACGGGCGGCCGGTTCAGCCGAAGGCCAGGCGGTCGCCGCGTGGCCATCATCTGGTTCCGTTTCGGTAACCTTGCCTTTCCCGAGCGTAACCCAGCGTTCACAGATACTCCCTCTTCCGCATCCAGACGAGGGCGAACCAGCCCCAGATGGGCGGCAGGTACGACGTGAACAGGCGCTGGATGAAGACCGCTGCGGTGGCGTCCGCCTCCGAGACGCCTGCGGCCGTCAGACCGAGGATCAGGCCCGCTTCCACCACTCCCATGCCGCCGGGTGACGGCGAGATGCCGCCGATAATCGCGGCCAGGGTGATGACCACGATCAGGATGGGCAGCCGGAGATGGTCGCCGAAGGCGCGCAGCGAAACAGACAGCGCCATGGCGACGAGCAGTTCTTGCGCAAACGAGCCACCAACCAGCAGCGCCAGCTTGCGCGGAGAACTGGCCACCTGCTTCAGGTTGCCCCAGATGCTGCGGACCCTCGGGCGCAGCTTCTCGGCCGCGAGCCTGCGCAGCCTCGGCACGGCCACTGCCACCCCGGCCACCACGGCGACCAGCACCACGACGGCCAGGATGATCCAGACCAGCTTCGAATCCCCGCCCGACTGGGGGGTGGCCTCGAGGTGGATGGATCCCCAGGCGAACGGCAGCGAGACGAGGAAAAGCACCGCGGTGGCGATCCAGCTGGAGGTGGCGATGATCGCGCCCGAGCTCAGCGCCACCGACGCGTCGTAGCCCTGCTGCTGGAAGAAGCGCACCCGGGTGGCGAAGACCGCCGCGGTCCCGCCGGCCAGTGCGCTGAATGCGTTGGCGATTTCGACCCCCAGCACCCGGCCGAACGGAAGCGCTCCCGCCACGCTGCCGATGCCCTCGAGAGACGTAGCCACGCAGACCAGCTGAGAAAGGATGAACGCCACGATGACCCAGAGCCAGTCAGCCCCGATCACGGTGTCGAAGGACTTGGACACGTCGAGGAGCACCCCGATGAGCGCCCAGCCGCCGATGAGCGTGCCCACGATCATGATCAATGTCGGCCAGCTCACCCGGCGGGGCTCCGCCAGTTTCGGCACGTCGATCGACCCCGCCTGGGCGGCGCGTTGCCGGACGTCATTCAGCAACTCGCGCTTGCCGCGCAGCGACCGGCCAAGCACGGGATCGAGCGCGGCGCGATGCAGATGCCGGAGGGCGCCCGCTAGCACCTCCGGGGTAAGACACCTTGCTGCTGCGTCGGCCGCCCGTTCCGCACCGACCGCCACGGCCGTCGCCGCCACGACACCAGCCATGTCGCGATCCAGCTGGTCTGGCCGGGCGCTCGATGTGGCGTTGCGGAAATCCATCACGATGCCGGTCTCCGCTCCCGGGTCGACCAGCAGGGTGTCACCGCTGATGGCGCCGTGCGCGATCCGTGCTTGCCGCAGAGTCAGCAGCTGACGGTAGAGGTCGGCGAGGGCGGCATCGCTGACCTGGCTCGCGTCAGCCTCGGACAGCATCGTGCCGGCGGGCAAGCGGTAGACGAGCAGCGCGTCGCTGGATGGTCCGGCGGTTCCCGCCTCGACGATCGCGGGCACGCGAGCGCCCGCCTGCGCGGCGCGCATGGTGAGGTAGCCCTCGTGCTCGACTTGCTGAAGCCGGGTAATCGTGAGGCTCGGCCCGGAGTCCCGGTAGAACAGGAACCGGCCTGCCTTGGTCAGCAGCCTGGCATCGGCGGCGTCTCGGCCGTAGACCGCGATGCCGATGAGCTGACCGGGCGAGTCCGCGTCGTGGGCCTGGTATCTCGCTACTCCCCAGACCTGCCGCGCCGCCGCTCGCACGTCGCTCGAGTGGACGCCGAGGTCATCGAGCAGCGCCCGCACGTCATCGGCCGACGGAAGGCCGAGCGGGGAGCCAAAGATGAGCCGGACCACGGCAGTTGCCCCCCAGCCGATGGCCAGGCTGCCGAGGACGTTGACCGGCAGCCCGTGACCTCCGACGGCTGAGGCCAGAGCCACCAGCGCGATGAAGACCTCGATGAGGCGTTGCAGGCCTCGCGCCAGATATGGCAATGCGGCCGCGGCGACCGCCATGAAAAGAGCGATCTGGAGGACCGGGAATGTCACGGAGTAGCCGTGTATCACGATTCCGTCCGGTCTTCCGCCGCGGCTGCCCAGCAGCAGGACGAGGATCCCGCTCAGCGCGGCGGCGCCGGCCGCGCTCAGCGCGATATCGCGCGCGAGCACCCAGCGGCGTGCGAGGAGAACCAGCAGCACCAGAACGATCGTCACGCCGAACGCACCGGCGTCGTAGACGACCGTCACCAGCCAGGTGATGCTCCGCGGCGGCGGATGGATTACCTGGATAACGGCCCGGTCGATGCGGGAGTCGTAGCGGATGATGAGCACGCAGCACACGACGGCGAGGATGGCAGCGACCAGGCGCAGTCCGTCGCTTCCCCGCCGGCGCCGCTGGCCGTCGCCAACAGGAGCGAAGAGGATCGAGCGCCAGCTGCGCCGCAGCTGCGGCGCGGGAACAGAGCCCGCACTCGCAACCGGCTCCGGCATCGTCCTAGCAGGGTCTTCCGCCATACACTCGACTCTCGCACTTTTTTGGCGCGGTGGCCCGTTTGACCCCGTCGCGTTGGCCAGCAATGGCAGGCGGGCCAGCGGCGATCCGGGCGGTGGCGCCGTACCGGCGGAGGGGAGATCCCGTGCACCTCAGTTCCGACCGCATTCTCACCACGCACACCGGCAGCCTGCCCAGGCCGGCCTGTCCGCTTACTGGGCCGGAACGCGACGCCGAGCAGCTGGCCGACGCGGTCCGGTCGGTCGTGACGAGCCAGATCGATGCTGGCGTGGACGTGGTCAACGACGGCGAGGCGAGCAAGGTGGGTTACAGCACCTACGTCACCGAGCGGCTGACCGGATTCGGCGGCGAGGGCGAGCCGCTGCGGCCCAAGGACTACGACGACTTCCCGGCGTGGGGCGAGCGGATGATGTCGGAGCGGGCCAGGGCCCGCCGGCTGACGAATGCGGCCTGCATCGGGCCCGTGGCCTACGAGGACACCTCGCTGGTGCAGGCAGACATCGACAACCTCAAGCAGGCCACCGGCCGGCAGGACGTCACCGAGGTGTTCATGTCGGCCGCCTCGCCCGGGGTGATCGCGGTCTTCCTGGCGAACAAGTACTACCCGAGCGACGAGGAGTACATCGGCGCGCTTGCCGACGCGATGAAGACCGAGTACGACGCGATCCACGCTGCGGGCCTGTTGCTGCAGCTCGACTGCCCCGACCTGGCCATGGGCTGGAACGTGTCCAGCATCGGCGGCACGCAGGAGGGGTTTCTCGTCGAGGTCGGCCGCAGGGTGGCCGCGATCAACCACGCGACCAGGGATATCCCGCCCGAGGCGATGCGGCTGCACCTGTGCTGGGGCAACTACGAGGGCCCGCACACCCGCGACATCCCGCTGCGAGCGATCATCGGCGAGGTGCTCAAGGCCCGGCCTGCCGCGATCTCGTTCGAGGGCGCCAACCCCCGCCACGAGCACGAGTGGAACGTGTTCGAGGACGTCAAGCTGCCCGACGGCAAGGCCATCGTCCCTGGCGTGATCGACTCGACGACCAACTACGTGGAGCACCCGGAACTGGTCGCGCAGCGGATCGAGCGCTACGCGGGCCTGGTCGGCCGGGAGAACGTCCTGGCCAGCAGCGACTGCGGGTTCGCCACGTTCGCCAGCTCGTCCACGGTCGAGCCGCACGTGACCTGGGCGAAGCTGGCGGCGATGGCCGAGGGAGCACGGCTGGCGAGCCAGGCGCTCTGGACCTGACGCCCGCCCTGCCCGCCCTGCCTCCCCGCCCTACCCTCCCGGGGAGCCCGCGCCGTCGGGCGGCAGCAGCTTGCTGTGGTCCCAGGAGACGACCCGGGCCGGCTCGACGACGTAGCCGAGGCGCTTGCGCGCGGTGTGCTCGACGTAGTCGTCGGCCAGGCCCTCGTGCAGGTTGAGCGTGACGCCGGCGATGCGGCGCCCGATCGCGAGCACCCCGGCCTGGTCCTCGACGGTCCTGACCACGCCCTGCACCTGGACGCCGCGCAGGTCGAAGTACTCGTTGCCGGTCTCGACCAGGCAGGTGATCCGCGGATCACGGGCCAGGTTGCGTGCCTTCTGCGAGGACCGGTAGGTCCAGAACGTGATCTTCCCGTCCAGCATGACGTAGTACATCGTGACCAGGTGCGGCGTCCCGTCCCGGTTGATCGTCGCGAGCTGGACCTTGCGCGAGGCTTCCAGGAACGCGGCGGCCGCCTCAGGAGCCATCGCGACCCGGTCGCGCTGCTTCACCGGCCGCCTCCGTCGAAGCCGATCGTCTCGGCAGCCAGCGCCAGCGTGTCCTCGGACGCGAACCCGGGCTCCGGCGTGCCCGAGACCGCCATCGGCGCGAGCGCGCTGGCCACGGAGTCGAGCGACCACATCCCGTCCTCCGAGCCGTGCTCGTTCGCCAGGAACACGGTACGGATCCGGGGCGGCTCCATCACCGCTGCGACGCCGCCGTGCACCACGAACACCTCGCCGGTGATCCCGGCGGCCACCGGGCTGGACAGGTAGACCACCAGCGGCGCGACGTGCTGCGGGGCCAGCGGGTCGACCGCTCCGTCCGGCGCCGTGCCCATCAGGTCGGCGGTCATGTCGGTCCGGGCCCGCGGGCAGATCGCGTTGGCGCGCACGCCGTAGCGGCCGCAGCTTCGCGCGGTGACCACGGTGAGCGTGGTGATGCCGGCCTTGGCCGCCGCGTAGTTGGGCTGCCCCGCCGAACCGAGCAGGAACGCCTCGGATGAGGTGTTCACGATCCGGGCGTAGACCGGGGCGCCGGACTGCTTGCTCGCGTCGCGCCAGTACGCGGTCGCATGCCGGGTGGTCACGAAGTGGCCGCGCAGGTGAACCCGGAGCACCAGGTCCCACTCGTCGGCCGACATCGAGAAGATCATCCGGTCCCGGAGCACCCCGGCGTTGTTCACCAGGATGTCCAGGCCGCCGAACGTGGCGATCGCCACGGCGACGAGGTCCTGACCGGTCTGCCAGTCGCCGATGTCGCCCTCGTGGATCAGCACCTGCCCGCCGGCCGCGGTGATCTCGTCTGCGGTCTGGTGCACGGCGGGACCGGGCAGGTCGTTGAGCACGATCCGGGCCCCGGCTGCGGCCAGCGCGAGCGCCTCCGCCCGGCCCAGGCCGTTGCCGGCCCCGGTCACGATCGCGGTCCTGCCATCCAGGGTCAGATCGTCTGTCATGACGTGGATTATCCCTTGGTCAGTAGCCGGGCCCGCTGAGCACCCCGCCGTCGGCGACGAACTCACTGCCGGTGGAGTATGACGAGTCGTCCGAGGCCAGGAACGCGACGAGCCTGGAGATCTCGATTGGCTCGGCCATCCGGGAGATCGGCAGCGACTTGAGGAACGCCTCGCCGTCGACGACGTGACCCGGCACCAATGCCTGCGCCCCGCTGACCTGCGCTCTGCTGGCTTGTTCTAGGGTCATCCGGGTCAGCACCCCGCCGGGGTGCACCGAGTTGACCCGGATGCCGAACTGGCCGAGTTCCTGGGCGGCCGCCTTGGTCATGCCGCGCACCGCGAACTTGCTGGCGCTGTACGCCGAGAGCCCGGCCGCGCCGGTGAAGCCCTCGATCGAGGAGATGTTCACGATCGACCCGCCGCCCGCGGCCTTCATCGGCTCGATCACCGATTTCATGCCGAGCCAGCAGCCGACGGCGTTCACGTCGAGGATCTGCCGGAACTCGGCGAGCGGCATGTCGGTGATGCTGGCGAACCGCAGCACGCCCGCGTTGTTGACCAGCACGTCGAGCCTGCCGAACGCCTCGGTGGCGGTGGTCACCGCCGCGGCCCAGTCCTCCTCCGAGGTGACGTCGTGGTGAACGTACCGGCAGGACTGCTCGCCGAGGCCGTCGGCGACGTACCTGCCCTTGTCGTCCAGCACGTCGCCGAACACGACCCGCGCGCCCTCGGCGACGAAGTGCCGCACGTGCGACTTGCCCATGCCCCGGGCGCCGCCCGTGATCAGGGCCACCTTGCCGTCGAGCCGGCCCATGGCCCCTCCCTTGGTTGCGGAACCGAACTGAAACCTGTTCTACTTTATTACCATCCATAGCGCGGTTGTGAAGCGCGCGTGACAGGGGTTTTGGGGTTGATCGACGATGATCGCTACGCGCGCGGCGCTCCTGTACGGGCCCGGCGAAGAGTACAAGATCGACACGGTCGAGCTCGACGAGCCCGGCCCTGGTGAGGTGCTGGTCGAGATCCGGGCCTGCGGCCTGTGTCATTCCGACGAGCACGTGCGCAGCGGCGACCTGCCGCTCCCGCACTACCCGGTGATCTGCGGCCACGAGGGCGCCGGCGAGGTCTCGCAGGTCGGCGACGGCGTGACGTCGGTCGTGCCCGGGGATCACGTCGCGCTGGCGTTCATTCCCTCCTGCGGCTCGTGCGCGTCGTGCCGCGCCGGCAAGTCGTACCTCTGCGACCTGGGCATGAAGCTCTTCGACACCGGGATAATCACCGACGGCCGCATCGCGCACCGGATCGGCGACACGCCGGTCGCGCGGTTCTCACAGCTCGGCGCCTTCGCGGAACGGCAGCTGCTGGCGGAGTCCTCGGTCGTCAAGGTCGACCCGGACATCCCGTGGCCCGCGGTCGCGCTGGTCTCCTGCGGCGTGGCCACCGGGTTCGGCTCGGCGGTGAGCCGCGCCGGGGTCAAGCCCGGTGACACCGTGGCGGTGCTCGGCATCGGCGGGGTCGGCATGAGCGCGGTGCAGGGCGCGCGGGTGGCCGGGGCGCGGCGGATCATCGCGGTTGACCCGGTGGAGTTCAAGCGCGAGCAGGCACTGCGGTTCGGCGCCACCCACGTCTACGCCTCGCTGGACGAGGCCATCGCCGGGGTCGGCCAGCTGACCTGGGGGGAGATGTGCGACTCGGTTATCTGCACGTTCGGCGTGATGCTGGGGGAGCTGCTGGAGCCCGCGCTGACGCTGACGGCCAAGGGCGGCACGTGCGTGGTCACCTCGGTGGCGCCGATCGCCCAGGCCAGTGCCGACGTCAACCTGTTCCTGCTCGCGATGATGAACAAGGAGATCAAGGGCTGCCTGTACGGAGCGGAGAGCCCCAGGGTCCAGATCCCCAGGCTGCTGAGCCTGTACCGGGACGGCCAGCTGAAGATCGACGAGATGATTACCGAGACGTACCGGCTCGATCAGGTCAACGACGGGTACGCGGACATGGCTGCCGGGCGCCTCGTGCGCGGGGTGATCATCTTTTAGCCCGCCCTGGCCCCACCCCGGCCCGCCCTGGCCCCACCCCGGCCCCACCCAAGCCCGCCCTACCGCCCGAGCTCGCGCACCAGGCCGGCGACCTCGCCGCCGGGAGGCGTGACGAGGGCGATGACCGGGGTGTTCAGCCCGCAGGCCTGGTACTCGGCGACGCGTTCCCGGCAGGCCTCCGGGGAGCCGTGCACGACGAGGTCATCCACGATCTCGTCGCCGATCATCTCCAGCGCGCCCCTGCGGTCACCCGCCGCCCACGCCTCCTGCATCGGCCGCAGGGCCTCGCCCCGGCCCAGCCATTCCTGGAACGCGGCGTAGGCCGGCACGGTCATGTAGGCCGCGACCATGCGCCGGCCGATGGCCCGGGCGACCTCGGCATCGGGCGTGGGGCAGACGAAGATCCTGGCGACCAGCTCGCACCCGGGCCCGGCCATCTCGCGCACCTTCGCCACGTCGCCCGGGGACAGCCAGTTTGTGATCGCAGCGTCGGCCTCAGCCGCGGCGAGCTTGATCATCTGCGGGCGCAGCGCGGCGAGCGCGAGCGCTGGCGGGTCTGCCGGGGGCGCTTCGAGCCGGAACCCGGTGACCCGGAACGTCGGGTACTTCTCGGTGACCTTCTCCCCGGCCAGCGCCTTGCGCAGGAACCGCAGCGTGTCTTTGGCGCGCTGGTAGGGCTGGGCGAACTCGATGCCGTTCCACTGCTCCACGATGACCGGGGACGAGGTGCCGACACCGAACACGAAGCGGCCCGGCGCCAGGCTGGCCAGCGTGGCTCCACTCATGGCCAGCAGGCCGGGTGCGCGGGTGTAGATGGGCACGATGGCGGTGCCGAGGCGCAGTTCGCTCGACCACTGCGCGGCCAGGATCAGGGGCGTGAACGCGTCCGTGCCGTTGACCTCGGCCGTCCAGGCGTCGGTGTAGCCGAGGGCGGGCAGCCCGGCGACGATCTCGCGCTGCTCGGCCAGGCCCATTCCCTGCAGCGGGAGCGTGATTCCCCAGCGGTCCACGTTGCGTCCTCTCTGACTGCTCAAGCCGTGATCGTCACAGATTCTTTCACTCCGTGGCAGGATGCCGGCATGGGTGCGCAGCCCCCGGGCGAACCGATCGGGTCTGGTTTGGGCGATTCTGAGCTCGAGGCGGTGTTTGCCAGGGCCTCGCCTTCAGACACCCTTGCCGCCGTGCTCACCGAGGCGCGGATGGTGCTGGCCGAGGTGGACGGCCCGCTCGACGCCGAGCTGTGGGGCTCGGACATCGTGGCCGCGATCGGCTCCGCCGACCAGGCCGACGCGATCGTGACGGCGGCCGAGCGGGCGGGCAGCCCGGAGGCGCTCGCGACGCTTCGGGTGCTCGCCGCAGTCGGCTCGCCGCAGTTGCGCGCCACCGCATCGGCCGCCGCCGGCGCTTGCCGCGCTCGGCGTCGGCGAGCCGGCCTGGGCGGACTCGGTCGGCGCGCCGAGCCCGGGCCAGTGCTGGAGCTACGGCGACGCCCGCGGCCAGCAGGAGGCGGTGACCATGACCTTCTGGTATGGCGACTCCGGCCACGTGGTGTCGGTGCTGCTCGACCGCGAACAGGGCGGGGGCATCAAGAACGTGTGGGTCGGCGCGTCGGAAGGCGTGCTGGAGCGGACCAGGGAGATGTCGCTGCACGATCCCGCGATGGTTTTCGAGATGATCACCCAGGCCGACGCGCGGGGCCGGATGGACCGGGCGATCGCCGCGGGGGAGTGCCCGCAGCAGCCGGACGAGGTCGGCAACGTCGCGTCGAGGCGGGCCATCTTGCGGGCCCGGGTCGACCTGCTGCACCGCTGAAGGGAGCGGGGACGGGATGGCGATGCCGGGACGGGCGGAGCCGCCGGGGCGGCTGCTGGGCGCCGGCCGTTCGGCCGAGGTTTATGACATCGGCGGCGGGCGGATCCTGCGCCGCTATAACGACCGGGCCAAGTCGGCCGAGCAGGAAGCCAAGATCATCTCATGGGCCGGCGAGCAGGGCGTGCCCGTTCCCCAGGTGTTCGACGCGACCGGTCCCGACATCGTGATGGAAAAGGTCGACGGGCCGACGATGCTGGCCGACGTGGCCCGCTGCCCCTGGCGGCTGTTCCGCCACGCCGAGATCCTGGCCCGGCTGCACCGGCAGGTGCACGCCGCGCCCGGCCCGGACTGGCTCCGGGCACCGTTCGGCTACGGCGACACCCTGCTGCATTTGGACCTGCACCCCATCAACGTGCTGCTCTCCCCGCGCGGGCCGGTGGTGATCGACTGGGAGGGGGCTGGCCGCGGGCCGGCCGAGGCCGACCTCGCCATCTGCTGGGTGCTCGTTGCCCTGTCGTCGGTTCCTGGTTCAGCCTGGCAGCGGGCCGTCGGCCGGGCGGGCCAGAGGCTGTTCGCCAACGCCGTGCTCAGGCACGCCGGGCTGCGCGTGGACGACGCGTGGCTGGCGAAGGCCGCGCGCTTCCGGATGCAGGACCCGAACACGCTCGAGGCCGAGGCGGTCCGGATGGGCCGCATAGCGGCCCGGGCAGCATGCGGGCCCGGGTGCAGATGCGGGCCCGGGTGCAGATGCGGGCCCGGGTGCAGATGCGGGCCCGGGTGCAGATGCCGGCCCAGGGGCGGACGCCGGGCCGTGATCCGCCCGGCCCGCCAGCGGCCACGCGCGGCACGCCTGCTCGAGCCCCGGCACTGGCAGCTGCTCTGGCTGATGGGCGCGGCCAACTTCTTCGCGGGCTACGACTTCAACATCGTCACCGTGGCCCTGCCGCAGCTGCGCGCCAGCTACCACCTCAGCCAGTCCCAGGCCTCGCTCTGGATCGCGGTCATCTACCTGGGGGCGGCTCCCGCGGTGCTGCTGGGCCGGCGGGCCGACCGCAGCGGGCGCCGTCGGCTGCTGATCTTCTCGATCAGCGGCTACACGCTCGCCACCCTGGCCACCGCCGCGGCGCCGAGCATTGGGATCTTCGTCGGCTGCCAGCTTGCCGCGCGTTTCTTCCTGTGCACCGAGGGCGTGCTGGTCTGGACGATGGTCGCCGAGGAGCTTCCGGCGGCGGTCAGGGGCTTCGGCTTCGGCTGGCTGGCCATGCTCTCGGCCCTCGGCACGGGCTGGTCGGCCATCCTGTACGGGGGCATCCTGGCCCCGGCCGGCCTTTCCTGGCGGCTGCTGTACCTGGCGGCCGTGCCGGTGCTGGTCGTCGTCGCCGTGCTGCGGCGGCGGATCCCGGAGAGCGCGCGCTTCCTCGCCGCTTCCGGCCAGGGCCAGCTGGCCCGGCGCTGGTCGGAGATCCTGCGCCCGCCGCACCGGCGGCTGCTGGTCCTGGTCTGCGTGACCGCCGTCCTGGTCAACCTCTCGGCCCAGGCCGTGGTGTTCGTGGTCGACTTCATGGAAAACGAGCGCCACCTGTCGGCAACGGCCGCCGATCTCATCCTGGTGGTGTCGGGGGCGGCGGCCATTCCGGTGCTGATCCTGGCCGGACGGGCCAGTGACCGGTACGGGCGCAAGCCGGTGTGCTGTTCGTTCCTGGTGCTCAGCGTCGTCGGACTGGTGCTGTTCTTCGTGCTGGCCCACGGTCCGGTCGAGCTGGCGCTCGCGCTGGCCGTGGCCTACGCGGGTGCGTTCGGGGCCTGGCCCACCGGCTCCGCGTTCGGCGTGGAGCTGTTCCCCACCGCCCTGCGCGCCCTCGGCAGCTCGGCGGCCAGCCTGGCCATGGTCATAGGCCAGGCCGCGAGCTTCGTACTGGCCGCGCCCTTGATCGGCGCCGTCGGGGATCTGTCCCGGGCGGCGCTGGTCCTCGCGATCGGCCCGCTGATCGCCGCCGTCATCATCGCCACCAGCTTCCCGGAGACCGCCGGGGCCGAGCTGGAGGCGATCACCCCGGCGCCGGCGGCCAGGGATCGGCCCGAGCGGCGGGCTCAGCGCAGGCCGACGTAGTCGGCCATGCGCTCGACCGTGTAGCCGAAGAACGGGTCGGCCGGCTCCAGGGCGCCGACGAACTGCCCGAAGAGCTCGAAACTGATCATGCCGAACAGCTGCGTCCAGGCGATCAGGGCGCGGGTCAGCACGCCGCCGTCGACGCCGGGCGCGATAGCCTCGGCGACGATCGCGACCTGCTGTGCGAGCTCCGCAGGCAGCGGCTCCTTGCGGTGCTGCGCGCCCGCGTGGCCAGTCCCTGCCTCGGCGTCGGCCAGGATGCTGCCCATGACACGCACGACCCGGACGGCCGAAGCGACCGTGGCCTGTGGCGCCTGGTAACCGGGCACCGGCGAGCCGTAGATCAGCGCGTACTCGTGCGGGTTCGCCAGGGCCCAGTCCCTGATCGCGGTGCACGCGGCCCGCCACCGGCCGCGGATGTCTGCCGCGGGCAGCGCGGAGCTCGCCGTCTCGGCGGCCGCCCCCAGCGCTTCGTACGCGTCGATGATGAGCGCGGTCAGCAGCTCGTCCCGGCTGCGGAAATACCGGTAGAGGGCCGACGAGACCATGCCGAGTTCTCGAGCCACGGACCGCAGCGACAGACCCTGGGCCCCGCTGGCCGCGAGCTGTCGCCGCGCCTCCTCCTTGATCTCGCGGGTGAGCTCGGCCCTGGCCCGCTCCCTGGCCGTACGGCTGGCGCTGTGCGTCGTGGTCATGGCCCCAAGTCTGCCAGTTAAGAGAGCATCGATCAATAACAAGAGCAGTGCTCTTGACATCGACTCCGAGTGCGTGCACACTGATCTGTATAGAGAGCACTGCTCACAACAATCGCTAAGGAGCATCCGATGCCCGAAAGCCCTTCCTCCCGGTACGTGATGCCGACCACGCCGATGGGTCAGCGGATGGGCCGCCTGTTCAACTCGCTGGTGGCCGCGGTTACCAAAATGGGCATCAGCGTCTACGGCAGCCGGGTGCTGTACGTCCGCGGCCGCAAGAGCGGCGAGTGGCGCAGCACCCCGGTTAACCCGCTCAGCCTCGACGGCAATCGTTACCTGGTCTCGCCGCGCGGCCAGACGCAGTGGGTGCGGAACATGCGCGCCGCGGGCGGCGGCGAGCTGCGGGTCGGCCGCCGGGTGGAGCGGTTCACCGCCGTCGAGCTGTCCGACGACGTCAAGCCGCCGCTGCTGCGCGAGTACCTGCGGCGCTGGAAGTTCGAGGTGGGGATGTTCTTCGAGGGCGTCGGCCCGGACGCCCCGGATGACAAGTTGCTGGAGATCGCGCCCGGGTACCCGGTCTTCCAGATCGCCACTCGCTCCGAGTGACCGTAACGCGACGCCGCGGGCCGCCGCTACGCCGTCAAGGCGAGAGTGGCACCCGCGGCGTCCGTAAGCCTGTGGTAGCCAGGGTCGCCGGAGAACCTGGCCAGCGGACCGCCGACCCTGGCCGTGGGCCCGTCCGGCCCGACCAGGATGGTGCCCTCCGCGTCTGCCGCGACCAGCTCGCCGTCCATCCGGAGCAGCACCGGCCCGCCCCGGCTCGCGGAGATCGAGGTCCGGCCGTGGCGTAGCGCGTCGATCACCGCCGCGGGCTCGTCGGCAGCGCACTCGACCCAGGTTGTTGGCGAACCCGGCGGGGCGTCGTCACCGGGCCGGTGCCAGTCGCTGCCGCCGACCGGAACGGAGCGCGGGTCCCAGGCCAGCCACCAGGCCAGCGGCGTCGTCCAGTGCGGGTCGAGCCAGCTCCAGTGCCACACCTCGGCCAGCGGCGGGCGTCGGCTCATCGGGATCGTCCAGCTCACGTCCCCGCCGATCGGGTGGTTGACGGACAGCAGGGCGCCGGCCCGCTCGGTGGCGTCCAGCCAGGCGTCGGCGGGCTCGCGGAAGTCGATCCAGCCCATCTCGCCGAACGCGTTCGCGTGGCCGGCCGCCGTGGTCACCTCCTGCCCGGGCACCAGGATGATTCCGTGCGCAGCCGCGACGGCCGGCAGCTCGGCGTGGTGGCTGATCGTGTTGTGGTCGGTGACCGCGATGTAGTCGAGACCCTGGGCGACGGAGAACCTGGCGAGTTCGGGCACGGTCATCGCGCCGTCCGAGTGCAGGGTGTGGGTATGCAGGTCGCCGGCCAGCCAGCGCCGTCCGGGCGAGGCGGGCAGCTCGCGCCGCGGTGGCCGGTCGGCCAGCGGTGGCAGCGGATCCGGCGGCTGCCCGGGTGTCAGCTCACCCGGTCTGCTGGTGACCTGCGTGGTGAGCCGGTACTCGGCGCCGTCCAGCGGCACCCGGTGCAGGCCGATCACGACCTGCCAGGTCCCCGGCTCGAGGTCGCCGGGCAGGTAGCCGGGGGTCGCGGCATCCGGGGTGATCACAAACGACCGCCGGGCCCCGCCGGACCAGCCGCGGAACCCGCCTGGCCCGATGCAGCCGAGGTCGAGGACGGCCCCGGACCGCTCGTACTCGAGTTCCGCTCGCAGTCCCCACGCGCCGTCCGGGACCTCGACCGGCAGATACTGCCAGGGACTTGCGAACCGGTCTTCCAGGGTCCATCGTCCGCTGTGCCGAATCGTGACCATGCGCCAATCTGATCAGGCCAGGCGCTGGCTTGTCAGTTCGGCTCGCTCGGCGGTGCCGAGCTGCCGGAGCTTGGCCCGGATCTGGCTGGCGTCGGCGTGCTTCAGGTCGTCGAGAATAGCCAGGGCCTTCTGCCAGGCGGCCCTGGCCTGAGCCTGGTTGCCGCTCTCGTGCCGGGTGTCGCCAATGTTGGCGAGGGTGTCCGCCTCGTTGTACCGCGCGCCGACTTCGCGGAAGATGCGCAGCGCGTGCTGGTAGCAGGTGGTCGCGGTGGCCAGGTGGCCGAGCTTGCGCTCCGCGTATCCGAGGCTGTCCCAGGTGTGCGCCTCGCCGTCCCGGTCGCAGAGTTCCTGATTCAGGGCCAGGGCCTCGCGGCAGTACCGCTGTGCCTGCTGTGGATCGCCCAGCAGGGCATGGCACCAGCCCACGGAGTTGAGCGCGCTGGCCTGCCCGGGCCGGTTGTCGGCCACCCGGAACAGGCGGAGTGCCTGCTCGGAGTGGTCGAGCGCGTCGGCGTAAGCCGACTGGCGCTCGGCTATCCAGCTGAGCGACTGATGAGCGCGGGCCTCGCCGGAGCGGTCGCCGAGCTGCTGGTACAGCCCGAGACAGTCGGCCAGGTGGACGCGGGCCTGGTTGTATTCACCGAGCCTGGCGCATGCGCTGGCCAGGAGCCGGGTGGCCGCGGCCTGGCCGGCCACATCACCGGACCGCGTCGCGGCGGCCACGGCTGGGCGCTGGGTCGCGGCCCATTCCCGCCAGTAGCCCCGGGTATCGAGGAAGTCCACCATTGCCCACGGAATCTGCCAGGCGTGCACGTCGAAGCCGGTCTCGGCGGCCAAGTTGACGATCGCCTGCAGGACCTGCAGCTCAGCCTCGAACCAGGCGAGCGCCCGCTGCCTGCTGCCCATGGTCTCGGGCGTGACGCCGCACCGCGGCGGCGGCGGGAGGCGGGTGATCGGCTCGCGCAGCGGGTTGAGTTGCAGGTCCGCGGACCGGGCCGAGTGCAGGTAGTGGTCGAGCATCCGGCCGGTGGCTGCCCGGCGGTCGTCGCCGCTGTCCAGCGCCGCAGCCTGCTCGGCGGCGTAGGCGCGCAGCAGGTCGTGGAAGGCGTACCGGCCCGCGCCCGGCTCGGCGAGCAGGTGGCAGCGGGTCAGCTCACGCAGCAGCCGGCGGGCCTCAGCCAGCCCGGTCCCGGCCAGGCTGGCCGCGGCCGCCGCGGTGATCTCCGGCCCCGGGTGCAGCCCCAGCAGCCGGAACATCCGCGCCGCCGGAGGCTGCAGGTTCTGGTAGGACCACGACAGCACCGCGCGCACATCGGTCGCGTCCTCCCCGGTCGACAGCGTGTCAAGACGTCCCTTGGCATCCCGCAACTCGGCCGTGAGCGCAGCCAGCGTAAACCCCGGATGGGCGACGGCGCGGGCGGCGGTGATGGCCAGCGCGAGCGGCAGCCGGGCGCACAGCCCGATCAGCTCGTCGGCCGCCTCGGGCTCGGCGGCCAGCCGGGGTTCCCCGAGCCGCGCCGCGATGAGCTGATATGCCTCGGTGCCGCTCAGCACGTCGAGGGTGAGCGTGCGGGCGCCGTCGGAAGCGACCAGGCCCGCGAGCTCGCTGCGGCTGGTGATCAGGACCATGGCGGTGGGGGTGGCCGGCAGCAGCGGCCGGATCTGGGCCGGGTCGCGCGCGTTGTCCAGCACGATCAGCATCCGCCGGCCGTCGAGCAGGCTGCGGTACAGCGCCTGCCGGCCATCCAGCGTGGCTGGCAGGCGCGCGGCGGGCACGCCCAGCGCGTCCAGGAACGCGCGCAGCGCCTCGGCCGGGGGCAGCGGGTCGGCCGGGCCGAACCCGCGCAGGTTCACATACAGCTGCCCGTCGGGGAAATCGGCCGCCGCGCGCCGTGCCCAGTGCACCGCCAGCGCCGTCTTGCCGACCCCCGCGGTCCCGCCGATCGCCGTGATCAGCACCGGCCCATCCGGACGCCGCAGCAGTCCGGACAGCGCTCGCAGCTCCCGGGCCCGCCCGGTGAACCCTGGAACCGTGGCCGGCAGCATCACGGGCGCCGGCAGCCGTGCCCGGTCCGGGTCGACCGGTTCGGCCGGTGCCGGAACCTTTGCTGCGGGATGCCCTGTGGCGGTAGGGCGCTTGCCGGTGGCCTGCTTGCCGTGGCCCGCCGGGACCGCATCCGGTCCTTGCGGAGCGAGCAGCAGCGTGCGGTCGGATCGCAGAATCCGCTGGTTCAGCTCCCGCAGCCCCGGACCCGGCTCAATCCCGATCTGCTCCACCAAATGCCGCCGCACCTGCCGGTACGCCTCCAGCGCCGACGCCTGCTGCCCCGACCGGTACAACGCCAGCATCAGCAACTCAGCCAGCCGCTCCCGCAACGGCTCCGCCGCCGCCAGCCCCCGCACCTCCGCCACCACCTCACGATGACGACCCAAATGCAAATCCGCCTCAACCCGCGCCTCCAGCGCCTCCAGCCGCATCTCCGTCAGCCGCGGCACCGCACCCGCCACCAAAACCCCCGACGGCACATCCGCCAGCGGCCGCCCCCGCCACAACCCCAAAGCCTCAGAAAGCTTCGCCGACACCACATCCCACGAAGCCACCCGCGCGGCCCGCGCCGCGGCGGCCTGCAGCTCAGTGAACCGGGTGACGTCTAGCTCCCCGGGCATGACCTCGATCAGGTAACCCGCCGGACGGGTCACGATCCGCTGATACCCCAACGGCCCTAAAGCCTGCCGCAACCGCTTCACATAGTTCTGCAGCGTCACCCGCGCCGTCTCCGGCGGCTGCCCCTGCCACACCGCCTGCGCCAGCTCACCCGCGCCCACCACCTCATTGGCACGCAACAGCAACGCAGCCAGCAGCACCCGCTGCTTGCCAGCGGACACCGTCACCCGCGACCCGCCAGCCCTCACTACCAGCGGTCCAAGCAGGCCAAATTCCACCCGATCCTCCCGTGCAGCCCCCCTACACCCGATCGGCTATTAAATCATCGCATTCACAAAAGGATCAGGGCTATGCAATAGCAGAAGACGGGGTGTGCAATAGCCCGATCAGGAGTCCGGTTCCTTCCGCGGGCGGCCGGGGCGGCGCACCGGCGCGACCTTGGTCGGCATCCGCCCGGCGTCGGCGAGCGCTCTGCGCAGCATGAGCTCGATCTGCGCGTTGGTACTGCGCAGCTCGTCCGCAGCCCAGCGGGCAAGCGCGTCATACACCGCCGGGTCTAGCCGGAGGAGGACCGTCTTCCGTTCAGTCGCCACGCGTCTCCCCGGCGCGTCCTACTGATAGAGGGTGCCGGTGTTGACGACCGGCTGGGTCGGGTGGTCGCTGCACAGCACCACCAGCATGTTGCTGACCATGGCGGCCTTGCGCTCGGCGTCGAGTTCCACGAGTCCGTCGGCATCGAGCCTGGCCAGCGCCGATTCGACCATGCCGACCGCGCCTTCCACGATCCGCTGCCGGGCCGCCACCATCGCGCCTGCCGCCTGCCGGCGCAGCATGGCGTGGGCGATCTCCGGAGCATAGGAGAGCCGGGTCAGCCGGGTCTCGATGATCTTCGCGCCGGCCGGCGCCACCCGCTGGATGATCTGCTCGGCCAGCCGGGCGTTGATCTCCAAGGCCGAGCCGCGCAGCGACAGTCCGCCGTCGTGGTCGTCGTAGGGGTAGTCGCTGGCTATCTGCCGGACGGCCGTTTCGGCCTGGATCGCGACGAACTCGGTCAGGTTGTCCACGCCGAACACGGCCTTGGCGGTGTCCTCGACCTGCCAGACGACCACGGCGGCGATCTCGATCGGGTTGCCGTCGGCGTCGTTGACCTTGGCCTGCGTGGTCTCGTGATTGCGGATCCTGGTGGAGATGCGCCGCCGCTTGGTGTTTGGGTTCACCCAGTGCAGACCCTCGCTGCGGATCGTTCCCGTATAACGGCCGAAGAGCTGGATCACCCGGGCCTCTCCGGGAGCCACCTGGGTCAGGCCCGCGAGAATCGAGAGCGCGATGAGTATCAGCACCGCGCCGATGACGGCCAGGGACGAGTTGGGCATCGTGATCCCGTTCACGAACAGCCCGATCCCCAGTACCGCCACAGCCCCGCCGACACATGCCAGAGGCACCCCTGGCAGCACGGTCGCGGCGCGCTCACGGATCTCCGGGCCCGGCTGGTGTGGCCCCGCGGCGCCCACACCGTTGGTATCAACGCTCACCGACCGACCTCCTTGGCTGCGGACCGCACTATATTGATATCACCTTTTCGGCCGTCCCCCGCAGTCGCCGCTCCGGCGAAACTTATCGGCTATCCAGGGCACTAGGGCCTGACCGCCACGGAAACGGCGCCAGATCCGGCTCCACCCAGCCGGTCCGCGCCTGGGCCGAGGCCAGCACCGCCGCGCTGTAGTGCCGGGTGAGCAGGCGCTTGTCCAGCAGCGGCGGATAGCGCTCGGCGAACGCATCGAAGTCGGTGACCGTCGGGTCGGCAGCTACGTGATAACCCACGATCTCGGTCCACGCACGGGTGACCGTCGCGTTGAACTTCTGCGGCGCATGCGCGGTGAGCTGCCGGATCCAGTCGCTGATCATGCTGGACGCCCGCGGCGTCCCGTAGCGGCGGGCGGCTATGAACGCCAGGTGCACGTGCTGGCGGTGCCGGAACCGCTCGTCAGGCGGGACGATCTCGTGCAGGATCTCGGCGAGCTCGGCGGGGATCGCATGGGTCATCGTGGCACCTCCGTCAGGGCGCGGGTTACCGCACGGAACCCCGCCAGGTCGGCGTCGCTGACCCCAGCCAGGGCAGCGTGCTCCAGGTCCGCGGCGGCGGCCCGGGCCGCGGCCGCGGTGCGTCGGCCGTCCGCGGTCAGCGACACCAGGAATGAGCGGCGGTCGGCCGGGTCAAGGTCGCGGGTCAGGTAACCGCGACGCTCCAGCCGGTCAAGCACGCTAGTCAGCGTCGTCGGCTTGGTCGCGGTGTCGGCGGCGATTTCCCCGACGCTCCGGTTCCGGCCGTCGGCCAGGTTCGCCAGCACGTTGATCTCCGAGGCGCTCAGGTTCAGCCCGGCCAGCCGGGTCGCGAGAACATGCAGCGTGGCGTGCGTGGCCCGGTGCAGCGCCAGAATCACCCTGCCGTCCCTCGCTTCATCTATCACGAAATCAGATTATACGAAATCGTACTGACGTGCCACCAGCGCACCCCGTCCCAGTGGTGTCAACGTGCCGGGGCTGCCGCTCCAGCAGCAGCGGCGGGCCGGCGACGCCACTGTGCCGCCCGCTCTAGCGGCAGCGGCGGGCTGGCGGCACCGTTGGCTGCCTTACGCTTCGGGTGTGATCGAGATCATGCGGTTCCGGCTGCCGCCCGGCGCGGACCAGGCGGCGTTTCTCGCGGCCGACCGGAGGGTGCAGCAGGAGTTCGCCTACCAGCAGCCCGGCCTGCTCAGAAGGACCACGGCCCGCGGTGAGGACGGCGGCTGGATCGTCATCGACCTGTGGCGCAGCGCCGCGGACGCCGACGCCTGCGACGTCCGCTGGGAGCGCGATGAGGTGACTCAGGCGTTCATGAGCCTGCTGGACCGCTCCTCGGTCGCCGTCGAGCGATATCAGGAACTGGGCTAGCCCCAAGGTCATGTAGTTGGTGTCTGGACCTGGCGTGTCAAGGCGCGGGCGCGCGACCGGCTGGCAGGGAGGCGCCGCGGCGCCGGCCGGTGCCCGCGCGGGAGCTGCGGTGCGTGACCCCGACGAGTACGGGAGAGAAAATTCTTCCAGACAGTTCTTACAGTCTTGACAAGAATAATTGTCGGTGACAGGGTTACGGCATGCAGGATGTCGCAGTGATCGAGGATGCCGCAGCCGCGGAGATCTCGCTCGATCCGATCCGGGCTCGGATGCTCGCGGAGCTGGCCGAGCCTCACACCGCGACCACACTCGCCGCGCGGCTTGGGCTTGCTCGGCAGAAGGTCAACTACCACGTCAAGACCCTTGAGCAGCACGGTCTGGTGGAGTTGGTCGAGGAGCGCCGCAAGGGCAACATGACCGAGCGGGTCGTGCGGGCTTCCGCCGCGGCCTACGTGATCTCGCCGGCCGCGCTCGCCCCGGTCGCGCCCGATCCGGCCCGGTCGCCCGATCGGCTGTCCGCACGCTGGTTGCTCGCGCTCGCCGCGCGGCTCGTCCGGGAGACGGGCGCGCTCATCAACGGGGCGGCGCGGGCCAACAAGCCGCTCGCCACGTTCGGGCTCGATGCCGAAGTGCGGTTCGCGAAGCCGGCTGACCGCGCCGCGTTCGTGGGTGAGCTCGCAAACGCGGTCACCGAAATTATCAGTAAATATCAGACCGAAACTGGTCGGCCGCACCGCCTTATCGTCGCGGTGCACCCGAGCATCACCGAAGACGCCGACCCGCCAGCAGAGGAGCAGCAGCAGTCATGACGCATCCATTCGAGGTCCGCGAGGAGTTCCCCGTCGACGCCACGCCGGACGAGGTGTGGGAGGCGATCACGTCGGGGCCGGGAGTCGACTCCTGGCTCATGGGGCGCACCGAAATCGACAGCGCGAGCAAGACCAGCACGTTCAACATGTTCGGCGAGGTGTCCAGCTCCCGCATCACCGTCTGGGAACCCGGTCACCGCTACGCGACGCAGGAGGACAAGCACGCGGACGGCACGTTCATGGCCTTCGAGTGGCTCATCGAGTCGCGCGACGGAGGCGGCGCGGTGGTGCGCGTTGTGCACAGTGGCCTACTCGGCGACAACTGGGAGGCCGAATACAACGGCCTGTCCGTCGGCGACCACGCCTACATGACGAAGCTCGCCGTCTACCTGAAGCACTTCGCACCGCGCACCGCCAAGGGCTCGCTGTTCCTGCCGGGGCCGATCACCAAGGACTCGTGGGCGGCCATGACGGCGGCGGTCGGCGTCGGCCCGGACGCGGCGGACGGTCACCCGGCGCGGCTCAGCGTGCCCGGGATCGAGCCGGTCGACGGCACCGTGGAGTTCGTGGGCTCGCCGAGTTTCGTGGGCATGCGTACCGACGACGCGATGTACATGCTGATCCACGGCTATAACGACATGGTCTTCGCGACCGCGCACTACTTCGACGACCGCGACCCGTCGACCGAGACCGAGGCGTGGCAGAACTGGCTCGGCGGCCTCGCCGCGTAGGCCTACTGCTGGACGAGCACGAGCGGGTTGCCTTCCGGGTCGTCCACCGCGGCGAGCGTCGGGCCGCCGGGAACGTCGAACGGCGCGGTCACCAGCGTGCCGCCCAGCTCGACCGCGCGCGCCAGCGACGCGCGCAGGTCGCGCACCTGAACGTAGAGGGCGACCCCGGGCCGGTCACCGGCGCGGATGTGCCCGCCCGGCCCCGGTTCGGGGCCGCCGAGCCCCGGCGGTATCTGCATGATCGGGCCGTCCCCGATCTCCCAGTGGAACAGCTCCCGGTAGAACGCGGCCTGGCGCCCGGCGTCGCGGGCCACGATCTCCCAGTGCACTACCGGCCTGGCCCAGTCCTCAGCCACGCCACGATCCTGGCATACCGGGGCGGGTTACGATCCACGGGTGGACCCGCGCCTGGGGAGTTGCTCCCTTGACCAGTTGAGGAAGCGGACGAGCTTCAAGTGGCGGGCTTATCCGGCCGACGTGCTTCCCGCGTTCGTGGCCGAGATGGACTTCGACCTGGCGGCGCCGATCGTGGCGGCCGCCACGGCCGCGATCGCAGCCGGCGACTGCGGTTACGGGCACAAGGGCGAGCTCGGCGACGCGTTCGCGGCCTTCGCCGCCAAGCGGCTGAACTGGTCGCCCGATCCGGACATGGTCTTCGCGCTTCCCGACGTGATGACCGGCATCGCCGAGCTGGTGCAGGCGGTCACCCCGCCCGGAGCGGGGATCGTGATCAGCCCGCCGGTGTACCCGCCGTTCTTCGAGCGGCTGCGTTTCGCCGACCGCCGGATCGTCGAGGCGCCGCTGAGCCGGGCCGGCGACGGCCGTTACGACCTGGATCCCGAGGCGCTCGACCGGGCCCTGGCCGACGACGGCGTCCACGCCTACCTGCTGTGCAGCCCGCACAACCCCACCGGCCGGGTCTGGTCGCGGCAGCAGCTGACCACGGTGGCCGACATTTGCCTGCGCCGCGGTGTCATCCTGCTGATCGACGAGATCCACGCGCCGCTGGTCTTGCCCGGGGCGCACCACGTGCCGTTCGGCTCGCTCGATCACGAGATGACGACACGTTCCGTCACTTTCACGTCAGCCTCCAAGGCGTGGAATATCCCGGGGCTGAAGTGCGGGGTGGCGGTGGCCGGATCGCCCGAGCTGGCCGCCCCGCTGAGCGAGCGCTGGGACGCGCTGCTGGCCGGCCAGATCGGCGTGCTCGCGGCGGTCGCCGCGTTCACCGAGTCGTTGCCCTGGCTGGATGCGCTGCTCGGCCAGCTCGACGAGAACCGCTCGCTGCTGACCGGGCTGCTGGCCGAGCACCTGCCGGGGGTGCGGTACCTGCCGCCGGAGGCGAGCTTCCTGGCCTGGCTGGACTGCCGCGCGCTCGGCCTCGGCGACGACCCCGCAGCGGCGTTCCTCGACCGCGGCCGGGTCGCGCTCAGCCCCGGCCCCGACTTCGGCGCGCAGGGGCTCGGGTTCGCCCGGCTGAACATGGGTACCTCGCCGGAGCTGATGGCCGAGGCGGTGCGGCGGATGGCCGCCGCAGTCTTACAGGGAGGCCCGCATGGCAAGCTCGCATGTGACCGTGGGTTCGGGCGACCACCATGTCATCGCCCTGCACGGCTGGTTCGGCTCGGCCCGGGGCTGGGGCTCGCTGCCCGACTACCTTGACGGGTCCAGGTACACCTACGTGTTCATGGACCTGCGCGGTTACGGCGGTCGCAAGCAGGACGCGGGCGACTTCACGATGGAGGAGGCGGCGGCCGACGCCGTCGCGCTCGCTGACGAGCTGGGCTGGGACCGGTTCTCGCTGATCGGGCACTCCATGTCCGGCCAGGCGATCCAGCACGTGCTGCTGGCCGAACCCGGGCGGGTGCACCGGGTGGTGGCGCTCAACCCGGTCCCGGCCACCGGGGTGCCGTTCGACGAGGACGGCTGGGCGCTGTTCTCCGGCGCCGCGGCCAGCCGCGACAACCGGTTCGCGATCATCAACTTCACCACCGGCGGCAGGCTGCCCGCCGCCTTCGTTGATCATGTCGTGCAGCACTCGCTCGACCACTCCACGACCGAGGCGTTCGGCGCCTACCTCGAGTCGTGGGGGAAGACCGACTTCTCCGAGCGGGTGAAGGGCAACCCGGCCGCGGTCAAGATCATCGTCGGCGAGCACGACCCGGCGCTGGGCGCGCTGGTGATGGAGCAGACCTGGCTGCAGTTCTATCCCGCCGCCGAGCTCGAGGTGATGCCGAACGCCGGGCACTACCCGATGTTCGAGACCCCGGCGGCGCTGGCCGCGTCCATCGAGGAATTCCTCGGCCGGGACTGACCGCGATGACCGCCACGGCCAGGCCGGACACCGAGGTCGTGTTCGACCCCGCGACCTACACCGAGGGGGTGCCGTTCGGCGCCCTCGCCAGGCTGCGCCGCGACAGCCCGGTGGTCTGGGTCGACGAGATCCCGGTCCTGGGCTGGCCGGCCGGACCCGGGTTCTGGCTGGTGCTGCGGCACGCCGACGTCGGGTCGGTTATGCGGCAGCCGCAGCTCTTCTCCTCCTGGCTCGGCGCGACCCAGATCCGCGACCCGGTGACACCGGCCGCGCTCGGCTACGTCCGCGCCATGATGCTGAACATGGACCCGCCGGCCCATTCCCGGCTGCGGACGCTGCTGGCCAGATCGTTCACGCCGCGCGCGGTCGCGCGGATCGACGAGCGCATCCGCGGGCACGCGCGGGCCCTGTGCGAGCGGGCGTTCGCGGGACGCGGCGGGCGGGGTGAGTGCGACTTCGCCAAGGACGTCGCCGCGGACCTGCCGCTGCTCACCCTCGCGGACGTGCTCGGCATGCCGGAGCAGGACCGGTGGCTGCTGTTCGACTGGTCGAACCGGGTGATCGGCTACCAGGATCCCGACTACGCCGCGTCGGCCGCGTTCGACCCGTCCGGCGGGACCCCGATGGCCGCCGAGGCGCTCGCGCTGCGGCCGGTCCCCGACGCCAGCGGCCGGATGCCCGATCCGCGTACCCGGGACGGCATGCCTGACCTGTACGCGTACGCGCACCTGCTGGCCGACGCCAGGCGGCGCCGTCCCGGCGATGATGTGATGTCGATCCTGCTGGCGCAAGTCGACGACGATGGCGGCCGGGTGTCCGTCGAGGAGTTCGAGAACATGTTCTGGCTGTTCGCGGTCGCGGGCAACGAGACGATACGCAACGGCCTGCCCGGGGCATGCATCGCGCTGCTCGAGCACCCGGAGGCGCAGGACGCGCTGCGCGCCGATCCCGGGCTGATGCCTGCCGCCGCCGAGGAGATGCTGCGCTGGTGGACCCCGGTGATGACGTTCCGCAGGACCGCCACGGCCGACTGTGAGCTCGGCGGGCAGCCGATCCGGGCGGGGGACAAGGTGGTGGTGTCGTTCGCCTCGGCCAACCGGGACGAGGCGGTGTTCGCCGACGCCGACGGCTTCGACATCCGCCGGCACCCCAACCCGCATCTGGTCTTCGGCCACGGGCCGCACTTCTGCCTCGGCTCGCACCTGGCCCGCGCCCAGATGCGGGCGCTGTTCGCCGAGGTCCTCTCGCGTACCTCCGCGCTCGACTTCGCCGGCCAGCCGTCCTACCTGCGCTCGAACTTCCAGCGCGGGGTCAAGCGGCTGCCGGTCGCCTGGGCCGCGCGCTAGCGCCGGGCCTCACGGGCCTCACGGGCTGCACGGGCCTCACGGGCTGCACCTGCCTCATAGCGTCCAGGGCGGGCGGAGCTGGCTGCCGTCGCTCATCGTGGCCTCGAGGCCAGCGAGAGAGGTTGTCCATGCGGCGCCGCCGTCCGGGCCGCCGTCCAGGCGGATCTCGCTGCCGGCCGGGATGTAGGCCACGTCGCCGGGGTGCAGGCTGTGCTCGGTGCCGTCGAGGGTGATCGTGAGCTCACCGCCGATGCAGCAGATGACCTCCTCGCGCGATGGCCGGTGCGGCGCGCCTGTCAGGCCCGCGGGCACGTCGACTCGCCAGGCGCACAGCTGGCCGCTGCCTCGCGAGGGCCGGACGTAGGAGCTGAACCGCACCCCATGGGTCTCGAAGACGTCAGCGTCGGAGCTCGTGATCAGCGGCATCGGGGTCCCTCCCGTCGCTAAGATGGTCAACATGGTTGTCGAATGCTGGACGAGCAAAACAGTAAACCTGGTTGTCGTTTATGTCAACGCCGGCTGACCCGCTGGGCTTGGGCCGGGCCGGGCTGCCTGAGCCGGCTGACCCGCCCGGCTTCGAGCTGCCGCTGCTGCTGCTGCACGGCTTCCGCGTGCTCATCGACGAGCTGCACGCCGAGCTGGCCCGGCAAGGTCACCCGGACATGCGGCCGATGCACGGGTTCGTGTTCCAGGCCATCGGCCCGGGCGGCACGACCGCGGCCCAGCTCGCCCGCAGGCTTGGCGTCTCCAAGCAGGCGGCGGGCAAGACGATCGACCACCTGGAGCGGCTGGGCTACCTGGAGCGCGCGCCCGACCCGGCCGACGCCAGGCGCAAGGCCGTGCGGCTCACCGGCCGCGCCTTCGACGCGCTGGACCGGTCGGCGCGGGTCTTCGACGACCTGCGGGCCCGCTGGGCCGGGGTCATCGGGGCGGAGCGGCTGCGCGCTCTGGAAGCCGACCTGCACAAGGTCACGTCTGCGGAGGGGTTCCGGCTCGACATCCCCGGCTGGTTCGGGAATCAGTAACACGGGCTGTTACGCGACGCCATCCGCCGCTCTGGCGCGGAATGGCCGCCATTGCGGCCGGGTTGTATCCGGCATGACGACCACTCAGCAGGTGAAGGGGGAGGTGGGCGGGGGCGCAAGCCCAGTCGACTTCGCGGCCTTCGGAGACTACGGCGACTTCAAGCGCAAGCAGCCCCAGCCGGCGACCGGGGAGTTCGTGCGGCCGGCCTACCCGTTCCGCGGCCGGATCACCGCGGACGGCTCGAGCGGATACCCGGCCGTGCCGGGCCGGTACCACCTGTACATCTCGTGGGCCTGCCCGTGGGCGCACCGGACCGCGATCGTGCGCAAGCTGCTCGGCCTCGAGGACGTCATCTCGCTTTCGGCTGTCGACCCGATCAGAGACGGGCGCGGCTGGGCGTTCCGCGAGGGCCCCGGGTACTCGCTGGACCCGGTCAACGGGTTCTCGTTCCTGCGCGAGGCCTACGAGGCGAGCGAGCCCGGCTACGACGGGCACATCTCCGTCCCGGTGCTCTGGGACCGCGAGACGGGCAAGATCGTCAGCAACAACTTCCCCGACATCACGATCGACCTGGACACGGAGTTCGGCGCGCTCTCCAATCAGGCCTATGACCTGTACCCCGCATCGCTGCGTCCCGAGATCGACGCGATCAACGCGGTCGTCTACGAGACCGTGAACAACGGCGTGTACCGCTCAGGCATGGCCACCTCCCAGGAGGCGTATCACGACGCCGTATCCAAGATCTTCGCGACCCTGGACGACCTGGAGCAGCGCCTGGCCGACCGCCGGTACCTGCTCGGCGACGCGATCACCGAGGCCGACGTCCGGCTTTGGGTGACCCTGGCCCGGTTTGATGCGGTCTACCAATACCACTTCAAGGTCAACCTCCGCCGGCTGACCGACTACCCGAACCTGTGGCGCTATGCGCGCGACCTGTACTCGCTGCCCGCCTTCTCCGGCACGACCAACTTCGACCACATCAAGCGCCACTACTACACCACGCATCCGCACATCAACCCCACCAGAATCGTGCCCGACGGCCCGGTCCTGGATTGGGGCCTGTCCTAAGACCGCTCCTTGCCCTGATCCGAACCGTTTCTGACCTGGCCACAACCCCCATGACGTGCGAAAGTGGGGGAACGGCCGCTGCCCATGGCCAGGTGAGCGGGAGGGGACCGATGGGCAGGGATGTCCCTGCGATCAGCGTGAGTCAGCAGGACCGGCGTGCTTACCGAGAGAAGGTGCGCCGCTGCCTGGACGTGTTCGCGCGGATGCTGCGCGAGTCTCGGTTCGAAACCGAGCCGCGGCAGGTTGGCCTGGAGATCGAGCTGAACCTCGTCGACGAGCTCGGCCTGCCCTCGATGAAGAACACCGAGGTGCTCGGCGCGATCGCCGATCCCAGCTGGGCGAGTGAGCTCGGCCAGTTCAACCTGGAGATCAACGTGCCGCCGCGGCCGCTGGTCGGCGACGCCCTGATGCTGCTCGAGCGCGGGGTGCTGGACAGTCTCGACCACGCCGGCCGCCGGGCCCGCCAGGCCGGGAGCCACCTGGTGATGGTCGGCATCCTGCCGACGCTGACCGAGAGCGACGTCGGCGAGCAGGCCATGTCGGCGAACCCGCGGTACCGGCTGCTGAACGAGCAGATCTTCGCCGCCCGCGGCGAGGAGATGCGGATCTCGATCGAGGGCGCCGACCGGCTGCTCACCCACATCGACACGATCACCCCCGAGGCCGCCTGCACCAGCGTGCAGTGTCACCTCCAGGTCAGCCCGGAGGCGTTCGGCAGCTACTGGAACGCCGCCCAGGCGATCGCGGGCGCGCAGGTGGCCATCGCCGCCAACTCCCCGTTCCTGTTCGGGCGGGAACTGTGGCGGGAGACCCGGCTCACCCTGTTCGAGCAGGCGACCGACACCAGGCCGGACGAGCTCAAGATCCAGGGGGTCCGGCCCCGGGTGTGGTTCGGCGAGCGCTGGATCACGTCGGTGTTCGACCTGTTCGAGGAGAACCTGCGGTATTTCCCCGCGCTGCTGCCGCTGGTCGACGACGAGGATCCCGCGGCGGCGCTGGACAACGGGCAGGCGCCGCAGCTCGCCGAGCTGACGCTGCACAACGGCACGATCTACCGCTGGAACCGGCCGGTCTACGCGGTGGTGAACGGGCTGCCGCACCTGCGGGTGGAGAACCGGGTGCTGCCGGCCGGCCCGACGGTCACCGACATCATGGCCAACGCCGCCTTCTACTGCGGCCTCGTCCGCGCGCTCGCCGAGGCCGAGCGGCCGGTCTGGACGCAGATGTCGTTCAAGGCGGCGGCCGACAACCTCGCCGAGGGCGCCAGGCACGGCATCGACGCACGGCTGTACTGGCCGGGCCTCGGCGAGGTCCCGGTGACCGAGCTCGTGCTGCGCCGTCTGCTGCCGCTCGCCGCCGACGGACTCGAGCTGTGGGGCGTGGATCCCGGCGACGCGAAGCGTCTCCTCGGCATCATCGAGCAGCGCTGCCTGTGCGGCCGGACCGGCGCGACCTGGCAGACCGATTCGGTCCGCGCGCTCGCCGACCGGCATGGGACGGGGCGGGAGGAAGCGCTGCGGCTGATGACGCTCGGGTACATCGACCAGATGCGCACCAACGAGCCCGTGCACTGCTGGCCGGAGATCTGACCGTCAGCGCAGCTCGCAGGCGGCCAGCCAGTAGTAGCGGAGCTGCGTCCACCGCACGTCCGCGGCGGCGTCGGCGACGTCGGCGGTGAACTGGCCGCGGTCCGGGAAGTTCTTCAGGATCTCGAAGCTGCGCCCGTCGTTCAGGGTCCGGCGCTGGTAGGTGTTGCCCGCCTCGGTGGTGCGGCTGATCGGAAGGCTGCTGCGCGGCACGCAGGAGTTGTCGAGGACGATCAGCCGCGCGCCCGGGCCCATGCGGGCGCTCAGGCCAGCCACGAATCTCGGCAGGTCGCCGCGCAGAACGTGGGACCAGAAGAACCCGACGAATGCGGTGTCGAACTCTCCGGGCACCTGGTCCAGCGCGTATGCGTCGGCGAGCCGGAAGGTCACGGCGGCCGCGCCGTACTCGCGGGCCCGCGCCAGCTCGAGCGTCTCGGCGTTCAGGTCGGTGGCGGTGATCGCGGCGGCGGAGCCGGACAGCACGCGCGTCCAGTACCCCGTGCCCGCGGCGATCTCCAGCACCCGCTGCCCGGCGACCAGCGGCGACAGCAGGCCCTGCAGCCTGGCCAGGTCCTGCTGCCGCTCGGGCTTCGCGTACACCGCGTCGTACTCGGCCGCGCGTTCGCGGTAATACTCGGCAAGCTCGGTCACGTCGCCGGGTCAGGCGTCGAGGCCGAGGGTGAACGTGGGCTTGGGGGAGCTTTCGGGGAGGCGGTGCTCCTCGGCCAGGCGGCGGATCGCGGTGCCGGTGGCCAGGAACTCGGTGGCGTGCTCGCCCCAGACGTGGTTGGAGACTGCCACGCTGACCCCCACGATGCCCGACGAACGCGCCTGCGTCGCCTCCGTCTGCATCCGGGTCAGCGCCAGCTCGCGCGCCTCGTAGACGCCTTGGGTGAACTGCAGCATCTCCATGTTCTGGCCGGCCTGCCGCATGGCCTGCATGGCCGACTGGTGCGCGATGTGATAGACGCACAGGCCGAGGACGAACGCGACCGGCACCGCGCCGGCCGCAAGGAGCCGGAAGAAGTCCTGCGCGGACAGGTCCGAGGTGAACGCGCGGCCATCCGGCGCGCGGTGGGCGCCTTGCCCGGCCAGGGCCCGGACGGCGGTCCCGGTGGCGACGAACTCCAGTACCTGCTGGCCCCACGCGTACATCTGCATCCGTAGTTCCACGCCCACGATTCCATCCGCGCCGAGGTGATCCGCCTCGGCGCGCATCCGCGCCATCGCCAGCTCCCGGGCGTTGTACATCGCCTGGCTCAGCACCTGGAGTTCCTGGTTCTGCGACCACCGCCCGACCTGCAGCCCGACATGGTAGATCGAGGACCCGACCACGAACCCGAGCGGCTCGAACCCGGCCTCCCCGAGCAGCACGTACTCGGACACGGACAGGTCCGAGGTGAACACCCCAGCCGGGTCGGCTCCCGCGGTCTGGGCCAGCCTGGTGTCGGCGGCCTCCGGCTCCCACGTCGCCGCGTCGCCGGCCGGCCGATTTCCAAATAGCGCCATTGTGCCCCCTTTAGCCGATATCTCCTTGACCAGCAAGCAGCCTACCGGCCTGCCCGTCGCCGCGCCCCTAGCATTGGTTGCCATGAGCCGCGTCGCCCATCCCGCAGGCCCGCGTCACGCCGACGTCCTGCCGCCCGATCACCCGCCAATGCCGCCGCGTGACGTCAACGCGCTCGACCCGGCGATCTGGCCGCGGACCGCGCACCGCAGCGACGGCGCGCTCGTGCTCGGCGGCGTTGACGTCCGCGATTTTGCCGCCGAGCACGGCACTCCGATGTTCATCTGCGACGAGGCGGACTTCCGCGGCCGGTGCCGGGAGTTCGTCGGCGCGTTCGGTGATGAAGCCGGGGTGTTCTACGCGGCCAAGGCGTTCTGCTGCCGCGCGGTGCTGCGCTGGGTGAGCGAGGAGGGCCTCGGCGTCGACGTGTGCACCGGCGGCGAGCTGGAGGTCGCGCTGCGGGCCGGGGTTGACCCGTCGATGATCACCTTGCACGGCAGCAACAAGCTGATGCAGGAGCTGGACCGGGCGCTGGCCGTCGGCGTCGGGCACATCGTCGTGGACTCGTTTGACGAGATAGACCGCCTGGAACGGGTAGCTTCCCCGAATCGGGCCTGCGGACGCGGATCCTGGTGCGCGTCACCACCGGTGTTGAGGCCGCAGCGCACGAGTTCGTGGCCACGGCGCACGACGACCAGAAATTCGGCTTCTCGCTCGCGTCCGGCGCGGCCGACGAGGCGGTCCGGCGGGTGCTGGCCAGCGACCTGCTCGACTTCGCCGGGCTGCACTCGCACATCGGCTCGCAGATCTACGACACGGCGGGCTTCGAGGTCGCCGCGCACCGGGTCCTCGAGCTCGCGGTCCGGATCCGGGAGTCACGGGGGATCGAGATCGACGAGCTGAACCTGGGCGGCGGCTTCGGGATCGCCTACATGCCCGGCGACGACCCGGCCGACATCAAGGTCGTCGCGCAGAACCTCCGCGAGATCATGGACTCGCAATGCCGCGCGGCCGGCCTCGCGCCGCCGCGGCTCACCGTCGAGCCGGGGCGGGCGATCGCCGGCCCGGGCACGGTCACGCTGTACCGGGTCGGCACCGTCAAGGACGTGGACGGGCTGCGCACCTACGTCAGCGTGGACGGGGGGATGAGCGATAACATCCGCACGGCGCTGTACGACGCCGACTACACCTGCGTGCTCGCATCGCGGGAGTCGGACGCGCCGCCCGTGCTGTGCAGGCTGGTCGGCAGGCACTGCGAGAGCGGAGACATCGTGGTCAGGGACACGTACCTGCCGGCCGACGTGACCGACGGCGATCTCGTGGCCGTGGCGGCCACCGGCGCCTACTGCCGGTCCATGGCCAGCAACTACAACCACGTGCCCCGGCCCGGGGTGGTCGCGGTACGCGACGGCTCCTCGCGGATCCTGGTGCGCAGCGAGACCGCCGACGACCTGCTGCGGCTGGACGTCGGCTGATGGTGAAGAAGGCCTCGATCACCCTTGCCGACGGGCGGGAGCTGATCTACTTCGGCGATCACGCGGACGAGGAGGCCGGCTACCCCGATCTGCGGCCGCTGCCGAGGATCGAGGTCTCGTCGCAGGTGCGCCACGACCCGCTGCTCGGTGAGTGGGTGATCGTGGCGGGCCACCGGCAGGACCGCACGTTCCTGCCGCCGGCCGACCACTGCCCGCTGGATCCGTCCACGCCCGGCCGGCTCACCGAGATTCCCGCGCCCAGCTACCAGGTAGTGGTGTTCGAGAACAGGTTCCCCTCGCTGGTCCCCGGGGGCGGTGTGGGAGAGGGAGTTCCCGGGGGCGGTGTCGGGGAGGGCAGCGGCAATGACCCGAACGGGCTGCTGGCCACCCGTACCGGCAACGGCCGGTGCGAGGTGGTCTGCTTCAGCCAGGACCACAACGCCTCGTTCGCCGACCTGACCCACGACCAGGTGGCGCTCGTGCTGGCCGCGTGGATCGACCGAAGCGCTGCGCTCGCCGCGCTGCCAGGCGTCGAGCAGGTGTACTGTTTCGAGAACCGCGGCCGGGAGATCGGCGTGACGCTGAGCCACCCGCACGGCCAGATCTACGCGTACCCGTTCGTCACCCCGCGAACGGCGCGGATGCTCGCGACGAGCGGCGCGTACCAGCGCGACACGGGCCGGAACCTGTTCGATGACGTGCTCGCGGCCGAGGTGGCCGACGGGTCCCGGATCGTGCTCACCGGAGAGCACTGGGTCGCGTTCGTGCCGCACGCTGCGCACTGGCCCTATGAGGTCCACCTCTATCCCCGGCGAAGGCAGCCGGACCTGCTGGGGCTGGAACCGGCCGAGATGGACGAGTTCTGCGACGTCTACCTGGACCTGCTGCGCCGGTTCGACCGGCTCTTCGACACCCCGGCGCCGTACATCTCCGGCTGGCACCAGGCGCCCGCCGGCGCCGGCCGGACGGAGTTCGCGCTGCACCTCGAGCTGTTCACGATCCGCCGCGCGCCCGGCAAGCTGAAGTACCTGGCGGGCTCGGAGTCCGGCATGGACGCCTTCACCAACGACATCGCGCCGGAGTCGGCCGCAGCCACGCTGCGGGAGCTGGGGGCGGGATGGCGGTTATGAGGGCCGCGGGCATGAGAAAGGGCACCGGCATGAGGCTGCTCGTCACCGGGGGAGCTGGCTACATCGGCAGCGTCGTGGCGGCGCAGCTCGCCGAGAGCGGCCACGACGTGGTCGTGCTCGACGATCTGTCCACCGGCCACGCGGACGCCGTGCCGGCCGGTGTCACGTTCCACCGCGGCTCGATCCGCGGGGAGGACGCCGCTGCGGTGCTGGCCACCGGCATCGATGCGGTGCTGCACTTCGCCGCCAAGTCGCTGGTCGGCGAGTCGGTCGCGCACCCGGACCGGTACTGGGACAACAACCTCGGCGGCACGCTGGCGCTGCTCGAGGCCATGCGCGTGGCCGGGACCAGCAAGATCGTGTTCTCCTCGACCGCGGCCGTGTACGGCGAGCCGGAGCGGATCCCGATCGCCGAGACCGACCCGGTCCGGCCGACGAGCCCGTACGGGGAGTCCAAGGTCGCGGTCGACATCGCGCTGACCGAGTACGCGCGGATGCACCAGATCGGCGCCGTCAGCCTGCGCTACTTCAACGTGGCCGGCGCGTACCAGGACGCCTCCGGCACCTGGCGCGGCGAGCGTCACAACCCGGAGACGCACCTGATCCCCACGGTGCTGGCCGCCGCTCGCCGCGGCGAGGGGATCCAGCTTTTCGGCGATGACTACCCGACCCCGGACGGGACCTGCATCAGGGACTACATCCACGTGTCGGACCTGGCGCGCGCGCACCTGCTGGCCCTGGACGCCACGGCGGCCGGCCGGCACGCGATCTACAACCTGGGCAGCGGGACCGGGTACTCCAACCTTGAGGTGCTCGGCGCCTGCCGGGAGGTCACCGGGCTCGACATCCCGGCGCAGGTGGCGCCCAGGCGGCCCGGCGACCCGGCGGCCCTCGTCGCGTCGTCCGAGGCGATCGCCGCGGACCTCGGCTGGGGTGCCGAGCTCGACCTGCACGCGATGGTCGCGGACGCGTGGACGTTCGCGCAACTCACGGCTCAGGTCGGGGGATCGGCGCGGTGAGCGCATCGGGGGCAGCGGATCAGGCGGCCCGCTGGTTCGCCAAGGGCTACGCCGCGGAGCCGGACGGTATCTGGCACGCCCCCGGCCGGGTCAACCTGATCGGGGAGCACACCGACTACAACGACGGCTTCGTGCTCCCCTTCGCCCTCGCTCAAGGGGTGCGCGCCGCGGCGTCCCGGCGTGATGACGGGGTGCTCGAGCTGCGTTCCCGCCAGGCCCCCGACGCGCCGGCCTCGGTGCGGCTCGACACGCTCGTCCCCGGGCGGCCGGGCGGCTGGGCGGCGTACCCGGCCGGCGTCGCCTGGACGCTGCGCCTGGCCGGCTGCCCGGTCGGCGGGGCCAGCGTCGCGATCGACGCCGATCTCGAGCGCGGCGCCGCGCTGTCGTCGTCCGCGGCGCTGGAGTGCGCGACCGCGCTGGCGCTCACCGAGCTGTACGGGCTGAGCGTGGACAGGCGGGAACTGGCCGCGCTCTGCCGGCGCGCGGAGAACGAGTTCGTCGGGGTCCCCAGCGGGATCATGGACCAGTCCGCCTCGCTGCTCTGCGAGCAGGGGCACGCGCTGCTGCTCGACTGCCGCAGCGGCGAGACCAGCGCCGTGCCGCTTGACCTCGCCGCGCTCGGGCTGGTCCTGCTGGTCGTCGACACCCGGGTCAGGCACGCCCTGTCCGACGGGCGGTACGCCGAGCGCCGGCGCTCCTGCGAGGACGCGGCCCGGGCGCTCGGCGCGGCGTCGCTGCGGGATGTGACCGACGCTCCCGACGGCATCGAGCGGGTCGAGCGCCTGAGCGACCCGGTGCTGCGCCGCCGGGCCAGGCACGTGGTGACCGAGAACGCCCGGGTCCTGGAGACCGTGGCCCTGCTGCGCACCGGCGAGGCAACGCGCATCGGCCCGCTGCTGACCGCCTCGCACGTCTCGCTGCGGGACGACTTCGAGATCTCCTGGCCGCAGGCTGACGCCACGGTCGACGCGGCGGTCGGCAGCGGCGCACTGGGCGCGCGGATGACCGGCGGCGGGTTCGGCGGGTCGGTGATCGCGCTAGTCCAGGCTCCACGTGGCGGCGACGTCCGGGCCGGCATCGAGGACGCGTACGCCACCCGCGGCTGGAAGCCGCCGAGGTTCCTCGACGCGCTGCCGTCGGCCGGGCGCCCACCGGCTGCGCTGAACCCTGGACCCATCCTTGCCCCAGCTTTGCCCCAGCTTGAACTCGGACCTGCTGACGCCGCCTGACCTGCGGGCGCATTGGGCAATAGCATTCAAACGCGACATGGCTAACATGTCGGCCAAGCGATGGCATTCGTTTACGGGGGCGTCACTGATGTGAGCACGCCAGGGAGAACCAAGGCGGCCAAGCAGCCATCCTCGATCGAGCGCATCCAGCGGCTGGAACGGCTGGAGCGGGAACGCCTCGAGGAGAAGAGCCGCAAGGAGGAGCGGCGCCGCCAGATCATCGCCGGCGCCAAGCCGTCGGGCGGGCGCAACGACCTCGTCGACGATATCGAGCGGGTCACCAAGTACCCCATGGCCCTGCTGGGAGCCGCCTGGCTGGTCATCGCCATCATCATCGGCACAACCGACGTTACCGGCAAGGCGCCCACCGTCCTGGTGGCCGTCCTCTTCGCGCTGTGGGTCATCCTCCTGGCGGAGTACCTGGTCCGCCTGGTGGTCTCTCCCGACCGCCGCGGTTACCTCAGGCGGCGATGGGTTGAGCCGGCGACCGTCATAGTGCCGCCGTTCCAGGGCTGGCACCTGGTCGGGATCGAGAAGACGTCCCTGCTTGCTCGCGAGGGGGTGTTGCGCGTGCAGGCCGTGCTCAAGCACCACAGCCTGTTCCGGGTGCTCATCGCCGCCACCGGCACCCTGTTCGTCGGGGCCTGGCTGGTGCTGCTGTTCGAGGAGAAAGCCAAGGGCAGCAACATCCACAGCTACCCGGACGCCCTGTGGTGGGCCATCGTCACCGTGACCACCGTGGGTTACGGAGACCGGTATCCCACCACCCAGGGCGGCCGGGCCGTCGCCGTGGTACTGATGCTGGTCGGAATCGGCCTCATCGGCGTGCTCACCGCCACGGTCGCCTCGGTGTTCGTCAAGGAGCACACCGACGCCAACAGGCAGGAGTACCAAAGGGGCCATGCCGACCTGGGCCAGCGGCTGTCGGTGATCAGCGAGCGGCTGGGCGACGTCGAGCGCCGTCTCGGCGCTTCACCGGCCGACATCGCCGCCGTGGATGCGGCGGCGGATGCCCAGGCCGTCGCGGATGGGCCGGTCGGGCCCGACCCGGGGGCACCGGGCCCCTGATCAGACCGCTTTTACCATGAAAGGTGCATTTCACTATGAAAGGGACGCTCAGGCAGGACGGGAAGGCTACCGACCCCACCCAGGAAAATATTGAGCAGGCCGTCGCCGGAGGCGGATTTTTCTGGCTCGACCTCGACATCCACGACCCAGGGCCGGACGACGACGTCTCGGCCCTGCTGACGAACACGTTTCATTTCCACCCGGTTGCGGTGGAGGCGGTAGTCCGCTTCGGCCAGCGGCCCCGGATCGACGACTACGACGACTTCGTCCACGTCATCACGTTCGGCATCGCCGGCGACGGGAAGAGCGTGGCCGAGGTGCACTGCTTCCTGACGAAGAAGTTCATTGTCACCCTCCACCAGGGGGACTGCCCGGCGCTGGCCACGGTGCACGGCCGCATCAGCGGTCATCACGCCTCGGAGACGGCCGCGCCACAGGTCGTAATCTTCTACTTGATCATGGATACCCTGGTCGACTCGTTCTTCCCCGTGCTGTCCGACTTCGACGACGCGATCGACGACCTCGAGGGAGCGATCCTGAAGAACCCGACCGAGGAGCAACTCGGGACGCTCTTCGGCATGAAGCGCCAGATCATGACGATCCGCAAGGTCATCACGCCCCAGCGCGACATGATTGCCAGCCTCAACGCCGGCATGGTGACGCTCCCGGGGCAGACCAGCAAGGGCATGGCGTACTTCCGTAACCTCTACGACCACCTCATCCGCATCAGTGACCTGGTGGACGGGTACCGCGACCTGGTCAGCGGCGCCATGGACACGCACCTGTCGATGGTGTCCAACCGGCTGAACGTGGTCATGAAGCAGCTCGCCATCATCGCCACCGTGTTCCTCCCGCTGGGCTTCCTGACCGGGTTCTTCGGGCAGAACTTCGCCTGGCTGACCGGTCACCTGCAGTCGAACCTCGGCTGGTTCATCTTCCTCGGCCTCGGCTCCGAGGTGGTCGCGATCATTCTTCTGCTGATGCTGTTCAAGCGGCGCGGCTGGCTCGGCAGCGGCCCCACAGCCTGAGGCCCGGTGGCAGTGGTGACGCCCGTGCCTGGCGGTAGATAGCCTTTGTCAAAACGTGACCAGGCTCGGGGCTCCGCGGCGGGAGGGACATCCATGGCAGCGAGCGGTGATCGCGTACCGCAGCGCGGGCCGTTGCGAGTCGCCCTGCTCGGCTGCGGCACGGTGGGCAGCGAGGTGTTCCGGCTCCTTCGCGAGCAGGCCAGCGACCTGGCGGCGCGGGTCGGCGCGCCGCTGCAGGTCGCCGGCGTGGCCGTCCGGGATCCGGACGGGCGGGCGTTGACCGCCGGGGTGGGGCGCGACCTGGTCACGACCGACGCCATGGCGCTGGTGACCCGCCCCGACGTCGACATCGTGGTCGAGATGATCGGCGGCATCGAGCCGGCCCGGGAGCTGCTGCTCGCCGCGATGCGGACCGGCAAGTCGGTGGTGACCGCGAACAAGGCGCTGCTCGGCGCCGACAGCGCCGTGATGCACGCCGCAGCCCGCGCGCACGGCGCCGACCTGTTCTACGAGGCCGCGGTGGCCGGGGCGATCCCGCTGCTGCGGCCGCTGCGGGAGTCGCTGGCCGGCGACGCGGTGCGCCGCGTGCTCGGGATCGTCAACGGAACCACGAACTACATCCTGGACCGGATGGACAGCTCCGGCGCCGAGTTCGGTGACGCGCTCGCCGAAGCCCAGGCGCTCGGCTACGCCGAGGCCGACCCGACCGCCGACGTCGGCGGTTACGACGCCGCCGCCAAGGCGGCGATCCTGGCCAGCCTGGCGTTCCACACCCGGGTGTCCGCGGCCGACGTGTACCGGCAGGGAATCACGGCGCTGACCGCCGCGGACATCGAGGGCGCCCGGGTGCTCGGCTGCGTGGTCAAGCTGCTGGCGATCTGCGAGCGTACCGGCGACGGTATCTCCGTCCGGGTGCACCCGGCGATGATCTCCAGGGAGCACCCGCTGGCCTCGGTGCGCGGCGCCTACAACGCCGTATTCGTCGAGGCGGAGTCCGCCGGGCGGCTGATGTTCTACGGCGCGGGAGCCGGCGGCGGCCCGACGGCGAGCGCCATGCTCGGCGATCTCGTGGTGGTCGCGCGCAACCGGGTCGCCGGGATCCGCGGCCCGGACGCACCGAGCTACGCCGAGTTGCCTGTGCTGCCCATGTCCGAGGCGATGACCAGGTACCACGTCGCGCTTGACGTGGCCGACCGGCCCGGCGTGCTCGCCCCGGTCGCCGAGGCCTTCGCCCGGCACGACGTGTCGATCCAGGCGGTGCGCCAGGAGGGCCACGGCGACGACGCCCACCTGGTGATCGTCACCCACACGGCCCGCGAGTCGGCGCTCGCGGCCACCGTCGCCGACCTGTCCGCGATGGAGGCGGTGCGCGCGGTCGACAGCGTGCTGCGCGTCGAGGGCGAGGACACATGAGCCAGGGCGGCGCGGCGCCGGTGATGGCTGCCGCGCAGTGGCGCGGGGTGATCGCCGAGTACCGCAGCCTGCTCCCGGTGACCTCGGACACCCCGGTGATCACGCTTGGTGAGGGCGGGACGCCGCTGATCCGCGCAGCCGCGCTGTCCGAGATGACCGGGTGCGAGGTCTACCTCAAGGTCGAGGCCGGCAACCCGACCGGGTCGTTCAAGGACCGCGGCATGACCGTCGCGGTCAGCACGGCGGTTGGCCGCGGCGCCACGGCCGTGATCTGCGCGTCTACGGGCAACACCAGCGCCAGCGCCGCGGCCTACGCGGCACGGGCCGGCCTCACCTGCGCGGTGCTGGTGCCGCGCGGCAACATCGCGCTCGGCAAGCTGGCCCAGGCGCTGGTGCACGGCGCACGGCTGCTCCAGGTCGACGGGAACTTCGACGACTGCCTCGAGCTCGTGCGCAAGCTCGCCGTCGACTACAACGTCGCCCTGGTCAACTCCGTGAACCCGGACCGGCTCGAGGGCCAGAAGACCGCGGCGTTCGAGGTCGTCGACGCGCTTGGCGACGCCCCCGACGTGCACTGCCTGCCGGTCGGCAACGCGGGGAACATCTCCGCCTACTGGAAGGGCTACACCGAGTACGCCGGCCTCGGCCGGGCGGCCAGGCGGCCGCGCATGTTCGGCTTCCAGGCCAGCGGGGCCGCGCCGATCGTGGCGGGCAGGCCGGTCGCGACCCCCTCGACGATCGCGACCGCGATCCGGATCGGCGACCCAGCCTCGTGGCAGCTCGCCGAGGCGGCGCGGGACGAGTCCGGTGGCCTCATCGAGTCCGTGACCGACCGGCAGATCCTCGCCGCCTACCGGCTGCTGGCCCGCAGGGAAGGCGTGTTCGGCGAGCTCGCCTCCGCCGCCGGCGTGGCCGGCCTGCTCCAGGCGACGGAACGCGGCCAGCTCACCCCGGGCTCCCGCGTGGTCTGCACGATCACCGGCCATGGGCTCAAGGAGCCGGACTGGGCGGTGTCGGCCGCCCCGGCGCCGGTGACCATCCAGGCCGACGCGCACGCCGCGGCCGCCGAGCTCGGACTGGTGTGAGGCCGTCGCCGATGAACTGGCCAGCCCGACCGGTCACCGTCCGAGTACCGGCGACCAGCGCGAACCTGGGCCCGGGCTTCGACGCGCTGGGCCTCGCGCTCGGCCTGCACGACGTGGTGCAGGCGCGGATCATCGCCGACGGGGTCGCGATCAAGGTGTCGGGCGTCGGCGAGGACACGGCGGCCGCCGACGACGCGCACCTCGTGATTCAGGCCATGCGGGCCGCGTTCAGCCTGCTCGGCGCGCAGCCGCCAGGGATCGGGCTGCGCTGCACCAACGCGATCCCGCAGGGTTACGGGCTCGGCTCGTCCGCAGGCGCGATCGTGGCCGGCCTGCTGGCCGCGCGGGCGCTCAGCCCCGGTGGCGGTGGCCTCGACGGTCCGGAGCTGCTCCGGCTGGCCTCCCGTATCGAGGGGCACCCGGACAACGTGGCGGCGTGCCTGGCCGGCGGCCTCACGATCGCCTGGACGTCGGCGCGGGGGGCCGAAGCGGCTCGGCTCGAGCCGCTCGACGGGCTGATCCCGGTGCTGTGCGTTCCGGCCGATCCCATGCTGACGCAGACCGCGCGCGGGCTGCTCCCCGCGTCGGTACCGCATGCGGACGCGGCGGCGAATGCGGCCCGCGCGGCGCTGCTGATCGCCGGGCTGACCCTAAAACCGGCCCTGCTCATGGCTGGGACCGAGGACCTGCTGCATCAGCGGTACCGCGCGGCAGCGATGCCGGCCACGGCCGACCTGATCGACCGGCTGCGGGACGCCGGGATCCCGGCGGTCGTGTCCGGTGCCGGGCCGTCGGTGCTCGCGCTCACCGTGGCGGGAGTGCATCCGGGCCCCCGCGCGGTACCGCCGCTCGCCGAGCAAACGGGCGTCGCCTGGCAGGTCCGCACGCTGGAGGTCGATCGCCGCGGGGCGGTGGCCGGCGAGCCGTCAGCCGTGCCCAGCCAGCCGGGCGGCGCGGGACTCTAGGTAACGGCGCTCGGGCAGGCTCGTGGCGCGCTGGGCCGCCACCTGGTAGTCGGCCACGGCGGCCTCCCGCTGCCCGGCCAGCTCGTGGAAGTGGCCGCGGAGCCCGGCGAGGCGGTGATGGCCGGCCATCGGGCCGTCGCCTTCGAGCGTGGCGAGCACGTCGAGCCCGGCCTGCGGGCCGTTGACCATCGCGACGGCCACAGCCCGGTTGAGCGTGACGACCGGGCTGGGCGCCACCCGTTCCAGGAGGTCATACAGGGCAAGGATCTGCCGCCAGTCGGTGTCGTCGCCGTCCCTGGCCTCGGCGTGCACCGCCGCGATCGCCGCCTGCAGCTGGTACGGGCCGAGCGGGCCGATGGCGAGCGCGCCGGTCACCAGGCCGGTGCCCTCCTCGATCAGGTCCGGCCGCCAGAGCGAGCGGTCCTGCTCGGCGAGCGGCACCAGGCTGCCGTCGGACGTGGTGCGCGCGGGACGCCGCGCCTCGGTCAGCAGCATCAGCGCGAGCAGGCCGGCCACCTCGGCGTCCTCGGGGAGCGAGTGGTGCACGGCCCGGGTGAGCCTGATCGCTTCGGCGGTGAACTCGGGGCGGGACGCGTCCGGGCCCGAGGTCGCCGCGTAGCCCTCGTTGAACATCAGGTAGAGCACGTGCAGGACGACGGCCAGGCCAGGCCAACTCGCCGGCCGGCGGTGGTGCGAAGCTCGCACCGGACGCCGCGATGCGCTGCTTGGCCCGGCTGATCCGCTGCGCCATCGTGGCCTCGGGCACCAGGAACGCCCGGGCGATCTCGGCGGTCGTCAGCCCGCCCACCGCGCGCAGCGTCAGGGCCAGCTGCGACGGCGGGCTGAGCTCAGAGTGGCAGCACAGGAACAGCAGGGTCAGCGTGTCGTCCCGGTCACCGGCCGGCTCGTCGGCGGGCGCGGCGATGGCGGCCGGTCCCGGCTCGGCCGCCGCCGTCTCCTCCCGGCGCCGCCGGGACTCCTCGCTGCGCAGCTCGTCGGTCAGCCGCCGCGAAGCGACCGTGATCAGCCATCCCTTGGGATGCCCGGGAAGGCCCCGGTCCGGCCATTGCTCCGCGGCCGCGATCAGGGCCTCCTGGACCGCGTCCTCGGCCAGGTCGAAATGGCCGTAGCGGCGCACCAGCGCGGCCAGGACCTGGGGGGCAAGGTCGCGCAGCAGGCCGTCGAGGTCGTCGGCTGCGGTCACATCTCGACCCCGCCGGGGCTCAGCAGCGGCCGGACTTCCATGCCCCACAGCCGGGCGTCCGGCCACCGGGCCGCGATCTCCACCGCCCGTTCCTGGGTCTCGCAGTCCACCACGCAGTAGCCGACCATCTGCTCCTTCGCCTCGGCGAACGGGCCGTCGGTCACGGCCGGTGCCCCGTCGCGGACGCGCACGGTCCTGGCCGTGGACGGGTCAGCCAGAGCCTCGCCGCCCACCCACTCACCGGTGCCGGTCAGCTCCGCCATCAGCGCGCCGGCCTCGAACATGATCGCCTGCCGATCAGGTTCGGGCAGGTCCCGCCAGGTCGCCGGGTTCTGGTAGATCAGCAACATGTACTTCACGGCCTGCTCCTCATCCTCTCGTCGCGTAGACCAGCTCGGCCGAGCCGTCCGGGAAGGTCCGCTCGGCGTTCAGCAGCCGCAGCGGCACGCGTCCGGCTCCCCGCGGTGACAGCGGGATCCCGTCACCGAGCAGGATCGGCAGCACCACGATCTCGAGCCGGTCCAGCTCGCCGGCCTCGTGGAACGCCCTGATCGTGCGCGGCCCGCCGACCAGGTGGACGTCCTTGTCCGACCCCCGGGAGCGTAGCTGTTTCGCCAGCTCCGCCGGGCCGCCAGCGCCCACGATCACGTCCTCGGGCGCGGTATCGGGGAGCGGGCTGGAGGTCAGCACGTAGACCTTCAGGCCCGGCCAGGGCCACCCGGGCAGCCCGCCAAGCGCCGGAAGGAACGTGGTGCGGCCCATGACGACCGCGTCGCAGTTCTCGATGAACTCGGGGAAGCCGTGTGAGACCCCCGGAACGAAGCTGGGCTCGACGTGCAGCGCGGGCAGCCCGTCCGGCGTGGCCACGAACCCGTCGGCACTGATTCCCATGCGGGACCTGATCAGCATCGCGGTGCTCCTAATAAGTCCGGCTGTCCGCCCGGCTGGCGGCCAGCTGTCATCCGGGACGTCGGAGCCGGCCGCGCGTTCTCGACATCGTCGCGCCGGAATGGGCAGCGCGATCCGAGGGACCGCCGGACTCAGAACCGGAAGGGGTCGATGTGGTCGGCGACCGGCGGGCATCCGGGCACTTGTGCCAGAGCGGCCCGCAGCGCCTTGGGGCGCCGGGTGAAAGCCGTCCACGTCGTCGGCGGAGCGCCGAAGCTGAACACGTTGTCCACGAGTTCGGCTCGCGGGCCGCCTGCCGCCCGCCGGTCCGCGTGGATGACCAGTACCGGCCGGGCGAACGGCACCATCAGCCAGCGCATCCAGAACGGGATGCGCCCGGACTGAGGGACTGCCGCTGCCGCGGCGCGCGACCGCCCTGGCGTGCGCCAGGCCCGGTCCGCTACCGCGATCTTGCGGACCGCTGTCCACGAGCAGGTGAACACCGTCTGGCTCTGGCCGGTCGCGAAGCGCAGCGCGCGTACGTCGCCGATCCGGATCCCGGCCTCGTCGACCCAGATCCCGGTCGGCCAGTTTGACCGCAGGAAGCGCACCCAGAACGCGATCCAGCCCGCGGCCACGGCGGTCAAGATGAAGATCACCAGGCTGATGGTCAGCGAGAACACGAACGAGACGACGGCCACGGCGGCCCCGGCCGTTGCGCAGAGCAGGCCGGTAAGCACCAGCGGCCAGGGCAGGGAGCACCGCTTCTCGGTGTAGATGGGGCCGGTGTAGGCGGGGGCGGCATCGTTCACGGCCGACCTCCGTCCGTCGCCCCGCTGTGCCCCGACATACTGTGCCCCGACTTGCCGAGGGTCGACAGCTACCTTATATCTGCCTATAGGGGATATGACCGAAAATTGACGCGGCGCTAGGTCAGGCGTAGCAGGTCAGCGGCTGGCCGCCGTTATAGGCCACCATGTCGGTGAGCGCCGCGGCCAGGTCGATCGGCGCTCCCGGGGGTGCGCCGCCCAGCTCGGCGAGGGCACGGTGCAGGTTGCCGACGATCCGCTCGCGGTCCAGCCAGTCGGCGTACTGGCCGAGATCGAGCTCGCGCGCCGCTTCCAGCGGGGACAGCCCGGCGTCCGCGGCCGAGCGCGCGGCCGCCAGCACGAACCGCAGGTAGCCGAGCACCTCGTCGATCAGTTCCGGACCGGACACGCCACCGTGGCCGGGGACGATCGTGGTCGCGGGCAGCTTCTTCAGCTCCTCCAGCACGCCGACGGCCCCGGTCACGGACCCCATCAGCAGGAACGGCGTGCCGCCGCGGAACAGCAGGTCGCCGGCGAACAGCAGCGAGCGGTCCGGCACCCAGACGATGGAGTCGTTGGTAGTGTGCGCCGGCGCCCCGACGTGCCGCACCTCGCAGGCGAGGTCGTCGACCCAGACCCGGACCTGCGAGGTGAAGGTGAGGAACGGCGGCGTCAGCTCGAGCTCGCCCCAGTCGACCTCGGTCCAGAACGGCCTCTGCCCGGGCGGCCCGAACGCCAGCATCTCCTCGCGGCAGCATTCGTGCGCCACGATCGTGGCGCCCTCGAACAGGCCGTTGCCGAATGTGTGATCGCCGTGGTGGTGGGTGTTGATCAGCGTGCGCACCGGCTGGTCGGTCACGGACGCGATCGCGTCCAGGTAGGCGCGGGTGCGGCGCTCGGTGGAGCACGCGTCGACGCTCACCACGCCGCGCCGGCCGACGAAGAACCCGGTGTTGTTGATCCACCAGCTACCGTCCGGCTGGATGTACGCGAAGATCCCGTCCGCGACCTCCTCCAGCCGCGCGTCGGCGATGCTCACCCCGGGCGGCGGCACGGCGCTGCTCATGTGATCAAGCGTAGTGCCCGGGAATGTCGGCGGCAGCTGAGATGGTGGTACGCATGACCGGCAGGAGGCAGTAAGCACGTCATGACCGCACCCAGCGTCTGGGCGGACCAGACCAAGGAACTCACCGTCGAGGACATGGAGAACATGCCGGACGACGAGTTCCGTTACGAACTGGATGACGGGATGCTGATTGCGGCGGGGACGAGGCGTTCCGGGCGGTCCTGCCGTTCGCGGTGACGGTCACGCCGTCGGCGCTGGTGCGGATCAGCCGCTGACCTGCGCTACTGCTCCAAGTAGGCGGCAAGCTTGACCAGGGAAGAAGCAAGCCCTGCGGCGTGGTCCTCGGCGGAGATGCCGTCTGGGACGTCCTCGGCAACGATGCTGACGCGCGTCCCCGTATCGACAGCACTGACCTCCCAGTTCATGATCATGGTGCCAGCGTAAGCAGGGTCGTCGGAGACAAAGTCCACCGCATGCACCACCCGCTCGCCGGGGACGATATCGACGACGCGAGCCTCGACGATGTCGGAATCCACGGTCGCCTTGCCCGGTGCGCCAGATGTGTCGGAATAGGTCAGCACCATCCGGTACGACCCGCCCGGCCGGGCGTCGAATCGGTCGAACCTGCCAGTCATCCCGCCAGGAGGAAGCCACACCACGAGCGCCTCGGGATCCACAAAAGCGGTCCATACGCTCTCAAGCGGCGCAGCGATCACTCGCGACGCTCTGTCCGTGCGCGCCACCCTGCGACCCTAACCCCATCGGACCTGGCTGGCGCCGTCACCTCTACCGCACGCCGGCGGTTCAGGGTTTCGGCGGCGGCTGGCGGACGCGGTAGCCGACCGGGAGCAGCGACCAGCCGAACCGCTCGCTGGCGAACCCCCATAGCCCGCGGGAGGCGGCCAGCGTCGCGGCCACCGCGAGCCCGCCGACGATCACCAGGTACCAGGAGCCGTACGACGACAGCGTCTCCTGCAGCGCGAACAGCACCAGCGCGCCGAGGATCGGGCCCTCGATCGTTCCCATGCCGCCGATCAGCACCATGAACAGCATGTACACGCTGTACTGGATGCTGAAGATCGAGGTGGGCTCCACGTACAGGGTCTGCAGCGCGATCAGCGCTCCGACCGCTCCGGCGCCGCCGGCCGCGGCCAGGTAGGCCAGCAGCCGGATGCGCCCCACCCGGACGCCGGAACTGGCCGCCGCGACCGGGTCGCTGCTGAGTGCCCTGGCGTCCAGCCCGAACGTCCGCCGCACGAGCAGGTAGACCCCGGCCACGCTGGCCACGGCGACGACGAGCGTCGCCCAGTAGGTCAGCGCCTCGCGGAGCACGTCGCCGTATCCGGCCACCCCGGGCACGCTCACGCCGGTGGTCCCGCCGACCGAGGGTGACAGCGTGGCGATGATCTGGAACGTGGCCGCAACGACAAGGGTGGCCACGGCGAAGTACCCGCCGGACAGGCGCAGCACCAGCGCGGACACCGGCAGCGCGACGACAGCGGCGATGACCGCGGCCACGGCGATGCCGCCGAACGGGTTGATCCCGTGCTCGGCGACCAGATAGAGCGCGTAGGCGCCGACACCGATGTAGGCCTGCTGGCCGAACGAGGTCAGCCCGCTGAACCCGGCGAGCAGGTTCCACAGGCTGGCCATGGCGACGAACGTGAGCAGGGTAATCAGCGGCTGCTCGGCAGGGCCGCCGATGATGAACGGGATCACGGCCATGACCGCGACTGCGAGGACGCTGACTCCGGTGAAGCCGGTCGCGGTCCGGCTCCACCGGCTGACCGGGACCAATGTCGCCGAGGGGTCCGCGCCGCGGGAGCCGACCGCCGTGTTCCGTTTCATCCGGCGGCTCCCTGCCCCGCAGCCTCGCGCACCACCTGGCGGCTGGTGAACAGCCCGCCGGGCCGGACCGTGAGCACGGCGAGGAACAGCAGGTTGACGGCGAGGACCGCGTAAGCCTGGTTGACCTCGCCGACGACCACCTGGGTGACCCCGAGGGCCACGCCGCCGACGAGCGTGCCCCACAGCGACCCGATGCCGCCGATGACGACCGCCTCGAACGCGAAGATCAGGACGTCGGTGCCGGTCTGCGGGTCGAAGGTGCCGATCGTGCCGATGAAGACGCCCGCCAGGGCCGCGGTGGCGATCGCGATGCCCGCCACGGTCGCGAACACCGGCCGCACCCGTATCCCCACCAGCCGCGCGGTGTCCGGGTCGTCGGCGGTCGCGCGCACCTTGCGGCCCCACGAGGTGTGCGAGAGCAGCAACTGCAGGCAGGACAGGACCGCGCACGCGGTGAGGAACGCGGTGACGAACAGCCAGGACACCGTGATGCCGCTGGTGATGTGGAAGCTGGCCAGCGCCAGGGACCCGCCGGACAGGCCGCGCGGGTCGGAGGTCGCGGCCACCTGCAGCAGGTTCTCGACCATCACCGACAGCCCGAACGTGACCAGCACCGGCGCGAGCACCCCGTGCCGCAGCGCCCGCCCGAAGAGCAGGAGCTGCAGCGCCATGCCGGCGCCGAACGCCGCGGGCAGCAGCAGCGGCAGCGTGACCCAGACCGGCACGCCGAGCGCGGACGACAGGACGAGCCCGAGGTAGGCCCCGCACACGGCCAGGTCGCCGTGGGCGAGGTTCACGATCCGCATCACGCCGAACGTCAGCGACAGCCCGCACGCGATCAGCGCGTACTGGCCGCCGAGCAGCATCCCCTGGATGACCGCGTTGACCCAGTTCACGGCGCGCCCTCACCGAAGTAGGCGGCGACGACCTGATCCCTGGTGACATCGGCGACCGGTGCGGCCAGCGCGACCCGCCCCTCGAGCAGGCAGACCAGGTCGTCGCAGGCGTCCATGGCGCGGCGCAGGTCCTGCTCGACGAGCACGATCGTGGCTCCGGCCGATCGCAGCCCGGACAGCGTTTCGTACAGCCCCTCGACCACGACCGGCGCCAGGCCCAGCGAGATCTCGTCGAGCAGCAGCAGGGATGGCCCCGCGGCCAGCGCCCGCGCGATCGCCACCGCCTGCTGCTCACCGCCGGACAGCGTGGACGCGCGCTGCCTGCGGCGCTGCGCGATCATTGGGAACGTGTCGTAGATGCGCTGCAGCGGCCACTGCGCGGAGGCCGCCGCGGCTGCGCCGACCTGGATGTTCTCCTCCACGGTCAGGCTGGGAAACAGCTTGCGGCCCTCCGGGACCAGGGCGATGCCGCGGGCGATCCGCCGGTGCGGCGGAGCCGCCGTGATGTCCGAGCCGCCGTAGCTGACGGCCCCGGCCGATGCGGCCTGCGCGCCGGCGATCGTGCGCAGCAGCGTGGTCTTGCCCGCCCCGTTGGCGCCGACGAGGGCGGTCGCGCAGCCGAGCGTCACCGCCATCGACACCCCGAAGAGCGCCTGGAAGTCTCCGTAGAACACGTCGAGGTCCGTGATCTCCAGCAGCGTTCCCGGCTGCGTCACAGCACGCCGCCGCCGAGGAAGGCGGTCCGCACCGCGTCGCTGGCCAGCACGTCGGAGGGTGCCCCGTCGGCGATGACCTGCCCGCCGGCCAGGCACACCAGCCGGGTGACCACGGCGGTGAGCACCCGGAGCACGTGCTCCACCCAGACGATCGCGGTGCCGCCCTCGTTCACTGCGCGGATCGTCCCGATCAGCGCCTCGGTCTCCGGGTCGCTCAGTCCGCCGGCTATCTCGTCGAGCAGCAGGACGCGCGGCCGCATGGCGAGCGCACGCGCGAGTTCCAGGCGCTTGCGGTCGAGCAGCCGAAGCGAGCCCGCGGTCGTGTTGGCCTGGCCGGCCATGCCGGTCACGGCCAAGGCCTCGTACGCCGCCCCGTACGCGTGCCGCCCGCGCAGCCCGGCGGCCCGCATGGATCCGACGAGCGCGTTCTCGAACACCGTCAGGCCGCCAAGCGGGCGCGGCACCTGGAACGTGCGGCCGAGCCCCATCCTGGCCCGCAGCGGCGGCGCCAGCCGCGTCACGTCCCTGCCGTGCAGCACCACCCGGCCGGCGTCGCACCGCCCGGTGCCGGTCAGCAGGTCGAGCAGGGTGGTCTTGCCGGCGCCGTTCGGGCCGACGACGCCGACGGCCTCACCCGGCGCTACGGCCAGCGAGACCGAGCCGAGCACGGACAGCGAGCCGTAGCTCTTCGCGACGTCGGTGACCTCCAGCGCCGGAACGCTCATAGGAGCTCGAGGGAACCCGCGACCGGCACGGCGGGCAGCAGCGAGTTGTTGACCACGACGAGCTGGTAGCTGCCGGAGACCAGCCGCCACTGGGCGAGCAGCTCGGGGACCTGGGACACGTGCGGCACCGGGCCGGTGGCAAAGTCGTACGCCCCGGTGATCGCCTCTCCCTTGAGCGTGCTCAGGGCGTGAGCCACGGCGTTGCCGTTCTTCGGGTCGCCCGACGCCTTGAGCGCGGCGACCGCGATCTCGAAGACCGCGTAGTTGAACCCCATCGGCTGGGTCCACTCGTTGCCCGTGCTCGTCTTGTAGTTGGCGGCGAACGCCGACGCCGTGGTGCCGTCGAGCGAGGACTTGTACGGGAACTGAGGCGTCCACCACAGCGGCGACATCACGTTCTGCACCAGCGGCCCGAGCGCGTCCGCCGCGCTCGGGAACAGCAGCGCCTTGGAGATGGAGGCGATCTTCGGCTGGAAGCCGTTCTGATGTGCCTGCCTCCAGAACGTGATGAAGTCGGGCGGGATCGGCACGGCGTGCAGAATCTGGACGTCGGCGGCCTTGAACTTCGAGATGATCGGCGTGAAGTCGGACAGCCCGTCGGTGTACGCGCCCGAGGGGACCACCTTCCAGCCGAGGCTGTCGGCCTTCGCCGTCACGTACTTCTGGAACCCGGCACCGTCGACGTCGTCCGGCCACAGGCCGCCGACCACATGGTCGGTGGACGCGGTCTTCCACACCGAAGCGAACAGGTTGGTCTCCTCCTGGGTGCCGAGGAAGTACATAAAGGAGTACTTGAACGTGTTCGCGCTGCCGTTGCTCTTGTAATACCACTGCTCCCACGGGCAGATGGTCAGCACGCACGGCACACCCGAGGCTTCGGCCTGAGCGGAGACCGGGATCACGGTCTCCGGTGTCGCGGTGGCGAGCAGGAGGTCCACCGAGTCCTGCTGCACCATCTGTGAGGCGACGGCGGCCGCTCGCGCCGACGACGACTGGCTGTCCCCGGAGATGATGTCCACCGAGTACTTCTTGCCGCCGATCGTCAGCCCCTTGGCAAGCGACGCACGCACCTGGCTGAGCACGTATCCGTTGGACTGGGTGAAAACCGAGAGCTCTCCGGTCTCGGGGCTGATGAACCCGATCTTTATCGTTCCGCCCGACGTGGAACTCGGCGAACCCGACGACTTCAGCGCGCTCGAGCAGCCTGCCAGGCCGGCCAGCCCGCCGCCGACTGCCAGGCCCGTCGCGCCGAGGAAACCGCGTCTGGTCAGCTGGCTCCGCTTGCCGTTATCCGCCGAATCAGTCATTGTTCGCTCCGGACGTGAGGTCTAGGCCCGCTGATCGCGTCATTGTCGGCCGGTGCGGCGCCGGCGGTCTTGGACTACCGGGCACATCGCTTGACCATCCGCGCATACGCCCGCAAGCTAGACGCGGCTACCGGAGGAGGTAGGTGTCATGCCTGATGTCGCGCGCACCCTCGACCTGCCGCCTGGCCAGCGTTTCGACTACTGGAAGCACGTTCTGTCCGACACGTTCGTCCCGCTCGAGGTCTCCACCCCCAGCGGGGACGCCGACTTCCTTGGCCGGCTTCGTGGCACCGACCTGGGCAGCGTGCGCCTGATCGAGGTGCGTGCGGAGCCGCACACCGCGCGCAGGACGGCCCGGCTGGTGAAGGTGGCACCGGCCGGCTGCTACAAGATCGGCGTTCAGCTTCGCGGCACGGCCGTGCTGATTCAGGACGGCAGGGAGGCGGTGCTCACCCCGGGTGACTTCGCGTTCTACGACACCGACCGGCCGTACACACTGGCGCTGACCGAGCACCGGATGCTCGTGCTGGTGTTCCCCAGGGACATGCTCGGCCTTCCGCAGGACCGGCTGGCCGCGCTGACCGCCACCCGGCTGCCAGGCGAGGCAGGTGGCATGGCCGCGCTCATCGGCCCGTTCCTGGTCAAGATCGCCGATCTGCTCGAGGAGGAGGACACGCCGGGCCTCGGGATTGGCATGCGGCTGGCGGGCAACGTCGTCGACCTGCTCGGCACGGTCCTCGCCGACCGGCTGGACGCCACGCCCGACGATCCCGACATCGCGCACCGGGCGCTGATGCTGCAGATCACGTCGTTCATCGAGGAGCACCTGGGGGAGGCGGACCTGGCGCCCGCCCAGATCGCGGCCGCGCACCACATCTCCCTGCGCCAGCTGCACAAGCTCTTCCACGCCAGCGGCACCACCGTGGCCGGCTGGATCCGGCAGCGCCGCCTCGAGCACTGCGGCCACGACCTGCGCGACCCGCGGTGCATGACACGGCCGGTGGCCGCCGTCGGGGCGCGCTGGGGCTACCCGGACCCGGCGCACTTCAGCCGGCTGTTCAAGGCCGCTTACGGCGTCGGCCCGCGCGACTACCGGGCCAGCCACGGGCTTGCCGCGCTGCCAGACGGACGGTGCCTGTCGCCTTGACGGGGGCGGGCCCCGTACCCAGGGGGTCAAGCGGCGTGCGCTGGCGTGCAAGACGGGCGGCGGGCTGGACGCGAGCATAGGCGGCATGGTCGCTTCACCGCGTTTGCAGGGCAAGGCTGCCGTCATCACCGGCGGCGAGGGCAGTATCGGCATGGCCACGGCGCGCGCGCTCGTCGCCGAAGGCGCCAGGGTCTGCCTGGTCGGCCTCGTCGCCGACGAGCTGCGCGCCGGTGCTTCCTCCCTCGGCGACGGCGCCACCTGGACGATCGCGGACGTCACCGACCCGATGCAGGTCAAGGCGGCCGTCGCGGGTGCGGTCGAGACGTTCGGCCGGCTTGACGTGGTGGTCAGCAACGCGGGCATCAGCGGCGTGATCGCGCCGGTGGCCGACTACCCGGATGACGTGTTCGATCAGGTCCTCGCCGTGCACGTCCGCGGCTCGTTCCTGGTGTGCAAGTACTCGCTGCCTTATCTGGAGTCGGGCGCCAGCATCGTGATCACCTCCAGCGTGGTCGGCCTCACCTCGGACGCGGGCATCTGCGCCTACGCCACGGCCAAGCACGCGCTGGTCGGGCTCATGCGGACGCTGGCCAAGGAGACGGCGCCGCGCGGGATCCGGGTGAACACGATCCACCCGGGCCCGGTCGACAACGAGTTCCAGCACCGCATCGAGGTCGCCGCCACCGGGGCGGACCGCGACCGGGCCGCCTCGATCTTTGACCAGCTCATCCCCCTCGGCAGGCACGCCGCACCCGAGGAGGTGGGACGGGTCATGCTGTTCCTGGCCAGTGATGAAAGCTCGTTCATCACCGGGGCAACGCTGGCCGTGGACGGCGGGATGTCGATCTGAAGCCCGGGCTTGCCCGGGGCCTATGTTGTGGCGAGCGGCGGGTTTGAGAGGAGCGCAGTGAGCGGAGCGGATGGTTTTGGGGGGATCGCGGGGGGCGGAGCCCCCCGCGGGTCGGAGTACACCACTTCTACCGCGCTGCTCGAGGCACTGCGCGAAGCCGGCGCCAGGTACGCGTTCGCGAACCTGGGCAGCGACCACACCGGCATGATGGAGGCGTATGCGCTGGCCAAGAGCGCGGGAACGCTAGCGTCGCTGCCCGAGCTGATCCTGTGCCCGCACGAGAGCGTGGCGCTGAGCGCGGCCCACGGGTACGCGCTGGTGAGCGGCGAGCCACAGGCGGTGCTGGTGCACGTGGACGCCGGCACCCTGAACCTGGGCGGCGCGATCCACAACGCCGCCAAGGGGCGGGTCCCGGTGCTGATCTTCGCGGGCCTTTCCCCGATGACGCAGGACGGCGAGCTGCCCGGTACCCGCAGCGAGCACATCCACTGGCTGCAGGACAACGGATCTCAGCGCGCGATCATGCGCGGCTACACCAAGTACGACAACGAGATCCGCACCGGGCTCAACGCGAAACAGCTGGTACACCGGGCGATGCAGATCGCCAGGAGCGATCCGGCCGGCCCGGTGTACCTGGTGTCACCGCGCGAGGTGCTGGAGGAGGAACTGCCGCCGCAGCCGCCCCAGGGCGACTGGTGGAGCCCGGTCGCGCCGGCCGCGCTGACCGCGGCCGTCGCCGACGAGATCGCGGCCGCGCTCGAGGGCGCCCGCAGCCCGCTGATCGTCACCTCGTACCTGGGCCGTGACCCCGCCGCCGTGGCCGAGCTGGTCGGGCTGTGCGAGCTGGCCGGCGTCGCGGTGATCGAGTCGGCGCCGATGCACCTCAACTTCCCCGACGACCACCCGCTCCATCTGGGCTACCAGTGGAATGTCCCGGAACAGAATCCGCTGCTGGCCGACGCCGACGTAATCCTCGTGCTGGGCAGCGACGTGCCGTGGATCCCTGGCTACAACCGGCCGGACCCCGCGGCCCGGATCTACGTCGTCGACGTCGACCCGCTGAAGACCCAGATCCAGCTGTGGTACGTGGCTGCCAGCCGCTACGCCATGGCGGACCTGGGGACCGCGGTTCGCCAGATCGCCGGCCGGCTGACCGAGCGCGGGCGGCTGGACCCGGCGGCCGTCCAGGCGCGGGCGGAACGGGTGCGCGCCACGCACGACGCCCAGCGCGCGCGGTGGGCCGCCAGGGAACAGCCCGGGGCCGACGGCACGATCACGCCCGAGTACCTGGTGGCCTGCGTCAGGGACTGCATCGGCCCGGACGCCATCGTCCTCAACGAGGCGATCAGCAACTACCCAGCGGTCAGTGAGCACCTGCGGGCCAGCAGGCCGGGTTCGGTCCTCGGCATCGGCGGGGGATCCCTGGGCTGGTCCGGCGGGGCGGCGGTCGGCGTCAAGCTGGCGGCGCCCGAGCGCACGGTGGTGAGCCTGGTCGGGGACGGGTCGTACCTGTTCGGCGTCCCGTCTTCGGCGCAGTGGATGGCCCGGCGCTACCAGGCCCCGTCGCTGACCGTCATCTTCGACAATCAGGGGTGGAAGACGCCTTCGCTCTCCGCGCTGGCCGTGCACCCGGAAGGCAGGGTCGCTGGCGGAGGGTTCGCCGCCAGCTTCCAGCCCGGGGCCGACCTGGCGGGCATCGCCGCCGCGGCGGGTGGCGCGTACGCCCGCACCGTGACCGCCGCCGACCTGCTGCCGGTGACGTTGCGGCGGGCCCTTGAGCACGTCACGGACGGCCAGTCCGCCGTGATCAGCGTGCGCGTGCCGCCGGTGTGAGGCGCCGGGCGTGAGGCGTCACTCGTAGCGGAGCGCGCCGTCGGCCTGGATCCTGGTGGCCCGGCGCAGCGGGGGCCTGATGACCAGGAGCGTGACCGCGATGACGGCGACGAGCGCGACCGGCGGGGCGATCGCCGGGTATACCACCGGGGCCTGAACGCCGAAGTCGTGCTTGACGAAGGCGAGCAGGCCCTCGTAGATCAGCCAGCCCACGGGGATGCCGAACGCCCAGCCGACGATGCCCAGCAGCACCCCCTCGGCGCTGAACACCCGCCGGACGTGAGCAGCCCTGGCGCCGAGGCAGCGCAGGATGCCGACCTCCCTGGTCCGTTCGATAACGCCCATGGTGAGCGCGCTGACGAGGCCCATCAGGGCGATGGCCAGGACCAGCAGCCCGAGCACCTCGATGATGTCCAGGACCGTGCCGTCGATGGCGTCGTTGTCGGCCTCGACCACGTACATCTCCTGGACCGCGACCGGGTAGCCGGCCGCCACGAGCCGGTTGCCGACCGCCGTGGCGGTCCGGTCGATGGCGGCGTGGCTGCCGCCGCGCACGGCGAGCCACAGTTCGTTGCTGGCGCGTCCCTTGCCGGTATACCGCTGCAGCGCCGCCAGCGGGAAGTAGACCATGCCGCCGTCGTTGTTCTGGCCGGTGTCGATGCCGACCACCCGCACCCGGGTGGCACCGGCCATGGTGCCGAGCGTGACCGTCTGGCCAACGCTGGCGTGGGTGGCCCGCGCCACCGCGGGTCCCAGCACGACCCCGGGCACCGGCGCCGAGCCGTCCGCGGCGGTCAGCCAGCGGCCAGCGCTGAGCCGGTACCGGTACAGGGCATCGGGGCCGAGGCCCAGGGCCAGGTAGCTGTCCCCGCGATAGTCCACGGCGGCCGCCACGACCGGCTCGGCCCGGGTGACGCCCGGCGTCGCGGCTGCGATCGCCTGGGCCCGGCTGCCGAGCAGCGGAGACCCGTTGGCCGCGTCAACCTCGATCGCGTAGTGGAAGGTCGCGAACACCTGGCTGACGCCGATGTCGAGCGACCCGCCGGACGCGAACAGCGCGAGCGCGAGCCCGGTCGCGACGGCGACCTGCGCGACCGTGGCCGCGCTGCGGCGCTTCTGCCGCAGCGCGTTGCGCAGTCCCATGCGCGCCGGCCCGGACAGCAGGCGGCCGCGCGCCATCAGCCGCTCCAGCCAGCCGGTGCCGTAGCCGGAGGTCCCACGGTCGGCGAGGGTCTCGGCCACCGGCCGGCGCAACGCGCGCCACAGGCCGGGCAGGGACGCGGCCACCGCCAGCGCCGGGCCGCCCGCGAGGCTGGCCACGACGACCGGCACCGAGATCGCGAACCCGGCCCGCACGTCGAACAGCGTCGCGGCGAAGTAGCTGGTCAGCACGTAGGAGATCGCGATGCCGAGCGCCGTGCCGGCGATCGCCCCGGCCCCGCCGAGCATCCCCGCGGTGCGCAGCACGACGCCAGCGATCTGATACCGCCGCGCGCCCAGCGACGTGAGGATGGCGATCTGGCCGGCCTGCTCGACGATGAGCGTGTTCATCGTGGCCGCGATCAGGAACAGGGCGCAGCAGACGGCGAGCAGTGTGATGACGTTGAACAGCGCGATGACATGGTCAAAGAAGGACCGCTGCGGCCATACGCCCTGGCCCCGGGTTGCGGGCAGCGCGACGAACGGCTCGGTCCCGGTCAGCCGCTTCAGATAGCCGTGCACCGCCGAGGCCAGCTTGGCTTCGGTGACCGGTGTGTTGTCGGACAGGCGGAACGCCAGGAAGTTGATCCCGCGCAGCCCGGCCAGCGACCGCACGGTGGCCTCGCTCGCGTAGAACACCGGGCTGCCCGACCCGGCCGGGCTGGGGCTGGTTGCCAGCCCGGTGGCGGTGCCGCTGACGCGCAGTACCGTGTGCGCACCGTCGCTGTCACGGACCTCGATCCGCGTCCCGATGCCGGTCGCCAGGTCGGCGGCGCTGCCGTTTGCCGCATCGGCCAGCACCTCGCCGGAGCGTGGCAGGCGCCCGCTCACCAGGCGGATGGCGTCCACCGGCTGGGCGGGCAGATCGATGCCCCAGATCGCGGCCGCCTGCCTGCGCCCGCCGGCCGTCACCTGGGCCGGGTACCTGACGTCGGCCCCGACAGCGGCGACGTCCGGCAGGCGCCCGAGCGCACCGAACTCGGCGGGACTCAGCACAAGGTCATGGGTCCCGAACGCGACGTCAAACAGCCGGTCGGCTGCGACCTGGCGGTCCATCGCGCGGTCCATGAGACCCGGCACGGCGAGCGTGGCCAGGCTGGCCACGGCCAGGCTGAGCGTGAGCATGGTCAGCACGCTGCGGGCCCGGTGCTGCACCAGGTCCCCCCATGCCTTGCGGCCGAGCGCGCTCACGCGGGCCACAGCAGGAACTCAGGGCCGGCGGGCGGTGCCGCCTCGCCGGTGACCCGGCCGTCGCGCAGGAACACCACCCGGTCGGCCCAGGCAGCGTGGCGCATGTCATGAGTGATCAGGACGACGGCGCAGCCGGTGCTGCACTGCTGGCGCAGCAGGCCCATCACCGCCTCACCGCTGACCGTGTCGAGCGCCCCGGTGGGCTCGTCGGCCAGCAGCAGCGTCCGGCCGCCGGTGACCGCCCTGGCGATCGCCACCCGCTGCTGCTCGCCGCCGGACAGCCGGCCGGGGAACCGGTCGGCGACGGCCCCCAGGCCAACCGAGTCCAGCAGGCGCCTCGCGGCCGACATCGCGGCTCTCGGCCTGGCACCATCCAGTTCGAGCGGCAGCGCCACGTTCTCGGCGGCGCTGAGCGTGGGCAGGAGGTTCAGGCCCTGGAACACGAAGCCGATCTCGCGCCGCAGGGCCAGCGACAGGTCTGCGGCGCTCAGGCCGGCCAGGTCCCCGCCATTCAGCAGCACCCGGCCCGACGTCGGCCGGTCGAGCCCGCCCGCCAGGTGCAGCAGCGTCGACTTGCCCGAGCCGCTCGGCCCCATGATCGCCACGAACTCGCCGCGCTCGACGCACAGCGACACGTCATCGAGCGCCACCACCCGGGCCTCGCCGGAGCCGAAGACGCGCCCCGCCCGGTCGATCTGGAGAATCGGCATCAGCTGCTCCGCCTCGTGACCGGCAGCGGCGGTGCCGCTGCGCCGGCGCGCGACAGCGGCGTCTCTCGGTCCCCGCGTCCTCCGCTCTTTCTGGCGAGCCGCGCCTCGCACAAGTCGAGCCAGCGGGCCTCGGCCTCGGCCTGGAACACGAGCGCGTCGAGCATCAGCAGCCAGGCCAGGTCGCCGTCGGCCTCGGCGTCGGCCTTCAGCCGGGTGACCTCCTGCAGCGACCGCATCGTGGCCACGCGCTGCCGCTGCACCACGTCGGCGACGTCAACGGCGGCCGACCGCATCGCGAACACCAGCTTGATCGCCAGTTCCTGGCGCGGCACGACCTCCCGCGCCGCCGGCGTCTCGAACCATCGCCGCACCTCGCCGCGGCCGGCCTCGGTGATCGCGTAGATCTTCTGCCCGTCGGCGTCGGTGCCGGTTGAGACCAGCCCGTCCCGCTCCAGGCGCGCCAGCGTGGTGTAGACCTGCCCGACGTTGAGCGGCCATACGTCCCCGGTCGCCGTCTCGAACTCGGTCTTGAGCCCGTAGCCGTGCATCGGCCCGGCGTCCAGGAGCACCAGCAGGCTGTGGCGAACCGACATGCACTCACCTCCATACTGGGTATTGCATACCGAGTATGGCTTGAGTGTGGCACCACGTCCGCAGGTGGTCAACCGGATCGGCGCTGCCTCTGAACTGTGTGGCGTGGGTGCCGTGCCGGGGGCACCCACGCCGCACGGATCAGGCGACGGCGGTGCGGAATACCCGGGTCGCCCAGGCCAGCACCAGCAGGCAGAGCGGCGCGAGCACGGCGAACGCCTGCCATACCGCGGTGCCGGACAGCGTGCCCGCGGCCAGCACCCGGGACGCCTGGACCAGGTAGTAGAGCGGGTTGAAGTGCGCCAGCACGCGCATCCAGGCCGGGCCGAGGGAGATCGGCAGCAGCACCCCGGCCAGCAGCAGGATCGGCAGGTTGATGCCGTTGGCGATCGCGGCGAAGCCGCTGATCTCCTTGGTGACCAGCGCGGTGGCGATCGACCATGCTGCCGTGGTCACCATCAGCAGCGCCAGCAGGACGGCCAGGACAGCCAGCCCGGCCCAGTGCACCGAGTAGCCGAACCCGAAGCCGACAGCGACGACGACCGCGTCGAACACCAGCATCATCACCAGGCTGGCCAGGATCGGGCCGATGAGGATCGCGAACCGGCTCGCCGGGGTGACCCGGAACCGCTCGATGACACCGGCCTTGAGCTCGAAGATCGTGCTGAAACCCGGCCCGATCCCGCTGGCGAACGCCAGCAGCGAGAGGATGCCGGGCAGGAACAGATCCAGCACGTTCCCCGTGGGCAGTCCGCCCGACCCGACCAGGTGCTTGAGCAGCGGGGTGAACAGCGCCAGGTACAGGATCGGGGTGGAGAACCCGACGATCACCCAGACCGGGTTGCGCAGCAACTGGGTGAGGTACCGCTGATACAGCAAGCCAACATCCCTGGCCGTCTTCACGCGGCCACCTCCTTGGTCTCGGATCCGGCCGCCCCGCCGCCGGCCGCCGGGCCCGCGTCGCCCTCGCCCGAGTCGCGCAGCGACCTGCCGGTCTGCCGCAGGAAGACGTCGTCGAGGGTTGGCTCGGACATGGATATCGACCGGATCCCGATGCCGCTGGCGTCGAGCAGCCGGATCAGCTGCGGCAGCGCGGCGCCGCCGTCGTCGACGTAGAGCCGGACCTGGCCGTCTTCGGCCTTTAGCTCGCGCACGTAGGGCTCGCCGGACAGCACCGGCGCGGCGCGCTCGGCCTCGTGGTCCTCCTGGCGCAGGCTGATCACGATGGCGTCGCCCGCGACCTGCTGCTTGAGCTCCCTCGGGGTTCCCTCCGCGACGATCTGGCCGTGATCCATGATCATCAGCCGGTCGCAGAGCACGTCGGCTTCCTCCAGATAATGCGTGGTCAGGAACACCGTCGTGCCGCGCTCGCGGAGCAAGCGGATGTGGTCCCAGAGGTTGGCGCGGCTCTGCGGGTCAAGCCCGGTGGTCGGCTCGTCGAGGAACAGCACCGACGGGTCGTGCACGATGCCGAGCGCGATGTCGAGCCGCCGGCGCTGCCCGCCCGAGTACGTGCTGACCCGGCGGTCGGCGAACTCGGCCAGGTCGAGTAGCCGGGCCAGCTCCGCGGCGCGCGGCGCCACCTGTGCCCGGGCCGCCCCGTACAGGCGGCCCTGCAGGATCAGGTTCTCCCGGCCGGTGGCGAGCTCGTCGGCGCCGCCGAGCTGGCTCACGTAGCCGATCCGCTCGCGCACCTGCTTCGGCTGCCGCGCAACGTCGTAGCCCGCCACGGTCGCGGTGCCGGAGCCGATCGGCAGCAGGGTGGTCAGCATGCGCAGGGTCGTGGTCTTGCCCGCTCCGTTCGGGCCGAGGAAGCCGAAGATCTCGCCGCGGCGCACGTCGATGCTCACCCCGCGAACGGCGTCGACCGGCCTGCCCTTCGCCGGAAAGCTCTTGCGCAGGTCGCGCGTTTCGATCACGTTGTCCACGGGGGTTACCTGGTCCCTTCGTCGGGGTGGGGGTGAAACGGCGGCGGCACGACCGGGTCGTCGGAGCTGTCGTGAATTGCCCGCCACCACTGCATGCCGTCGAGCGCGCCGGACTCGATGTCGGCTATCAGCTGGCGCACATAGCCGAGCTCCGCCTCGCGGAGCACGATGTCGTATTCGGCCTCGACCCAGAACAGCCGCGGCAGGCCCGCCTTGTACGCGAGTTCCCTGGTCGCGGCCGCCTGCGCGAGCCCAGCCTCGAGGTGCTGGGCCCGCTCGGCCAGCAGCTCCGCCACATCGTCGGGGGGCAGCGCGGGCAGGAACGACAGCGCGGCCTGGAACGCGGGGTAGTCCTTGACCGGCGTGGAGAGCAGATCGGTTAGCCAGTCGTGCAGCTCGATCATGCCGCTGTCGGTGAGCCGGTAGACGGTCCGCTCGGGGAGCCTTCCGGATCGCCTCGTCTCCTGCGCCTCGATCAGGCCGCGGCGCTCGAGAGATTCCACGACTCCGTACAGCGATCCGTAGTTGAGCCGCACGGTCTCGTGCTTCTGCCGCTGCCGGAGCGTCGTCGCGATCTCGTACGGGTGGCTGGGCCGCTCGGCGAGGACCACGAGGACGGCCAGGGCCAGCGGGTTCGCGCGGTTCTTGACCGGCACCAGATCACCTCCAGCTCGAATACTCTGGGCAGAGTAGTTGAGATATAACGCGAGTGTCAACCACTCGACCCGAGTTCGCTTCTGGCGGCTACAGTCAGGGGGCCGACGCGTTCAAGGTGGAAAGGTTGATCAGCGTTGCTCTCCCTGGTCCTGCCCAAGGGCTCGCTGGAGCGAGCCACCCTCGACCTGTTCGACGCCGCGGACCTGACCGTCCGCCGTTCCTCGGACCGCGACTACCACGCGTCGATCGACGATCCGCGCATCGAGCGGGTCCGGTTCCTGCGTCCGCAGGAGATCCCGTCCTACATCGAGCAGGGCCTGTTCGACTTCGGGATCACCGGGCGGGACTGGATCGCGGAGACCGGCGCGGACGTCGCGTCCCTCGGTGAGCTGCAGTACTCGAAGGCGACCTCGGACCCGGTGCGGGTGGTGCTCGCGGTGCCGGCCGCCGCGCCATGGCAGTCGGTGGCCGACCTGCCGGAGGGTGTCCGGATCTCGACCGAGCTCCCGGCGCTGACCAGGCGCTACCTGGAAGCGGCGGGGGTCAAGGCCGTGGTGATCCCGTCGTACGGCGCGACCGAGGCCAAGGTGCCCGACATCGTGGACGCGATCGTCGACCTGACCGAGACCGGCTCGTCGCTGCGCAAGAACGGGCTGCGGATCCTGGACACGCTGCTGTCCAGTTACACCGAGCTGGTCGCGAATCACGCCGCGTTCGCCGACCGGGCCAAGCGGGCGGCCATGGACGACGTGGCGCTGCTGCTGCAGGGAGCGATCCGGGCCCGCGGCAATGTCCTGCTCAAGCTGAACGTGCCGGCCGCGAACCTCAACGCGGTGACCGCGATTCTCCCGGCCATGTCGTCGCCGACGATCACCTCGCTCGCCCGCGGCGACATGAACGCGGTCGAGGCCGTGGTGCCCAAGCGCGGCGTCAACACGCTGATTCCCGCGCTGAAGTCGGCCGGCGCCCGGGACATCCTGGAGATCCCGATCTCGAAGATTGTCGAGTAGCGCCCGCATATATCGCTGGTTTAGCGGGCATCTCCCGCCACGGCGGTCGTGACCCAAATTAGGCCCTTGACGAGGGTTGGCGACCGGCGCGACGATGATCTCGTTCGTATGGAACCGGTTCCAGCGGACGGCGGGAGCGGTATGTCGGGATCACGTCGGGCCACGATCGGCGATGTCGCCGCAGCGTCCGGCGTGGGCATCGGCACCGTCTCCCGGGTGATCAACGGCGCGAAGAACGTGCGGGAGACGACCCGGGCGAAGGTGCTGAAGGTCATCGATGAGCTCGGTTACCGGCCTAGCCACCTGGCCGCCTCGCTGTCCCGCGGCACGCAGCGCACGGTGGCGATCGTGGTGCCGCAGCTGACCCGGGCTTCGGCGGTGATGCGGCTGGCCGGGGCGCTCGCCGTGCTCGACGAGCAGGGCTACGACACCGTGGTCTGCAACGTGGACACCTTAGAGCAGCGCGACCATCACCTGTCCGCGCTGACGAGCAGGCACCGGGCTGACGGGGTGATCGTGGTCTCGCTGCGGCTGTCACCGCAGCAGCTCGCGTCGTTCCGGCGGGCGGGTGTGCCGATAGTGACGGTCGATGCGCTCGCTCCCGGCGTGCCGCAGACGATCACCGACGACGTGGCGGGCGGCCGGCTGGCAACCCGGCATCTGCTGTCGCTCGGGCACCGCAGGATCGGTTTTGTCGGCGACACCATGCGGGGTGCCGCTGCCGCGTCCCGGGTCGGGCTCGGTTTCGTCACGTCACAGCACCGGCTGAACGGGTACCGCCAGGCCCTGGCGGCGGCCGAGGTCTGCCATGACCCCGCGCTGGTGCGGCGCGGCCCGCACGGTCCGGCGAACGCCGAGGCGCTGACCGGGGAGCTGCTCGAGCTGCCGGACCGGCCCTCGGCCATCTTCGCTGCATCGGACACGCAGGCGATGGGCGTGCTCGCCGCGGCCGAGCGGTACGGGATCGGCGTGCCCCGCGAGCTGTCCGTGATCGGCTTTGACGACATCGAGTCCGCGGCCCTGCTCGGTCTGAGCACGGTCCGGCAGCCGCTGGTGGACAGCGGTGGCGAGAGCGCGCGCCGGCTGTGCGCGCTGATGCGCGGAGAGCGGGTTATCCCGCTGCGACAGCAGCTCGCCCTGGAGATCGTGCAGCGATCGACGACGGCGAGCTTTCACGTGACCGGGCGACGAGCCCGGTCGTCGGCCGGTACGGTGCGAACCGGCCCGGCCGTGGCCCGGCAGGCCTTCGCGCCCGCCGGGCTGGCCATGGTCCGGACCGCGATCGAGGCGGCCGGAGGTTGTTTCTACCGCGTCCGGCGACCCGGTGCGATGGTGCCCCAGCTGGAGGGATGAGCATGAGTGATAGCGGGAGAGTGAGAGCTTCGGTGCGCCGCGCTCGCGGGCCCGGCATGGTGCGGCGGCTGCCACACTGGCGGCTGATCGCGGCGCTGGCCGGCGTCGCCCTGGCCGGGTCGGCGCTGACCGCCTGCGGCACGGCCAACGCGAGCTCGGGGCCGGTGACGCTGAACTTCTACTTCTACCCGGACACCTCGACCGCGACCGACACCGGGGTCGCCAACTGCAACAAGCAGAGCCACGGCAAGTACACGATCTCCTACCAGGTGCTGCCCGTAGCCTCCGGCAACCAGCGCCTGGAGCTGGTCAGGCGGCTGGCCGCGCATGACGACTCCATGGACATCCTGGGCCTCGACGTCACCTGGGAGGCCGAGTTCGCCCAGGCGGGCTGGATCGCGCCGTGGACCGGCCAGTACAAGGCGGAGGCCGAGAAGGGTACGCTCGGGCCGGCCCTGCAGACGGCCATATGGAAGGGCCAGCTCGTCGCGGTGCCGGACAACAGCAACACTCAGCTGCTGTGGTACAACTCCGCCGAGGTGCCGCACCCGCCCACGACCTGGGCCCAGATGATCGCCGACGCGGAGCAGCTGGCCAAGGAGGGCAAGCCGCACTACATCGAGATCCAGGGCGCGCAGTACGAGGGCATCACCGTCTGGTTCAACACGATGGTGGCCAGCGCGGGCGGTACCATCCTGAACCCGGACGCGACCAAGGTGACGCTGGGCGCTCCCGCCGTCAAGGCCTTGTCGATCATGAAGGAGCTGGCCTCCTCAGTCGCCGCTGACCCGTCGCTCGACGTGCAGATGGAGAACGACAACCGGCTCGCGTTCGAGGCGGGCAACGCCGCCTTCGAGCTGAACTACCCGTTCGTGTATCCGTCCATGAAGGCCGACAACCCGAAGCTGTTCAAGACTTTCAAGTGGGCGCTCTTCCCGGAGGTCATCCCCGGCGTGCCGGCGAAGGTGACGATCGGCGGGACGGACCTCGCAGTCAGCGCGTACTCACGGCACAAGGCGCTCGCCTTCCAGGCCGCGCTGTGCCTGCGTGACCAGCAGAACCAGATCATCAACGCCAACATCGGCGGCGTCCCGCCCACGCTCGCCAGCCTCTACTCCAACCCGAAGCTGTTCGCCGACTACCCGTTCCACGCCGACATCCTGAAGGAACTGGAGAACGCGAGCGTGCGGCCGAAGACGCCCGTCTACCAGGTCGTGTCCATCGACATCTCGCACCTGATCTCGCCGCCGTCCGGCATCAGCCCGACGGGCACCGAGAAGTCGTTGGTCGCCCAGATGAACAACGCCCTGCAATCGAAGGGACTGGTCCCGTGAGC
>CAWHZU010000015.1:0-336007 GCA_963833885.1 uncultured Actinomycetota bacterium | reverse complement strand
CGCATCCGCCGGGCGCACCCAGTAACGCCGCAGTCTCAACTGGTAGATCAGCAGCCTCAGCTTCCGCGACCCGCGGCGGATCCCGCCGACGCCAAGCGCGAGTGCGGGAAATGGCGGTCACGTTCTGCCCCGGCGCAGCCCGCGTCTTCGGCTTCGCCGCCCGGGTTTGCGGGCAACGCGCTGAACCGGCGGCGGCCTGGACCAGACCGGCGCGCACTGGACCAAGATCCATCACCTGCTAGGCAACCTGCAAACATGGTGCTGCGACGGCCCGGACCAGCGGACGGGAGGTCCCACTGCGCGCTGGCTGCACGGCATCGCGTGGAACACTCCGGCGACTCAGCAGGCCGCGCAGCAGCCGCGCTCCCGGCACATGCTGGGCTGCTCCCGCGGCGTCGACATCCGCCTGGTTCGCGACGGTAGCCAGCTAGCGGTCAGCACCGGCGAGCTGGCCTGCCGCATGAAGGCATGGATCGGCCCGCTGGCTGACCTGTCCCGGCCGCTCGCCGAGATCGACGAAGAGCTGATCCGGGCGCTGGATGCCTCACAGTCCGATAGCGGCCTTGGGTCCCATGTAGCCGCCGGCTCCGGGGAACCCCGCCATGGCTAGGTCACCGAACCGCTCGCTGAACCCCAGCGATGGCAAGTCCGCGAGCTTGACGAACTCCACGCCCCGGATCGGACGGGTATCAAGACCAGCCGTCACCTGGCCGACGGTCCCGCCGGTCCGGCCGGCCTCGAAGGTGAGGTGAACCACGTGTGTGCCGCTATCAGGCAGGTGATCACAGACATACAGCAGCCGGCCCGGCTCGACGTCCAGGCCGGTTTCCTCCCGCATCTCCCGCACCAGGGCGGCGGCCAGGGTCTCACCGTCCTCGACCTTGCCGCCCGGCAGGCTCCAAGAACGCCCGGTATCGGTGTCCTGGTTCAGCAGCAAGATACGGTCGTCCTCGATGACCGCGCCGGTCACGCGCACATGCACCGGGGCAGGCTCCCGCAGCGGATCCCGGCATAACCCGGGCCAAAGTCGTCCGCGTCGTGGTGTGCGCCGCTAGTGCTGGAGGCGATGACCAGGCGGCACCAGTTCTCCCGCAGGAACTGCGCGCAGCGGCCATGGTCACGGTCCGCGGTGTTGAACGCGGCGACCAGCGGCCCCGTATCGCACAAGATCACGCTGACGCAGCCCCGCCGGCCTCCTCACGATCGGTGTAAGTCAGGTACTTGTCGTGATTGCGGCCCAGGTCGGCCGGGCCTCGCAGGGAGCCGATCAGTGCGGACAGGTGCCTTGGGAGCGCGGGGAGTTCCTCGCGCTGGGCCTCGTCCTCACCCGGACGCGTGTCCTCGCTCATACCCGCAGTGTAGAACGCAGACATCCGGAAGGCGCAAGCACCACACCGGCGCCACCAAGGTCGCCCTTGTAATGAGGTTGCCCCGCTCTGACGGACAGTTTGATCATGACGTCGACCCCGCGGCTCGCTTCGGCCGCGTTCGCTTGGGTGTGCCGATAATGGCCCGAGTCCGCAGCAGGATGCTAAGCACCGTCTCGTCGCCGGATGCGGCGATGCTGGACCGGTCGGCGGCGGGCAGGTTGTTGGTCAGCAGCCGCCAGGCCTGCTCGGTGGTCATCTCCAGGGTCGCGACGACCCGCGTCCCCGGCGCGTTGCGGTACTCCCAGCCGGCCGGCGTGGCGACCAGGTGCCAGGCAACCGTGACCGGGCCGGTGACGGAGATCGTGACCGAATCGCCCGGCTGGGCCGCGGCCTGCCCGAGACGGAACGGGTAGGCCCAGCGCAGGCCGGCCAGGACCGGGCCGGCCAGGTCGGCGCGCAGGTCGCTGGGGCGGCCAACCGCCTGGAGCAGCTGCTGGCGGTGGATCCAGTACTCGGAAAGCTCGCGGGCGTGGTTGAGCCAGGCCGGAACCGGCTCGGTGCCCGCCCAGGACACGCCGGCGGTGCGGGCCCGCGGGTCCTCGCCGCGCATGGTCTCGGCCACCTGCGGCCCGGCCCACTCGAGCAGGTCCGCCACGATGCGCGGGCTGAGCCTGCGGGCGGCGCGGACCCACTCGTCCTGCAGGCCGTCCAGCCAGGCGACGAACTCGCTTTCGCTGGCGTCGTCCGGCCCCGGCGTCCCGAAGTGGCCGTCGCGGTGGCGGGCCAGGAAGCCAAGATCGTCGCCGACGAGGTGGCTGCTCAGCCCGAGGACGGTCCAGCCCGGGCACGGCGACGGGCGGTCCCAGTCCGCCGGGCCGAGGCTGGCCAGCAGCTCGCTCAGCCGGGCCCGCTCGACCAGGAACAGGCCGGCAAAGTCCCACGGCGGCTCGGCCGGAGGACCGCTGTGGCCGCTTTCGGCGTGCTGCCCGGTCATCAGTGGCTGACGATGGTCACGCTCGGAGCGCCCCGGTCGGCGCGAACCTCGACCGTGCCGCCGATGGGGAACGTCGCCGTCGGCGTGGTGTGGCCGAAGTCGACGTTGGCGATCACCGGCAGGCCGGCCAGCTCCGGCTTGGTGGCGACGATCTGCGCCAGCAGCTCCCGCGTCATTTCGGTCCGCCGCTGGAACCGCCCGATGACCAGGCCCCGCACGCCGCCGAAGGCCGGCTGCTGCAGCAGCGACACGAGGTCCCGGTCGAAGATCCAGGGCCGCACCAGGTCGTCGTCCTCGGCGAAGACCACCGTGCCGTCGAGCGGCGGCAGGTACGGCGTCCCCTGCAGCAGGTTGAACGTGCACAGGTTGCCGCCCACGATCGTGCCCGCCGCCTCGCCCTCCTGGAGCACCCACCAGTCCGTTCCGGTCTCCAGGTGCCGGTCCTCCTGGTCGAGGTACCACTCGTCGTCGCTCCAGGTCGGCGATGGTTCCAGCCGGAACGGGTCGTCGCGCATGAGACAGGCCACGAAGCCGGCCTCGGTGTAGCCGAAATGATGCTTCATGCCGAAGCTCGAGTAGTGCGGGCCCGAGTAGCCGACCAGTCCGGCCCTGGCGTAGAGCGCATTGGACAGGGCCGTGATGTCAGAGAACCCGCACAGCACCTTGGGGTTCGCGGCGACCAGCCCGTAGTCGATGCCCGCCAGCAGCTGGTTGGAGTTGAAGCCGCCGATCACGGTGAGAATCCCGTCCACCCCGGGATCCGCGAACGCCGCGTGCAGATCGGCCAGGCGCGCGGCCACCGATGATGAAACGAAGTCGTCGCATTCCTCGACGTGCTCGCCGAACGAGACCTGCAGGCCCAGCGCGGCCAGCTTCTTGTCGGCCTCGGCGCGGGCTTCGGCGGGAATCATCGCCAGAGATCTCGACGGCGCGATCACGCGCACCGACGAGCCGGGGCGCAGCTTCGGCGGGACTACCGGCATCGACCCATGGTGCCCGATCCGGGCTGCCCGGGCCAGCGAGTTTCCGGCAGCCCTTCGCCCGCCCGCCCTCGCCTGGTCAGACCACCTGGGCCGCGATCCTGCTGGCCGCCGCCCGGACGGTCGGCCCGAGCCGGCGCACGAGCTCGCTCATCGCAGCGGGAGACCATGGGATCGCAAGGTTGACCGCCGCGACGACCTGGCCAGACCGCGAGCGGATGGGCGCGGCTATCGATCGCAGCGCGCTTTCGAGTTCCTCATCGTTCGTGGCGATGTTGGTGCACCGGACCTTTTCGAGCTCCCTTATCAGGGATTGCTTGTCTGTCAGGGTCCGGGGGCCGCGCTGGACCAGCTCCATGCGATCCAGCAGCCGGTCGAGATCCGGCTGGGGCAGATAGGCCAGCAGCGCCTTGCCGGTCGCGCTGCAGTAGGAGGGCAGCCGGGAACCGACGTGCAGGCTGAACTCGAGGTGGTGGTAACGGCCCGGACGTCCCCGGACCCGGTCGATCAAGATCACATCGGTGTCATCACGGATGGCCAGGTTGGACGTGTGCCCGGTGGCGTCGGTGAGCTGCTGCAGATGCGGCGCCGCGATCTCCCGCAACTCCAGCGACCCGAGCACGGAGAACCCCAGGTCCAGGACGCGGGGCCCGAGGCGGTACCGGCGCGTCGAGGCCTCCTGCTCGAGATAGCGGAGCGAGGCGAGCGTGGCGACGTAGCGGTGTGTCGTGCTGCGGGTGAGGCCCAGCTCGCGAGCGAGCTCACTGATCCCGATCGCCGGGCGGTCCGGCCTGAACGCCGACAAGATCGCGAGGCCTCGCTCCAGCGATTGGGAGAACCCCGGACCATTGGTTTCCTGAAGCATGTTCCAAATATTAGAACCATATCTTGACATTTGGACAGGCTCTGAAGACGCTCGGACTAGCCTTCGCCGCGCAGCAGGAGGTGGAGATGAGCCGACGAGCACGGCGCCACGGACATTTGCACCGAAGCCTGGTGGCGCTGATCGCAAGCCCGTTAGCCGCCGTGGTGCTCGCCGCGGGCGTGCCGACGGCGCAGGCGGTCGCGGGCACCCACGTGACCGGCGCACGAGCGCCCGCAGTGCCGTGCGCGGCGCTGACCGGGCTGTCGTTGCCCGGCCTTCCGGGGCCTGACACCGCCACCGTGAGCGCGAACGAGGTCTCGGGCAGCGGCTGCCAGGTGGCGATCGAGATCACCGACACCTCGGATCCGCGCGGCGGCCAGCCGGGCGACATCGGCATCGACCTGACCCTGCCCGACAGCTGGAACGGCAACTACATGGCCGAGGGCAACGGCGTTTACTGCAGCCCGGCGGGCTTCGTGACCCTCGCCAGCGACCAGTGGCTAGCCGCGGGGTACGTGATCTCGCAGGACGACTGCGGGCACACGGGGTATCCGAACCCGCTCATCTCGCCGTGGGTCACGAACTCCAGCCCGCCGCCGGCGCTGAACTGGAACCGGATCGATGATTTCGGATACCTCGCCCAGCATCTGACCGCGGTCGAGTCGAAGGTCGTGATCGACCAGTACTACGACGCCGGGGCGCACTACTCGTTCTGGAATGGCTGCTCGACCGGAGGGCGTCAGGGCCTGATGGAGGCACAGCGCTATCCGCGGGACTTCAACGGCATCCTGGCCGGCGCGCCCGCTCTGAACTGGCCTCAGTTCATGGTCGCGCAGATGTGGCCGCAGCTGGTGATGGAGTGGAACAACGACTACCTGCCCACCTGCAAGGAGGACCTGGTCAACACGGCGCTGCAGGCGCACTGCCCCGACCAGGACGGCCAGGTCGACGGCGTGTTCGACCCACGCAACTGCGACGTGCTCGCGGTGCTGGACAACCTGATCGGCACGGTCACGCCGTGCGGCACATTCACCAAGACCGACGCCCTCGTGGTTCAGGAGATATGGCAGGGACCGCGCTACTCCGGCTCCGAGCACAATTTGCTGACCGGCCTGCCCGTCTGGTTTGGGATGGAACCGGGAGCCGACCTCGCCGGGGCCTACGTCCCGACCTTGGGACCCGGCGGAGGGCTCGGGCTCGCGACCACGTATCAGCTGCCCAGCGGGCAGTGGTCCGGCGCTCCGTTCATCCCCAGCGACGACTGGTTCCAGAAGTGGATCACGCAGGACCCGGGCTTTGTCTACACGGACCTGACTTACCAGCAGTACTTCCGGGACTTCCTGGAGTCGGGCCAGATGTTCGACAACGCGCTAGCGACCGACGACCCGAACCTGCGGGCGTTCCGGGCGGCCGGCGGGAAGCTGATCATGTGGCAGGGGCTGGCCGACCAACTGATCTTCACCGGGGACAGCATCAACTACTACAACCACGCGCTCGCGGCCAACGGCGGAATCGCCAGCACCGAGTCGTTCTTCCGCTATTTCCTCGCCCCCGGCGTCATGCACTGCGGCACTCCCGGAGCCGGGAGCATCGCGCCGACCAACCCGATGCAGCAGGTCATCGGCTGGGTCGAGCACCATCAGGCGCCGGCCGTCCTCGACGCGAGCGGCTCGATCAACGGCCAGTCCGTGACCCGGCCGCTGTGCCCGTACCCCGACCCGGACGCGGTCTACACCGGCGGGAACCCGGACGTGGCCGCGAGCTACACCTGCAACAGCCGGGCACAGCTCACCAACCCGCTCCTGCTGAACGGCCAGCACGGCACAGGGCGGTGACCGGGACTATCGGTTCGCGGGCGGGCCTATGCCCATGGCGCGACCGGGCCTGGCTCGCTCCGGTAACCGGGCGGCTCCCTACGCCTGGCCGTTGGTCGGGAGATCAAACGCAACGGCCACCTGCTCACCGGCCGCGCGGAACGTCAGCGTCAGGCTGCGGGCACGGGGGTCGAGAGGAGGCAGGAAATCCAGAGCGAGTTCCTCGTGCCCGGGATGCCCGGTGCTGCCGCCGAACGAGCTGACGTACCCGCCGCCGAGGTCGTCTTCGGCGTGCACGGAGGCCGAGTCCCACTTCAGCATCTGATCCTCGCTGTAGATGAACCACCCCGGCCTCGCGCGAAGGTAGAGCTTCCAGCCGCCGGGCCGGGAGACCAGGCTGTCGACCTGCACCACGACGCCGTGGATCGGGAGAAGCGCGGCCGCGATGTCCAGGTGACACGCGGGGCCGTCGCTCCGGTTCGCCGCGCTGAGCATGCCTGACCAGGCGGCCGGAAGGTCATCGACCGGACGTTCGCCGGTGAGGGAGGCGCAAAGGCGGGCCAGCTGGCCGGGCAGCTCGCTCGCGGCGTCGAGTTCCCCGGACTCCCGGATCGCCGCGGCCCTAGCGAGCGCGATCGAGCGCTGCCTGAGCCCGACAGGCGAGCCCGTGAGCCTGGTGCCGATCAGCGAGCGGGCCAGATCCTCCAGGTCCTTCTCGGCCGCTGATACCGGCGTGACGTCGCTGACGTGCACGGCGGCCCGGGGCGAGGTCACCAGGCGGGTCGTCGGCCCGTCGTGAGCGCGCAGCTCGATCCAGGCCGCCTCCCGCGCGGGAGCGGGCTCGAGCCGGAAGATCACTCTGACCGGTTCGGGCTCCTCGTCCGGCTGGCCGCTGTGGCCTCCCGTTTCCCTGACTTTGAGGGCGTAGGTCGTGCCCCGGTCATCGGTCACGGTCACGTCGCCGAATGCCGGCACCTCCCGCCAGACCTGCCGGCCGGGCTCCGCCAGGCGTTCCTTCTGGGACAACGGCCGTTGGCGCGGCACGGCGGGCGGGGGCGGCGCAGCGGGCGCCGGTCTCACCAGTGAAGCATCCAGCACGGCGTGACCGGGGCCGACGACCAGCAACTCGGGGAGCAGGACTCCCCCGGCGGTCTCGATGGCGGCGGCACCGCCGTACGACCGGCGTTCTTCGGGCGGCTCCAGAAGATCGGGGCTGACCGCAGCGGGAGCTGGCGGTTTCGCACCCAGGTAGATGGAGCGGTCGAGCTCCACCGCGGCCTTCAGCGCGGGCCAGCTCCAGAAGCCGTACTCGCGGGCCACAGCCAGCTGAGCGGCCGACAGCATCACGCGGTCCGAGACCGCATGAAGGCGGGCGAGGGCATCGGATTCGCCCTGGGCCGCGGCACGCAGCAGTTCTCGCGCCTGGCGGCGAAGCTGATCGAGGTCAGGTGGGAAGGGAAGCTCGAGCATGACGTCTCCATCGCCGCCCGTGGTCCGCGTCCGGGCGCGAAAGAAGACAGTCGTGCCGCATGCACAACCTGATTAGCACCGTGGAGGTGGACTCGGTCCTGCCCGCGAACCCGGCGGCGCCCCCAGCGCCGTTGCGGATAGATTACCGCCGCGTGGATCGGCGCGATACGCCTAGTTCCGCGCCCTCGCGGTGGCCTTCATCGCGGATATGACCGCGCCGCCATACGCCGCCAGGGTTTCGTCTTTGGCGTCGTGCTGGAGGTAGATCGCGAACTGGTCGACGCCCAGCCCCTCGAGTTCCCGAAGCCGCCGGACCTGCTCGTCGACGGGGCCGATCAGGCAGAACCGCTCGATGATCTCATCCGGCACGAAATCGGTGTGGCTGCTGCCGGGCTTGCCGTGCGCGTTGTAGTCATAGCTCTCCCGCCCGGCGATGTAGTCACTGAGCGCCTTCGGCACCGCGGTCCCCTCGCTGCCGTAGCGGGCAACGATGTCGGCGACGTGATTGCCGACCATGCCGCCGAACCAGCGGCACTGGTCGCGCGCGTGAGACAACTGCTGCGGCGAGCCGTCGGTGACGTACGCCGGCGCGGCGACGCAGATCTTCACGTCGCCGGGGGCGCGGCCGGCGTCGGCGGCGGCCTTGCGGACCGCCGCGATCGACCACGCCGCGATGTCCGGGTCGCCGAGCTGCAGGATGAAGCCGTCGCCCATCTCGCCGGCCAGCGCCAGGGCCTTGGGGCCGTACGCGGCCACCCATACCGGCAACCGGGATTCGGTCGCCCACGGCAGCCTTAGTTCCGCCCCTTTGTAGGGGACTGCCTCGCCGTTGGCCAGGCCCCGGATCACCCGCACCGCTTCACGCAGGTTGGCGAGCGTCGCCGGCCGGCCGCTGATGACCCGTACCGCCGAGTCGCCCCGGCCGATGCCGCAGATCGTGCGGTTGCCGAACATGTCGTTCAGCGTCGCGAACAGCGACGCGGTGACGGTCCACTCGCGGGTGGAGGGATTGGTGACCATTGGCCCAACGGTCACGCGGTGCGTCGCAGCCAGGATCTGGCTGTAGATGACGTACGGCTCCTGCCAGAGCAGGTGGGAGTCGAACGTCCAGACGTGCCGGAACCCGTGATGCTCGGCGCGCCGGGCAAGGTCTACAACGCGCCAGGCCGGCGGGTCGGTCTGCAGTACTACGCCAAACTCCATGCGGACCTCAGATCAGGTTCTGGGAAAGGCCGCGCCGGACGAACCGTCCGTGGCCCTTGGTTCCGATGTAGCCGGACTCATCCTTGACGACGGTGCCGCGGGACAGAACGACGTCGACGTGCCCGTCGATCTCCCATCCCTCCCACGCCGAGTAGTCCATGTTCATGTGGTGGGTCTTGCCGACGCCGATCGAAGTATGGCCGTTCGGGTCGTAGACCACGATGTCCGCGTCCGCGCCGGGACTGATGACGCCCTTCTGGCCGTACATGCCGAACATCCGGGCCGGGGTCACGGCGCAGACGTCCACCCAGCGCTCCAGCGATATGCGCCCGTCGGCCACGCCCTGGTACAGCAGGTCCATCCGGTGCTCGACGCTGCCTATCCCGTTGGGGATCTTGGCGAAGTTGCCGACGCCCATGTCCTTCTGGTCCTTCATGCAGAACGGGCAGTGGTCCGTCGACACGGTGGTGACATCGCCGGTGCGGATGTATTTCCAGAGTTCGTCCTGGTGCCCGTCGGCGCGGGCGCGCAGCGGCGTCGAGCACACCCACTTCGCCCCCTCGAACCCAGGCGCGCCGAGGTTCTCCTCCAGCGAGAGATAGAGGTACTGGGGACAGGTCTCACCGAACACGTTCTGGCCGGCGTCCCTTGCTTCGGCGATCCGGGCCAGTGCCTGCTTGGCCGACACGTGAACCACGTAGAGCGGCGCGCCGGCCAGGTCGGCGAGCATGATCGCGCGGTGCGTCGCTTCCTGCTCGGTCTGCCACGGCCGCGTGGTGCCGTGGTAGTACGGCGCGGTCTCTCCCCGCTCGAGCGCCTGCTGCACGAGGACATCGATGGCCGAGCCGTTCTCGGCGTGCATCATGATCAGCCCGCCGTTGCCCGCTGCCGTCTGCATCGCCTGCAGGATCTGCCCGTCACTCGACAGGAACACGCCCGGGTAGGCCATGAAGAGCTTGAAGCTGGTGATGCCCTCGCCGATCAGCTCGTCCATCGCCTTGAGCGCGTCGGCGTTGACGTCGCCGATGATCTGGTGGAACGCGTAGTCGATGGCGCAGTTCCCGGCGGCCTTCTCGTGCCACAGCGCGACCTGGTCCTGGACGTGCTGGCCATGGGCCTGCACCACGAAGTCGACGATCGTAGTGGTCCCGCCCCACGCCGCGGCGCGGGTGCCGGTCTCGAACGTGTCGGAGGCCTGCGTGCCGCCGAACGGCATTTCCATGTGGGTGTGCCCGTCCACGCCGCCCGGGATGACGTACTTCCCGCTGGCGTCGATGACGGTGTCGGCGCTGACCGGGCCGAACGCGGAAGAGCCGGGTGAGAACACCGCGGCGATGGTCTCGCCGTCGACGAGCACGTCGGCCGGGCTGGACCCGGTGGCCGAGACGACCGTGCCGCCGGTGATCAGGGTCGTCATGGCTGCACCGTCCGGGTGTAGGTCTCCGGCCGGCGGTCACGGTAGAACTGCCAGTCGTTGCGGGTTCGGGTGATCTCCTCCAGGTCGAGGTCGCGGATGACGATCTCTTCCTGGTCGGTCGACGCTATGTCGCCGACGAAGTTCCCGCGGGGGTCCACGAAGTAGCTGGAGCCGTAGAACTCGACCGCCTCGTCGCCGAACTCCTCGTATTCGCGGCCGATCCGGTTGTTGGCGGCGATGAAGTACTGGTTCGCCGCGGCCGCCGCTGGCTGCTCGAGCTCCCACAGCCGGTTGGACAGGCCGGGCTTGGTGGCAGAGGGGTTGAAGACGATCTGCGCGCCGCCCAGCCCGAGTTCGCGCCAGCCCTCCGGGAAGTGCCGGTCGTAGCAGATGTAGACACCAACGCGGCCGACCGCGGTGTTGAACACCGGGTAGCCAAGGTTGCCGGGGCGGAAGTAGAACTTCTCCCAGAACTGCGGCAGGTTCGGCAGGTGGTGCTTCCGGTACTTGCCGAGCAGCGCGCCATCCGCGTCGATGACGGCGGCCGTGTTGTAGTACTCCCCCTCGTTTTCTACCTCGTAGACCGGCAGGACGATGACCAGGTTCAGCTCCCTGGCCAGGGCCTGGAACCGCTCGGTGGTCGGCCCGGGGACCGGTTCGGTGTAGGAGTAGTACTTCTGGTCGGTAACGATGCCGAAATACGGTCCGTAGAACAGCTCCTGGAACCCGACGATGGACGCGCCGCTGGCGGCGGCTGAGCGCGCCAGTTCCTCGTGACGCTTGATCATCGTCTCTTTGTCGCCGGTCCATGCGACCTGCGTGACCGCTGCGCGAAGTGTCGTCACCGGTGCTCTCCTCAATCTGCGACGTCGTTATCGCTGCTGCTCAGGTAAGCCAATTTAGACCTGCCCGGCACCCCATTCCAGAGTCACCGAGGCGCTGCGCGCCAAGCGCTCGCCAAGCCACTGCCAAGCGCCTGCGCGCATACTGCCGCGCAGGGGGCCTTTCGGGGCCGCCCGATCTCCGGCTGCAGCCAGCCTTCCCGGGGGCTGCCGAAGTCTCCAGCACCACGACTTCACGCCCCGGCCATCTGGGCGGCTGGAGACCGGTCCATGTACGGAAGGAGCGCATATGAAATTCTGGAGACGTAAGCTGCGCCTCGCGGCGGTTGCCGTGACCGCAGCAGTTGCCCTGACCGCCGCGGCCTGCTCGTCGTCGAGCAGCCCGTCTGGTAGTACGTCGGGCAGCACGCCGGTGAAGGGCGGCACGGCCACGGTCGCAATGCAGCCCTCGGTCACCTATAGCTGGATCTTCCCGTTCTACTCGATCACGAACGCGGGCGTTTTCAACGACAACCAGTTCCAGTACCTGATGTACCGGCAGCTGTACATGTTCGGCAACAACACCAACACCTCGGTGTCCGTGAACTACCCGCTGTCGCCCGCCAGCGCACCCGATTTCACCAACGGCGGCAAGACCCTGGTGATCAACATGAAGGGATGGAAGTGGTCGGACGGCGAGACCGTGGACGCCCAGTCCCTGATCTTCTTCCTGAACATGGCCAAGGCGGAGAAGGCCAACTGGGACGCCTACGTTCCGGGCCTGCTGCCCGACAACATCGTCTCCTACAAGGCCACCGGCCCCAACCAGGTGACGATGCAGCTGAACGCCGCGTACTCCAGCATCTGGTACACCTACAACCAGCTCGCCGAGCTCACCCCGATGCCGCTGGCGTGGGACGTCACCAGCCTGGGCGCCAAGGCCGGCAGCGGCGGCTGCTCGACCGACAGCGCGGCCGACGGCTGGGCCAAGTGCAAGGCCGTCTACAACTTCCTCACCGCCCAGTCGAAGATCGCCTCGACGTACGCGACCAGCCCGCTGTGGTCGGTCGTTGACGGCCCCTGGAAGCTGTCCACCTTCAACACCGACGGCAACGTGACGATCGTGCCGAACAAGGACTACTCCGGCAGCCCCAAGCCGACGCTGTCGGCGATCAAGTTCGTGCCGTTCACCAGCGACGCGGCCGAGTACACCGCGCTGAAGACCGGATCGGTCGACATCGGCTACATCCCGACCGCAGACCTGGCGCAAAAGCCGGCCAACTCCTACCTTCCCTCGGTGAACCCGCTCGGCAGCTCGTACAACCTGGAGCCCTTCCTGGACTATGGCATCCAGTACTCCCAGCCGAACTTCAACAACCCGCAGGTCGGTTACCTGGTCCGCCAGCTCTACATTCGCCAGGCGATGCAGTACGCCGAAGACCAGCCCGGCATCAGCAAGGACATCTGGCGCGGGTACGCGACCCCGGACGCAGGGCCGGTGCCGAACGTGCCGACGAACCAGTTCGAGCCGGCCATCGAGAAGGAGAACGGCGGCCAGGGACCGTACCCGTACGATCCAGCCAAGGCGAAGTCGCTGCTGACCAGCCATGGCTGGTCGGAGGTCGGCGGCGTGATGCAATGCCAGGACCCGTCCAAGTGCGGCAAGGGCATCACCAAGGGCGAGCAGCTCAAGATGACGTTCGTCTACTCGACGGGCGTGGCGGCCGCTACGGCGACGTACGAGGCGATCAAGTCCGAGGAGTCGCAGATCGGGATCGACGTCACGCTGGTCGGCCAGTCGTTCAACACGATCATCGGTGAGAGCGCGCCATGCACGCCGATGGGCCCGAAGTGCAACGTGCAGGTGTTCTCCTACGGCGGCTGGGGCTTCGACGGCCCTGGCTTCGAGCCGACCGGGGAGTCGCTGTTCGCGACCGGGGCCGGGTCGAACTCGGGTAACTACTCCGACCCGACGATGGACAAGCTGATCAACGAGACGCACACCAGCAACAGCCTGGCGGTGTTCGACAAGTACGCCACGTACGGGACGGAGCAGCTTCCGTTCATGTGGGTGCCGGAGCCGGAGCCGTTTGCGGTCCAGGCGGTCTCCAGCACGCTGAAGAACGTCACCTTCAGCCCGCTGTTCACGATGTTCCCTGAGTACTGGCAGTTCACCAAGTAGTTCCGGCGAATGCTCCTGCCCGTCCGCTGCTCCTGCCCGCCCGCCTCGCCCACGCTCCGCGAGGCGGACGGGCAGGCCGTCGGGCCAGGCCAGCCTGGACCAGCCGCGGGGGCGTCCGGGAGCCCGGCCCAGTGCAGGTGAATGTACGAGCCGGCTGGGCAGGGCCCGCCCAGCCGGGCGCCGGCGCCGACTCCAGAGTCAGGAAGCCACGGTGCGCTGGCCGTGCACGGGGCATTCGCACGGCCGCGGCGCCCGCTGGGCCAGCCCGGACATCACCAGGGACAGGATCGTCTCGAAGATGTCGTCGTCGGCGACGTCGGGCAGCTCGGCGCGGATCTGCCAGGTGTTCGGGTACTCCGAACGGTCGACGGCCAGGTAAGCCCGGGTCCAGGCGGACCGGTCGAGATCCTGAATGCGCTTGTCCAGGGCCAGGAACGTGGCCTCGCCGCCCGCCCACGAGAGCGAGAAGTCGCCGATCGCCCGGTACATCACCGCGGCCTCCGGCCCCTCGAAGCCGGCCGCGAGTATCGCGCCGATGAGCACGTCGACGGTCCTCATCTCCGCGGGCCGCTGCGTCGTCCGGCATGCCGAAAGCGAGGCCGCGGCGGGGTGCTGATGGTAGGTGCGCCGCAGCCGCCTGGTGCACTCGATGAGCGTGTCCACCCAGCAGTCGCTGGCGACCAGCCCGGCCATTGCCTCCTCGATCAGCTTGTCCGCGATCGCCAGGACGAGATCATCCTTGCTGGCAAAGTGCCGGTAGACCGCCGTTGGATCAGCACCGAGCGCCCGGCCGAGCTTCGGCATGCTGAACCCCGCGGTTCCCGCCTCATCGAGGATCCTCAGGCTCTCGCCAACGATCAGCTCCGCCGTCAGGCTGCCGCGCTGCAGCCGGCGCCGGTCACCCCCTGACCTGGGCGCGCGCCCGTCGGACCCCCATGCCCGCTCCGCGGACCGCTTCGCATTGTCTGCCACGGCAGCAGGGTACGCCACCACAACCTTTGTCATAGTCATTGACAACATCTTTGGCTATTGGTTGAGTTGTCCGGCAAAGCCCGTCTCCGGGAGGGTGCATGCGGCTCGGCGATGCAGACGAACTCCTCTTCCGCAACGGGACGGTCTTCGACGGCAGCCGCTTCCTTCCCCCTGGCACCTGCGTCCGGGCCAGCGGGGGCACCATCACCGGAGTGGGCCCGGCGGAGTCGCTGCAGCCCGCCGGCCGGCCAGACCCGGCCGAGCCGGTCGACCTGGACGGCGGCACGCTGCTGCCCGGCTTCATCGACGCGCATGCTCACCCGGTGTTCGCCGGGAACCAGATGCGGCGCTGCGACCTGCGCGGCGCCGACACAGCGGACGGCTACCTGGAGATCATCGCGGCCTATGCGCGCGAGCACCCCGACGAGGCGTGGATAACGGGCGGCGGCTGGGCGATGGCCGCGTTCCCCGGCGGCATCCCGACCCGGCAGGCGCTGGACGCGGTGACCGGGGGCCGCCCCGCCTTCCTGCCGAACCGAGACGGCCATGGGTCCTGGGTAAACAGCGCAGCACTGCGCCTGGCGGGCATCGACGCCAGCACTCCTGACCCGGCCGACGGCCGGATCGAGCAGGACGAGCGCGGCGAGCCGGTGGGCATGCTGCAAGAGGGCGCCGCCGGCCTGGTGTCGCGGCTCGTGCCCGTACCCACCGCCGAAGACTGGTACCGGGCGTTGCTGACCGCGCAGGATTACCTGCTCTCCCTCGGCATCACCGGCTGGCAGGACGCGATCATCGGCCGCCGCCACGGCGACGCAGACCCCATGATCGCCTACCTGCGTGCCGCCCAGGCGGGGACGCTGCACGCCACCGTCGTCGGCGCGCTGTGGTGGGACCGCGACGGCGGCCTGGAGCAGCTGCCGGAGCTGCTGGACCAGCGCGAGGCCGGGTCGGCGGGGCAGGCGGCGGCGGGCGGACGGTTCCGTGCCACGAGCGTGAAGATGATGCTGGACGGCGTCGCCGAGAATCACACGGCGGCGATGCTGGAGCCGTACCTGGACGGCGACGGCTGCGCCACCGGCCAATCTGGCCTGGACTTCATCGATCCCGAGCAGCTCCCCGGCTACGTCACCGCGCTCGACCGCGAGGGATTCCAGGTGCACTTCCACGCGCTCGGCGACCGCGCGGTGCGCAACGCCCTGGATGCGGTCGCTGCCGCCCGCAGTGCGCGGTCCGCCTCGGGCGCTTCTGGCCCCGGCGGCCGCCACCACCTGGCGCACTTGCAGGTCGTGCACCCCGACGACGTTCCCCGGTTCGCGGCGCTCGGCGCCACGGCCAACATCCAGGCGCTCTGGGCCACGCACGAGCCGCAGATGGACGAGCTCACGATCCCGTTCCTCGGCGAACGGCGGGCCGGATGGCAGTACCCGTTCCGGTCGCTGCAGGCCAGCGGGGCCTCGATGTGCGCGGGCAGCGACTGGCCGGTGAGCAGCCCTAACCCGCTATGGGGCGCGCACGTCGCGGTAAACCGGAGCCTGCCCGCAGCCGCCGGCGGCAGCGGTTCCGACCCGTTCCTGCCGCAGCAGCGGCTCGGCCTGGCGTCGATGCTGGCCGCTTACACGTCGGGCAGCGCCAGGGCCAACGGACTGGAGGCGGTAGCCGGCTCGATCCGGCAAGGCATGGACGCGGACTTCGCGATCGTCGACGCCGATCTCAGCCGCATCGGCGACCACGAGATCAGCAGTGCGGCGGTCGCCGCAACCTGGGTCCGAGGCCAGCTCGCGTACCAGCAGTGACCAGCCCGCAGTGGCGGGCGCAGCGCATGAGCAGGAGGAGAAATGGCCGGCAGACGAGGCATGTGGACGGCGGCAGCCGTCGTTGCGGTATTCGCGCTCGTGGCCTCCGGCTGCGGCAGGTCGGCGGGGGGAAACGCCGCTTCCGGCAACATCTCGGCGACCAAGGGCCTGGTGGCGACCACACCGACGGGAACCAAGCCGGTGTCGTCCATCACCTGGGCGGTCTACCGGGACGTGAACTCGCTCGATCCGATCTACGCCTTCGACTACCCCGAGAACACCGCGATCTCGCTGATGTGCGAATCGCTGCTGCGCCAGGCGCCGGACGGCTCGCTCCAGCCCGGCCTCGCCACGATCTCGAACCCCTCGCCGACCAAGATGGTGTTCACCCTCAAGCCCGGGGTGAAGTTCTGGGACGGCCACGCGGTGACGTCCGCCGACGTCGTATACAGCCTGGACCGGAACACGAACGCGGCGCTCGGCGGCTTCTACAGCCAGGTCTTCAACCGGGTGACGTCGATCACTGCGACCGGCCCGACGCAGGTGACCATCACGCTGAAGCAGCCGGATTACTGGCTGGAGGGCGAGCTGTCGTCAATGGCCGGCGTGGTCATCGAGAAGAGCTACGCGCAGGCGCAGGGCAAGAACTACGGCACGCCGGCCGGCGGCATCATGTGCACCGGCGCGTATGAGTTCAAGTCGTGGAAGCCCGGCGTCGGGGTCACCGCCGTCGCGAACCCGCACTACTGGAACTCCACGGCCAAGCCCCTGGTGCAGCAGATCCTGATCAAGGGCGCGCCGGACGTCGCCTCGTTCACGTCCGGCATGCTGACCGGCGGGATCCAGGGCTCCTACTCCTTCGGCCTGGCCACGCTCGACCAGCTGAAAAACAGCAAGGCGGTCTCGGTCTACCAGGGTCCCGGCTGGTCAACCGACGCGTTCATCGTGTGCAACTTCAAGGGCGCGCTCGGCGACCTGCAGGTGCGCCGGGCGCTGTCCCTGGCGCTGAACCGCCAGGCCATCATCGACTCGGTGTACAAGGGCGCCGCGCTGATGCCGAAGTGGATGTCCAACCCGGGCACGTTCGGCTACGGCAAGTCGGTGTTCGACGCCGCCTACAGCAGCGCGCCGTACCTGACCCAGAACCTGGCCGAGGCCAAGAAGCTCGTGAAGCAGGCCGGCGCCACCGGGAAGACGATCACGATCGGCACGTCCAGCCAGCTGGCCAACATCGCCGCGGTGACCGGTGCCTACCAGGCCGCGGCCCAGGCGATCGGGCTGAAGGTCGTGCTCAAGTCCGTGTCGGCGCAGAACTACATCAACTTCTTCACCTCGGCGAGCGCCCGCCAGGGCATCGACGGCTTCCTGACGGTCAACTACGGCGACTACGCCGACCCGGCCGCGCTGCTCGCCACGCTCGACCTGCCCGGAGGGTCGCAGAACTACGACAACTTCAACGACCCGAAGCTCACCTCGCTGCTCGAGCAGGCACGCAGCACGGCCAACCCGGACAAGCGGGCCGCGCTCATGGTGCAGGCCGAGAAGATCAACAATCAGCTGCTGCCCTGGATCCCCGACGTCCAGCCGACGTCCCTGCTGCTGCTGAGCTCCAACCTCACCGGCGCGGTCGCGTCGTTCGCCTACATGTTCGCGCCCTGGGCAAACAGCCTGGGCGGCAAGGGCTGAGCCGGTGCGCTGGCAGTTCTTCGCCCGCAGGCTGACCATGCTGCTGGCCAGCCTGCTGATCGCGAGTTTCGTGATCTTCGCGGCCGTCTATCTGGCGCCGGGCAACGCGATCTCGGCGTTGTCCGGCGGCCGGGCGCTGCCGGCCAGCAGCATCCACGTCCTCGAGGCGCGCTACCACCTGAATGAGCCGTTCTTCGCCCAGTACTGGTACTGGCTGACGAACGCGCTGCACGGCAACCTCGGGATCTCGATCATTCTCCGGGAGAACGTGTCCACCCTGATCGCTTCGAGGATCTGGACGACCGCCGGGCTGGTGCTGTACGCGTCCGTGCTGATCCTGCTGTTCGGGATCGGCATGGGCATCGTGGCCGGCCTGCGGCCCGGGTTCCTCGACACGAGCACGCTGGTGGTCACCGCGATCTCGGCCGCGATCCCGTCGTTCGTCGCCGCGATCGTGCTGATCCTGCTGTTCTCGGTGAAGCTCGGCTGGTTCCCGGCGCTCGGCAACGGGACCAGCTTCCTCAGCAACGTGCAGCACTTCACGCTGCCCGCGGTCGCGCTGGCGTTCTCGGCGCTGGCGATCGTGGCCCGGGTCACCCGGGCGTCGATCCGCGAGGAGAGCGAGCGCGAGCACGTGCAGACCGCGGTCAGCCGCGGCATCCCGGCCCGCCAGCTGATCCGCCGGCACATCCTGCGCAACGCCGCGATACCGATCACGACCATCACCGGGATCACGATCGCGTCGCTGATCGCGGTCGCGGCCGTGGTCGAGACCGCATTCAGCCTGAACGGGCTGGGGGCCTACCTGGTCCAGGCCGCGGAGTCGAAGGACCTCGCGGTGGTGCAAGGAATCTCGCTCGTGCTCGTCACCGCGTTCGTCGTGGTCAACATGCTCGTCGACGTGCTGTACGCGCTGCTTGACCCGCGCGTCTCGCTCGGGAGCCGGGCCCAGTGAGCGCGCAGGTGAGCACCATGGTCGTCGCGCGCGGCACCAGGCGCTCCCGGTCGCTGTCCGGGCTGCGCGGGACCGGGGTCGCTGGCATGGTGTCCGCCGCGGTCATCGCGCTCGCGACGATCGCCGCGATCTTCGGGCCGCTCCTCGCGCCGTACAACCCGGACCTGCCGAACCTCGCCCTGGCCTGGGTCGGCCCGGTCGGCGGGCATCTGCTCGGCTTCGACTTCCAGGGCCGTGACGTGCTGTCCCGGCTGCTGGCCGGCGCGCAGTCCTCGATGCTCGGGCCGCTGGCCGTGGTGGTGCTCAGCATGACCGCGGGTGCCGTGCTCGCGGTGGTCTCGGCGTGGCGGCGCGGCGCGGCCGACGCCGTGATCTCCTCGGGGCTCGACATCCTGTTTGCGTTCCCCGGCATCCTGCTGGCCGTGCTGGCGACAGCGATCTTCGGCGCAGGCCTGACCGCGGCGTCGATCGCGCTCTCCATCGCGTACATGCCGTACGTCGCCCGTGTCTTGCGCGGGGCGGCGCTGCGCGAGCGCAGCCAGCCCTACGTCGCCGCGCTCGAGGTGCAGGGCTCGTCGGCCACCACGATCTGCCTGCGGCACATCATCCCGAACATGCTTGCGCTCATCGTGGCCCAGGCGACCATCATGTTCGGCTGGGCCATGGTCGACCTCGCCGCGATCTCGTTCCTCGGTCTCGGCGTGCAGCCGCCGGCGCCCAACTGGGGAGTGATGATCTCGGAGAACCAGACCGGCATCCTGCAGGGTTATCCGCTGCCGGCCCTATCCGCCGGGGTATGCATCGTGGCGGTCGTCATCGCGTTCAATATTCTCGGCGAGCGCCTGTTCGAGCAGGCTCAGGCGGCCCGGCGATGAGCGCCCCGCTGCTGCAGGTCGACGGTCTGACGGTCCGCCTCGACGTGCGCGGCGCGCAGCGGGCCGTGCTCCGCGACGTCACACTGACCGTGCGCGAGGGCGAGGCGCTCGGGCTGGTCGGCGAGTCGGGCTCGGGCAAGTCGATGACCGCGCGGGCGATCGACCGGATACTGCCGCGGGGTGCCGAGGTGGACGGCTCGATCCGGTTCGGCGGCCGCGACGTGCGCACGCTGTCAGGAGCCGACCTGCGCCGGTACCGCAACCAGGTCGCGATGATCTTCCAGGACCCCCGCGCGCACGTGAACCCGGTCCGGCGGATCGGCGACTACATGACCGAGGCGCTGCGGACGAACCTCGGGGTGTCCTCGGCGGCAGCCAGCCGGCGGGCGTCGGACATGCTCTCCCAGGTGGGCATCGACGGCGGCCCGCAGCGGCTGCGGCAGTACCCGCACGAACTGTCCGGGGGCATGCTGCAGCGGGTGATGATCGCCGCTGCGCTGCTCACCGAGCCGCGGCTGCTGCTGGCCGACGAGCCGACCACGGCGCTGGACGTCACCACTCAGGCAGAGGTCATGGCGATCCTCGACGGGCTGCGGCACGAGTTCGGCCTGGCCATGCTGTTCATCACGCACGACCTGGAGCTCGCCGCCGCGATCTGCGACCGCACCGCCGTGATGTACGCCGGGCAGATCGTCGAGGTCCGCGAGTCGAGCCGGCTGCACGACGACCCGCTGCACCCGTACACAGCGGCGCTGGCCGCCGCCCGCCCCGACATCACCCGCACAGCCGGAAGGCTGCGTGCGATCCCCGGCCGGCCGCTCTCCGCGTTCGAGGCACCGGCCGATGAATGCGCGTTCGCGCCGCGCTGCCCGCACGCCCGCGACGCCTGCCGCGCGGGCCTGCCCCCGGTCACCGAGCTGGACGGCGGGCTTTCCCGGTGCGTGCGCGCGCAGGAGCTGCGCGGGAAGCTGGGGGAACCGGCCAATGCCTAACGGTGACCGGGCGCATGTCCTCGAGGTGACCTCGCTGCGCAAGGAGTTCGGCGACCTGGTGGCCGTGGACGATGTGTCGTTTCGCGTCCCGGAAGCGGGATCGCTCGCGATCGTGGGCGAGTCCGGCTCGGGCAAGACCACGATCGCGCGGATGATCGTGGGCCTGGAACGGCCGTCCGGCGGGTCGATCGCCGCCTGCGGGCAGGACCGGTCCCGGCCCGCCCGGTCACGCGCGGACCGGCGGCGCCGCGGGCGCGAGGTGCAGATCGTGTTCCAGGACCCGTACACCAGCCTGGACCCGCGGCAGACCGCCGAGGGAGCCATCGATGAAGTGCTCCGGCTGCACCACGGCTGGCCGCCCGGCCGCCGCCGGGCGCGGGTCGCCGAGCTCACCGGCCTGGTCGGCCTGGATGAGCGCCAGTCCCGGGCGATGCCGCGAGCGCTGTCCGGCGGGCAGCGGCAGCGGGTGGCGATCGCCCGCGCGCTGGCAGCCGAGCCACGGATCCTGATCCTGGATGAGTCCGTCGCCGCGCTGGACGTGTCCATCCAGGCGCAGGTGCTGAACCTGCTCGCCGACATCCGCGACGAGACCGGCGTGTCCTACATCCTGATCAGCCACGACCTTGCCGTGGTCCGGCAGCTCACCGACACCACGATCGTGCTGCGCCGCGGGCAGGTCGTCGAGCAGGGTCCCACGGGCCAGGTGCTCGACGACCCGCAGCACGCCTACACCCGGCTGCTGCGCGACTGCGTCCCCCGCCCCGGCTGGAAGCCCACCCGCCAGCTCGCCCAGGCCACCGCCAAGCAGTCCCCCGCCGACGAGGAGGCACCCCTCGCATGACCGACTTGCACTACCTGACCGCCACCGAGGCGCTGCGCCTGTTCCGGTCCCGCGAGTTGTCCCCCGCCGAACTCATGGCGGCCGTGATCGCCCGGGCCGAGGCGGTCGAGCCGGCCATCAACGCGTTCGCCGAGACCCGCTACGAGCAGGCGATGGACCAGGCCAGGGAAGCCGAGGCCCGGTACGCGGGCCGGGGCCCGGAGCCGGGACCGCTGGAGGGCCTGCCGGTCGCGGTGAAGGAGGAGGCGCCGATCGAGGGCCAGCGCAACACGCTCGGCTCGGTGCCGCTGCGGGACGTGGTCGCCGACCACACGGCGGTCTTCGTGCAGCGCATCATCGACGCCGGGGGCATCGTGCACGCCCGGTCGACGACGCCGGAGTTCTCCTGCGCCCCGTTCACCTGGACGAAGCTGTGGGGCGTCACCCGCAACCCGTGGAACACCGCGTACTCGCCCGGCGGCTCCAGCGGCGGGTCGGCCGCGGCGCTCGCCGCGGGTTCCGCGACGCTGGCCACCGGCTCCGACATCGGCGGGTCGATCCGGATCCCCGCGTCGTTCTGCGGGGTCACCGGGTTCAAGCCGCCGTACGGGCGGGTGCCGGAGCTGGAGATCTTCAACCTGGACCACTACTGCCACGAGGGGCCGCTGGCCCGGACCGTCGCCGACTGCGCGCTGCTGCAGAACGTCATCGCGGGGCCGCACTGGAGCGACGTCGCGTCGCTCCGGCCGAAGCTCGAGATCCCGGCGCAGCTGGAGTCGGTCGCCGGGCTGCGGATCGCGCTGAGCACCGACCTGGGCTGCTACGACGTCGACAGAGACGTGGTGGCGAACACGCGGGCCGCGGCCGCCCGGCTGGCCGACGCGGGCGCCGACGTGCAAGAAGTGACGCTGCGCTGGGACATCGCGGCGATCAAGCGAGCGGCGCGGATCCACTTCGGCATGATCTTCGGGCCGTCCATGCGGGAGATCTACGCGGCGCACGCGGACGAGTTCACCTCGTACGCGCGCCGGTTCGTGGAGGAGTCCGATGAGATCACCAAGGAAGACCTCGTCGCCGGCCTGGTGCTGGAGGCCGGCATCTACGCGCCGCTCGGCCAGTTGCTCGACGACGTCGATGCGCTGGTGTGCCCGACGTTCGCCGTGCCCGCGCTGCCCGCCGAGTACGACACCGATCAGCCGGCCATCATCAACGGCCGGGAGCACGGCGACTGGCTGGACGTGCTGATGACGCTGCCGTTCAACATCGCCAGCCGGTGCCCGGTGCTCAGCGTGCCCTCCGGCCGGTCCCGCGACGGCGTCCCGACTGGCCTGTCCATCGTGGCGAAGACCTACGACGACGTCACCGCGTTCCGGGTCGCCGCCGCCCACGAGCAGCAGTTCCCATGGCTCGACTCACCGGAGCGCCAGCCTGCGCTCTGAGCGCTGCAGGCAGGCCGCCTGGGCCGCGGGCTGATGGGGTGCAGCTGTCAGCCGGGCCGGTACACGAGAACGCCGTCCGCCTTGTAATCGAGCCGGAAGCCGGTCCTCTGCAGATAGCGGATGACGTCGGGGGTCGAGCATTGCCGATCACAGGGCCAGACGAGCACCCAGCCGACGTCCATGCGGCGGGCGTCCAGGCGCGCGGCCGCGAGCAAGGCCGGGTAAGTGCCGGTCTCGGTGAGCGACTCAGATACGCCGCGGGGCTGGCCCTCGGCGGTCAGCAGGTCGTCGTAGAACGCGTGCCGCCTGATGCCTGCCAGCGTCGGGGCCGGCAGCCTGGACAGGAAGCCGACGGCGCGCGGATGGCCGTCGGCCGTCGCCAGCACCTGGGCCTCGGGATCAAACGCAGCTCCCTCCCCGTTCAGTGGCACTCCGCCCCTGACGCCGAACGGGACGTCCACGACAAGCGATTGGGAATGGTCGGCAGCGATCGGGTGATCGAGCGCCGGCAGCGCGGTGGGCATGGTTCCCACGGCCGGGTCGCCCGCCCAGCCGACCTCAAGTGCCCCGAGCACCAGCACGGGGATGACCAGCGCCGCGGCGTGGTACCGAAGCCAGTCGACCGCCGCGCCCGCGAGCAGTGCGACAGGCACGAACGCGAGCATCGTGAGCCGCGCGGCCTCGCGGAAGCCGGCCATCCCGGGGAGCTGCACGAACCAGGTGAACGGCATGACGGCGGACAGCCGCACCCCATGCCACACTTCGGCGGCGGGTACGTAGACGTGGTTGCCGATCTTCAGCGTCGATCCCAGCGACAGCGCCGCGACCCCGAGCCACAGCAGCGCGAGCTGGCGGGCGCTGCGGCGCCGCCACGAAACTGCCAGCCCCGCCGCCGCGAGCGCCGTCAGCACCACGCCGAAGGTGGCAACTCCGTCCAAGGTCGGCCCGTGGAAGCTGACCGGGTTCAGCACAGTCAGGCCATGGCTGACCACCTGCGGAGACGCAGCGAACAGCCCGGGCAGGGAGGTACCGGAGCGGACGTAGTCCACGTCCACTCCACCCGCCGGGACGGACGCGCCACCCGAGCGTGTCTGCGCGACCATGGCGGCGATCTGCGGGCTGGCCACCGCGAGGGCGACCGCCACTGCCACCGCGGTGACTGCCAGCCTCCTAGCCCAGGATGGCGTGCCCGGAGTACCCGGGATCCCGGCGGCCCCGCCGGGCGTCGGGCGGCGGGCCAGCCACGGCAGCAGTACCACCAGCACCAGGATTGCCACCATGATGGCCGATTCCTGGTCGGTGAGCAGGCTGGCGCCCAGGATCACCCCCAGGATCACGGCCTGCCGCCAGCCTGGGCGGCGGCGCAGCCGCACGGCAGCCTCCAGCGCCAGCGGCAAGAACAGCACGCCAGCCGCCAGGTTCAGCTGATACCAGGCGTGCCACGCGAGCATTGAGGATAGGCCGAAGAACCCGCCCGCGGCGATCGCCCCGACCTGCGAACGCAGCCACAGCCTGGCTGCCCGGTACATCGCGTAGCACAGCAGCCCCGGCATGAGGGCCGACAGCAGGTTGTAGGAAGCGCTGGGGCCGAAGGCGAGGGTGACTGGCATCATCAGCACGCCCTCAAGCGGCATCAGTGCGTGATATCCGAGCTGGGCTCCGACCGGCGCGGCGATGGAGCGGGTGAACCAGGGATTCCCCAGGTGTTCCACCTGATGGGCCACCCACCAGAACCCCCACACATACGACCCCCCATCGCGGGTGGCCGGCAGCTTTCCCTCGGTCAGGTAGGCGGCCCGTGGCCAGTTCACGGCTACTCCCGCAGCCAGGTAACAGACCAGAACCGTCAGGTGGCGGGCGGCTGCGCTGTTGGCGAGCACGCGACGAGGCAGCATCGCGCCGATCGCCGACTGCCGGGCCGGCCCGAGCTCGGCAAGTCGGCCGCCCGACTGTCCGCCCGATGTCACTGGCTGCGCAACCACGCGAACGTCGGAGCCCGACCGGCCAGGGCCGGGGCCCGCGGCTTCCGATTCGCTGCCGATGCTGTCTGCTGGCTGATGTAGCGCTACGCCGGGAGCATCCTGGCCCGGCGCGTCTCTCGTTCCTCGCTGCACTACCCACCACTCTTATGAACTGCTAAGTCCTGGGGGCCACGCCCATTAGGGAGCGGGTCAGTAACCACTCTGCTGGACTCAACTACGTGGCAATGGCATGATCCTGCACGAAATATCAAAAGTCCGGCAATGTTTCAGTCAACGGAGCGCAAACCGGCGACGCGGTGGCCGAATTGGGTGCCGAGCGCGTCGAGGGCTTGCTGCTGCCCGTTCGGCTGGCAGACGACAGCGAGGGACTAATGGCCAAGACGGTTATATTCCGATGAGGCTTGATATGAATCGCAAAATGTAGACACTAAATTTGCCTCAACTATGTAGCGATCCTTATGAGCGCCGGGCTCAGCGGGCGGCAGGGCGGCGAGCGAGCGCGGCCTGGACCAGCCTGTCGGCGGCGCCGGGCAGCCCGGCCCAGTGCAGGTGCAGGTACGAGGCCAGCATGCCGGGGGCTGCCCAGCCGGTCACATTGCCGTCGGCCAGTTGCCACGCGGGATGCTCGCCGTGTGCGGGCTCACTGACCGTGCGGTGGAACTCGTGGGCACGGACCCGGGTACCGGCGGCCAGCAGCGGCGTGTCGTGCAGCGCGGTCGCTTCCCGGTAGCCGAGGGTCAGCTTCGGTGCCATCCGGGCGCGGGCAGGCAGGACGCCGCACTGCTTGCGCCCGTCCAGGGACTCACCGAGCCACAGCAGGCCCGCGCACTCGGCCACGCACCGGCATCCCGGTCCGCGGCGCGGCCGCGCACGTCGTCGAGCAGGGCCGTGTTGGCGGCCAGGGCATCCGCGTGCACTTGCGGGAAGCCGCCGCCTGCCACCAGCGCTTCGGTCCCGTCGGGCAGCTTCTCTGCGGTTAGCGGGTCGAACGTCACCACCTCGGCGCCGGCCGCGGCCAGGAGTTCGTCGTGCTCGGCGTAGCGGAACGTGAACGCCGGCCCGGCCGCGACCGCGACGCGGGCGGGGCGGGCGCCCCGCGGCGTGGGTGGCTGACCGTCGCCGGGCCGGGCCGCGGCCATCGGGGGCGCCCCGTACCCCGGCTCGGCGGACCACGGCTCGGCCGCCAGGCCCGGGGCGCTGCGCGCGATGCGCATGAGCAGGTCCAGGTCGAGGTCGCGCTGGACCAGCGCGCGGAGCGCCGGCAGCCAGGCGTCCACGGAAGCCGGGCGCTCCCCGGCCGGCACCAGCCCGAGATGCCGCGACGGCGTGTGCAGCGCGTCGTCGCGGCGCAGCGCGCCGACCACCGGGATGTTCAGCGGCGCGAGCGCCTCCCGCAGCAGGGCCTCGTGCCGGTCGGATGACACCTGGTTGAGCACGACTCCGGCGAGCCGCAGCTGCGGATCCCACCCGGCGAACCCGTGCACGGTTGCCGCGATCGACCGCGACGTGCCGGCCGCGCCGACGACCAGGATCACCGGCGAGCCGGTCAGCCGCGCGACGTGCGCGGTGCTCGCGAAGTCGCCGCGCCCGGCCGCCCCGTCGAACAGGCCCATGACGCCCTCGATCACCGCCACGTCGGCGCCGCCGGCCCCTGCGCCGCCGACTCTTGCGCCGCCGACTCTTGCGGCACCGGCTTTTGCGGCACCGTGCAGCAGCAGCGGAGCGATCAGGTCCTCGCCGACCAGCCACGGGTCGAGGTTGCGGCCCGGGACGCCGCAGGCCGCGGCGTGGTAGCTCGGGTCGATGTAGTCGGGCCCGACCTTGTACGGGGACACGCGCAGCCCGCTGGCCCGCAGCGCCGCCATCACGCCGGTCGCCACGGTGGTCTTGCCGTCCCCGGACCGGGTGGCGGCGATGATCACGCGCGGCAGGCTCACCATTCGATGCCGCGCTGGCCCTTGCGCCCGGCGTCCATCGGGTGCTTGACCTTGGTCATGTCGGTCACCAGGTCGGCCGCGTCGATCAGCGCGGGGACGGCCCGGCGGCCGGTGATCACCACGTGCTGGCTGCCGGGCCGGGCGGCGAGCACGGCCAGCACCTCTGCGGTGTCAAGGGTGCCGTTCGCCAGCGGGTAGGTGAACTCGTCCAGGATCAGCAGGCGGTAGGTCTCGGCAGCCAGGTCACGGCGGACCTGCTGCCACCCCTCGATCGCGGCGTTGGCGTGGTCTTCCGGCGCGGTGCGCAGCCAGGACCAGCCCGCGCCCATACGGTGCCAGGTCACCGGCCCTCCCTGGCCGGTCGCGGCGTTCACCTGGCCGAGCGCCAGCAGCGCGTCCTCCTCCCCCACCCGCCATTTCGGGCTCTTGGTGAACTGGAACACGCCGATCGGCCAGCCCGCTGACCAGGCCCGCAGCGCCAGGCCGAACGCCGCCGTCGACTTCCCCTTGCCGTCCCCGGTGTGCACGGCCAGCACCGGCCGCTCGCGCCGCTCACGGGTGGTGAGCCCGTCGTCGGGGATCTGCGCAACCTTGCCCTGCGGCATCAGGCCGCCGCCTCCCTCGCGCGGATGAGGCTGGCCAGCGCGCTGGACGCCTGCTCGCGCACGGGCCCGGCCGCGGCCGCCAGGCCGGGGATCGTCACCAGCTCCGCGGCCAGGTGACCCGCGATCTCGGCCGCCAGCCCGAGCCGCACCGGTCCTTCCTCGGCGTCTACCACGATGCCCGTGGCACCGGTCCTGGCCAGCGCGGCCGCCGACCGGTTCGCCTCCGCCACCGCGGCCCGGCCGCCGGTCGCCCGGGCGTCGGTGATCACGACCACGATCGGCCGGCGTGCCGGGTCCCGCCAGCGCTCACGCCGGACCAGCTGCCGGACCGCTTCCAGGCCCGCGGCGAGCGGAGTGCGGCCGCCGACCGGCAGGTCGCGCAGGCGGCGCGCGGCAAGTTCCACCGACGATGTCGGCGGGACCACGAGCGTGGCGCCGTCGCCGCGGAACGTGAGCAGCGCGACCTTGTCCCGGCGCCGGTACGCGTCGTCCAGCAGGGACAGCGCCGCGGTGCTCACCGCGGCGCTGCGGCGCCGCGCGGCCATCGAGCCCGAGGTGTCGAGCAGCAGCACGATCAGGTTGGACTCGCGGCCACGGCGCAGGCTGACCCGCAGGTCGCCGGGCGTGACGGTGACCGCGGCGCCGGGCCGGGCCAGCACGGCGGCGCGCAGCGTGGGCAGCAGCTCGGGCCGCCGCGACGACCGGATGCTGGCGATCGGCCGGCCGTGCGGCCCGCGCGAGCCGGACCGTCGGCCTTCGTTCCCTGAGCCGAGCCCGGCGGCCATAAGTCGTTTTACCTGGAACGCGGCGCCGGGCGGAGCCGACGTGCCAGCCGGAGCTGGCGCCGACGGGTCCTCGCGGCGCTCGCTGTCCCGCGCGCGTGAAGGAGGCGGCTCAGCGTCCTGGGCGCGTGACGGTGACGGCTCGCTGCCGTTCTCGCCGCGGTCGGGGGTCCCCGCACCTCCCCCGCCGCCGGGGCCGCTGTCGTCCGGGCCGTCGTCGTCCGGGCCGTCCGGGTCGCCGTCAGCCGCGTCGGGGCCGAGCGCCTCGTCGAGCTTGGCCTCGTCGGCACTTGGGTCGTCGAACGGCCCGCGCCGCTGCCGGTGCGGCAGCGCCAGCCGGGCCGCCACGCGCACGTCCTCGCCGATCACCTCGTCGCGTTGCTGCCACGCGGCGTGGGCTATCGCGGTCCGGCAGGTCACCAGGTCACCGCGCATGCCGTCGACGCCGAGGGTCGCGCAGGCCGTGGTGATCCGCAGCAGCTCGGCGTCGCTTATTTCGGCGCTGCCCAGACGGGCCCGGGCCGCGGCGATTTGGCTGGTGGCGTCGCGTTCAAGGCTCTCAAATGCGTGGGCGCTGGCAGACGGAGACCGATCATGCTCGAGCCGTGCCCGGACAACCGCGGCCCTGCGCTCCGGGTCGGAGCTGGCGACGACCGGCACGCACAGCCCGAACCGGTCCAGCAGCTGCGGGCGCAGCTCCCCCTCCTCGGGGTTCATGGTGCCGACGAGCAGGAAGCTGGACGCGTGCCGCAGCGAGACCCCTTCCCGCTCCACGCTGGTGCTGCCGGTGGCCGCGGCGTCGAGCAGCACGTCCACGATGTGGTCGGGCAGCAAGTTGATCTCGTCGACGTAGAGGATGCCGCGGTTGGCCAGCGCCAGCAGGCCCGGCGCGAACGCCTCGGCGGTGCCCGCCCCGGCCAGCACCCTGGGGACGTCGAGGCTGCCGGTGACGTTGTCGTCGGTGGCGCCGAGCGGCAGCTCGACCAGGCGGGCAGGCCGGTGGGTGGCGGCGCTGCCCGGGGGGTGCGGGCCGTCCGGGCAGGCCGGGTCGGGGCTGGCCGGGTCGCAGGAGAACCGGCACTTGGCCACCACGCTGATGCCCGGCAGGATCCCGGCCAGGCCGCGGACCAGCGTGGTCTTGGCGGTGCCCTTCTCGCCGGTGAGCAGCACGCCGCCGATGCCGGGGTCGACGGCGCCGAGCAGCAGCGCGAGCCGGGCGTCGTCCTGGCCGACGACCGCCATGAACGGCAGCCCGGTCACGCCTGCGCCTCCTCTAGCTGGCCCTCGACCTGCAGGAAGACCTCGCGCAGGGCCTCCAGCGTCTGTTCCTCGGGCGCCTCCCAGAGCCCGCGGCCCGCCGCTTCCAGCAGCCGCTCGGTGATGCCGCGCAGCGCCCACGGGTTGCTCTTCTCGAGGAACTGCCTGGTCTCCGGGTCGAGCACGTAGGACGCGGTGAGCTGCTCGTACATCCAGTCCGCGACCACCCCGGTGGTGGCGTCCCAGCCGAACAGGTAGTCGACGGTGGCGGCGAGCTCGAACGCGCCCTTGTAGCCGTGCCGGCGCATCGCCTGGATCCAGCGCGGGTTCACCACCCGGGACCGGAACACCCGGGCCGACTCCTCGACCAGGGTTCGCGTCCTGACGTTCTCCGGCCGGGTGCTGTCGCCGACGTAGGCGCGCGGTGCCTCGCCGGTCAGCGAGCGGACCGCGGCGATCATGCCGCCGTGGTACTGGTAGTAGTCGTCGGAGTCGGCGATGTCGTGCTCACGGCTGTCGGTGTTCTTCACCGCGAGCCTTATCCGCCGGTAGGCGGACTCCATGTCCTCGCGTGCGGGGCGGCCGTCGAGGCCGCGCCCGTACGCGTGCCCGCCCCAGGCCGCGTAGACCTCGGCCAGGTCGGCGTCGTCGCGCCAGGACCGGCTCTCCATCAGCGGCAGCAGGCCGGCGCCGTAGGCGCCCGGGGGCGATCCGAAGATCCGCGTGGTGGCCCGGCGGTGGTCGCCTATACGCTCCGCATCGGCCAGCGCGTGCGCGCGGACGAAGTTGCTCGCCGGGTCCTCGTCCAGGTCGGCGACCAGACTGACCGCGTCGTCGAGCAGGGTGATCACGTGCGGGAACGCGTCGCGGAAGAACCCGCTGATCCGCACGACCACGTCGATCCTCGGGCGACCGAGCTCCTTTGGCGGGGTGACCTCGAGGCCGGTGACCCGGCGGCTGGCGTCGTCCCAGACCGGCCGCACCCCGAGCAGCGCGAGCACCTCGGCAATGTCGTCGCCGGAGGTCCGCATGGCGGCGGTTCCCCAGACCGATAGCCCGACCGAGGCCGGCCACTCACCGGTGTCCTCGCGGTAGCGATCCAGCAGGCTGGCGGCGAGTTGCTGGCCGGTCTCCCAGGCCAGCCGGGACGGCACCGCCTTGGGGTCCACGGCGTAGAAGTTCCGGCCGGTCGGCAGCGTGTTGATGAGCCCGCGCAGCGGGGAGCCGCTCGGGCCCGCCGGGACGTGGCCGCCGTCGAGCGCGTGCAGCACCGCGTCGATCTCGCCGGCCGTCGCGGCCAGGCGCGGTATCAGGTCGTCGGCGGCGAACCGCAGCAGCCGCTCGACGGTCTCGTCGCTGCGGCCGAGGACCTCGCTGGTGACCTGCGCGGCCGCGCTGGCCCGCCAGCCGGCGAGCTCCATCCCCTCGACCAGCGCCCTGGCCTGTTCCTCGGTCCGGTCGACCGCGGCGCGCGGCGCGGTGCCGTCCTCGGCCAGGCCGAGCGCCTCGCGCAGTCCCGGCAGCGGGCCTCCGCCGCCGGCGCCGTTCGTCCCGCCTGCGGCACCCGCCCCGCCCTGCCCACCCGGGCCGCCTAGCCCGGCCCCGCCGGACCAGATCTGGCGGGCCTGGAGCATCGCGAGCACCAGGCCGACGCGCGCTGCGCCCTCGGGCGCTTCGCCGAGCACGTGCAGGCCGTCGCGGATCTGCGCGTCCTTGACCTCGCACAGCCAGCCGTCGACATGCAGCAGGAAGTCATCGAACTCTTCCGTCTGCGGGCGATCCTGCAGGCCGAGGTCGTGGTCGAGCTTCGCGGCCTGGATGAGGGTCCAGATCTGGGCCCGGATCGCCGGGAGCTTGGCCGGGTCCAGCGCGGCCACCGCGGCGTGCTCGTCCATGAGCTGCTCGAGCCGCGCCAGGTCGCCGTAGGTCTCCGCGCGGGTCATCGGCGGCACCAGGTGGTCGACGATCGTGGCGTGCGCGCGGCGCTTGGCCTGGGTGCCCTCGCCCGGGTCGTTGACCAGGAACGGGTAGATCAGCGGCAGGTTGCCGAGCGCAGCGTCGGGCCCGCACGCCGCGGACATGCCGAGGTTCTTGCCCGGCAGCCATTCCAGGTTGCCGTGCTTGCCGATGTGCACGACCGCATGCGCGCCGAAGCTCTCCTCCAGCCACCGGTACGCGGCCAGGTAGTGGTGGCTCGGCGGCAGGTCGGGGTCGTGGTAGATCGCGACCGGGTTCTCGCCGAAGCCGCGCGGCGGCTGCACGAGCAGCACGACGTTGCCCGCGCGCAGCGCGGCGAGCACGATGTCGCCGTCTGGGTCGCCGCCGACGCTGGCGCTGGCGGCCCGGTCCACGAACAGCTCGCCGGGTGGCGGCCCCCAGGCCTTCTCCACGCTGGTGCGCAGCTCGGCGGGCAGCCGGCCGAACCAGGCGCGGTACTGCGCGGCCGGGATCCGCACCGCCGCGGCGGCCAGCTGCCGGTCGGTGAGCCACTCCGGGTCCTGGCCGCCTGCCGCGATCACCGCGTGGATCAGCGCGTCCCCGTCCGGTGGCTCGATGCCGGGCAGCGCATCGGGGCCGCCCACGGGCCCGACGTCGTAGCCGCGCTCACGCATCGCTCTCAGCAGCCGGACGGTGCTCACCGGGGTGTCCAGGCCGACCGCGTTGCCGATCCGGGAATGCTTGGTGGGGTAGGCGGACAGCACGACCGCGATCCGCCGCCCGGCGGGCGGGATGTGCCGCAGCCGGGCCAGCGCGACCGCGGTCCCGGCCACCCGCGCGGCGCGTTCCGGATCCGGAACGTAGCGCGACAGGCCGTCTTCGCCAGTCTCCTTGAACGAGAACGGCACGCTGATGATCCGGCCGTCGAACTCCGGTATCGCCACCTGGGTGGCCGCGTCGAGCGGGCTGAGCCCGGCGTTCGCATCGGTCCACTGCGCCCGCGGCGAGGTGAGGCACAGCGCCTGCACGACCGGGATGTCCAGGGCGGCGATCGCGCCGGTGTCCCACGCCTCGTCGTCCCCGCCCGCCTGGGACATCGCCGGAACCGTGCCCCCGGCTGCGAGCACGGTGACGACCAGCACGTCGGCCCGGCCGAGCGCCTGCAGAAGTTCCGGCGGCGCGGTCCGCAGGCTGGCACACCAGACCGGCATCGCGCGTGCGCCGCAGGACTCGATCGCCGCGGCGAGGGCGTCGACGAAGTCCGTGTTGCCGGCCAGTTCGTGCGCCCGGTAGTAGAGCACCGCGACCACCGGCCGCTCCGGCTCGCCGGGCTGGCGGTCCGCGCCGGGTGAGCCGCCCGCGCCGGGCTGAGCCTCCGCTGGCGGCCACGGGCGCAGGCCCCACGTGGGCATCGGCTCGGGCGGAGCGAAGCCGTGGCCGGTCATCAGCACGGTGTCGGCCAGAAACATGGCCAGCTCGCGGAGGTTGCCCGGCCCGCCGTGGGCCAGGTACTCGTGCGCCTGCGCGGCGATGCCCGCCGGAACGCTGGACAGGGCCATCAGCGCAGCGTCCGGGACGATCTCGCCGCCGAGCACGATCAGCGGGAGCGGCTGGCGGCGCAGCGCGGCGAGCCCCTCGCGCCACGCCTGCTCGCCGCCCAGCAGCCGCACGACGACCACGTCGCTGCCGTCGAGCAGCGGCGGAAGATCCGCCGGGTCCAGGCGTGCGGGGTTAGCGAGCCGGTAATTGGCTCCGCTGGCCTTGGCGGCCAGCAGATCAGTATCGGACGTGGACAGCAGCAGGACGGTACTGTCGCTGGGTCCTGAAGGCACGACGGGCCCTTCTCGGGATCCTCGCCCCGGGTCGAAGGTCGCGACGGCCGGAGTGTCCTGGCTCCCGGATCGGTGCGCGCCCCGGCCTTCCCGCCCGAATGGGCCGTGGCCGTGCTGGGGTCTGCTCCCCGGTGACAGTGGCGGGACCGCGCCGGATTCGCACCGGCTTCCTCGCTAACCGTCGCGTGTACCTGCCGACTCTCGCGCACGCCGAGCGCGCACGTCAACCGAACTCCCCATGTCGTCCGCCCGGACACGGTCCCTACGTCTGCAAATGGGATGCCACTGCCCCTCAGCCAGACAGCCAGGTGCGCGCGAAACGATGGCTCATACCCGGTTCAGCTCGGTCTCGGCGAAGGGACCGTCTTCGGACTCCCATGCATCCAATGCGGCACCGAGCAATTCATTCCTGAGGCGGTCGGCCGCCGCCTCAGCGAGCCACGCCGACACGCTGATTCCTTGCCGCGCGGCGGCCTGCCGAACGCCTTCGCCAACTTCCGGCGGCATCGTCACCGAGAACCTGTCCACCTGCGTCATACCCACGACGATAGAGACTCCGCGCAGGAGGCTAGAGTCCTTTTTGGTCCAGGATCTTGATCAGGTTGCGCTTTCGCTTCTGGTCCAAGCGCAAGCCGGTCATGTACCGGGCGAACTTGTCTGTCGTTCCCAGGGTCTCGTGGCAGGCGCGCGCGGAGAGCAGCAGGCTCGCCATCCGGTGGTAGACGCGGTCGCCGGTCATGCTCTTCAACGGGGCGATCGCCCTCATGTAGACCGCTAGTGCATCAATCGGACGGGTAGCGGCCGAGGCGTCAGCCAGCCGAAGCCACTGAGCGTCCGAAGCGGCGTCCTTTGCCGCCTCCCATGCGGCGTCCAGATCACCGTCGTCGAGCAGCGCGTCGACCAGGACCGGGCCGTCCCAGCCCCACAAGACACGGCCAGAAGAACGATGCACGTCCTTGCCTAGCAGGGCGAGTGCTTCGGCACGCTCTGCGGGCCATGCGCCGGAATCTTTGGCGGCGCCCCGGAGCGCCTGATAGCTGGCCAGTGTCCGCTCGTCGCGGAAGCGATCGCGCCGCAGGCTGAGCACGTCGTCACCCCGGCCCGCGGCCGCATACCGGCTAGCCAGATAGTCGACCAGCCGCTGGTCCGGATTCGCGGCCTCAGCCAGGCCACGCTCGGCCCAGACGAGGGCCTCGCCGCCACGGCCATTCTCATCGAGTTCCTCGGCGATACGAAGGTGGTTCCAGCCACGATCATCAAGATGGGCGGCGTATATCGCGATGAGCGCATCAACGTCGCCTTCGGCCCTGGCCAGCGACTCCATGAGGTTCCGCGCCTGCCAATCCTGCGGATTCCGGGAATACGCGGCCTCTATGCGCTCACGTACTGCGGCGAAGCCTTTGTCACCGAGCAGCCGGGTGTAGTCGGCGAGATCGGGCCCGAACCCATAGTCGCTGTGCAGCAGCAGCCCGGCCAGGTAGTCACCGAGCGAGACCGGATCCGGGGGCGCGGCCTCGCACGCACGCAGATGAACCGCGAGCAGCTCGTGTGTGGCGTCGCCGACCACCCCCGAGGAGTCGTCGACATGCTCAAACGCCTCGGTCAGCAAGGCGACCGCTTCACGCGCGATCCCGATCGCGTCCGCTGCACCCCCAGCCTCGGTCAGATCGTCAATCGCCGCCGCTGCCCTGTGCACGTCGTTGACGTAAGCGTAAGCCTCGCTGTACTCGACGTACCCGCGGCGGGGCAGCAGGATCAGCTCCTGGACGGCGCGGCGGACCGTCACGGCATCCAAGTTCACCGACGCTGCCCGCAGCTCCAAGCGGCGCCGCAGATCCGGCTCCTCGTCAAGCAACCCGAGTAGCTCGGCCAGCAGTTCCTTCTTGGAGAGCGACTCCAGCCAGGACTCAAGCGCCTGCCGTTCGGCTCTGGTGGCCTCGATCAGCACCGGAAGGTCCTCACCCATCTCCAGCACCGCGAGCCCGACAGCAACGCAGTGCTTGCAGAAGAAGCCTTCCTGGCCGTACGGGCATGTGCAGGACCCGCTGAGCACTTCGTCACCGAATGCCAAACAGACCCGGTACTTGCTGCTGCCGTATACGCAGGCGGTGATCTGCGTGCTGGCAACGTCCAGGTCCTCCACATCGCGGAGATAGTCCAGGCCACGCTCGAACGACCTGGCTCCCGCAGCGCCTTTGAGGTCATCCTTCGTAAATGTAAGAACCCGTGCCATGTGAACCATTGAACACCCGCCCGCCGACATTACCGGCTTCATCACTTAGGAGCTCCGCGGAAAGACGGGCAAAAGGCTCCCGTTATTGGCCCCGCGACCGTTGTTGGCTAGCGCCAGCTCGGCTTGACCTGGCACCTACGCGAGCCGCACCCGGCTGCTGTCGCTGGCGGCCCTGGCCGGCCGGTTCGGCGACGGCGCGATCACTGCCTGCCTCCGTAGCAGGTCACGTTTGCCCGCTTGGTGGGTTGGCCACTTGCTAGCCTGCGCGCATGGCAGAGCTGGGAGCCGTCGCCTGGCCACCTGAACCGATCAGGACCGATAGGCTCGTCCTCCGTGAGCCCGAGGCCCGGGACCGCGCGGCGTTCATCGAACTGCTGGCCTCGCCAGAGGTGGGCGTGTACCTCGGCGGCCCCCAGCCGCGTGACGAGCTTGAGCGCGAGATGCCCGGAACGCCCGAGCGGCCCCCCGGCCTCTTCGCCGTTGACCTCAACGGGGCCATGATCGGCCAGGTCATTCTCAAGAGAGCAACGCGGCGCTGTGCCGGGAAGGCCGAGCTCGGTTACCTCTTCCTGCCGCAGGCGTGGGGATTCGGGTACGCCGAGGAGGCGTGTGCAGCGGCACTCGGCTGGCTGGATGGCGCGCTTCCCGGCGAGCCAGTGGTGCTCTTCACCCAGACCGCCAACGCCCGCTCGATGCGCCTCGCTGTGAAGCTGGGGTTCACCGAGGCAGAGCGTTTCGAGGCCTGGGGCGCCGAGCAGTGGCTGGGCATGCGGTCCCCGGTCACGCCGCCCGGGTTAAACGTAACTTAACGCGGCACTAGCTGGACGTCTGGGGGCGCAGAGAATGGCGCGGTGCCATCTGAGCACTGTCCGGCCGCCAGGGCTTGCTTGGGCGCAAGGGCCATTCTGCCGGTGCAGCAGATCCCACCCGGCGACCCGCTTCCGGACCGCCGCGCACCTTCTGCTGCGGAGGCAGCTGACCGCCAGATCGGTTGTGGTGCCGTGCGCACAAGGACACGAAGGCGCTGACGAGCGCTCCCAGCAAGAGCACCGGGGTCATCGCGTCACTGGCAAAGCAGGCGACAGCGAACAGCAGCACCGCAAGCGCGGCCATCGCTCCGAACGCGCGATCACCCGGCCCCGGGCTGACGTGTGCCGCGGGATTGGCCTTTGCCGGTGCGAGGCTGAGCGGAGGAGGTGCTGGCGCCAGCCCGGCAGGGATGTCGGCCGTAATCGCCGCCAGTTCCGCATAGGTGCGCGCAACGAGCGTCTGGCCGACCCGCGTGTCGAACTCCTCCTTGGTCACCAAGCCATACACGTATGCGGCTTTGAGTGTGTCGACGACGCGGTCGCGGTCGGCGTGGGATGTGCGCAAGCGGCCACGGTCTTCCCCTGCTGCCATCTCGCGCGCTGGCCAGGCCATCAAAGTTGCCTCCCGCGATCGCAACGAACGAGGGGTACCAGGGTGCCCTCCCATCCATGGTAGGCGCCGCGCCATCGCTCAGCTGAGTGCGGTGACGGAGCATCCGGGCAAGTCGCCCTCCGCGACAGCACCGCACCCCCCGGCGTTGACCAGGGCGTTACCGGCCGCTACTGTCGGCCTGCCGTGGGGACTTTGTTGGCGAGCGGCCGATGACGACCGGTGACGCATGCCCCGGGATCCTCGACCTGCATGAGGCGCGCGACGGGCTCGTCGCCCGGATCCGGCTGCCCGGCGGCTACGCGAGCAGCGCCCGGCTGGCGTCGGTGGCCGCCCTGACCAGCCGGTTCGGCGATGGGCGCGTCGACCTCACCGCCCGCGGCAACGTGCAGATCCGGGGCATCGAGCCGGACGCGGCCGCCGGCATGGCGCACCGCGCCACCGCGGTCGGCCTCATGCCGTCGCCCGCCCACGACCGGGCGCGCAACATCACCGCGAGCCCGCTGGCCGGCCTGGCAGACCATCCAGACCTGCGCGGCCTGGTGCGCGCCCTGGACCGCGCGATCCTGGGCGACCCCGCCCTGGTTGCGCTGCCGGGGCGGTTCCTGTTCAGCCTGGACGACGGAACCGGGCATGCGGGGCTGGGCGGCTGCGACGTGGGCCTGCGGCTTGATTCAGGCGCCGCCGAGCTCGTCGTGGCCGGCCGACTCACGGGCCTGCGCGGCACGGCAGCAGCCGGGATCCGGCACGCGGCCGCGGCGGCACGCGCCTTCCTCGACCAGCGGCGAGCGGAACCGGCGCGGTCGGAGAGCAGCGATGCCGACGCACGGGTGAGCAGCGCGCGCGTGGCCGGATTGGCGGACGGCGGAGCCGGCGTCGCCTCGGCGGTCGGAGGTGAGCTCGGTGCCGCGGTGAGTGACACCACGGGCCGGCTGGCGCTGGGCGCGGTGCCGGACGCTGAAAAGCTCGTCGTGGTCGCCGCGCCGCTGGCCCGGCTGACCACGGCGCAGGTCCGGCTCGTCGCGCGCATGCTGCGCCCCGGCGAGGTGGCCCGGCTTGCCGCGGCGGGGCGGATCGTGCTCCCGCTGGCCGATCCGGCCGGTGCCGCGCTGCAGCGGCTGGACGATGCGGGACTCGTCGTCAGCGACGGCCACGAACTCGCCCCGGTCACTGCGTGCGCGGGCATGGCCTGCGGCAGGTCGCTCGCTGACGTGCGCGTGCTGGCCGGGCGCGTCCCCGGGCTGGGCGCGGTGCACTGGGCGGGGTGCGGCCGCCGGTGCGGCCTGCCCGCCGACGCCACCGCGGTCGTCGCCACGTCCGACGGCCGGCTGGTGTTCGGCGACGGCGCGGAGCTGAGCGCCCGGGCGAGGCCGGCATGAAGACCGGATACGAACGGGACGGCGCCGCCATCTACCGGGAGTCCTTTGCCACCATCCGCCGGGAGGCCGACCTGTCCCGCGTCCCCGCCGACCTGGAGCGCGTTGCCGTGCGCATGATCCACGCCTGCGGCATGACCGACCTGGTCGGCGACCTGGCCTGGTCGGCGGGCTTCGCCGGGCAGGCCGAGGCCGCGCTCCGGGCCGGCGCGCCGGTGCTCTGCGACTCGTCCATGGTGGCCGCGGGCGTCACCAGGTCCCGGCTGCCCGCCGGCAACGACGTGCTGTGCACGCTGCGCGACCCGCGGACGCCCGGGCTTGCGGTTGAACTAGGCACAACCAGGACGGCGGCCTCGGTCGAGCTCTGGCGCGACCGCCTGGACGGCGCGCTGGTCGCCGTCGGCAACGCGCCCACCGCGCTGTTCCACCTGCTGGACATCGTCGCGGCCGGGGCACCAAGGCCCGCCGCCGTGATCGGAGTGCCGGTCGGGTTCGTCGGCGCCGCCGAGTCCAAGGCCGCGCTGGCCGACAATGGGCTGCACCTCGAGTTCCTGACGCTGCACGGCCGGCGCGGCGGGTCGGCGATCGCGTCCGCGGCCGTGAACGCACTGGCGAGCAGGGCGGAGTGACGGCGATGGCACCGGGCAGGCTGTACGGCGTCGGGGTGGGCCCCGGCGACCCCGAGCTGGTGACCGTGCGGGCCGCCCGCCTGATCGCCGAGGCCGACGTCATCGCTTACCACTGCGCCCGGCACGGCCACAGCGTCGCCCGCGCGGCGGCCGCACCCTACCTGCGCCCCGGACAGGCCGAGGAGGTGCTGCGCTACCCGGTGACCACGGAAGACACCGATCACCCCGGCGGATACGCCGGCGCGCTTGCCGACTTCTACACCGAAGCCGCCGGGCGCCTCGCCGCACACCTTGACCTGGGACGGGCCGTCGTCGTGCTCTGCGAAGGGGATCCGGGCCTTTACGGTTCCTACCAGCATCTCCACGTCCGCCTGGCGGGTCGGTTCGGCGCACAGATCGTTCCCGGGGTCTCGTCGGTTTCCGCGGCGGCCGCGGCCGTCGGCGAGCCGCTGGTGCAGCACGACGAGTCGCTCACCGTGCTGCCCGGAACGCTCCCGCCGGAATTGCTGCGCGCCCGGATGGCCGCCGCTGACGGCGACGCGGTGGCGATCCTCAAGCTGGGCCGCACCTTCGACAAGGTGCGCGACGCCCTGGCGGACACTGGCCTGCTGGACCGGGCCCGCTATGCAGAACGGGCCGGCACCGACGCCCAGCGCGTAGCGCCGCTAGCCGACGTCGATCCGGCCACCGTGCCGTACATGTCGCTGGCGCTGGTGCCCGGGCGGGGCCAGCGGACCGAGCCGCCGCCCGGCGTGACGGTCGTCGGGCTCGGCCCCGGCGACCCGGCCTGGCTGACGCCCGAGTCGGCGGCGGCGATCGCCGCCGCCACCGATCTGGTGGGCTACCGGGCCTACCTGGCGCGGGTGCCGAACCGGCCGGGACAGCACCGCCACGCCTCGGGAAACACCGTCGAGGCTGACCGGGCGGCGCTTGCCCTCGATCTGGCCGCGAAGGGCGGCCGGGTCGCGGTGATCTCCTCCGGCGACCCCGGCGTGTTCGCGATGGCCTCGGCGGTGCTGGAGCAGGCCTCGTCGGACCCGGGACGATGGGCCGACGTCGGCATCGAGATCCTGCCGGGCGTCACCGCGGCCCAGGTGGTGGCCAGCCGCGCCGGCGCGCCGCTCGGCCATGACTACTGCGTGATCAGCCTGTCCGACCGGCTCAAGCCGTGGCAGGTCATCGCCGACCGGGTGGCCGCGGCCGCAGCCGCCGACCTGGTGCTGGCCCTGTACAACCCGGCGTCCCGCACCCGCACCTGGCAGGTCGGCGCCGTCCGCGACCTGGTGCTGAGGCATCGCGCTCCGGACACGCCGGTCGTCGTCGGGCGCAACGTCGGCCGGCCCGGCGAGGAGCTGAGCATCATCACGCTGGAGGGTCTTGACGCGGCGGCCGTCGACATGAACACGCTGCTGATCATCGGGTCCTCCGCGACGCGGGTGTTCGAGCAGGGCGGCCGGACCGCCGTGTTCACTCCCCGGCACTACGGCCACAGCAGCTGAGGGCTTCCAGCGCACACCCGCTGATTACGTGACTTGCGGTGCGGATGGCCGGCGGGATTAGCCTTTCCTCGGGGCGAGCCGCGATTGGAAAACCTGCCGAGGTGTGGGGCCAATGAACCGCGAGGATGGTGCATCACCGGGCCGGTCGCTGCGGCAGCGGCGCGAGGACGCGGGGCTGTCGCAGGAGGAAGTTGCCGACCGGTCGGGGCTGAGCGTCCGGACGGTCAGCAACGTGGAACGCGGGAGTATCCGCACGCCCCATCCCAGGACGATCCGCCTGCTCGGGGAAGCCCTGGGCCTGCCTGCCAATGCATGCGACGAGCTGATCGCGGCCTGTCGCGCCGGTTCGCGCAGCGGGCCCGTTGCCACCTCCCTGGAACCCCCGCAGCTAGCGGGCACCGCTGGGTTCGTGGTGCCGCGGGAATTGCCTGGGCAGCCACGGCACTTCGTCGGCCGGGAAGACGAACTGGCCGCGCTCAGCGCGCTCGCGGACCAGGTCCCTGACCGGGCGCCGGGGCCGGTGGTGATCTCGGCGATCGGCGGGACGGCTGGGGTGGGGAAGACGGCGCTGGCGCTCCAGTGGGCGCATCAGATGGCCGGGAGGTTCCCGGACGGGCAGCTGTATGTGAACCTGCGCGGCTATGGTCCGGGTGAGCCGATGACGGCAGGCGACGCGCTGACCGGATTCCTGCGTGCCCTCGGCGTTCCCGGGACGGATATCCCGGCCGAGACCGAGCGGCGCGCGGCCCGGTACCGGGGCCTGCTCTCCGGCCGGCGGGTGCTGATCATCCTGGATAATGCCTGCGAGGCCGGGCAGGTACGGCCGCTGCTGCCTGCTGCTCCGGACTGCGTGACGCTCGTGACCAGCCGCAATACGCTGGCCGGCCTGGTGGCCAGAGACGGTGCACAGCGGGTGGACTTGGACCTGCTGCCGATGGCGGATGCGGTCGGATTGCTGCGGGCGCTGATCGGCGGCCGGGTTGACGCCGCCCCCGGCGCCGCGGCGCAGCTGGCAGCGCGGTGCTCGCGGCTGCCGCTGGCATTGCGGGTGGCCGCCGAGATCGCCACCATGTACCCTGCCAGCTCGCTCGCCGACCTGGCCAGCGAGCTGGAGGATCAGCACCCGCTGGACGTGCTCGACGCGGGCGAGGATGAGGACACCGCGGTGCGAGCCGTGTTCGCATGGTCCTACCGGCACCTCGATGCCGGGACCGCGCGAGCGTTCCGGCTGGCGGGCCTGCACCGGGGTCCGGATCTTGATCGGTACGCGGCCGCCGCGCTCCTCGGCACCACGGCGGCGCGGGCCGGCCGTCTGCTTGACGTGCTGGCCCGCGGGTACCTGATCCAGCCCACCCGGGCGGGCCGGTACGCCATGCATGACCTGCTGCGATGCTATGCCCGCGAACTTGCGGCCAGCTGCGACGGCGAAAGGCAGCGGCAGCGCGCGCTAACCCGCCTGTTCGACTACTACCTGCATTCCGCCGCCACGGCGATGGCCGTTCTGCGGCCGCCCGAACGCACGCCGCTCGACGCGGTGCCCCTGGCCGAAGCACAGGCCGCGATCACCCCAGGGCCGATCGGCAGCCCAGCTGAGGCATTGACATGGCTGGATGCCGAACGGGCCTGCCTGCTTTCTGCCGTGGAGTACATGACCGAAAACGGCTGGCCAGGCCATGCCATCCGGATGGCCAATGTCTTGTTGTGGTACCTCGACGGACGCGGCCATTTCCCCGAGGCAGTCATCCTGCACGACCACGCACGCCGCTCAGCCCGCAAGATCGCTGACCGCGCCGCGGAAGGAGGAGCGTTGATCGGCCTCGGTGTCGTCGCTATAAGGCAGGGCCGCTATCAGGATGCAACCGGGCACTACCAGCGGGCGCAAGCGCTGTTCCGCCAGGCCGACGACATCAGTGGCGTGGCCAGGGCAGGGTGCGGTCTGGGCATTGTCCATCGCCTGCAAGGCCGCTACCCGCAGGCCGTCAGCCAGCTCCAGCAGGCCCTGGACCTGTACCGCGCGCAGGGTGACAGCGCGGGCGCGGTTCGCCCGCTGGGCAACCTGGGCATCGTGGCCGTACGCCAGGGCCGCTACCCGCAGGCTGCCGGTCACCTGCAGCAGGCCGCGGACCTTGCCCGCCAGGCAGGCGACCTCGACCAGATGGCCGACATGCTCAGCGAACTCGGCGCGGTGGCGTTGCATCAAGGCCAGCTGCGCAGGGCCGCTAGCCTGCAACGGCGGGCTCGCAGCGTGTTCCGCAAGACCGGCAACTGGACCGGTGAGGCCCACGCGCTCAACGGCCTGGGCGAGGCCCTTCTCGCCACGGGGCGGCCCGGCGACGCCCGTGCCGAGTTTGCCACTGCCCTCGGCCTGGCGTCCCGGATCGGTCTGAGAAACCAGCAGGGTCGTGCTCACGGCGGCCTCGGCCGTGCCTGGTATGCCCTCGGGAAGCCCGGCAAGGCACGCCGCCACTGGCAGCAGGCGCTGCGCATCTTCGCTGATCTCGGCGTTCCCGTCAATCACGTTCCCCCACACCTGCTGACGCAGCCGCCGAGCCAGAACATTGCCGGTGAACCTGCCGGTGAACTTGCCTGGTCTGGTGCCGACTCACGACGTTAGTTTCAGCGGGAGCTGCCGGGTCGTGCAGTCCTCCCGATAGGAGCCGGAATGCAGAGACGCACGCTACTGAAAGCGGCGGCTGTGCTGCCGCTGTTTTCCCGTTTCGCCGCCCTCGCGCCTCATGTGGCTGCGCAGGCGGCCCGAACTGTCCGGCCCGGCGAGCCGGGCTGGCCCAGCCCGGCGGAGTGGGCGGCCCTCGGCGAGAGCGTGGGCGGGCGGCTGGTGCAGGTGCAGTCGGCCTTCACGGTGTGCGAGCCGGACGCCGGCAGTGCCGCGTGCGCCGACCTGTTCCAGAACCTGATGGATCCCTTCTACATCGATCAAAGCGTAAACCTGACCCAGACCCTCGGCTGGATCGACGCGTTCGCCTCCGAGCCCAGCGCGTACGCGGTGCTGGCCGCCAGCAGCGCCGATGTCTCGGCCGCGGTGAACTTCGCCCGCGAGCACAATGTCCGCCTGGTCGTGAAGTCAGGCGGTCACAGCTATCTGGGGACTTCGAACGCGCCGGATTCGCTGCTGATCTGGACCAGGCCCAACATGCAGGACATCGAGCTCAGCGACAGTTTCGTGCCCCAGGGCGCCGCGGGCCTGGTCGAGCCCGAGCCAGCCGTGAGCGTGGGCGCCGGCGCGATCTGGATAGATGCCTACAACGCCGTCACCACCGTCGCGGGCCGCTATGTGCAGGGCGGGGGCTGCACGACCGTCGGTGTCTCCGGCCTGACGCAGGGCGGCGGCTTCGGGAGCTGGTCGAAGACGTTCGGCACCGCGGCGGCGAACCTGCTGGAGGCCGAGGTCGTCACCGCGGACGGGACCGTGCGGGTCGTCAACGCCTTCCAGGATCCGGACCTGTTCTGGGCGCTCAAGGGCGGCGGGGGCGGGACCTTCGGTGTCGTCACCCGGTTCACGCTGCGCACCCACCCGCTGCCGGACTATCTCGGCCTGGTGTCCGCTGTGATCACCGCCGCGTCGGACGCCGCCTACCAGGCGCTGGTCGGGCAGATGATCTCGTTCTACCGCGAGAGCCTGTTCAACCCGCACTGGGGAGAGCAGATCAATTTCGGAACCGGGAACGGGAACCAGATCACCATCTTCATGCTGTTCCAGGGGCTCACCCAAGCCCAGGCCGAGCAGACCTGGGCCCCGTTCTTCGACTGGGTCACCGCCCGGCCTGCCGACTACACGCTCACCGGAGAGGAAGCGGGAAGCCAGCCGGGGTTCCTGGCGGTCCCGGGACAGGACTTCTGGAACGTGGCGTGGTACGAGCAATTCTTGCCTGAATTGATCCCCGCATTGGTCGTGCCCGACCCTCTCCCCGGCGCACCGGAGGACTATTACCACTGGTCGATCAATACCAACGAGGTGGGTTGGTTCCTGAACACCTTCCAGTCGACCTGGCTGTCACAGCAGCTTCTCGAACCGGAAAACCAGCCGGCCCTGGTCGATGCGCTCGTGCGTGCCAGCCAGTTCTGGTCGGTGCAGCTGGCCTGCAACAAAGGCCTCGCGGGAGGCGCTGGGGACGCCATGCGCCGGACGGCGGACACCTCGATGAACCCGGCGGTCCTGGACTCCTTCGCGCTGGCGATCGCCACATCCAAGCAGCAGTCGGTTTATCCCGGGATCCCCGGCCACGAGCCGGATCTCACGCAGGGACGGCAGCAGGCGGAGCTCGTCACCGCGGCGATGGCACCGCTCAGAGCCTTCCGCGAGCGGCCCGCCTCCTACTTCAACGAAACCGATTACTTCGAAGCCGACTGGCAGACAGCGTTCTGGGGCGACAACTATGCCCGCCTCCTGCAGGTGAAGGAACGCTACGATCCGGACGGCCTGTTCTTCGTCCACCACGGCGTCGGTACCGGCAGTTCACAGGCTGGTCAGCTCGCCTAGACCCATGGCGCGCAGCGCGTGGTTGGCCATCTCCAGGTGGCCGGCGGCGTTCGGGTGGTCCGGGTCGTCGAGCCAGGCGATCGGGTCCTCGTCGGCGAACCGGGCCAGCCAGTGGGCCTCGTGGTCCACCAGCACAGCACCGCTGTCCGCAGCGATTTCCCGGACGGCCTGGCAATAGCGGGGCAGTTCCGCGCGGTACGCCCGCCCAGCCTGGCTGACCAGGACGGGGGTGTGCAGCACGATCTGCGCGTCGGCTGCTTTCGCGATGATCGTGCGCATCGCCTGACAGAACCCGGCCAGCCCGTCCGCACCGGCGAGGGCGTCGTTGGTACCCAGGGAGATCGAGACCACGTCGGGAGTGAAGCGGCCGATCAGATGGTCGTAAGCGGCCAGGATGTCGGGGGCGTATGAAGCGGAGACACCGCTGTTGATGACGATGTCGGTGAGCCGGCCGAGTTGCCACCTGATCCGCTCATGAACGTGTTCTACCCAGCCGCGACCGCCGTGGGTGTGCAGCACGGCCTGGGTAATGCTGTCACCGGTCATCACCCAGGTCATCGCCCGGTCAGGCAGTTCGATCACGTGCACGCGCCCATCTGTCCTCCCGGCGCTCAAGCCACCCCGCCGCAAGGACCCTATTCGATACCGTCAGCTATCGGCCCGGCGGATCAGGCGGAATGCGACATCCCAGCTTCCGGCGGCCAGCGCGCTGTACACCCACAGCACGCTGAGCGCTTCTGTCAGGCGTGCCAGATGCAGTCCGCCCAGGTTCAGGATGTCGGTCCAGCCAAGTTCCCGGCACAGCGCGATTGCCTGCTCCACCGCGGGCTCGTGGTCTCCGCACACCAGCATGGTCGGCGGTCCCTCCGGGAATTCGGGCGAGACCATGTCCGCAGCGCCGAGTATGTTGAACGCCTTGACCACGTGCCCACCGGGGACCAGGCGTTGCAGCATTTCCGCCCCGGAGTCGTCGTGGCCGATCACGAGGACCGGCCGTCCGTCAGGTCCTGGCCGCTCGGGACCGCAGGCGTCGATCAGGGTAATCCCGGGCGGCAGCGTGCCGGTGATCTCGCCGGCCACCACGCTCAGCCCGTCAAACGGAATCGCGAAGATTGCCAGCTCGGCTGTTCTCGCCGCGTCCCGGTGAGCCATGACCGAGACTCCCGGCAGGTCCGCCAGCCGCGCCACGACGGCGGGATCCTCAGGTGCGCGCGTTCCGACCGCGACGCTGTGACCCCGGTTCAGCAGCCCGCCCGCCAGCGCGTGGCCGACCGGCCCGGTCCCGAATACCGCTATGCGCATGTCCGTAATTGTGGCAGCGCCAAGCGTTCCTAATCCCGCACCTACCGCCCTCGGGCCTGCTCCAGGTTCGACTGGTGGGCGGGGAGCCAGGGCGCATCCGGCCCCAGGCGCGCGTCGACCGGTTCCTCTCCTCGCCGCAGCGCGTCGATGTAGGCATGATCGGCGGCGAGGCGGGCTGCCACCTCGGGACCCTCGGCAACGGCGCCATGGCCGGGGACCAGGACATCGACGTGCCTGGCGGCCTCGCCCAGCCGGTCGAGTGCCGCCTCGTAGGCGCCCACCTGACCGGGGCGGCGAGGGTCGAGGAGCGGGATCAGGAGGTCGGAGAGCATGTCGCCGGCGAGCAGGACGCCACGGTCCGCGAGGAGGACCGCGGCGTGGCCGATGGCGTGCGCCTGATGCTCGACGATCTCGCCCGGCACGGGTCCGCCGTCCGCGGGCAGCGGGGTGACGAGCCCGAACAGCTCGAGAGGGATGCCCGACGCGCTCTCCGCCGCCATCCTCTGCCCCCGCTCCCGGGCTTCACTGGCAGCGCTGGCGCCGGCGGAGGTGGCGTAGCGCGGCACGTCGCCGAACCGGGAATGCCAGAGCAGGTGGTCCCAGTGGGGATGGGTGGAGAATCCCGCGACCACCGGAATGCCGAGCCGGTCCAGGTCATCGGCGAGCTGGTTCAGATCGGAACCATCGATGCCGGGATCGACCAGGATCAGGCCGCCCTCCCCGCGCACCGCGATGGCATTACTCAAGACCCACTCGCTCTGCCGGACCCAAACGCCGTCGGCCACCTGATTCAGCACCGATTCACACTGTCAGGCATCCCCGCCCAGCGCAATCACGCCGCGCAGCTCAGGGCTCGTTCGGCTGGTGGACTTGGCTCTGAACCCAGCGGGCCGCGTCGACGACCGCCGTCACGGACTCGGCCGCAGCGGCCGCCGGGCGGCTCACCATGACCACCGGGATGCCCAGGTCCCTGGCGGCGTCGAGTTTGCCCTCGGTCAGCGGTCCGCCGCTGTTCTTGGTGACCAGGACGTCGATCCCGTGGTCGCGCATCAGCGCGCGCTCGGCCTCTCGCTCGTAGGGCCCGCGGGCGAGCAGCACCTCGCATCGCGCGGGCAGCGTGCCGCCCGGCGGGTCGACGCAGCGGATCAGGAACCACGGGTCCAGCCCGGCGAACGCGGCTAGGCCCTGGCGGCCGGTGGTCAGGAAGACCCGGCTGCCCAGTTTCGGCAGCAGCGCCGCGGCGTCGGCGAGCGAGGCGGCCGCATGCCAGTCGTCGCCGTCCCGCGGGGACCAGCCGGGACGGGCCAGCCGCAGCAACGGCAGGCCGGCCTGCGCACACGCGTCGACCGCGTGCGCGCTGATCGTCTCGGCGAACGGGTGCGTTGCGTCGACGACCGCACCGATGCCCTCGGCCCGGGCGTAAGCGGCCAGGCCGTCCGCGCCGCCGAAGCCGCCCACCCGGACCTCGCCGGCGGGCAGGGCGGGGTTGCTGACCCGGCCGGCCAGCGAGCTGATGACCCGCAGGCCCGGCACGTCGGCTAGCTCGCCGGCCAGCGCCCTGGCCTCGGAGGTCCCGCCAAGCACGAGCACGGTCGGCGGCATTACCGGCCGATGTCCTCGTTCCAGATGTCTGGCTGAGCGTCGATGAACTCGCGCATCAGGGCGGCGCACTCCTCGGAATTGAGGTTGACCACTTCAACGCCGTGCGCCCGGAGATGGTCCTCCGCGCCCATAAACGTGCGGTTCTCGCCGAGCACGACCCGCGGGATCCCGTACAGCAGGATCGTGCCCGAGCACATCGGGCAGGGCGACAGCGTGGTGTACATCGTCGCCCTGGCGTACGTCGATGCTGGCAGGCGGCCGGCGTTCTCCATGCAGTCGGTCTCGCCGTGCCGGATCACGCTGCCCATCTGGACCCGCCGGTTGCGCCCGGTCGCTACGATCTCGCCGTCGACGACCAGCGCCGCTCCGATGGGAACCCCGCCCTCGGCCAGCCCGGTTCGTGCTTCCTCGATCGCCGCGTCCAGGAACCGGCGGTCGGCGTCTTGCTCAGCCACCGTGACATGTTAAGCCGCCGATCGCTGCGATCGGCTCGGCATCCGTTACCGGGCTCAGTATTCGACCCGCTTGTAGTAGCGCCGGGTGGTCAGCGGGTGGCCGGTGATCTCCTCCAGATGGGCGTCCACCCGCTCGAGCACCGTCGCCAGCACGACCGGGGAGATCAGCGCCCGCACCTCCGCGCTGATGCCGGGCAGCTCGTAGTCGGCGGAGTCGAGCACGCTCAGCACACCGCCGTAGCGCGGCACGAACGCTTCGACTCGCTCGGCCAGCGGCCTGGCGGCATCCTCTCCCTTGAGCAGCAAGACGCTGACGCCGTCATCGATCAGTTCCAGCGTGCCGTGGAAGAAGTCGGCCGCGTGCACCGGGCGGGTGCGGATCCACTGCATCTCTTCCAGGATGCACATGCCGTAATAGAAGGCTTCCGGCCACGCCGATCCGGCGCCCGTGACGATGTGGTACGGCCGGGCCGCGATCGCTTCCGCGAGCTGCGCGGCGCGCTCCTCCGCGGCCCGCTTGACCCCGACCAGCAGCTGCGGCAGCTGCCGGAGCTGATCGATCGTCGCGTCGTAGCCGTCGAACTCATCGAGCTGCCGCATGATCGCCAGGGCGATGATGAGCGACTGGAGATAGAAGGATTCGCTCGAGGTGTCGTCGGCCGCGTCGTTGCTGAAGTTGTAATCGGCCTTGCCGGCCAGCGGGGAGTCCTGCCTGCCGGTAAGCGTGATCACCGTCGCCCCGGCCTGCTTGGCGTACTCCAGCACCGCAAGGCTCTCGGCGGTGCTGCCGGACAGCGAGGGGATCACCACCATGGAGTCCGGCCCCAGGTGCGCCGAGCCCGTCTGGACGATCTGCGCCGCCCAGTCAGTGAACGCGCCAAACCGTGACCGAGCCTGCAGCAGCGATGCCGCCGGGTACATGAGGATGCCGGCCCCGCCGGAGCCGAGGAAGAAGACGTTGCGCGCGCCGGCCGCCAGGCGCGCCGTCACGGCCTCGGACAGCCCGTCGGCAAGACCTACCGCGCCAGACTGGATGCGCAGGAAGCGGGCCTCGTCAAAGTTGAGCATCAATGAGTCCGTTCCCCCAGGCCAGCCGACGCTGGATCGAAGCCATAGCCAAATGCGCCGTAGTGGCTGACGGCCTGAGCCGCCAGAGCAGTTCCCGCCTTCAGCGCGTCCAGCGGCGTGTAATTGCGTAGCAGGCCGCTCAGCACGCCCCCGATCAGGGCGTCGCCTGCGCCGAGGCTGTCGGTCAGGGAGGTGGCCTGCGACGCGACGGCGACGTGGACGCCGTCGATCACCAGTCGCGCGCCGCGGGAACCTTCTGATACGAGCACCGCAGTCGACCCCCGGGCCGCTGCCTGGTCGGCGAGCGCGATCGCTGCCTCCGGCGTCAGGTGGCCCCCGGAAAAACATGCACACCAGACGTGGCCGATCAACTCGTCCACGTAGCTCCATGGCCGGCTGCCGAAGTCGAACGACACCTTCGTCGCTGCTGCGATTTCGGCAAGCTGTGCCTCGAGGCCGGAATTATCGCCGGTGTGAAGGGCGTCGAAGCCCGCGACGTAGGCAAGATCGCCCGCTGACAGGTTGAACATCGAGACGCCAAGATCCGCGTCGAGAAACTCCCGGTCTCCGTCAACCACCTGAACCCCGCACCAGGCGGTGCTGCCCGGCAGCACGCGCAGCCTGGCGGTGTCCACCGCCTCGGCGGTGAGGGCGGCGATCAGCCGGCGGCCCGCTTCGTCGTCGCCGACGGCGCCAAGGTAAGCCGACGTCAGGCCCGAGCGGCGGGCCGCGACGGACACGTTGAGAGCGTTCCCACCCGGGTACGCCTTGCCGGTCCCTTGGTAGACATCCACCACATTGTCGCCAGCGCAGACAAGAGACATCAGTATTGAACTTTGAACATGTATCGCCTCTCGGTCAAGCTGTGTCCTGTGGTGGCCTCGAAGTGCTGGGCGATGCGCGAGGTAAGCGCCCCCAGCACGAGCGCTCCTACCTCGGCCCGGTAAGCCTTCGGGATACCAGGCAAGGTCAGATCCTGCAGATCGACCAGCCAAGCCTGACGCGTGTACTTCTGGATGAACGCCCGCGTCCGCTCGGCTATGGGGCGTGACCTGTCTTCGCCGAGGTACAAGATGACCGGGGTCTGCTCGGTGACGATCTCAAAGGCGCCATGGAAGAAATCCCCGGCGTTATAAGCGGCTGAGTGAATCCACTGCATTTCCTGCAGATAGCACATGGACAGAGTGCGCGCGATATCCTCACTCGGCCCAGCGCCAAGGACGTAAATGATCGGCTGAGCGGCGAGCGCGGCAGCCAGGGCGGCGAAGTTTCCGTCCGACTCAGCGACAGCGCTCACGATAGCTTCGTTCAGGCCAGCATAAGCATCCAGCGCTTCGTCGCGTTCGGCCGGTGTCTGGTCGCCGGTGGCTGCCAGGACCGAGTGCCCAATCTGGGCCAGGAGTATCTGCGTGGGCTCGCTTACGACGTGCTTGCTGCCATAGATGAAAGCCTCGTCAGCCTTTGCCGCGAGCGGGCTCTCCGGATCCCTGGATATCGCCAGCACCGCCCGGACGTCGTGCGAGCGGGCGGTTTCAATTGCCTGGATGGTTTCGGGAGTCGTGCCATTGTGCGAGGTGACGACGACCAGCGACCCGGGCCCCAGCCGGGCCGGCGTGTCATAGACGAACTCGTTAGAGTTCACCCGGAAGGTGGGCACCGACTTGCCCTTGGCGTCCATGAGGGCGCCGACAGGCGAACTCGTAAAATGCGACCCACCTGCCCCGACGAACCAGAGGTCGCTCAGGCCGTCGCCGACGGCCTCGCTGACTACCGCTGCAACGCGATTGCGTTCCGCCAGCGCCACCTCGATAGTTGCGGCCAGGTCCTCGGGGAGACTTGCAAGGGCCACGCTTTTACTCCTGTCATCGGTCGGGCGGGCTTTGGCGATGCGAATCTGTCACGTGCAGCCGGAGGACCGGAGGACCTGCGGATAGGTCCTCCGGTCCATACCTCTACTTGGTCAGGTACCAGTACTCTGGCGTAACCCAGAAGCCGACGTTCTGCCCCGTCGTTCCCTTCAGGTTGTTTTTGATGGCCGAGAACTGATACGGCTGCAGCGGCAGCCACCAGACCGGGTTGTTGGTGTTCAGGAACTTCTCGTAGGAGTACAGGGCCGAGATGCTCTCGGACTTCTCGGCGCTGACCATGAGGTTGTCCAGGGTCGAGGAGCAGTAGCCGCCGATATACGGCCCGCCGCACTCGAAGATGACATTGCCGATCGGGTAGTTGATCGGAACGCCATACTGCCAGCCACCGAGGTAGGCATAGACGGACTGCCACGGGCATGACTGGCCCTTCGTGCAGACCGTCCTGGAGAAGGCGACCGAGTCAGGAACCGGGCTCAGCGAGATCGTGATACCGGCCTTCTTCGCGTCGCCCTGCAGGAGCTGAGCCTCAACCGACTCCTGAACAACACCTGTCGGGTACTCAAAGTTGAACGAGAACGGCTGGTCAAGCTTGATCCCCGCGCCGCACTCGGTCGACCCTGTACCTGGCTTTATGCATTTGTCCGTACCACCCGGCGTCACGCTCCACCCATGAGACTTCAGCAAGCTGACAGCCGAGCTGATGCTGAATGGATAGGCGGCCTCGTTTGCGCTCTTGTCGGCAAGCGGAGTGCCGTTGATCTCCGGCTGCGGCGTGTAATCCGGGACGGCGCCATAGGTAGGAACTCCGGCACCGCCAAGCGCAGCCTTGACCATAGTACTCTGGTCGGTTACCTCCTGGACAGCCTGCCGAATGTATAGCTGCGAGAACAGCGGGCCAGTCGTCGGATTCGTGTAGTTGAAGGTGGCGTAGTTCATTCCTGCCTGAGTCCACGGCACGATCGAATACCCATTGCCCGACACCCGGGACTTTGAGGACAGATCATTGAACGGTATGTAGCCGTAGTCGATGTTGCCGCTCAGCAGCTCGTTGTACTCGGCCGTGTCGCTGGTGAAGTTGAGGAACGTCACCGTCGAGAGCTTCGGCTTGTCCGGTCCCGAGTAGTGCTTGTTGGCGGCCAGGACGACCTGGCTGTTGGGAGCGTAGCTCTTCAGGTGGAACGGGCCGTCGACGACCTGCCACAGGGGATCCGAGTTGTAGGTGGACAGCTTGCCCGCCTGGCTGTTGAGGTACGCGAAGACCGCCTTGGCGCCAGCCGTGGTCTGGTCGTAGTTACCGATCTTGCCGGTGGCAGAGGTCTTGTCCCAGGCGTGCTGCGGCATCGGGAAGAGCAGGCAGAGCTGGTTGTAGAGCAGCCAGTTGCTGCTATAGGCCTGCTTGAAGGTGATGCTGAACGTGGTCGATGAGGTGTACGACACGCTGGCGATGTTGTCCGGCAGGTAGCCGGGGACGTAGTTCGCGTAGCTCGACTTGTTCGCCTTGAGCATGTTGATCCAGAACTCGACGTCCCTGGTCGTGATGGGCTGGCCGTCGGACCACTTCCAGTTCTTCATCTTGATGGTTACGGTCTTGTTGCCGTTAGAGAACACCGGCGGATAGGCCAGGCTCAGCGACTCGTTGAACGTCATGCCGCCACTGGTGTTGCCGAACCAGTACAGCGGGCGCCACATCTGCTCGACGAACCAGAAGATCTCCTGCGTGGTGTCGTCGGCGGGCGGGAACATCGGGAAGATGTCTACCGGCTGGGTGCCGGGCAGGTAGGCAACGGTCACGTTGCCCCCGCTCTGCGCGGCCCCTGAGCTGCCGGTTGAGCTCGGCGATGAGGAGCTTGAGCACGCTGCGATCAGCGAAGCCACCACTACAACAAGCATCCCGAGCTTCGCCCTGACACCAAACCGTCGCGGCATCGTGCCCTCCAGTCTGCCAGACCCTCGTGTGAGAGCGCTTTCGCATGTTGAAACCAGATTAGATACCCATGAGCGCACATGAAGTCAAGGGTTGCCGGGTGAACATCACTAATCGTTACCTAGCCGGTCAACAGCCGCCAGGGGTACATGGCAGATGTTTACGCAGGTCAGCAGCACTGCCCGTTGACTGATGAGTGGCCAGGGCCGCGCTCACGGCGGAGTCCAATCTGCAACAAACCACATCTAGCGCCATCTGATCGGGCGGGTGTAGCGTGCAACCGTGAGAGCGCACTCTCAGCCGACCCCGGGGCGGCCGACGATCGAAGACGTCGCGGCGGCGGCCGGCGTCTCGCGGGCTACCGCTGCCCGGGCGCTGGGGGGCTACGGCCGGGTGAGCGATGAAACACGGTCGGTCGTCCGGAAGCATGCCCAGGCTCTCGGCTACCAGGCGAACCGTCTGGCTCAGGGCATGGTCACCGGCCGCACGCTGACGCTCGGCTTCGTCAGCGCGGACATGGCGGACGCGTTCTTTGGCCAGACCATGCGGGGGTTCACCGACATCGCCCGGGCACAGGGCTACGACGTGATCATCAGCAACAGCGAAGAGGATCCGCGGCTCGAGCGCCGCGCTGTGGAGACGATGCTGCAGCGGCGGGTCGACGGCCTCCTCCTCGCCCCGACCGAGCTGAACAAGGTCCGGCATCTCGAGGCCGTCCTGGCGAGCGGGCTCCCGATCGTGCAGATTGACCGTTCGGTTCGGGGCCTGGCGGCCGACGCGGTGCTCATCGACAACGTCGGCGCGGCGAGGGACGCGGTCAACCACTTGATCGAGCGTGGCCACGAGCGAATTGGGCTCCTGACCGCGGGACTGGCCGACGGCGACCCAATCGCGCAGCTTGATGCGGTCGCGACCGACCCTGTGCATGCACAGACTCCCCTTTCCCGGGCGGTGGGTTACCTAGGCGCGCTGCGGTCGGCAGGGCTGCCGGTTGAGGCGCGGCTGATCGCGAGCGCGTCGTCGGCGGCGCGCTACGCAGACCGAGCGGAAGCGGCAGTTGCTGGACTGCTCACCCCGCCCGATCCCCCGACCGCGATCCTCGCGGTCGATGGCATGCTGACTCTCTGCGCCTTCGAAGCAGTGCAGGACTCCGGGCTCCGCTTCCCGGACGAGTGCACAGTGCTCGGCTTTGATGATCTCGACTGGACACGCATCGTCCGGCCGCGGGTCACTGTTGTCGCCCAGCCCGCTTACGACATCGGCGCGACCGCGGCCAGGCGACTGCTGGCAAGGCTGGCGGGCGACAACTCTCCCCCCCAGACACTGCTGCTCGAGACCAGCCTGGTCGTGCGCGAGTCGACTACCTCAGCGACGCGAGCGATGCACCGCGGCGCATCAGCCAAGGCGCGGACCAGAGCGGCTTCGGCTCCCGCCGGGAGGTAGATCTTGTGGTTAGCTTCATGGTCCGGCGCTTGCTGCAGGCACTGATCGTGGTCCTGGGCGTCACGCTGATTGCGTTCATCCTGCAGAACCTGATTGCGTCCGGTCCCGAGCTGGCGAGGGCAATTATTGGGCCCAAGGCTACGAGCCAGCAGGTCAGCACCTTCATCGCGCAGTACGGACTTAACCATTCGATATTTGTGCAGTACCTTCATTATCTCGGCCAGCTCCTGCGTGGCAACCTGGGCTACTCGTACAAGCTGAACGAGCCGGTACGCCAGATTATCGCCGCCGAGCTCCCCAAGGACGCTTTCATCGTCGGGGTTGCACTGGTGCTGTCCATACTAATCTCGGTGCCGCTGGGAGTCTGGCAAGCGGTCCGGCGGAACAAGACGGTCGATCACGTCGGCACCGTGGTGGCCTTCGTTTTCTATTCCATGCCCAGTTACTGGCTCGCCCTGCTGCTGATCTCGGCTTTCGCAGTAACATGGCGGCTGCTGCCAGCCGAAGGGTCGCAGGGGACCACGCTGGGCGCTATGCTCACCAACCCGGCCGGCCTAGTGCTGCCCATACTGACCCTGACCCTGGTGAACTGCGCCTTGTTCAGCCGCTATATGCGCTCGGCGGCTATCGAGACGCTCGCCCAGGACTACATCCGGACGGCGCGGGCCAAGGGAGCACCGCGCTTCCGCATACTCAGAAAGCATCTCCTGCGGAACTCGCTGGTGCCGGTGACAACCATGGTCGGCCTGTCTTTGCCGGGGGTCCTTACCGCCGGCGTTGTCATTGAGTTCGTCTTCAACATCCAGGGCGTTGGGCTCAGTTTTTATACCGCCGCCACCACATCGGACTACCCAGTCGAGCTCGGTATCACTATTCTTGTTGGCCTTGTCACCGTACTGGGCAATCTCTTTGCCGATGTCATGTACGCTGTCCTCGACCCTCGGGTGCGATATGACTAATGTGATTCCAGGCGCTCTCGATAATGCGGGCTCAGCAGCAGACATCGGAGACAGCCGGGGTCCCGCCGCACGGCCGACGGTCGTCCTGGTACGCACCCTCTACGAGAACAAGATAGCGCTGGCAGGCGTGTCCGTCGTGCTGCTGGTCATCGCGTTTTGTTTCATCGGGCCGTTGCTCTACCACACCAATCAGACATCGCCCAACCCCGCGATCCTGAACGAGGCGCCTTCAGCACGGCATCTTCTCGGAACGGACTACGTGGGATTTGACGTGCTGGGCCGGCTCATGGTGGCGGGCCAGAGCTCCATAGAGATCGGCCTCGCAGTCGCGGTCATCAGCACATCCTTCGGCGTCATATGGGGCGCCATCAGCGGCTTTTGGGGCGGCGTCACCGATGCCATCCTGATGCGGATCGTGGACATCGTGCTGGCGATCCCGGCGTTGTTCATATTCATTTACCTCGCCAGCGTATTCCGGCCGACTGTCATTTTGCTCATCATCGTCGTGTCTGCGCTGTCATGGGTCGGGCCAGCCCGGCTGATCCGTGGCGAGACCTTGTCGCTGCGGGTCAGGGAGTATGTCGACGCCGTCCGGGTTATGGGCGGTTCCTCGGGCCGGGTAATCATCCGGCACATTGTGCCTAACACGATCTCGACTATCGTGGTGAACGCAACGTTCCAGGTGGCGGACGCAATTTTGATCCTCGCGACCTTGAGCTTCCTCGGTTTCGGGCTTCCGCCTCCCGCCGCAACCTGGGGCGGGATGCTGACGAATGGCATGAACTATCTCTACGATGGATACTGGTGGCAGATTTACCCGGCCGGTCTCATCATCGTCATAACTGTTATCGCCTTCAACTTGATCGGCGATGGCCTTCGCGATGCCCTCGAGGTACGTCTGCAGTTCCGCTAACAGACCCTTAGCCTGGGATCCACCGACCATTTTCGGTAATGAGTCTCGCCTCGACGACCGGTTTCCGCAGGTGGATGGGAGCATGAGGTATCTGCAGCGCACCTACGGTGAAGCCTGAGTCATGAGATCGACGTAAGCTTGGCGACGCGGCCCGTCTTGGAATAATCCGCCTATGCCCGCAACCCCGCCCGCCGGCAACCACGGTCTCGTGCGCCCATGGGAGCGCGACCGCTCCTTCATCGTCGAAAGCCGCCCGCCCTCGCCGTCGCTTGAGCGACTCGTCGACCGCCACTGGATCGTGCACTGGGACTTCGCGGGCGCCCGCCCTTCCGGCAGGAGATCCTCCGCATCCCTTGTCAACCTCGTCGTCGAACTCCAGGGCGCCAGGTGTGGGGAGTCCCGACCTGCCGCGACATCCGGCTGCTGCACGGCCGGGGATGGGCGGTGGGCACAAAGTTCAAGCCGGGGGCTTCACCGCCATCACCGGCAGCAGCGCCGCCAGGATCAGCGACGGCTCAGAACCCGTACTCGCCTGTTCGGCGTGCTACCCATGGCCAGCGATGGCACAGACGGCATCAGCCTAGACGCAGCGATCACCGAGATAGAGGGACGCTCGCCCGAGCCTGACGTGCAGGACCCCGCGCCATCTTGGGCGCGTAGCCGCAGCAGCAAGCCTGGCCCGCTCGCCCACGTCGCGCAGGACGCGGCCAGGCACACATCGCTCCGCGGACACTGCAGGACCCTTCCGACGGTATGTCGGCGTGAACCCGAAATGGGTACTCAAGCGGCTGCGCAGCCACCAGGCGGTCGAGCGCCTCGCCGGGGCACGCGCCGTGCCCTGGACCAGCCTCGCCCTCGAGCTCGGCTACTACGACCACGGTCACTTCATCCGCGACTTCCGCCTCGTCGTCGGGCTCTCACCCGCCGAATACGCCTCGGAAGCAGAGTCCGCCTGAAGGACGTCCCCGGACAGCTCAGTCGCGAGGCGGGCAGAGGCAGAAGGGGTGACCGTCGGGGTCGATCATCACCCGCCACAGTTTCTCGTTCGGCTGTTCCTCGGCCTGAGTCGCTCCGAGCTGCATGGCGTGCTCTGTCGCCTTCTCCAGGTCGGGAACCCGGAAGTCAAGGTGATACTGCTGAGGATGCTCCTGACCCGGCCATGCTGGAGGCGCGTAGTCCTTGACCCCCGGAAATTGAGCGTCACCCCCAGGGTGGTCGTCTGGGCGTCCCCGTACTCCGGATAGTCACCTGTGACCTCGCCGCCGGTCAGTTCGGCGTAGAAGCGGGCGAGTCGGGTGGCGTCGGAGCAGTCAATCGTGAAGGCGATCAGCTCGGTGACATGCGCATTGGTCATGGTGCCACTGTCGCTGACGCGCCGCCGGCTGTCTTGTACTAATCCGACAGGCTCCGCAAGGATGTGGCGTTTTCAGAACCGAGTACACATCGCCATGCCTGGCTCACCATGCATCGCCGGCTGCGAGGAAAGCGCGACCTGCTGCCGGGCCAGAGGGCACTTTTTCGTTAAAACGCCGACGAACTCGGGGCTTTCACCCGGTGGAGCCAGGCTTGGCGGCTGAAGCATGGTGCACGGTGGCCGAGGCCCCGGCCGGTCGGGGGAACCGCATTCCGGCCGGGGCCAGCTCATTGCCGCGGTCTACGCGTCTCGCTTCCGGAAGAAGATCACCCCGGCGGCCACCGCTAGGGCGGCGTACCCGCACAAGATGGCGAAGCTGGGCCACGGGCCGTACATCGGCGTGTTTCCCGGAGGCAGCGCCCTGGCCATCCACACCTGGCCGCCGGCCAGGGCCGGGATCCACTTGTCGACGTGGTTCTGCCATGACTGCGGCAGGAAGTTGACCAGAATCGTCACCACGAAGAGCAGTCCGACCATCGCACCGATGCCGCCCGCGCTGTGCCGGAGGAGCAGGCCCAGGCCGAACGCCAGCACACCGCACGCGGTAAGGAACAGCGCCCCGCCGATGACGGCGCGCAGCACGTTCGGGCTCCCGATCGTGGTGCTGATGTGGTCGGAGGACATCAGCGTCTGGCCGACGAAGAACGCCGCGAAAGCGGTGACCAGGCTGGTGACGAGTGCCACCACGGCGAACACGACACCCTTGGCGGCGATCATCACGCCGCGATGCGGGTTGGTCATCAGCGTCGTGCGGATCATGCCGGTGGAGTACTCCGAGCTGATGACCAGCACGCCGAGGACACCGATGATCAGCTGGCCGATGTACAGCCCGGCCAGGCTCTGCCGGGTCGGGTCGAAGTCCGGCCCATGCGGCCCGTGCGCGGCGCCTGCGCTCGCCAGCGCCCCGAATCCGACGACCACGACGAACATCGCCAGCAGCGCCCAGTACGTCGACCGGACCGACCGGATCTTGGTGAACTCCGAGCGCAGCGCGCCGGCGAACGTGACCCGGCCCGCCGAGCGGGGCAGATCGAGCGCCACGCCAGCCGCGGGCCCCACGATTGTTGATGCCATCTCAGGCCACCTCTCCAGCCAGCACCGGCTGCTCGGGCACGCCAGCGTGGAATTGCACGCTGCCGGCGGTCAGCTCCATGAACGCCTGCTCCAGAGACGCGTGCACCGGCGACAGCTCGTGCAGCCGGACCTGATTGTCATAAGCGAGGTCCCCGACCTGGTCTGGATCTAGCCCGCTGATGACGATCGACCCGTCGCCACCCTCACGGACCCCGGCTCCGGCTGTCGCGACCAGCTTCGCCAGCAGATCCGGCTGCGGCGTCCGGACCCGGACCGTCCGCTGGGAGTTGGCGGCGATGAACTCCTCGATCGTGCAGTCCGCGATGAGCCTCCCCCGGCCGATCACCAGCAGGTGATCGGCGGTGTTCTCCATCTCCGACATCAGGTGGCTGGATACGAAGATGGTCCGGCCCTCGACGGCCAGCGCCTTCATGAGATTACGGATCCACAGGATGCCCTCGGGGTCCAGCCCGTTGACGGGCTCGTCGAACATGAGGATCTGCGGGTCGCCGAGGAGCGCGGCGGCGATCCCCAGGCGCTGTCCCATGCCGAGCGAGAAACCCTTGGACCGCTTGCGGGCCACCTCGGCCAGCCCAACCAGGGCGAGCACCTCATCGACCCGTCGCCGGGGCAGGTTATTGGACTCGGCCAGGCAGAGCAGGTGGTTGTAGGCGCTCCGTCCGCCGTGCACAGCCTTCGCGTCCAGCAGCGCGCCGACCCGCCGCATAGGCTGGTCGGCGTGGTCAAATGGCTTCCCGTCGACGGTGACCCGGCCAGCCGTCGGCCGGTCCAGGCCCAGGATCATGCGCATGGTCGTGGTTTTCCCAGCGCCGTTCGGGCCGAGAAAACCGGTGATCTTGCCCGGTGCCACGCTGAACGTCAGATTGTCGACTGCCAGCGTGTCCCCGTACCGCTTGCTGAGGCCTTCTGCCTCGATCATGTTGATGACGTCCCCTCATCAGTAGTCGCGCAGCCAGCCGGGCCGGCTAGCGAACCCATTCTCTCGGATAAACGCGATACATCGCGTCATCCTGAGGATTGATTCGCAAGTCCCACTGCAGGGTGATGCCAGCCCCACCGGCCGGTGGACGAGAGGGGCCCTTATCATCCCCTCACCTGCTAAGCACCGCCGGACCCGCCAATGTGACACTGTTACGGATGAGTGAGCCTGGTGGGCGCACGCACCTGCAGGCACCAGTTGCCTGGTGCCGGTCCTGGTCTTGCTCCCGGCGGGATGCCAGGTTCCTGTTTCATCGCCGCCGGCCCGCCTGCCCCGGCGGGACCGGGGTCATCACGGCGGGTCTTACGATCGGCTCCGCAGGCATATTCAGCGCTGACGCGCCCGGGACCCGGCCACTCCGGGGCACCCGCCATGCTGGCCGCCAAGGCGGCGAGGTTGCGGGCGGCATTGAGGTCCCGGTCCAGGACCAGGCCACACGCCTCGCACCTGAACACCCGGGTCCGCAACGGCAGCTTGGCTTTCACCACACCGCAGCCCGAGCAGGTCTTGCTGGAGGGATACCACCGGTCAGCCAGCACCAGCTGCCCGCCGTTCCACGCGCTCTTGTAACCCAGCTGGCGCCGGATCTCACCGAACCCGGCACCAGCGATACGCCGCGCCAGCCGCCGGTTGCGCAGCATTCCGGCCACGTTCAGGTCCTCAGCAACCACGCAGCCGTACTCGGCCGCCAGCGCGCTCGTGAGCTTGGCGATGGCATCGGCCCGCAGATGACGTACCCGGACATGAGCCCGGGCCAGCGACCGCCGGGCATCACGCCACCCGGCCGACGGAACCTGCCTCACCGTCGTGCCGGCGGCCGGGTCGCAGCCGACCGGACCGCGCCGCCGTGCCATCTGCCGAGAGCGGCGGCGCAGTATGGACAGCGCCTGCTCCAGGTGCTGCGGGTTCGGCTCGTACCGGACCCCGCCCGCTGAGTCAGCGATGACAGCCAGGTGCGACACCCCGAGGTCGACCCCGGCCGCGACGCCAGGCCGGCGGGGGCTTTCTGCCGCCCGGGCGGCCTCTGCGTGCAGCGATACATACCACCGGCCGCAGGCTTCCTGGCGCACCGTCGCCGAAAGGATCTTGGCCCGGCCATCTTCCAGACGCCGGGCGAGCTTGCGGGTGGACTCATGGGTACGGATTACGCCGAGCCGCGGCAGCGTCACGTGATGGCGGTCGCTTTCCACCCGGATCGGCCCCGTCGTGAACCGGCACGACCGCGCCGAGCGGTGCTTGGTCTTACGGCGCGGGCGCCCCACCGGCGGCCCCGTGCGCCGCCCGTTCCTCGACGCCGCGTAATTGCCGAAGGCTGCCGCCGCACCAGCCAGCCCCGAGGAGTAGGCCTCCTTGGAGTTCTCCGCCCACCACGGGGCGACGTCGTTCTTGACCTGGTTCCACTCCCGGCGCAGCGCCGGCAGCGACCAGCCGCGCCACGGCGTCCGCTCGTCTTCGGGGACACCATAAGACTCCTCGGCCTTGCGCTGCGCCCAGGTAGCCAGCACCCAGGTCACGGCCCAGTTGTAAGCGACCCTGGCCGCGCCCGCATGCGACGCGAGTGCCCGCTCCTGCCGCGGCGAGGGATCCAGCGCATACCGGTAAGCCTGGACAACCCAGCCCTCCCGGGCGACGAACCTGGCCATACCCGCACGCTACCGGCAGACACCGACAACCCAGTGCGGCCCGCGTACGCGGTGCTCACCACCACGACGAGCAAGTGCTGCCAATCGATCACTCAAGGCCCAGCAGCTCGTAACCCCGCCACCGATCGGGCGGAACGATGGCTGCGGGCTAGGTGAGGAAGTCGTGCAGGGCGGCGCTGACCAGGTCGGGTGCTTCTTCGGGCAGGAAGTGGCCGGTGGGCAGCGCAGTGCCGCGAACGTCGCTGGCGTACTGCTCCCAGACGCTGACCGGCTCATAATTGCGGCCGACGAACGCCTGGGTTCCCCACAGCGCCAGGACGGGGCATTCGATCTTCTGCCCGGCAGCGGCGGACTCCTCGTCGTGGACCAGGTCGGTGCTGGCCGCCGCACGGTAATCCGCGCACGAGCCCGCGATCGTACGGGTGTCGGCGAAGCAACGGATGTAGTCGTCCATCACACGCTGCTCGATGCTCGCGCCGGGGCCCAGCAGCGGGCCGATCAAGGAACGAACCCAGAAGCCCGGGTCAGCGGCGATCATGTGCTCGGGAATGCCGTTCGGCGTGGCCAGGAAGAACCAGTGGTAGTAGGCGGTTGCCATGGCTCGCGTCACATTTCGCAGGACGTGCCGGGTCGGAACGATATCCAGGACGGCCAGCCTGCTCACCACGTCGGGATGGTCCAGCACCAGACGGTGCGCCACCCGGGCGCCGCGGTCGTGGCCGACGAGCCCGAACTGCGCGAAGCCGAGCTGACGCATGAGCCCGGCCTGGTCGCGGGCCATGGAGCGCTTGGAATAGACGAGACTGGCGGCGTCCGGGGCGGGCTTGCCGGAATCTCCGTAACCGCGCAGGTCGGCCACCACAACGGTGTGGTCTGCAGCCAGCGCCGGAGCGACGTGGCGCCACATGAGGTGGTTCTCCGGATAGCCGTGCAGGAGCAGCAGCGGCGGCCCCGACCCCGCGATCGCGTGGTTGACCGAGACGCCCTGTACTTCCATCTGTGCGTACTCAAAGCCGGGCAGCAAGGACGAAGCGGCAGACGCCGCCTTGCCAGAACCAGATATGTCCATGATCCTCGCTCCGTTGCCGAATATCCGCGTAATAGATATTGCCGCCCGGCGCTCCGATTCGGCAAGGTGCCATGATCACTACAGCTGGGCTCGTTTCTGAAATAGTGACAACCTCACGGTCGGCTCGAGCGTCCTGTCACCAGTGCCCAGTGACGGCAGGGAGACCTCAATGACGCAATTGTCCAAGCGATCCGGAGTACGCCCTAACTTATGCCGCAGCGTGTTTGTCACGGTGGCGGCCGCTATGCTTTTCTTCGGCATCAGCGGCGGTGGTATGGCATCGGTCAGGAACGGCGGACAGCTTTCGGCCTTGACCCCGGTATTGACGGCGGCGCGCTCGACTTCGGGAGACGCATCCGCCGGGTCGCTTCGGGTGCTCACCGAACCGGAAGCCGGGCTCGAGCCGATCTATCGGCTCATCGCCGGGGCGCGTTCATCGGTCGACCTGACCATGTACGAGCTTGCCGACCACACTGCGGAAGCGGACCTGGCTGCCGATGCCGGCCGCGGTGTGGATGTCCGGGTCATCCTCGACCAGCATCTGGAGAAGTCAGCAAACCAGGGCGCCTTCGACTACCTGGCAGCGCATGGCGTGCACGTCCGGTGGGGACCGGCCGATACGACGTTCCACCAGAAGACCCTCACCGTCGACGGCGCTACCTCGGTGATCATGACGCTCAACCTTGTTGCCCGTTACTATCGCGACACACGGGACTTCGCGGTGATCGACACCAATCGCGCCGATGTCTCCGCCATCGCCGATACCTTCAATGCCGACTTCGCCGGACGCTCTATGACGCCTGCCGATGGCACGGATCTGGTGTGGTCCCCAACGAACGCTGAGGCATCGGTCCTGTCGGTCATCAACCACGCCGCCCACACCCTTGCCGTGGAAGACGAGGAAATGGATGACCCGGTTGTCACCGGCGCCCTGGCCGCCGCTGCACGGCGTGGGGTGGACGTTAAGATCATTATGACGGCGACAGCCAAATGGGATCATGCCTTCAGCCAACTTTCCAGTGCTGGAGCACATATTCGGTTGTTCCCCGATGACAGTAGAGCCCTCTATATTCACGCCAAGGTAATGGTCGCCGACGTCGGCAGATCCGACCAGCGGGTGCTGATCGGATCACAGAATTTCTCGGTCGCCAGCCTTGATTACAACCGCGAACTTGGCGTGCTGACCAGCAAGGCAGTGATCGTGGCAGCCATCAGTTCGGCACTCGCCCGCGACTACGCCGGTGGCACGCCATTCGGGAAGAAAGCTTCGGGCGGCTCGGGCGCCTCGTGTAAAGCGAGCGCAAGCGTGTACAGGGCCTACTATGACGAGAACAACGTCTACGTCTATTCCAACGAGCCCTATACCACCGCTACAGCGAGCGCTGACGGCTACTCGCATTCGTGGGAGACCAACGGTTCCGGCTATGCGCTGATCTACCTCAACGGCCCGTCGCCTGGCGCTTTGATTACCGTGCGGGTCGGCCGAGCAACCTGCACCGCCAGCGATTGACCGTCGGGCACCCCGTTCAGGTGACAGGTCGCGGACCAGGTAGGTGTCCATGATCCCGGTAGTCGTGCGCGCTAAGCCGAGGCTGTGACCTGGTGCTGATGGCGCTCGGCGAGTTGCTTGAGATTGAGCAACTGCCGCCGGGCCATGATCAGGTCGCCAAGGCACAGGCCGGGGGCAGTCCAGCGGCTGGTCCGGGTGACAATTTTGAGCAGCAGCCGCGTCACGCCGTGCTCGTACGGGACCAAGACGTAGGACATGAAGGCACCCATGATGGTGCCGGTTATCTGCCTGCCGGGATCGACGGAGACGATCCGGCCCACTTCACGCCCGCCAGCCGTGGTGAATCTGTCCCCGACCCGGGGCTCGGCAAGGCCTACAAGATGCTGTGGTGAGCGGCGGCCGCAGTTGTCGATCCAGTCGTAGGAGTACGGCGCGAGCCTGACCTGTGCGACCCATGGCCATACCGCTTCGGCAGGCGCCTCGACACGCACACCCCGCCACGCCCGCATCGTGGGCGCGGCGACGAAATCGTCGCATGGGTAGGAGCGCGCGGTCTCGATCTCGCTCACCCCCCAGCGGTCACCGATCATGCGTCCATCTTCCATGCAAGAGCCTGTGGCACAGCGTCTCGGGTATCTTTTGGACCGCGTCGGCCCGCGGCGCGGTGCGGCGTCTGTGGAGTACGCCCGATGGGACTGTTCGACAACACGGCCAAGCGGCTGGCCAGCAGGCCGACCGTGCTGTTCGAGGTAGATCCGGCCGAGATGGCTGACGCGGTCACCAGCTACGACCCCGGCATGAAGGTGCGCAGCGACAGGTTCGTGTTCGGCAACGGCGTGCTGCTGTATGGACCGGTGGAGATCACCCCGGAGATAGCCACGAAGGCCGGCCTGCCCGTTGGCATGACGGTGGCCTACTACGCGAGCATCGCCGTGCAGGGCAAGGCCGAGCGGCGCCTGGACGATGAGAAGTGGGAGGACGGGCCGGCTGATCCGGGGCCTGGCCATCCGGCTGGGAGGAGCCATCCACGACCCGCGGCCGGCGATGGACCTGACGCTGGATGCCTCGGTGTACAGCGGGCAGCCGCTGCCGGTGGAGGACGTTATCGAGGTGCTGAGCCCGTTCGCAGGCCACGAGCTGGAAGCCGGGCCGATGGAGATGCGCGGCGCCTACGCGCTCAGGCCAGTTGAAGGGAGCGTGCTGTTTCTCACCATGTACTTCCCGCCCTGGGTCGCCGACATGAAGGTGCAGCCACCCCCGCCGGCCGTAGGGGAACTGCGCCGCCAGAAACCGTGCCAGTGGGAGCTGCACACCTCGGTGCCGGTCCAGGACGCGGGGCCAGAGGACTGCCAGACCGTAGGCGGTGCCGCCCTTGCCCTGGCCCACCGCGCCGGGGGTGTGGTCACCGACACCTACGGATTCCCGGTCACCCGCCCGGAGGACCTGCTGCCCCGCTGACATTCGCCGATGGCAGCCGCGACGTACAGTGCGTACTCCGTTGATGATCAGGTGCCGGGGCGGCGGAGCAGGTAGGTGTCCATGATCCAGCCCTTACGCGCCCGCGCTTCGCTCCGCACGGCCTGGATCTTGTCACCGACCTCGCCCACGGTCCCGGACATCAGGATCTCGTCTCGGGTGCCGAGGTAGGCGCCCCAGTAGATCTCGGTGGCCGGATCGACGTGGGTGAACGAGCAGGATGCGTCGAGCATCACGACCACGTCGTCGCAGCCGGCCGGCATGCCGTCGTCGGCCAGCTTGCGGCCGGTGGTGACGTGCAGCGGCCTGCCAACCTGGGTCAGGCTCACCCGGTGGCTTGCGGCCAGTGCCTGGACGCTGCTGATGCCCGGGATGACCTCATACTCGATCTCCAACGCCGAGGCGGCGATGACCTGCTCGACGATCGCCAGGGTGCTGTCGTACAGCGCCGGGTCGCCCCAGACCAGCAGCGCGCCGCAGTCGCCGTCGGGCAGTTCGTCCTCGATCACCCGGGTCCAGATTCCGGCGCGTTCCCCGCGCCACTGCTCGACCGCCTGGCGATAGGCGGGCGCGGTCCGGTCGCGTTCCGGCTCCGGGATGCCGACGATCCGGTAGGAGCCGTTCTCGATGTAGCGCTCGCAGATCTCCTGCCGCGCCATCATGAGGTCCTTCTTGACGTCGCCCTTGTCGACCACGAAGAAGACGTCGGCCCGGTTGAGTGCCTTGATCGCCTGCACGGTGACCTGCTCGGGATCGCCCGCGCCGATGCCGATGATCAGCAGCCGCCTCATGACTGTCACGCCTCCCTGCTGTTGCCGGCCGCCGTGCGGTCGCGCGCCGCCGAGTAGAGGTGGCTGTCGGTGAAGCCGCCGTGCGCGAGCACCCGGCCGACCACGATGATCGCCGTGCGGCGGATGCCCGCCGCCGCCACCCGCTCCGCGAGCTCACCGAGCGGGCAGCGCAGCACGACCTCGTCCGGCCAGGTTGCCCGCGCCACCACCGCGGCCGGGCAGTCCGGGCCGTAGTGCGGCAGGAGTTCGGCGGCGACCTTGTCGGCGTGCTGCACGGCGAGGTGCAGCACCAGGGTGCAGCCGGTGGCGGCGAGGCTGGCCAGGTCCTCGCCGTCGGGCATCGGGGTAGCCCGCGCCGCGGTCCTGGTCAGCACCACGGTCTGGCCGACTCCGGGCAGCGTGAGCTCCTGCCGCAGCGCGGCTGCCGCGGCGGCGAACGCGGGCACGCCGGGGACCACCTGCCACGGCACGCCCGCCGCGTCGAGCCGCCGAGCCTGCTCGGCGACCGCGCTGAAGATCGATGGGTCGCCGCTGTGCAGCCGCACCACGTCGTGCCCGGCCTCGTGCGCCGAGACCAGCTCGGCGGTGATCGCGTCGAGGTCCAGGTCGGCGGTGTTCACCAGGCGGGCGCCCGGGCTGGTCCCGGCCAGGACTTCGGGCGGGACCAGGCTGCCCGCGTACAGCACGACGGGCGCCTCGGCCAGCAGCCGCTGGGCGCGGACGGTCAGCAGGTCCGGCGCACCGGGCCCGGCGCCGACGAACCACACGGTCATTGGTGACTCCGAAGGCGGGGGCGGGGGTGAGAGCGGCGACGCGTCACGGCTTGACCACCTGCCACTGGGTGATCGGCAGCGCGGGCCGCCAGGCGGTGAACCCGCCGAGCGGCGCCTGGTAGCTGACGGCCAGCTTCACCATCTCCCCTCCGGCCGTGCGCTGCCACTGCTGCAGCACCGCCTCGGACTCCACCGTGACCGCGTGCGCGACGAGCCGGCCGCCGCGCCGCAGCGCCGTCCAGCACGCGTCGACCACGCCCTGCGCCGTGACGCCGCCGCCGATGAACACCGCGTCGGGCTCGGCCAGGCCAGCCAGCGCGCCGGGAGCCACTCCCCTGATCACCTCCAGGTCCGCCACACCGAGCCGGGTCGCGTTACGTTCCAGACGGTCGGCACGGTCCGGGCGAGCCTCGATGGCCACGGCGCGGCAGCGGTGATCGGTGCGCATCCACTCGATGCCGATGCTGCCGCTGCCCGCGCCGACGTCCCAGAGCAGCTGACCAGGGCCCGGTGCCAGCGCGGCCAGCGCAAGCGCCCTGACCTCGCGGCGGGTGAGCTGCCCGTCGGTCTCGTACGCGGCGTCCGGCAGCCCCGGCACCCGGGGCAGCACACTCCCTGGGGCGTCCGGCTCGCAGGCCAGGGCGGCGACGCACAGGTCGGCGAACGGGCCCGGATCGGGGGCGCCAGCCGGGAAGGGGCCGCGGGCGCGTTCCTGCGGGCCGCCGAGATGCTCGAGCACGGTGATCCCGGTGGCGGACCAGCCGCGGTCGGCGAGCAGCGCGGCCAGCGCCGTGGGGGTTGCGCCGTCGCGGCACAGCACGAGCACCCGGGCGCCGGGCTGCACCGCGGGCAGAACCGCCTCCGGCGGCCGTGACACCACCGAGACCACGTCGGTCTCGTGCTCGGCCCAGCCGAGCCGCGCGCAGGCCAGGGCCACGCTGGACACCGCGGGCAGCACCCGGATCCGGCCGGGCCCCAGGCGGCGGGCGAGGGTCGCGCCGATGCCGTGCAGCATCGGGTCCCCGCTGGCCAGCAGGCACAGCCCGGGATGGGCGGCGACGAGCTCATCGAGCTGCGGGAGCAACGGCGACGGGAGCGGGATCCGGCGGCCGTCCAGGTCGGGCAGCAGCGCCAGCTGGCGGCCGCCCCCGACGATCACCTTGGCGTTCCGCAACGCGGCCTGTGCTTCGCCGGTCAGCCCCGGCCAGCCGTCGTCGCCGATGCCGACGACCACGAGCACCTCGCCGTTCGCCCCGTTCACGCGTCTGAGGCTACGGGCCGGGGCCGCCGCCCAAAGCAGCAACCCTCAGATGCGCGCTAGCGCCCGGCGTGCCGGGGTATCTGCCGCGGCAACGCCAGCACCAGGATCAGCGCGACGACCATGAACCCGAGGTTGGCGAGCAGGGCGAGCTGAGCGCTGTGCGCGAACGCACTGGCAACCATGTGCGGCCCCGCCGCGAATTTCAGGCTGCCGAACAGCACGGTGCCGATGATCCCGATGCCGACCGCCGTTCCGACGCGCTGCGAGGTGCTGAGGATCCCGGCTGCCGTGCCCGCCTCCGCGCGGGGCACCGTGGCCAGCACGAAGTCCTGGTTCGGCGCGATCGTCATGCCGGTGCCGAGGCCGGCCAGCAACAGCGGACCGACGAGGTCCCAGCCGTTCACGGCGGGAGCGGTCAGGTGGATGACGAGCACCACGAGCCCAAGGCCGATGATCACTAGCGAGCAGCCGAGCACCAGGACGAGTCGGCCCAGCCGGGCCGACAGCTTGTCACTGTTCGCCGCGGCCACCAGAGTGCCAACCGAGTACGGCGCGATAACCACGCCCGTGATGAGCGCGGAGTGGGCGAGGCCTTCCTGCCACAGAATCGACAGCGTGAAGAAGATGCTGCTGAAGCCGCCGAAGAACGCGAGCGCGAACACCGCGCCGGCCGAGAACGAGGTCTGCCGCAACAGTCCCGGCTTGAGCAGCGGGTCGCCTCCGCGCTTATCGGCGCGCAGTTCCCACGCGGCCAGCAGCGCGAACACTACGACGCAGCCACCGAAGCAGATCCAGGTCCAGGCCGGCCACCCGTCCTGCTCGCCCTCGACCAGCGGGATCAGGAGCAGGAGCAGGCCACCGGTGAGCAGGGCGAGCCCGACCGGGTCAAAGCCGCGCCTGACATGACTGACCGCCTTCGGCAGCCGCCAGGCAGCCATCGGGATGGCTACCGCGCCGATGAACAGGTTGACCAGGAACACCCAGCGCCACCCATCGTGGGCACCGACCCCGGCGATGATCAGGCCGCCGAGCAGCGGGCCGATCGCCGTGGAGACGCCGATGACGGCCCCGAGCACGCCGAACGCCTTGGACCGGGCCGGGCCGGTGAACGAGTGCTGGATCGTCGCGCTGATCGAGGGGAAGAAGAGGCCGGCGCCCAGGCCTTGCACGATCCGGGCCACGACGATCTGAGCCTGGCTGTGCGAGAGGCCGCAGGCGACGCTGGCGAGGGTGAAGATGGTGAGCCCGATGAGGAACAGCCTCTTGTGCCCGAACCGGTCGCCCGCCCGGCCGCCAGGCACCAGAGCAAGGCCGTAGGCAAGCGCATAACCGGAGACGATCCATTCCAGGCTCGCCGATGACGCGTGCAGACCCGTCCGGATACTCGGCAGCGCGACGTTGACAATGGTGGTGTCGAGCAGAGCCATGAACGCGCCGACGAGCACGATCGAGACGGCACGCCAGCCGTTCCCGGCCGGGGCTGTGGCCGGGGCCGCTGCCGTGGTGCGATCCGGGGACGGCTCCGGGGAGGCCTTTCCTGGTGGCGAGGCCGGGGCGGGAGTACTCATCGCGGGGCCTCCTGCGAGTGGGGGCTGGTCAGCTGCTGCGGGCTGCCGATGCCCTTGGCAAAGTCGGCAGCGATCTTCTCCACGCGGGCGGCGAGTTCGGTGTGCCAGCGGATCTCCGCCTCGGTCCGCTCGATCAGATGCTGGATCACCATCCGCTCGGCCTCGTTCAGGTACGGATCCGCGTGCTCGGCGGCCTGACGCTGGGTGGCCAGCTGCACCCGGTAGGCACCCAGGCGGTTCCCGACGATCTGCTCCAGATGCTCCACGGGGATATCGCGTGCCTGGGCCAGCGCCAGGTCGAACGGGTCATAGTGACGGTCGAGCTCGCGCAGCGCCGAGTCGTGCAGCGCGGCCAGGGAACGCCGCCCCTCCGGGGTGATCTCGTAGACGGTCCGCTCGGGGCGGTTGCCGACCCTTTCCGTCCGCACCTCGCGGATCAAGTCCTCGTTCGCCAGGCGCTTGAGCGCGCCGTAGACCGAGCCGACCTGGATGTCGGTCCAGGTTTCTGTGCGGTCGGCCTGGGCCTGATGCCGGATCTGATGCCCGTGCAGCGGCCCGCTCGCGGCGAGCGTGCCGAGGATGAAGAGCCGAATTGATGACACATGATTAGTCATACATGAGTAATCGGCTGAGAGCAAGCGATGCCGAGCCTGGTTATTCGGTCAGCCTCACCGCGCGCTCCGGGCACGGACACCCTCACCGGGCGCCGCCGCCGGGCTGGAAGACCAGCGGGAGGCTGTCGAAGCCGACCACGCCCGCCGGCCAGCGGACCCGCGGCGCCGCACCGGGGGCGAGCGCGTAGTCGGGAATCCGGCGGTGCCATTCCTCGAGCGCGACCCGCATCTCCATCCGGGCCAGGTGCGAGCCGAGACAGCGATGCGGCCCGACGCCGAACGCGAGACTGAGTTCCTGGCGCTGGAAGTCGATCGCGTCCGGATCCGGGTGCTCGGCCGGGTCCCGGCTCGCGGCGCCGATCATGACCATGACGTAGGACCCTGCCGGGATGGTCTGGCCCGCCACTTCGACGTCCTGGGTGGCGATCCGGGGCACGAATACCACGGGCCCGTCGTAGCGCACTAGTTCCTCGACCGCGGCCGGTATCACGGCCGGGTCGGCGACAAGATGCCGCCGCAGCGCGGGGTGAGCGGCGAGCGCCGCGAAGGCGGTGCTCAGCGCGGAGGTCACGGTTTCCAGGCCGGCGAGCACGAACAGGAACGACAGGCCCAGCAGCTCGTCGTCGCTGAGCCGTTCGTCGCTGGTGTCGGCGAGCAGCTGGCCGAGCAGGTCACCGGTGCCGCCGCCCTGCCGCCGCTTCGCGATGTGGCCGACGAGGTAGCCGTAGAGTTCCGCGCCCATCCTTATTGCCCGCTCCCGTGGCGGCTCACCGCCCGGCACGGCGAAGTTGTTGACCAGCGCGTCCTTCCAGGCGTTCAGGCGGTCCCGGTCCTCGAGCGGCAGGCCGAACAGGGTGAGGAACACCTGCGCGGGCAGCGGCACCGCCAGGTCCGCGACCAGGTCGCACTCGCCGCTGGCGGCGAAGCCGTCGATCAGCTCGCCCGCCAGGGAGCGCACCATCGGCAGCCAGGATGCGATGCCGCGCGGGCTGAAGAACGGCTGCAGGACCCGCCGGTAGCGTGTGTGCTCGGGCGGGTCGAAGGCGATCGGCACCATGGCCAGCGGGCTCCCGGCCATATCGAACGCCCGCTTGGACGAGAACAGCCCGGGATGCTTGAGCGCGAACTCCGCCGCCTCGCTCGAGACGAGCATGTACCACCCGCGCGGGGTGCGGATGACCGGACCGGCGTCGCGGAGCATCGCGTAGGCAGCGGTCCGGCTCTCGGCCATGGGGAGGTCCGTGAGAAGCAGGCCCCCACCAACCGCTGGCTCGGTCACCTTTCCACGGTAACCGCGGACGCCCTCGGCGATACATAGTGGCCGCTCCCGGGCGGGTGGTTTAACCGCGCCGAAACATCCGGCGAGAATGATGGTCCAATGGGGAGACGCCGGACACGCCGGATCCAGATCGGCTGCGAGTTTGTCTACCAGGCCGAGATCGACACGCCCGCTGTCTTCCATGTCCGGCCGATCGGATCTGCCGAGATCACGGTTGAGGATGAGCGGTGGCTGTCCAAGCCGGAGATCGCCGTCCGCGACTACACCGACCTCTACGGCAATCCCGGCATCCGGGCGATGCTTCCGGCGGGCCGGTCGAGCTTCGGCTACCAGGCGGCGGCGAAGGTCCCGGATGCCACCGAGGACGCGGATCAGGACGCGCCGGAGCGGCTGCCCGACGACGTCCCTGACGACACGCTGATCTACACCATGCCGAGCCGATACTGCCTGTCCGATGTGCTGGCCGACGAGGCGTGGACCCGATTCGGCGGGCTGACGCCAGGTTACGGCCGGGTCCAGGCCATTTGTGACTACGTTCACAATCACCTGACGTTCCAGTACGGCAGCTCGACGCCGCTGTCCACTGCCGCGGACGTCAACCTGGCCGGCAGCGGCGTATGCCGTGACTTCACCCATCTGGCCATTTCGTTCTGCCGGGCGCTGAACATCCCGGCCCGCTACGTCTTCGGGTACCTGCCAGACCTTGACGTTCCGCTCAACCCCGACCCCATGGACTTCGCAGCCTGGATGGAAGTTTGGCTCGGCGATCGTTGGTGGACCTTCGATCCCCGCAATAACATCCGTCGCAAGGGACGTGTCGTGATCGGCCGCGGACGTGACGCGCTGGATGTGGCGATGGCGACGACCTACGGCGGCCCGCTGCTCGAGTCGATGGTGGTGCAGGCGGAGGAGGCGACCCGATGATGCTCGACTCGCAGGTCCTGCAAGCCCCGCTGCTCGACCACCGCGAGCTGGATCTCGATGCTGCCCGGCGGGTGACCTACATCATCGAGCAGAGGTTCCGCTACGACTACGACGCCCCGGTGAAGTCCCTGCGTCAGCGGCTCGTCGTCATCCCGCCGACCCGGCACGGCAGTCAGTATTGCCGCGGGCACTTGCTGGAGGTCAGCGGAGCCCAGGCCCGGCGCTCGCTGCGCCGGGATGCCCACGGCAACGTGGTCGCCTGGGTGCGGTCCGAGAGCGTGGCGCAGACTGTCGAGTTCCGGCTGGCTGCTGTGGTGGAGCGGGTCCGCGATGACGAGCCCACCCTGCCCGCCGCGCTACTGAGCAGCCCCCGCCTGCTGCGGCCTACCCGGCTCACCGCCGCCGACGACCGGCTCCGAGCCATGGCCGACGACCTGGCTAGGCATGGCGATACACCGGCGGAGCGGGCCGAGCGGATCAGCGAGGCGGTCCACTCCGCAATCACCTACGAATACGGCGTGACCTCGGTCAAGACCGCGGCCGCCGAGGCCCTGGCCATCGGCCGCGGGGTCTGCCAGGACTTCGCGCACGTAATGCTGGCCGTCTGCCACCTCCTCGGGCTGCCTGCCCGGTACGTCTCGGGCCATCTCCTTGGCCAGGGCGGCACCCACGCCTGGGTTGAGGTCGTCGTGCCGCAGGCGCGCGATGGTTCAGCGCCGGAGGCCCGCGGTGCCGTGGCGGTCGCATTCGACCCGTGCAACGGTCGGCGCGCGGGCAGCGGTTACGTCACGGTGGCGACCGGACGCGACTACTCGGATGTAGCGCCGACGTCCGGCTCCTATGTCGGGATGGCATGCGGCCGCCTCACCGCCGACCGGCGGGTGGGCATCCTGGCCGCCTCGGCGTAACTCCCATCCGGCCAGCGCCTGACGTTGGCAGAGCCGAATTGCGGCAATCCGGACGGTCACGGCACCCCGCCAGGCGATTCGGACGTATCTGGTAACGACAACGCAACATGCCGCGTCTACGCTTTCGTCGTGGCGGACATTTTCGACAGCTATCAGCTTGCCGCCGCTTGGGATGAGATGTTCGAGCAGCCCGGGCAGCCGCGGCATGCCTACCAGGCGCTGCTCACTGCCCTGCAGCCGCTGGACCCCGGCGAGCTGCGGTACCGGGCAGATCAGATGGCACGGGTCTTCACCGACCGCGGGGTCACCTTCGACCACGCGGGCGAGGAGCGGCCGTTCCCGCTGGACCTGATCCCCCGGATCATCGACGCGGTCGAATGGGACCACATCTCGCGTGGCGTGCGCCAGCGGGTGCTGGCGCACGAGGCGTTTCTCGCCGACGTATACGGCTCAGGCCAGGTCTTCGCCGACGGCGTGCTGCCGAGGCGGGTGGTGCTGACGTCCCAGCACTTCCGCCGGGAGGCCGCGGGCCTGATCCCGCCGAACGGGGTCCGGGTGCACGTCGCAGGCATCGACCTGGTTCGGGACGAGCAGGGCAGGTTCCGGGTGCTCGAGGACAATCTGCGCACCCCGTCGGGCGTCAGCTATGTGGTGGAGAACCGGCTGGCGATGACCAGGACGTTCCCCGCGCTGTTCGCCGAGCAGCACGTCAACCCGGTGGATGAGTACCCGGCCCGGCTGCTGGCAGCACTGCGGGGCGCGGCGCCGCCGCATGCGGCCGATCCCGTGGTGGTCCTGCTCACGCCCGGGGTGTACAACGCCGCCTACTTCGAGCACAACTTCCTGGCCCGGCTGATGGGGGTGGAGCTGGTCGAAGGCCGTGACCTGGTTTGCACGGACAACAAGGTGTTCCTGCACACCACGCAGGGCAGCCAGCCGGTCGACGTGATCTACCGCCGGGTCGACGACGAGTACCTCGACCCGCTCCATTTCCGGCCCGACTCGGTCATCGGCTGCCCCGGCCTGCTGAACGCGGCCCGCGCGGGCAACGTCACGATCGCCAACGCGGTCGGCAACGGCGTGGCGGACGACAAGCTGCTCTACACCTACGTGCCCGACCTGATCCGCTACTACCTGGGCGAGGCACCGATCCTGCCCAACGTCGAGTCCTACCGGCTCGACGATCCCGAGGTGCTGGGCTGGGTGCTCGATCGGCTCGACCAGCTGGTGCTGAAACCCGTGGATGGCGCCGGGGGCAGCGGCATCGTGATCGGCCCGCGCGCCGACGAGCGTGACCTCGCGGTGGTGCGCGCCAAGCTGGCGGCGCACCCGAGGAACTGGATGGCGCAGCGGCCGGTCGCGCTGTCCACCTCCCCGGTGCTGATCGGCGAGAGCCTGGCGCCGCGCCACATCGATCTGCGGCCGTTCGCCGTCAACAACGGGAACCGGGTGTGGGTGCTGCCGGGCGGCCTGACCCGGGTCGCGCTCGGCGAAGGTGACCTCGTGGTGAACTCCAGCCAGGGCGGCGGTTCCAAGGACACCTGGGTGCTGGCCCGCCGGGGTGGGCGTGGCGCGCCCGACGTTCAGCAGCAGATGGCGCCCGCCGCCCAGGCCCCGGAGACCGCCGTCGTGAGCAGAGAGAGCGGCCCGGCGTCGAGTGATCAGCAATGAGCAGCCCCGTCGCCACGCGTACCGGCCTGCTCAGCCGCATCGCCGAGACCCTGTTCTGGACCGGCCGATACATCGAGCGCGCGGACGACACTGCCCGGATGGTCGATGTCTACGTGCACCGCATGCTGGAGGAACCCCAGGCGGACGAGGACGCCGGGTGCGGCGCGCTGCTGGCCGTGCTCGGGATCCTGCCGCCCGATGCCACCCGGCTGGACATCGGAACCACGCTCGACCGGCTCGCCTATGACCCGGCGAGCCCGAGCGCGATCGCGGGCGCGGTCCGGGCGGCGCGATCCGGCGCGCGCACGGTGCGCGAGGTGATCTCCGGCGAGATGTGGGAGTGCCTGAACGTGACGGCACTGACGCTGCCGCGGCAGCGCAAGGCCGCCGAGCGCCTCGGACCCCATGTCTACCTGCAGTTTGTCAGGGAGCGAGCGGCGCTGTTCTTCGGGCTGGCGGACTCGACGATGAGTCACGACGACGCCTGGCGCTTCCTGGTGCTCGGCCAGAACGTGGAACGGGTGGACATGACGGCGCGCATGCTGCTGGCCCGGATGCCCGCCGCGCCGGTTGAGCTCGGCTGGCAGATGCTGCTGCAGGCGTGCGGCGCGTACGAGTCGTTCGCCCGCAGCCGGAGCTTGGGTGGCGGAGGTGCCCGGCACGTCGCGGAGTTCCTGGTCCTCGACCCCATGTTCCCCCGGTCGGTCCTGCACGCGCTGGCAACGGCGGAGGAGTGCCTGGTCGCCCTGGATCCGGAAACCGCGGGCGACGGCATGAGTTCGGTGGCCCAGATCCGGCGGGTGCGCACCGGCCTCGAGGACGCGGACCCTGAGGCGCTGCCCGGCCAGCTTGCCGACGTGCTCGGCGCACTCCAGCAGACCTGCCTTGAGGTCAGCGAAGCCATCACCCAGCGTTACTTCACATACGCGCTGCCCGCCCCGTGGAAGAAGCGCATTTGAGCACCGGCTGGCGGCTGCGGATCGTGCACCGGACTCACGTGCGGTACCAAGGACCGGTGCGCGCGTCGTACAACGAGGCCCGGATGACGCCACGGGCCCTGCCCTGCCAGTCGGTGCTGGATGCCGAGGTCAGAGCCGACATCCCGGTACCGATCTGGACGTACAGCGACTACTGGGGCACCGAGGTCTGCTCCTTCGACATCCAGGCGCCGCACGATGAACTGGAGATTCTCGCCCAGGCAACGGTCGAGACCGGGCCGGCACCGGAACCGGGCCAGCCACTGTCCTGGGCCGCGCTGCGCGAGCGCGCGGCCGCCGGGGAATTGCTCGAGTTCCTCAGGCCGACCACGCGCACGGCTATCACCGCGCAGCTTGCCGAGGCGGCGCAACAGCGCACCGCGCGCGCCAATCCGCTCGAGGCCGCCGCGGAGATCGTCTCCTGGGTGAACCAGCGAGTCTCCTACGTTCCGGGCGCGACCGAGGTCCAGACGAGCGCGCAGGAGGCGTGGGACATGGGCGAGGGCGTCTGCCAGGACATGGCGCACCTCACGGTGGCGCTGCTGCGCCAGGTCGGCCTGCCCGCCCGGTACGTATCTGGCTACCTGCACCCGATGGCAGCCGCGAAGCCGGGTGACAAGGTGGAGGGCGAGAGTCACGCCTGGGTCGAGTACTGGAACGGCGAGTGGATCGCCTGCGATCCGACGAACCTCGCGCAGGTCGGCGAGCGGCACGTGGTGGTCGCCGCTGGCCGGGACTACGGTGACGTCCCGCCGCTGAAGGGCATCTACCGGGGCGCCCCGAACAGCCGCATGCAGGTCACGGTGACCGTGACCAGGCTGGCGTAGCGGGTCAGCCGAACGTGAAGTCGTAGGCCTGGACCCTCGGCGAGACCGTCAGCTGGAGCGTCGCCGTGTTGGCAGAGGCGGCCTGGTAGAGGGTGTAGAGGCGGGGGACCCCGTTGACGTCGATGGTCTGCGTGTGGTGCCCGTTGATCGAGACGTTGATGGTCCCGCTGCCGCCCAGGACCAGGTAGACGTCCTGGGCAAGGAAGCCGAGCTCGAGCCTGGCATCGCTGCCCGCGGTGGCTTCCTGCGCGTGCTCGGTCCAGATCCCCGACAGGCCCATGCCGCCGAGCGGGAGCGAGGCCGGGAAGTGGTAGGCGGCCGGCTGGTTCTGGACCACCGTGTTGCTCGGGACCAGGTACTGCAGCCGGTCGTAGCCGACGTAAGTCTCCGGGCTCAGCTCGGTGGTCGGCGTCTTGTCCGGGACGTCCGTCGCGGGCGGCAGCGGGCGTCCGGGATGGGCCGCGACCAGCAGCTGGCGGATGAGCTGCTCGGTCGTCGCGTAGTCGCCCTCGCCGAAGTGCACGTGCCGCACGTGGCCGCTGGCGTCGATCAGGTAGTCGGCCGGCCAGTACTCGTTGTCGTAAGCGTCCCAGGTGGCGTAGTTGTCGTCGACCGCGACCGGGTAGCGCACGCCGAGCGACGCTGCCTCGGTCCGCACGTTGGAGACCACGTGCTCGAACGCGAACTCCGGGGTGTGCACGCCGACCACGACAAGGCCGTCCTTGGCGTACTTGGAGTACCACGCCTCGACGTGCGGCAGCGTCCGCTGGCAGTTGATGCACGAGTAGGTCCAGAAGTCGACGAGCACAACCTTGCCGCGGAGTCCCCGGATCGACAGCGGCTTGCCGCCAGGGGTGTTGAGCCAGGCGGTGATGCCCTTGAAGTTCGGCGCCAGGCCGCAGTTCACCAGCGTGGTGGCGTTGGAGTTGCAGTGGGTCAGCGAAGTCTGCTTCACGCCGGTGACCCCGTTCAGCTGCTTGCGGACCTTCGCCGAGCCCTGCAGGGCGGTGGAGTAGCCGGGCAGGTCGCGCTGCAGCCCCGCGAACGCGTTGGCGGCGATGGCCACCGCGATCGCCACCAGCACGACACCGCCCACCATGCGGGCCTGCGTCGCGTGCCGGCGGATTGCCGCGACCCGGCCGGTGAGCTGGCCCCCGGCGACGGCGATGACCAGCAGCGGCACGGCCGTCCCGACGGCGAACGCGGCGGCGAGCACGACCGCGGTCAGCCCCACGCGATGGGTGGCGCCGACGACGGTGAGGGCGGCGAGGACCGGGCCCGCGCACGGCACGTACAGCACGCCGAGGGCCAGGCCGAGGACGAAACCGCTGGTCGCGCCGCTGGGCTTGCGGGTGCGCACCCGCGCGAACGGCCGCTCGAGCAGCGCCCCGAGCGGCGGGATGAGGTAGCCGAGCCCGACCAGGATCAGCAGCGCGATGCCCGCATCGCGCAGCGTGTCCTGCGGCAGGTGCAGCAGCGACAGAATCTCCGACCCGACGAGGATGATCAGGCTGAAGCTCAGCACCAGGCCGGCGATGACCGCCAGCGGGCGGCGCAGCCCGCCGCGGCGCGCCGGTGCACCCGAAGCACCCGAAGCCTGCCCAGCAACCGAAGCCTGCTCAGCACCCGCAGGCCCGGTGACCGCAGCGGCCGTGGCGGCGTCAGCGGCCGGCCCGGGCGGCGCGCCGGCAGTTTCGGCTGCCCGGGAGCCCACCGGCTGGGCGGTCCTGGCGCTGGCCGCCGCGCCAGCCGGAGCGCCAGCCGGAGTGTCCGGCTGGCCTGCCCCCGCAACGAGGATGACCGGCAGGACCGGCAGCACGCACGGAGAGATAGCCGCCAGAAACCCGGCCGCGAGACCCACGATGACAAGCTCGATCATGCCGCTGCCGCTCCGTCTTCCGCGATCGTCCGTCTGCCCCGGGAGCCCGGACGGGTCCCGTCCCCACCGTTAATTCGTCGCCGGGAGGGCGCGGGTTTGGTCAGCGGCTCACTTGCTGGGCTGCGGCACGTGGCAGGAGATCTTCGGGTCGACCCCGAGGTAGTTCAGCGGGCCCGCCAGGATCGTCACCACGATCGTGGCCGACTGGTTGCAGTTCGCCGGCGGCGAACTGTAGTCATGACGCTGGCCAGCGGCGATGGCGCCGATGACGAGCCAGATAACCAGCAAGATCGATCCGATGTGCATCGCCACCTCCGACTGCCGGGCGATAGCGATGATAAGTCACCGGACGAGGCGTGCGACCGTAACGCCGGCTGCTTTCGCCAGACGCCGTAACGCGGGCCCAGCCGGCGAGCCGCGCTAGCCCGGGCCGAATCCGGCGGTGCCCAGCAGATGACGCAGGTCGACGACGGTCTGGACGTCCACGTCCTTCTTACTCCCCGGGTGGAAGAACTCGGTCTGCGACCCCACGGTGATGGCGAGCTTGCCGTCGTGCTGCTCGGTCACCGAGCCCACGTTGTCGAGCAGCGACCGCACGGCCCGCCACTCGATGTTGTGGCTCGTGGGGTGCTGGAAGATCTGGCGGAGTGTGTCCCGGTGGTGGTCGTTGAGGTGCTCAGGCTCGGGCATCTGCGGCGTCACCTGTCGTAGTGGGATGGGGGGAATGGGCTGCGCTCGTGCTCCATCTCGAGCTCGTCCTTGTCGTACTCGCGGCGGATCTCGGCCCGCTCCTCCTCGTAGACGTCGGTCTCGGTGACGTCGAACGGCTGCGGCGGTGTGTCCGTGGCGGGCGGCACCTCGTCCGGGTCATAGGGGTCGAGACCGGCCTCGACGCGCTCTTCCTCGGTCAGCCGGGCCAGCCGGTCGTCATCCAGGCGGTCCGCAGCCCCGCCGTGCTGCCGGCGGTCGCGGTGGAATTCCTCGGTCACCATGCCTCCTGTGGTCTGGAGGAACTGACAAATCAAGATACTTACCTTGAACGCTACGCCGTGTGGCCGGCCGGGCGCTCACCGGGCGGTCCAGCGTACCGGGCCGGTCATTCTGTCAGGGCTCGGCTCGGTAGTGCGCGACCGCATCCTCGTCCCAGTCCAGTCCGTTGCCGGGCACGTCGGGCACCTGCAGCTGGCCGGAGCGGACCTCGAACGGCTGCTTCAGCACCGGGTTGGCCCAGTCCTGCCACTCCAGCCAGTGCCGGGTCGGGGTGACCCGCAGCAGGTGCCCGGACACCTCCGGGTACAGGTGCGAGGACATCGGCAGGCAGGCCACGTCGGCGACCGCCGCCGCCTGCAGCCAGCCGGTCACCCCGCCGATCCGCATCAGGTCCGGCATGACCAGGTCGCACGCTTGTGCCCGGATCGCGTCGTGCATGGCACGCGGGCCGTAGAAGTTCTCCCCCAGCATGACCGGCGTGGCGATGTCCCGGGCGACCCGGGCGTGGCCGTCCAGGTCGTCGTAACGCAGCGGCTCCTCGATCCAGGCCAGGCCTTCGCCGTCCAGGGCGCGGCAGCGCTCCAGCGCCTCGTTCAGGGTCAGTCCCTGGTTGTAGTCGGCGACCAGGGTCACCCGGTCCCCGACCGCGTCCCTGACCTTGCGCACAGCCGCCAGGTCGTCGGCGGCGTGCGGCCGGCCCAGCCGCACCTTCAGCGCGCTGAACCCGCCCTCGGCGAGCAGTTCCAGGGCCTCATCACCGGCGGCGTCGGGCGGGATCAGCCCAAGCCCGTTGCTGTTGTAGGCGGGCACCGGCTCCGTGGTCCCGCCGAGCAGCCGCGCCAGCGGCAGCCCGGCCGCCTTTGCCAGCGCGTCCCACAGCGCGATGTCGAGCCCGGCCACTGCGCCCAGGGCCAGGCCCTGGTAGCCGGCCAGGCCGAACCAGCCGCGCGCCGCGTGGTACGCGGCGGCCGGGGCGGCGGGCTGGCCCCGCATAGCCGCGCCGAGGTCCCTGATGGCCGGGGCAAGCGCCGCGGCCGCCCGGTCCAGGTACGGGCCGATGTAGCCGCGGCCGGTGATGCCCTGCTCGGTGGTGACGTCGATGAGCAGCAGCGGCCACCGCGGGAAGTCCCCGACCCGCGTGGCCAGCGGACGCCGCAGCGGAACCACGACCGCGCGCACCGTCACGTCGCGTACGACCAGCCCAGAATCTTCAATCATCCGGCACCTCCACCGCCCGCATCCGGCACCTCCCCACCCGTCATTTCATGATCGTGGGAGTTCCCCCGCTTATAGGTGGTTGTGCCAAAGGGTAAACGGTGGCGGGGCTGGGGGCTGCCGGGTGCCGGGTGCCGACGTGGGGGCGGAAGAAGCCCTCGCCACATCGTGAGGCAGAGGGCTTCTTAGTGCTGCTCGGCGTGTGGTCCGCGGTTAGAGGTGGAACTCGGCAGCGCGGACCCCGGCAAGGAACGCGTTCCACTCGTCTGGCGTGAACACCAGTGCCGGGCCTTGACGGTCCTTGCTGTCTCGTACCGCGATGATGCCGGGCAGGTTGCTGGCGACCTCTACACAACTTCCGTTACCGCCACTGAAGGTGCTGGTGCGCCACTCGGCGCGGCGCAGATCATGCACTGTCTGCGCCTCCTCTCGCTAGAGGTGGTCGGCTAGCTCGGTGATCAAGCTAACTGAGTCCTCTGGCCCCATGGCCATGCTGGTCAGACGATCGAAGGCCAGTGTATATAGGAAAACCTCGGCCTCACGTTCCACGTAGATGTTGCTGGTCATGTTCTCCAGGTAAACGACGTCTGGCGCGTCTCTTTCCGGGAAGCTCAAGATCGTGAACTCTCCGGTGACCGATGGGTGAGCACCGGCCGCGTCGGGCAGTACCCGAAGATCAGCATTAGGTCTGCTGGCAGCCTGCACGAGGTGTCTCAACTGCTCGCGCATCACCTCAGCGCCGCCTACTGCACGGCGCAGAACGGACTCGTCCAAGATCACGGACAGGTGTTTGTGTCGAGATGATGCGGTCGGGGCCTGTGTGGGGGTAGGCGTCGTGTCCGGTACCGGGTGCTCTGTTTGGCAGCCGGGCACGTCCGGTGGGCCCGCACATGGCCTGCCGCGGCCGGACCCGCAGGTCACCGTGTCTTGGCGGCCCGCCGGGTTGGCTGCGCCGTGAAGGAGGGCAACTCAGTTCCGGGCGCGGATCAGGCTTGCGACCCCATCGAGCACGCGATCAAGGCCGAAGGTGAACTCGCCGTCGGGATTATCGTGCTCGAACGCTCTGGCCTCGATCACCGCGTGCAGGGCGGGAAAGTCGTCCGGGGAAGTCAGGTCGGCCAGGAGCCGGCCATACCGGGCGACCGCTTGCACGGGCGTGGCGCCCGCGGCACGGAAGGCCGCGCTGACATCGGTCACCAAGGTCGCCTCACTGCGCTCGAACACGCCGACGAGAAGGATGATGGACAGCCTGTCCGGCTCGCTCAGGCCGGTCCCGCCCGGCGCCGCCAGGCCGGATTCCAGCCAGGCGATCTGGTTGGGAGTGGCCGGCGGCTCAGCGCGATCAGCGCCCCCGCCCGACGAGCGGCCCGGCATCTCTCCCGCTGGCGCGCACGGGAAGGATCTGGCTGCGGGATCTGGCCGCCCGGCAGCTACTCGCGTTTGAGCTTGAGGCCGATCGTGGGCACGAAGAGTGACGCGACGTATTGGGGCCAGAGGATCGCTCCGTTGCAGCGGAAGCAGATGTTCGTGCCGTCCGCGGCGTCGAAGGACTGCGCGTGGCTCGAGTATCGGCCGGTTCTGACTTGGAGCGTGTGCGCGCCGGGCTCTACTGGTAGTTCGACGGTCTGGTTCCGGTCGATCGATCCGGCGGGGTCGCCGTCCAGAATGACTCGAAACGGTTTGCGGCGAAGCTCCGCGATGCCGGTGGTCTCTCGTTTCAGTATGACGGTGGGTGACATTCCGGTCTCCGCATTCTTGTTGGGTCAGAGGGTCGAAAGCTCGGCGCGAGCGTTAAGTGCGTGTTCCGGTAATGAGTCGTTCGCGGTCGAACATCGCCGCCACGGCCCGCCAGGCGAGCAGGTCGATGGCCAGCAGGACGGCGGCGAGGCCGACGGCGAGGCCGGCCGGCACGGCGATGACGTTCAGCGACATCAGCGCCAGGATGGCCAGCAGCGGCAGGGTGCCGAGCACACTCAACTGCTGGGCGCTGCGCACGTCAGTGGAGCGGGCGGAGACTGCGATCCCCACCCAGATCCCCCAGCCGGCGAGCAATGGGGTGAACAGCAGCTGAAGCAGCACGTGCGTGCCCGAGAAGATCGCTGAGGCGATCACCGGGTTGGCAAAGAGGGCCGAAGCGGCGAGGAAGATGCTGAAGACCAGGTAGGCGATGACGAGAGTCGGAACGAAGGCGGCAAGCGCCTTGGCGATGAGGAACTCCTCGCGGCGGATCGGGGTTATCAAGACAGGTTCCAACGTCCCCTGCTCGCGCTCGCCGACCACCGAGTAGGCGGACAGGGTGGACGGCAGGAACGCCGGGATCACCAGCATGTAAAGCATCGAGGCGCCGACGTGCAGGGTGAGGTTGCTGCTGTGCACGTGCGCATAGGTGTGGAACACCTGGATCAACGGCAGGATGATGAACAGCAGCGGCAGCACCGTCATCGTGCCGACCACGAAGTGGTTGCGGCGATAGTCCCGCAGCTCCTTGACGGCGATCGCCCTGACGCGCGTCCAGCTGAAGTTCATCGGCTCTTGGCCTCCACGTCCTCGTCGATCAGCTCGAGATAGACGTCCTCTAGCGAGTGACGGGACTCGGCGATCGACAGGATGTCAGCGCCGGCGCCGACCAGCGCCCGTGCCACCTGCGGGGCGGCAATCTCAGGGTCTGAGACGGCGAGCGTGTAGCCGGACGGCGCCTGCTCCCATCCTTCGACCCCTGGCAGAGCGCCGAGCACTGCGTTCGGATCTTCCAGCGGCGTGCGGACTCGCACGTCCAGAGATCGGCTGAACAGCTGGTCGCGCAGCTCGGCGGGCCGGCCGATCATTCGCAACGTCGTACTCACGATCGCCACCCGATGGCACAGCCGCTCGGCCTCCTCCAATCGGTGAGTGGTGAGGAAGATCGTCACCCCCCGCTCCCGAAGCGAGGCGATCAGCCCGTGAACCTCCCGCGTGGCCACGGGATCAAGGCCAGACGTCGGCTCATCCAGGAACAACACGGCGGGGTCGTTGAGCAGCGCTCGCGCGAGCGCAACGCGCTGACGCAGACCCTTTGAGAGCGATCCGCACTGGTCGCCCGCACGGTCTTCAAGGTTGACCGCCCGCAGCGCCCGTTCGATGCGCCCGCGAACGTCGTCCAGCTCGTAGAGCCCGGCGAAGCACTCGAGGTTCTCCATCACAGTCAGACGTAGGTACAACCCTGGGGACTCCGGCATGATCGAGATCCGCGACCGGATCGCAGAACCGTTCTCCGCATTCAACGGGATACCGGCGACGATCGCCGATCCCAAGCTTGGCGCGAGCAGCGTGCCGAGCGTTCGCACCGTCGTGGTCTTCCCGGCCCCGTTCGGACCGAGGAATCCGAACACCTCGCCGTAGCCAACCTCGAATGAGACATCATCGAACGCGACACGGTCACCGAAGCGCTTTGTCAAGTGCTTGACCACCAGAGCAGACTCACCCTTCGGGCCGTCGAGGGTCGAGGTCGAGGCATCACTGGTCGGTTCAGCGCCGCCGGCCACTTGAGTTGCTGGCTGCGGCGTCATGGGCGTCTCGCAGGGCTGCCCGACCGCGGCGGCGCTTCGGTATGGGCGGGCACCTCGTGATGTCCCGGTCGGCTGGGTGCCAGGTGGGACATCGTCGCGTCGTCGCCCGGCAGGCTCCGTCTCTCATCGCGGACGTATGACGCCATCTCTGCAGCGCACATAGCTCGACGGTAGCACACTGGCTGAACAGTATGCTAATTTCCTGGTCATGCAGCCAGGAGCCGCGGCCGGCGGCGAGGAACGGACCTTCATCGAGACCGCCCGACGGGCGCAGATCGTGGTGGCGGCGATCGACACGATCGCCGACTTCGGCTACGCGGGAGCGTCCTTCGCCCGCATCGCTGAGAGATTGGGGATCAGCCGAGGCCTCATCAGCTACCACTTCACCGGCAAGGACGACCTCATGAAGCAGGTCGTTCGCGACGTGGTCGAGAAGGGCATGGCCTACATGCGCCCGCGGATCCTCGCCGGGTCCACCGGCCCAGGAATGCTGCGGGCCTATATCGAAACGAACCTCGCGTTCATGCGCGAGAACCGCAACGCCCTGATCGCCGTCTCCGAGATCGCACGCAGCGCGGACGGGCGACGCCTCTTCTACGGCGATAGCGACGTGGTCGATGCGGTCCGCGCCCTTGAGCATCTGTTGTCTGGCTTCCAAACAGCCGGCCAGCTCCGCCCTGACTTCGACCCACACGTCATGGCAATCGCGGTTCGCGCCGCGATCGACGCCGTGCCGTCCCGGTTGGCCCCGGAGCCGGAGTTCGACATCGACAACTACGCCAGGGAGATCGTCACGGTCTTCGACCTGGCGACCCGCATCGAGGCGCGGCATGACCCCTGACCATCCCTACCCACAGGCGCGCCGGTGGTCAGTCGCGCTCGGTGAGCCACGAACTGACCAGGAAGCTCTCGATCGAGTCACCCCTTCCGGGGTGACGGCTCAGGTAGTCGGCCAGCTCAGCGCGGCCGAGCCAGCGGGCCTCTTCCAGCTCGGAGGGGTCAACGGTGATCGCCTCGGTGACCGCCCGGGCCCGGAACCCGACCATCAGCCCTGCCGGGAACGGCCAGGCCTGCGAGGCCACGTACCGGACTCCGCCGATCAGCACGCCGGTCTCCTCGGCCACCTCTCGGCGCACCGCGCCCTCCAGCGACTCGCCGATCTCGACGAAGCCGGCCAAGAGTGCGTACGCCCCGCTCACCGACTGGGCGTGCCGGGCCAGCAGGCACCTGCGCGGTTCGCCAGGCGACTCCACCAGCGCGATCACCGCAGGCTCGATCCGGGGGAACAGCAGCCTGCCGCAGCCCTCGCCGGTGCAGCGGCGCTGCACACCGCCGCGTTCGCTCTCGGCGGCCTGGCCGCAGGCGCCGCAGAACTGCTGCTCCCGGTTCCACCGCAGCAGGCCACGGCCGAGGGCGAGGGTGCTGGCCAGCGCGGCATCCAGCGAGGCGACCAGCTGGCGCACGTCCAGCACGTCGGTGGCCCCGGCCACCGTCAATGCTTCGGCCCGGTCCAGCCCCGACAGGTCCGCGGCAAAGACGCCGGCCTCACCGTCCAGCCCCAGGAACACACAGAGCGCGGCGTGCTTCAGCACCGCCGCGGCCGCCTGGGCGCCGAGCACCACGGGCCGGGGTCCGGCAAGGTCTCGCACCAGGCAGCCGTCGCGCCAGAACGGGATCACCCGGGAGGCTGGGCGGGCCAGCACGGCCTCGATCCACTCCGGGGTGTCCCGGCGCCCCGGCACGCGGTCGAGGGCCAGGCCGTTGTAGGCCAGGGCCGCGCTCACCGAGCCTCCGCGTCCTGCGGCCTGGGCTCGCGCGGGTCGGGCGGGCGCTCGAAGAAGGTCTCGAGCACCATGATCGCTTCGGTGCCCGTGATCGCGTCCGTGTGGTAGATCCGGCGCAGCGTGTCCTGCAGGGCCCGCGGGCTGGCCGTCCTGACCGCGATCACGTGCGCCTCCTCGGCCTCGGGCAGTGCTGCCAGTCTCGCGCGGGTACCCGCTCGTGCGCCGCGCCGGCGGACAGCCCCCGGGTGAGTCTCCCGGGCGGGGCGGTCATGCAGACCGTCGTGCCTGCCACTCGCGGTCGAGCATCGCGTAGACGAGCTCGTCCGCCCACCGCCCCTTCACGAACTCGTTCTCGACGAAGTGTGCCTCCCGGCGCATGCCGATCCGCTCCATCAGCCGCGCTGACCGGTCATTGCGGGCGTCGCAAGAACCGATGATCCGGTGCCATCTCAGGCTCTCGAACCCCATCGCGAGCATTGCCTCAGCCGCCTCGGTGGCCAGGCCCCGGCCCTGGTAGTCCGGGTTGAAGACGAACCCGGTCTCCCCCAGCCGGTGCTCCCGGCTCAGCGATCTCAGGCCAACCTCGCCGATGACCCGCCCGGCCTCGCGCCACACCACGGCGAATGTCAGCCAGTCGCCCTCGGTCTCCAGGCTGGTCTCGCCGCACTGCTGCTCCAGGGCCTGCCGCACCTGCACCGGGTCACGGGCATGCCAGTGCAGGTAACGTGCCACGTCCGGGCGGGACTGGTAGGCATACAGATCATCGAAGTCGGCGGGTGCGAAGAAGCGCAGAGTCAGCCGGGCGGTCTCAATCGGATGCTCGGGAAGCAGCACCGGCCGATCGTATCCGGCGTGGTCAGCTGAGCTGGCGGCCATGGTCAGCTGAGCTGGCGGCGGAGTGCGTCGAGATCGCCAAGAACCCAGGCGCTGGTCAGCCACTGCTCATCGGCGGTGAAAAAGGCTGCCCCCGCGTATTCGAGCCGCCGCTGCGTCGCGGGCAGGCCCAGCAGCGGCCCGGTGTGCGTGCCGGTGAAGCGAAGCCGTGCCGCCGCCCGCGTGCCGTCAGACACCAGGTCCACGATCTCGTTGTGAAAGTCGGCGGAACCTTCCCGTATCAGGTCCCGGTACCGCCGCCACCCCTGCCGCCCCGTTGTCTCCTGCCCCAGCGACCCGCGGAAGGTAAAGCCTGGGCTCAGAGTGTCCTCGACCGCGGAATCGTCCCACCGGTTCCACAGCTCGCCGTAGAACCTCTCGATCAGCACATCGATAGCGACCGCCACGTGCACATCATGGCCTGCCTCCCTATCGCATGACGAGACCGCCGTCGGCGCACAGCACCTGGCCGGTCATGGCCGAAGCCGCGTCGGAGACCAGGTACGCGACGGCGGCCGCGGTGTCGCCGGGTGTGAGCGGGCGCTTGAGCGCCTGGCGCTCGACGACCGCGTCGAAGTGCTCGTCGCCGTTCCTGGTGCGGGCGCCCGGCGTGTCGGTCAGGCCCGGTGCCACTGCCGATACGGCGATGCCGTCGGCACCGAGGGTGACGGCCAGCGTGCGCATGACCCCGAGCAGCGCGCCCTTGCTCGCGATGTACGCCAGCATCGCCGGGTTCGGCGGGGCCCAGACGGTGTCGGAGGCGATGAACACGATGCGGCCGAATCGCCGCTCGGCCATGCCCGGGGCGAACGCCTGCACCAGCCACAACGCCGATTCGACGTTGACGGCCTGTACCCGGCGCCAGGTCGCCGCGTCGACTTCGGCGATCGTCGCCCGGTCGAACGCCGCGGCGCAGTGCACGAGCACGTCGCAGCGGCCGTGGCGCTCGAGCACGGTGGCCGCGGCGGCGCGGGTTGACGCTTCGGACGACAGGTCGCAGGCGACGTCGGCGTCGCGGTCGAGGATCACGGTGCGGTGGCCGGTGTCCCGCAGCGCCTTTGTGATCGACGCTCCGATGGCGCCCGCGCCGCCGGTGACGACGGCGACCCGTTCGGGCACTTCAAGAACTCTCATGTTCGGCGGCCGACGGCGCCCGGGCGGACTCGAAGGCGGCGGAGAACAGGTAGCTGGTCGCGAGGCTGCGGTAGGGCCGCCACTTCTCGGCGATCGCGAGGACCTCCTCCTGCGGCGGGAGATGGTCGAGGTCATAGGCGGCCTGGACGGCCTTGCGGAGCGCGAGGTCGCCCGGCAGGACGACATCCTCCCGGCCTAGCGCGATGAGCATCGCGCCCTGCACGGTCCAGGGGCCGATGCCGGGAATCTTGGTCAGTTCCGCGAGGAGCTCGTCGTCGGGCAGGCCGCTCAGGACGTCCTGGCTGAGCCTGCCGTCCTCCAGGCGCGCGGCGAGGTCGCGGAGCGTGCCGATCTTCCGCCAGGACAGCCCGGCCTCGCGCAGCTTGCCGGGTTCAACGCTGAGCAGCTCGGCGGGCGAGGGCAGGTGATCGCCGAACAGCTCCTGAATGCGGGCTATGGTCCGGCGGGTCGCCGCGACGGACAGCTGCTGGCCGGTGACCTGGAACAACAGCGCGCCGAACAGATCCATGCGGGGCAGCCGGGCTCGGAACGACTCCTGGGGGTCGAAGGCTGGCCGCTCGTCGATGAGCCGGGCCAGCACGGGATCGGCGTTGCGGAGATGAGAACGTGCCCGATGCAGCCACTCCGCATGGCTGGAATCACCAGTCGCCATGTCTAGATCACCTTCCCGCTTCCGGTGATTCGCATGCTGATTTGAGCTGGCGGACCTCGAGCAGGTCCAGGCCAAGCGCCTCGACCTGAGCCAGCACTCCGTAGAGCGCCGACTGATCAAGAAGGCCAGTCAGCACGGTGTGCGCGCCGTCCCGCCGAGACGTCATCGCCGGGAACGCCGAGAGCACCGTATCGCCGAGGTGGCCGTGGATCCGGATCACATACAGGACGGGTGCGGGGTCCATGACGTCATGATCCGGCTCAGGCAGGTGAACCCTCATCACCGGAATCAGGTGACCCATGCCTACCCGCAGCCGAATCACCGGGATCTGGTGACGATCTTTCACCTGCCTGGCGGCGAGCCTGGATCCGTCGCGAACGCACGGCCGCGAGGGCACGTGCCCTAGTTTCGAGGGAGATACCGTGACGTCACCAGCCTCTGTTCCCAGTGCCGACCCGCCTGACTACGCGCCCATCCCGCCCTCGGCGCTCGGCCCGGCCCTGAACGACCAGGGCTATCACGTGGGGCGGGTCGAGCGGAACCTCTACTGGGTCACCGACGGGGTCTACAACTGCGCGTTCCTGGCCACCGGCGACGGTGTAGTGCTGTTCGACGCGCCGCCGAGCATCGGCCACAACCTGCAACGGGCCGTCGACGAGATCGCCGCAGCCGAGGGCGTCAGCAACACCGTGACGCACCTGGTCTACTCCCATCACCACGCCGACCATGGCTCGGCTGCGTCGCTGTTCGGGAATGCCGTCATGATCGGGCATGAGGAGACCCGCCGGCTCCTCGCCCGGGACAACGACCCGTCCCGGCCGCTGCCGGAAGAGACCTTCGCCGACACCTACACGCTGGAGATCGGCGGGGAGCGCGTCGAGCTGGCCTGGCGGGGCTCCAACCACACGCCGGACAACATCTACATCCATTTCCCCGGCCACGACACGCTGATGTTCATCGACGTGGTGAACGCCGGCTGGGTGCCGATCTACAACACCAACCTGTCCGACGACGTGCAGGGGTACATCGGGGCGCCGGAGATAGCGCTCTCGTACCCGTGGACGCACCTCATCTCCGGGCACCTCGGCCGGCTCGCTACCCGCGAGGACGTGGCCCTGCATCAGCGGTACATCGCTGACATCGAGGAAAGCTCGAGGGATGCGCTGCAGAGCGTCAACCCGGTGCCGTATTACATGGCCGGCGGGCAGAACGTCTGGGCCGGCGTGAAGGGTCACCTCGATGCCGTCACCGAGCGCGCGGCGGCGCCCGTGATCGCCAAGTACACCGGCGTGCTGGCGGCCGCGGACATCGGGGAGTTCACGTATACGACGACGTTTGCCATCATGCAGTCGCTGCGCCTCGACAAGGGCCCGAGCGGACCGGTTCACCCCTGACCGGATACGGACCTGGGCCGGCCAGCGCCGGCCCAGGTCCGGGCCCACTGCCAGCCAACCCGTGGCCTTAGGTTGTGGTGTATGCCGACTAACGCGATCTCGGTGCCGGACACCTTGCCCACGGTCATCGGTGTGCGCGGGGCCCGGCACAACAACCTGCAGGACGTCGACGTGGACGTGCCGCTGTGGCGGACGGTCGCGGTCGTCGGGGTGTCCGGATCCGGCAAGACGTCGCTGGCCATCGGCACGCTGTACGCGGAGGGCATGCACCGGTTCCTGGAGGGCCTGAGCACCTACAGCCGCCGGCGGCTGGCCCAGGCGCAGCGGCCGGACGTAGACCGGATCGAGCACCTGCCGGCCGCGCTCTCGCTGCGGCAGCGCCCGCCGGTGCCGGGGCTGCGCAGCACGGTCGGCACGATGTCCGAGGTCCTCAACGTGCTGCGCCTGATGATGTCGCGGCTGGGCTCGCATCTGTGCCCGAACGGCCACCGCATCGAGCCGTCGATCGCCACCCAGGGCATGGAGATCGTCTGCCCGGTGTGCGGCGTGCATTTCGAGCCGCCCAGCGCCGAATCGTTCGCTTTCAACTCCTACGGCGCGTGCCCGGCCTGCAAGGGCCTTGGCGTTCGGTCCGAGGTCGACGTCGACACCCTGGTTCCCGATCCGGACAAGACGATCGAGGAAGGCGCGGTGCTGCCGTGGAACTCCGGCGGCCGGCGCCTGTCGATGTACGCCGCGGGCGAGCTCGGGGTCCGGCTTGACGTCCCCTACAAGTCACTGACACCCCGCGAGCGCGACATCGTGCTGCACGGCGAGCCGGTCCAGCGGAAGGTGACCCTGCACTCCGGCCGGACCGGGCGCAGCGTCGAGCTGTCGGTGAACTACGACAACGCGGTCGCCGCGGTCGAGCGCTCGCTGCGCAGCGACAACGAGCGCACCCGCCGCCTGGTGCAGCGTTTCGTCGTCACCCGCGTCTGCTCGGTGTGCCACGGCACCCGGCTGCGGCCCGAGGCGCTGACCTCGCAGCTCGGCGGGCGCAACCTCGCCGAGATCAGCGCGCTCGGCCTGGACGAGCTGCCCGGCTTCATCGGCGGCCTGCCCGCGGTGCTGCCCGCCGAGCTCAGCCGGATGACCGCGGGACTGATCGCCGAGCTGAACGGGACGCTCAACCCGCTGCTCGACGTCGGGCTGGGCTACCTGACCCTGGACCGGGCCGGCGCCTCGCTGTCGACCGGGGAGCGGCAGCGGATCGAGCTCACCTCGACGGTGCGCGCCAGCACCACGGGCATGCTCTACGTGCTGGACGAGCCGTCGGTCGGGCTGCACCCCAGCAACGTCGTCGGGCTTCGCAAGACGATCACGGCGCTGGCCGGGAACGGCAACTCCGTGATCGTGGTGGAGCACGAGCGGGAGATCATCCGCACCGCGGACTGGGTCATCGAGCTCGGCCCCGCGGCCGGTGCCAAGGGCGGCACGATCATCGCTCAGGGCACGCCCGGCGAGCTCGAGGCCGACCCGCGCTCGATCATGGGCCCGTTCCTGGCCGGTGCCCCGGCCCTGCAGCGCGACCGTCTGCCGGGCGCCCCCGACGGGGAGATCACGCTCGAGGTCGGCGACCTGTACAACCTGCACGGCGTCACGGCCGCGTTCCCGGTGCACCGGCTGACGGCGCTGGCGGGGCCGTCCGGGGCCGGGAAGACCGCGCTCGTGCTGGACAGCCTGATCCCCGCGGCGCGGGCGCAGCTGAGCGGATCGGCGCTGCCCGGGCACGTCCGCCGGCTGGATCTGGCCGGCGTCCGCCAGGTCGTCCAGGTGGACGCGTCGCCGATCGGGCAGAACGCGCGGTCGACGCCCGCGACCTACTCCGGGGCGTTCGACCAGATCCGCCGGGTGTTCGCCGAGTCTCCCTACGCCCGGCGCAGGCGCTGGAAGCCAGGGCATTTCTCGTTCAACACCCGGGAGGGGCAGTGCCCGACCTGCCGCGGGCTCGGCGACATCGACCTGGATGTCCAGTATCTGCCTGACATCACCGTCCAGTGCCCCACCTGCCACGGCGCCCGCTTCAACGACGCCACGCTGGCGGTCAAGGTGGACGGCATGACCATCGCCGACGTCCTCGCCCTGACCGTGCACGACGCCCTGGACCGGTTCGCCGACCGGGCCGCTGTCATCGCCGCGCTGCGGCCGGTCGACGAGGTCGGCCTGGGTTACCTGCGGCTCGGCGAGCCCACCCCGTCCCTGTCCGGCGGCGAGTCGCAGCGGCTGCGGATCGCCTCCCGGCTGCGCAGCAGCCAGCACGGCGCGCTGTACGTGTTCGACGAGCCGTCCACCGGGCTGCACCCCCTCGACGTGGCCACGCTCGTCGGCGTGTTCGACCGGCTGATGCAGGCCGGGGCCACGATCATCGTCATCGACCACGACCTGGACCTGCTCGCCGCGTCCGACCACCTCATCGACATGGGGCCCGGCGGCGGGCCGGACGGCGGCCACATCGTCGCCGCTGGTACACCCGAGGACGTCGCGCGGGCGCCCGGCAGCCCGACCGGGCCGTGGCTGGCCGAGCACCTGGACCTGGCGGAGGCCACCGGGACCCCCGCCGGGTCACGCCGGCGCGGCTGATACGGGACCATCACTGGATGCGGGATCCATCGGCAGCGCGCTGGGCCCGGCTGCGCCGGTCGCTCTGGCAGCCGCCCCGCCCCCATGGCGAGCAGCCGCGCGAGCGCGTGGTCGGCCCGCTCGAGCTCTTCTACGACCTGGCCGTGGTGGTGCTGGTCGGGCAGGCCGCGCATCACCTGGCCGGGCACCTGACGTGGGGCGGCGTGGGCGAGTTCGCCGTGGTGTTCACGCTGGTATGGATCGCCTGGGCCAACGGCAGCCTGCACCACGAACTGCACGGCCACGACGACGCCCGGGCCCGCAGCACGTTTCTGCTGCAGATCCTGCTGCTCGCCGCGATGGGCGCGTTCATCCCGCAGGCGGGCGGCTCGCGGGGAGCGGGGTTCGCGATCGCGGCGGCGGTGCTGTTCGCGGTGCTGGCCGCGCTCTGGCTGCTGGCCGCGCGCGGCGACCGCCCCGAATACCGCCGGCCGAGCCGGATGTTCGTCGCCGGAACGGCCGCCTGCGCCGCGGCGCTGGCGGGCACCGCCCTGCTGCCGGCCTGGGCCCGCGTGCCAGCCTGGGGCGCGCTCGACGCCGCATACCTGGCCGGGTTCGCTTACGTCATCCTCAGCGCCATCCCGAGGGCCACGCTCAACGTCACCGACGCGCTCACCGACCGGTTCGGCGCGTTCATCATCATCGTGCTCGGCGAAACCCTCACCGGCGTCGTGGCCGGGCTGGCCAGCCAGCCGGTCAGCGCGCTCACCCTCGCCGTCGGGCTGATCGCCGTGGTCGTGGGCTTCGGGGCCTGGTGGACGTACTTCGATTTCGCGGGGAACCGCCAGCCCAGAGCGGAACGTGCGGACACCGCGGCGTGGATGCTCGGCCATCTGCCGCTGACGGCCGCGATCGCCGCGATGGGCGCCGCAATGGTCAGCCTCACCGACCACGCCCACGACGGCCGCACCCCGGCCGCCACGGCGTGGCTGCTGTGTACGGGCGCCGCCGTCGTGCTGGGCGCGACGATGCTGGTCTCCGCGAGCCTGCCGGCCTGGCACCGCGACCGCCGCCTGTACCGGCCGCTCGCCGCCATCTGCGCGGCCGTCGCCGCTGCGTGCCTGGGCGTCGGCGCCGCACGGACGACGCCCCTCCTCCTCGGCCTCGCGCTCGTTCTGCTGCTGTCGATCCCCTGGGTCTTTGCCGTTGCGCGCCGGCTGGCCGCCGGAGCCGACTCACCGGCCGCATGACCGGTCAGGCCGCGTTATCCGGCTGCGATGCCACGCGGCCACAATGGTCCTTGGCGTTCAGGGCGTCGGCGAAGCTGGCAAACCTGTCGAAGTCCACCTTGTCCAGGTCGGCAAGTACGTTCAGCTGCTCCCTGAGGATCTCGGCCTCCACTTTGGCTCCCTCGCCTCCGTCGAGCGCCTGCGGCGTGGTCAGGTGATACCTCGCCAGCGCCAGCCGGAGGCTCCGGCTCTCGAGCAGCAGCCGGAACACCGCCTCCCTGTTCAGCATCGCGGTCAGTTCCTGGACAGGCCGGCTGAAGAAGATCGTCACCAGCTGAGCCACGGAGACGCCGAGCAGCGAGATCGGGAGAGCGATCGGAATCCGGCCCGGATGGATCGCCGCGAACACGGCCAGCACGACCGTGGCGACGAGGGTGACGGCCCCGCACGCGATCAGGAACATGTTGGTGCCCTTAACCAGCCGGACGGTATGGCGCAGGCTCTTGTTGATCTGCTGGCGGTAGCTGCGCTGCTGGGTGTCCTCGTAGGACACGATGCTCTGCTTGTCCCGAAAGTACTGCGCGTAGTCGGCGAACGCGATCTCGCTTGCCGAGGACTCGAGTTCCTCGTCCTTCGGGTCGCTGCCGAGGAACCTGGCCAGGTCGCCGACCCCGTGCATGACCTCGACCCCGAGCACTTTATTGGCGAAGTCCAGCGCGCCGAGATGGCGTTCCAGGGTAGGGCTGGCCGTCAGCGAATCGGATACAACAAGGTTTTCCAGGTTGTAAGCGACGCGGAGGCTCTGCAGGACAACCTGGATCTTAATGTCGGTGTAAACGCCAACAACGGCGACCCGTACATGCTCGCGATTGTCCGGTGTGATGATTTCGCCAAGGACCCGGGCCAGTTCCGACGGGCTGAAAGCAAAGCTCTCCAGATCGAACAGGGTGCCGGAATGGACGTGATGGACCACCACGGATCCGTGCTGCCTGCCCTTGGGGTCGAAGCCGGGGTCCTCGGTGCGCGTGTCGCCGAGCGGGCGGCGGGTGCTGTCCGGGTCGAGCAGTGAGGTGAGGCCGTCGATGTACTCCGCCCCCCAGGTGCCCGCCTGGCAATGGCTTCCGTACACGCGCCGCTCGCGATCGTAATGCTCGCCCGGGGTGTGCCAGTCGCGGATGTTCACCAGGTGCAAGGTTCCCTGCCCCTCCCCTTCGCCGCGCAGCCGGTGGGCGACCGTGGCCTCCAGCAGCCGTCCGAGCGGGCCTTTTCTTAGCGTTTCCGCGTCGATCTTTCGCCTGCTCGTCCGCTCGTCGAACGTCTTCTCGCTCATCGGGTGAATGAGGAGCTTGCCGGCCGCGTCCTGCGGTAGCGAAAGTCGGCAGTTCAGGTTAAGGAAGAAGTCATTCTGCAGGCACTGGGTAATCAGAATGTAGATTTCCCCGCCGCCCGGCGCAGCCGCGCCGTCCCCAATGGCCATGTATACCTCCTTGGCGAACTTTATCAGCCGTTAGATCCGCAACGGGGCACCAAACTCAATGGCCGCTTGGGCTCCCTCAGAATGCCCGACCGGCGGCTGGCGACGAGATCTCCGGCTGCGCGGTGAACCGGTCAAGCCGGTCATCCGTGACCCAAAGGGGGCTCTCTGCACCGCGGGACGCAGCGGGGTCTCTCGGGACGCACAAGCTGAGGAGTGGGGATGACTGACGTCATCGACGTTGCGGCCGTCGAGGACAACCGGATGTTCGCCGACGGCCTGCGCGCCTGGGCCGGGACGCAGCCGGACATCCGCCTGGCAACGGTCGCGGCAACCGTCGAGGAATTGCTGCGGACCGGCGCGGGCCGGTGCTTCGTCGTGTTGCTGAGCTCGACGCTGCGCTCCGGGGCTGACCCGGCGGACAGCGTGCAGCGGCTGGTCGAGGCAGGCCACCGGGTCGTGGTCATCGACGGGTCGGTCGATCTGACCATGGTCGCGCGCACGCTCTCCGCCGGAGCGCACGGCTACCTGACGCATAACCACGACATGGCGGCGCTGGCAGCGACGGTGCGCGCGATCGCGCTGGGCGGCACGGCGTGGTCGCTCGGCCCGACCATGGCCGCCCAGCCGGGCGGGTCGACGGGGCGGCCGCCGCTGTCCGAGCGGGAACACGCGGTGCTGATGGCGTACGTCTCGGGGCTGACCCTCGAGTCGACCGCCCGGAGCCTGGGGATCAGCCCGGAGACCGCAAAGACCTACCTCAAGCGGGTCAAGGCGAAGTACCGCGAAGCGGGGCTGCCCGTCTACACCAAGCTCGACCTCGCCGAACGGGTCCGCGCCGACTGCTCGTCCGGGACCGCCCGGCCCGCGGCACGAGGCGTCAGGTCCTGACGGACTGCCCTGGCGCCTGCCCCGGCGCGGGCTGCGGCTGCTGACTGCCGGCCGGCAGGCTCTGCGCCTGCCGGGCGAGTGGCCCGCGGCGGAACAAGGCCCCGCACACGATGGCTCCGCCGGCGAAGAAGCCGGCCGTCCACCAGAACCCCGTCGTGTACCCGTGCACGGCGGCGGCTTCCTGGAGCGCACCTTGTGCCGCTGGCGAGATCGCGATCGCCTTGGTGAGATGACTGGCCACGTACGCCGCGGCCGCGCTGGTAGCGATCGTGTTGAGCAGCGCGGTGCCGATGGAGCCGCCGAGCTGCTGGCCGACGTTGAGCGTGGCGGACGCGACGCCTGCGTCGCTGGGCGCCACGCCGAAGGTCCCGGTGTTCATCGACGGAGGCATCGAAAGGCCGATGCCGGCACCGGCCACCATCAGCGGCCCGAGCACCGCGGAGGCGTAGCTGGAGTGCACGCCGATCCTGGTGAGCCACGCCATGCCGACAGCCGCGATCAGCATGCCGAACCCCACGAGGGGCTTCGGGCCGACCCGCGGCATCAGCACGATGTTGGAGATCTGGGCGAAGATCATCACCATCACGATCGCCGGCAGGAACGCCACGCCCGTGATCACGGGCGAGTACCCGAGGATCGTCTGCAGGTAGTAGGTGAGGAACAGGAACAGGCCGAACATCGACGCGCCCACGATCAGGATCGCCAGGTAGGCACCGCCGCGGTTGCGGTCGAGCACCACCCGCGGCGGCAGCAGCGGGTGCGCCGCGCGGAACTGCCAGGCGACGAAGCCGGCCAGCAGCACGACCCCCACGGCCAGGAAGCCCCACGTCGACTTCGCGTGCCAGCTGTGGGTCGCCGCGTTGGAGAACCCGAAGACCAGGCAGAACATCGACCCGGACACCAGCAGCGTGCCGAGCCAGTCCAGCCGGGCGCCGGCTGCCGCCGATCCCTGGCTGGACAGGAAGACCACCGCTCCGGCCGCCGCCGCCACCGCGAAGATCAGGTTCACGTACAGGCACCAGCGCCAGTCGAGGTACTCGGTCAGCACGCCGCCGAGCAGCAGCCCGACCAGCCCGCCGCCGCCGGCGATCGCCCCGTACACGCCGAACGCCTTGCCCCGTTCCTTCGGGTCGCTGAACGTGGTCGTGAGCACGGACAGCGCGGCCGGCGCCAGCAGCGCGCCGAACGCGCCCTGGCAGGCGCGCGCGGTGATGAGCATCGTGAAGTTGACCGACGCGCCGCCGACCGCTGAGGCGATGGCGAAGCCGGCCAGCCCGGTCAGGAAGGTCACCTTGCGGCCGAACAGGTCGCCGAGCCGGCCGCCGAACAGCAGCAGGCTGCCGAACGCGAGCGCGTACGCGGTGATGACCCATTGCCGGTCGACGTTCGAGAAGTGCAGCGCCCGCTGCGCGGACGGCAGCGCGATGTTCATGACCGTGATGTCGAGCACGATCATCAGCTGCGCCAGCCCGACGACCGCCAGTATGAACCATCGCCGGGGGTCGGGCTCACCAGCCCGGCTGGCCGGGACAGCCCCGCCCGGGACGCCAGCAGGAACGTCGGCAACAGACATGGCTGCTCCCATCTGGAGAACCCATCTCCACTTAGTGCTGAGGCTAGCAGAACCGGAGGTGCGGCCTCCACTGAGGCTACGATGCTGGGGTGAACGTCGAGGAAAACAGTGGTGCGCGACCCGGGCGGCTGCTGCGCGCCGATGCCGAGCGCAACCGCCAGCGCATCCTCGCGGCGGCGGCGGAGCTCTTCACCGAGCGGGGGCTCGAGCCCAGCCTCGACGACGTGGCCCGGCACGCCGGAGTGGGCGTGGGCACGGTCTACCGGCGGTTCCCCGACAAGGCGTCTCTCGCGGACGCGCTGTTCGACGAGCGCATCGACGCGCTGGTAGCGCTGGCCGAGGAGGCCCGGGCCGAGCCGGACGCGTGGGCCGCGCTGGTGTCATTCCTCGAGCGCTCCGGCGAGATGCTCGTCAGCAACCGCGGCCTGCGCCAGATCCTGATGTTCGCCGCCGAGGGCCACGACCGGGGCATCTGCGCCAGGGACCGGATGCGGCCGGCCATCCAGAGCCTGATCGAGCGGGCCCAGGCCGATGGCCAGGTCCGGGCCGACCTGAGGCCCACCGACGTCCCTATGATCGAGTTCATGGTCGCGGCGGCTGCCGAGTACGCGTGGCAGGTGCGGCCCACGGTCTGGCGCCGGTATCTGGCGCTGATCCTGGATGCCCTGCGCCCGGCCAGCGCGTCGGGCCGCCCGCTCCCCGAGCCGGAGCTCAGCCCCGACGAGATGGCCGAGGTCATGCACTCGAACCCGCTCAGCCGGCGCCGGGCCTCGGCCAAGGCGACCACGATCACCATGAACTAGGGAGGCGCTTCATGACCGGTCCGGCCAGCGCGGCAGCGGCGGGCACCATCGAGATCGGCGGCGACCTCGTGGTGCGCCGGATGGGCTACGGCGCGATGCGGGTCACCGGCGACGGCATCTGGGGCGAGCCGGCGGATCCGGACCGGGCCAAGGCCGCGCTGCGCATGGTGGTGGAGCTCGGCGTCAACTTCATCGACACCGCCGACTCCTACGGCCCCGAGGTCAGTGAGCGCCTGATCGCCGAGACGCTGTACCCCTACCCCGACGACCTGGTCATCGCGACCAAGGGCGGGCTGGTGCGCCCCGGCCCTGGCCGATGGGACGCCGACGGCAGGCCGGAGCACCTGCGTGCGGCGTGCGAGGGCAGCCTGGAGCGGCTGCGGCTCGACCAGATCCCGCTGTACCAGTTCCACCGGCCCGACAACCGCGTCCCCCTGGCCGAGTCGCTCGGCGCGCTGGTCGAGCTCAAGAACGAGGGCAAGATCCGGCACATCGGGATATCCAATGTGTCCGAGCAGCAGTTGCGTGCGGCGCAGCAGATCACGCCGGTCGTGTCGGTGCAGAACCGGTACAACGCGACCGACCGCAAGTCCGAGCCGGTGATCGACGTGTGCGAGCTCGAGCAGATCGCGTTCCTGCCATGGGCGCCGATCCAGCAGACCGATGACAACCCGGCGATCGCGGAGGCGGCGAAGCGGCATGACGCGAGCCCGCGGCAGATCGTGCTGGCCTGGCTGCTCGCGCGGTCGCCGCAGATCCTGCCGATCCCGGGCAGCGGTTCGGCCGAGCACGTCGAGGCGAACGTCGCCGCCGCCTCGATCGAGCTGAGCCCGGACGAGGTCGCGGCCATCACCCGGGGCGGCTGACGCTCCGGGCCGGCGACCCCGCCGGTCAGCGGCTCTGGAACGATCTGATGATGAGCGGCACGGCGATCACCGGGATGATGACGAACAGCATGTCCGGCATGCGGCCCTTGACCAGCGTGCCCACGGTGATGGCGAACACCACCAGGACGGCCGTGACCAGGTAGCCCTGCCAGGTTCGGGGACCGAAGCCGTATCCGAACCGCTTGGCCCCGAACCAGGGTTGCTTGTTCTTGAGGTAGCTCCCGGTGTCGTACTGGTCGTTGTTCTCGTCCATGCCTTCTCTCAATCTTGATTAGGGTGCTGCCGCCGGGCGGATGAACAGGCCAGCGACCTTGGCGGCCAGGTCGAAGGTGACCCGCCCGTTCGCCTCGGCCGCCTCGAAGTGCAGCGGGACGTTCACGAGGGTGTAGTCGTCGGCCTGGAACGCGAACGGATCGCCGATCCGCTCGAGGTTGCCGATCATGGCGATCGTGTGCGCCCAGCCCGCTGCCAGGCGGGCGGCGTCGAGCTTGTCGCGCATGTTCTCGTCGAACTCCCTCCGGACGTCCTCCCAGCGGCCCTCCGCCTGGGCGACGAAGATCGCGAGCGCCCGCTCGGTCAGCCCTGGCGGGACGGCCCGGGTCATCGCCTCGCCGGTACGGGGATCGACCGGCCGCCCGAACCGCTGGAACGCCGCCTGCCGGGTGGTGCCGAGCACGTCCCCGATCCGCTTCCAGCTGTGACCGGCGGCCCGCGCCCGGTCGACGGCGGCCTGCATGGCAGCGTTCGTGGCGGCCGACAGTTCCCGTGCCGCCGCCATCGCGGCCAGCGGCGAGCCCGCACCGGGACGGGCGAGCTGGTCGGCGAGCCGGCCAGCGGTCACCCGGACCGCGCTGGCCACGGGATCCGCCGATGTCATAGCGTCAAGGTTGTCATGACGCGCGGCGGCTGTCAAAGCAGTATTGACATCCTGCGCGCTCCCGGCGGTCGGCCCGTCCGCTCCCCCGTGCGCCCGGTGCCGCCGTGCAGCGCTCCTGCAGGTAGCGTCGCAGTACCGTCTACGTCGCCCTCTGCCTTGCTGGGACGGAAGCTGGCGACCACAGGCCTCGCACCGTCCCGGTTCCTCGATGTCCGCCACCGCGTGCTCCATGCTCTTATTACGTGCGCAATTGCTTCTCGCACGTAATTATAAACCGTGTCACGGATGCAGCACGCAAAAACGCGTGTCAGGCTGGCTGCTGTGGCCTGCCGAGCGACGGAACGCCGGCGAAGAACAGGATCAGCGCCAGACCCACGATCATGGACCCCCACCAGCCCCACGGGCTGCGCCAGGCGGACTGCGACCCGAAGGTGACCGCGGTGGCGATGACGGACGTGGCGAGCAGGCGTGGCCAGGTCCTGGTCGCCGCGATGAGCGCCACCGCCAGCGCCGGCCACAGGTAGTAGGCGACCATCACCGGCTCGAACACGCAGCGCAGCCCCAGGACGAGGGCGGCCCACCACAGCAGTTCCCGGAGCGTTTCCTCGCTCCACTCCCCGTTCCGCCCGGGCGCGTGCCGTGCCACCCGCAGCCGCCGTGCGACGAAGAGCGCGCACCCGCAGGCCGCCAGGATGGCCAGGAGCCGGAACGGGCCGTCGGCGACCGCTCCGGCAGCCATGTGCGGGGCGAGCGGAGTCCACGGAGTGGGATGGTCGACGGTCGGCCAGTTGGGCTGATGGGCCACCGCGAGATAGGTGGCGTGCCAGTTGGCCGCCGCGGCGGCGCCGAGCAGGACCGCCGCCGGGGCGGCGGCCCTGGCCAGAAAGCCGGGGATGCGTCTCGGCTCGATCGCTGCGAGCAGGATGGGCAGGGCGAGCAGCACGAGTGGCTGCACCGCGATCGCCGCCCCGAGCAGCCACGCCGAGCGGGCGGTCCGTGCCTCGGACAGCGCCAGGATCCCGAACAGCAGCAGCCCCACCGACACGGCATCCTCGGGGTGGCCCCACTGGACCGAGACGTTCCACAGCGCGACCGCGCTCGCGGCGGCGAGGAAGAAGCGCTTCCACCGCGGCACCCGCAGCCGCTCGGCGAGCGCGTCGGCGGCGAACAGCGCCACTCCCGAGATGGCGATCATGTAGGGGCCAGCGACCAGCCACACCGCCGGCTGCGGGTTATGCGGTCCCGGGTGCTGCAGCGAGAGCCCCGCCGCGTCGATGAGCGTAGCCACCGGGGCCAGGATCACCGCCGCGCCGGGAAACGTGACCAGTCCGGTGGGCTGGGTGTACAGGCCGGCCAGGTTGAGATGCACCAGGCGGTCCGCGGCGATCAGCGTTCCCCACAGGTCGTCCGGCAGTGACCAGCGGACCCGCCCGATCAGGTGCGGGCCGACGATGGTGGTCCCGATCATGCCGATGACGATGAGACCGACGGTCGCCAGTATCGGGAACAGCCGCCTCACCAGCCACGGCGACGGCGCAGTTGCCGGCGCGACGGCCTGCGGAGGCCGCACCGCCTGGCCACTGGTCATGCGTCCCTCCGGCGGAGCAGGAAGACGGCCAGGCCCATCGCGAGCACGGCGTATCCGCACAGTACGGCGAAGCCCGCCCACGGCGCCAGCGGGGACGCGGTGACGGTCATGCGTCGCGCACCCTGAGCAGCAGGCCGCCGGACAGCAGAGCGGCGGCGGCCCAGAGCGCCAGCACGCCCAGGCCCGCCCAGGGAGTGATCGGCAGGCCGTGCAGGCCGGTGGTGTTCTGAATGGTGAGACCGGCGGTCATCGGCGTGTACCGCTCGAGGCGGTGCAGCCATACCGGGTTGGTCACGGTCAGGGCGATGAGGATCGGGGGGAGGTAGAGCATGCCAAGGCTGAGCCCGATGGCCACGGCCGAGTCCCGCACGGCGGTGGCGATGCCGAGGCTGAACATCGCGATCAGGGCCAGGTACAGCACCGAGCCGCAGGCCGCCCGCAGCGTCGGCCCGTGTGCCAGGGAAAGGGCCGCGAAGCCGTGCGCCGCGGTGAACCCGTTGCCGGGCAGCATGAGCCGGGCGGCCAGCAGGGAAGCGGCGACGGCGACGGCCCCGGCCACGAGTACCAGCGCGCCGACGATGGCTGCCTTCGCGGCCAGCACCGCCAGGCGGCGCGGCATCGCGGCCAGGGTGATCCGGACCATTCCGGTGCTGTACTCGTTGCTGACCGCGAGCACGGCCAGGATCGCCACCACGGCCTGGCCGAGGTAGACCCCGGTGAGGCTGAGCTTGGTCGTGTCGGCCGGGCAGCCGAGGCCGGCCGGGCACTTGGTGGCCGCGACAGCGGCTGCGCTCACCGCGGCGGTCGCCGTCACGACACCGGCCAGCAGCCAGGCGGTGCCCGACACCGTGCGCAGCTTGGTCCACTCGGCGTGCAGGGTGTCCGGCATGGCCGCCAGCCCGGCGCGAAGCGCGCCAAGCCGGCCCGGCGGTGCTTCGTGCACCGCCGGGGGGTCCGCCCGGATGGCGGGCGGGGCGTGGTTCATGCGTCCCTCCGGCGGAGCAGCAAGACGGCCAGGCCCATGGCGACCACGGCGTAGCCGCACAGCACGGCGAAGCCCGCCCACGGCGACAGCGGGTAGTACTGCGGGAGCCCGTAGACGCCCGTGACCTGCGGCCAGCGCGGCAGGCTCTGCTGGATGGCGAAGCCGGCGGCCGGGGTGACCCGCAGCAGCCACTCGGCCACGCCGAGCGGCACCAGGGATGCCATCGCGAGGATGTAGGTGAGCACGACCCCCGCGATCACCGCGGTGATCGCGGCGGCGCTGCGCCGCAGGATCGTGCCGACCGCGAGCGCGAGAACCGCGCCGACCGCGAGCAGCGCCGCAGTGCCCAGCAGCACGCGCGCCTCGGTCGGCCAGGACACCGGGAACACGTAGATGCCCTGGTTGGCCGACAGCCGGGTGCCGATGAGCACCGCGATGATCGCCGCGATCAGCCCCAGCATGAACGTGACCGCGCCGATTACCACGGCCTTGGCGGCCAGCACCCGCCCCCGGCGCGGGGTAGCGGCGAGGGTGACCCGGATCATGCCCCGCCGGTACTCCGCGGTGATGAACATCGTCGCGATCACGACCACCGCGATCAGCCCGGCGAACGTGCCCACCAGGTGCTGCTCGATGGTGCCGGACGGGCCCACGCTCGACCCCGGGCCGTCCGTGACCGGGGCGATGTCGCCGGATCCGGTGACGGTAAAGCTGCCGCCGGCCTGCTGGTAGCTGTCACCTGGGCCGTTCGGCCCGAGCCCCTGGCTGCCCCCGACGGCGTCTCCAGCCCACGCACCGCCGTGCTGGCCGGAGACGCCGACGTGGTCGAAGACGCCGGTGGCTATGGTGTTCATGCCGTTGTAGTTGCCGCTGCCGAAGGACGAGCTCTCGTACACGTGCATCGGCGAGGTGGCGAACAGTCCGACCTGCACGGTCGACGGCAGCCCGGCCAGGTCGGCCGAGCCGGTCCGCGTCCAGTGGATGCCATCGGCCGAGTCGTAGCCGGTGATCGCGTCGCCGGACCGGGTCAGCCGCAGCCAGCGCGGGTGCGCCGCCGAGACCTTGCCCGCCATCCCGGCGACGTCCTGCGTGTAGTCGTACTGCATCCGAACGCCGTTGCCGCCGGTGACCATCATCGCGGCGTACGCGGACCCCTGCTTCGTGCTCTGCTTGATGATGATCCCGGCCTTGGACCACGGCTGCAGAGCGCGCAGGCTGTCCTGGGTCTGCGAGGTATTCGGCCCCGAGGGTGCCGCGGACTGTTGGACGCCAGTCAGCGACGTCACCTGGGCGGTGATGCTGCCGTTGCCGGTCAGCGGCTGGCGCACGAAGTAGAAGTTGTCGCTCACCGGCTCCCCGCCCGGGCCTATCGGAACCGGCGTGACGCAGGCCGCACCGTGCTTTACCGGCGCGTGCGGGCCACTGGTGCACACGATGCTGGCCTGGACCCCGAGCAGGCCGACCGCGAGCATCAGCAGCCCGGCGACCACCATGCCGATGATCCAGCCACGCACGCTCCGGAACTTGATCCACTCGGCACGCAGTAGCTGGGGGAAACCATCGTGCCCGGCCGACTCGGCCGAGCGGTACGGGGTGATGGTGCCGGCTGTCATCGCGCGGCCCCCGTACTGTCCGCCGCGGCGCGGAACTCGACAGCGTCCCTGGTCAGCTCCATGTACGCCTCCTCCAGGGTCGCGCGGTGCGCGGACACCTCGGAGAACGGCACCGCGCCGTCGCCCAGCAGCGTGACCACGCGCTGTGAGGTCAGCCCGGAGACCGTCAGCGTGTCCGGCCCGGTGGCTGCCACGGTTGCTCCCGCCCGGGTCAGCACGGTCATCGCCTCGGTGCGCGCGGTGGTGCGCACCGTGACCCGGTCGCCGGACGCGGCGGAGATCAGAGCCGCGACGCTGGTGTCGGCGATGACCTTGCCGCGACCGACCACCACGAGATGATCGGCCGTGTCCTGCAGCTCGCTCATCAGGTGGCTGGATACCAGCACCGCGCGGCCCTCGGCGGCGAGCGACCGCAGGAACCCGCGCATCCACACGATGCCCTCCGGGTCCATGCCGTTGAACGGCTCGTCCATCATCAGGATCGGCGGGTCGCCCAGCAGCGACGCGGCGATGCCGAGCCGCTGCCGCATCCCGAGCGAATACCCGCCCGCCCTGCGCTTGATCGCGGACTGCAGGCCCGCCCGCCCGACCACCTCATCGACCCGCCGGGCGTTCAGCCCCTGCGAGTGGGCCAGCCACAGCAGGTGGTTACGGGCGCTGCGGCTGGGCTGCAGGGCGCCCGCGTCCAGCAGTGATCCGACGTGGCTCAGCGGATGCCGCAGGTCCTGGTAGCGCTGGCCGCCGATGAGCGCGGTGCCCTGCTCGGCGGCGTCCAGCCCGAGGACCACCCGCATCGTGGTCGACTTCCCCGCGCCGTTCGGCCCAACAAAGCCGGTGACCTGGCCCGGATCGACGGTGAACGTCATCCCGTCCAGCGCCAGCGTCGGCCCGAACCGCTTGCGCAGCCCGGTCACTTCGATCGTTGCTTCCATGCCAGGCAGACTAGGGATCGGGTCCGGGTCCGGTCGTCACGCGGCGGAGCCGTCTTGGCCGCCGCTGGCACGGGGGACACCGGCCCGCGGCTCCCCCGCAGGAGGGACATCGAGATGGACGGCCAGGGGGACGCCAGATCGCGCCGGAGCAGCGAGAATGTCTGGATGAGCTGGGTAAGCGCGGCGAACAGGGTGAGCCTGGTGAGTGACGGGCATGGCCGGGGGGCAGGCGGGCGGCGGATCGCCATGGCCCGTTACGAGCCCTTCCTGGCCAGCGCCGCTCTGGCCGGATTGGCCGTCGTCGGCGCGCTGACCAGCGCCACCGCCAGGTCGGCGTCGGCGACCCCCTCGCGATCCTTCCTGCTGCTGATCCTGGCGCTGGTGGCCCTGCTCACCACGCTGCCGCTGGGAGCGCTGTGGACGCATCCGGCGGCGGCGGCCGTGACGATCGCAGCGGCGACCCTGCTGTCACTCCTCGGGTTCCGGGTACTGACCGTGGCGGGCCTGATCGCGTTGCTGGTCGCGCTGTACCGGCTGGGCCACAGCGGGTCACGCGTGCTGCCCGCGGCCCTGGTCTTTCCGTTCCTGGTGGCGGCGCTGTCGCTCGCCGTCAACCCCACGCCCGCGCGCACCCTGCTCAGCGGTGTCGAGCTGCGGGTCTTGGCGATTCTGGCCGCCTCACTCGGCCCGGCGGCCGCGTGGGCAGGCGCCGCCCGGCGTTCGCGCACCGAGGCCGTGCAGCACAGCGCCACCCAGCAGGAGATCGCGGGCACGCTGCTCGAGCACACGGCGCGCGGGGAGCGCGCGCGGATCTCGCGCGAGCTGCACGACGTGGTGGCGCACCACATCTCGATGATCGCCGTGCAGGCCGAGACGGCCCGGCTGGCCACGCCCGGCATGCCGGCGGCCGGCGCGCAGCGGCTGTCCGCGATCGGCGACACCGCCCGCGCGGCGCTGACCGAGATGCGGCGGCTGCTCGGGGTGCTGCGCGAGGACACCGAGACCATGGCGGCCGAACGCAAGCCCCAGCCGGGCCTCCAGCAGCTCAACGAGCTGCTGGACGAGGCCAGGGAGGCCGCGGGGACCGGCGCCAGGCTCATCGTCCGCGGCGCCCTGACCGCGCTGGATCCAGGGGTGGAGCTGGCCGCCTACCGCATCGTCCAGGAGGCGCTCACCAACGCCAGGCGGCACGCGCCCGGCGCGGCCGTCGACGTCGAACTGCACTATGCCGGCAACGAGCTCAGGCTGCGGATCAGGGACAACGGACCCGGCCCGGCTCCGGGGCCGGGCATGCCGGGCCCGGCTCCCGGGCCGGGCACGCCAGGGCCGGAGCACGGCCACGGTCTGCTCGGCATGCGCGAGCGGGCCACCGCCGTCGGCGGCGAGCTGCGCACCGCCGAGGCCCCCGGCGGCGGTTTCCTGGTCGAGGCCAGGCTGCCCGCCAAGGCGGACGCGGCGGCATGACCGCGCCGACCCAGCTCATCAGGATCGTCGTGGCCGACGACCATCAGGTGGTGCGCACCGGGTTCGCGACGCTGCTGGACACCCAGCCGGACTTCGAGGTCGTCGGCACCGCGGTCGACGGCGGCGAGGCGGTCAGGATCTGCCGCGAGCTCCGGCCGGACGTCGTGCTGATGGACGTGCGGATGCCGGGCACCGACGGCATCGAGGCCACCAGGCAGCTGGCCGAGCCGGACGAGGAGGGCGGTCCGCGCATCCTCATCCTCACCACGTTCGACCTGGATGACTACGTCTACGACGCGCTGTGCGCCGGTGCCAGCGGCTTCCTGCTCAAGGACGTCACCGCGGAGCGGCTGTTCGATGCCGTGCGCGTGATCGCGGCCGGCGAAGCGCTGCTCGCCCCGGCCGTCACCCGCCGGCTGATCAGCGAGTTCTCCCGGATCCGGCCGCGGCAGGCCACGCCGCCCACGGCAATGGCCGCGCTGCGCGAGCTCACCCCGCGCGAGACCGAGGTGCTCCGGCTGATCGCCGAGGGCCTGTCCAACCCGGAGATAGCGGCCCGGCTCGTGGTCACCGAGGAGACCGTCAAGACACATGTCAGCCGGGTACTCGGCAAGCTGGGCCTGCGCGACCGGACGCAGGCGGTCGTGACCGCCTACGAATCCGGGCTGGTCGTGCCCCGTTCCCGGGAGTCGAGCTAGCCCCGGCGCCCGGTCACGGCGTGCTGGCCACGCGACCCCATAGCTCCTGGCTGGCCAGGCGGGCGCCCTCGGCCATCGCGGCGAGCTTGGCCCACGCGATCGCCGGGTCGACCGGGGTGAACGCGGCGAAGGTGGCAAAGCCGCAGTCCGTGCCCGCGATCACGTTGCTCCGGCCGACGACGCCCGCGTATCGGGCCAGGCGCTGGGCCACCAGTTCGGGATGCTCGATGTAGTTGGTGGTGGAGTCCAGCACGCCGGGGATGAGCACCTTGCCTTCCGGCAGGCTGACCTCTTCGAACAGCTTCCACTCGTGCTCGTGGCGGGGGTTGGCCGCCTCGAACGACACCGCGGCGGGGCGCGCCGCCAGCACAAGGTCGATGATGCCGGCCAGCGGGATGTCGGTGTGGTGCGGGCCCTCGTAGTTGCCCCAGCACAGGTGCAGGCGGATCCGGTCCGGCGGGATGTCGCGGGTGGCGTAGTCGAGCACCTCGAGCCGCTTCGCGACGTCGCCGCGGAACTCCTCCAGCGTCCGCTCGGGTTCCCGCGCCCAGGTCGCGGCCAGGTCGGGGCAGTCGAGCTGCAGGACCAGGCCGGCCCGGTGGATGGCGTCGTACTCGGTCTTCATCGCGTCGGCGAGCGCGAGCAGGTAGTCCTCGGTGCTCGGGTAGTAGCGGTTGGGCATGAACATGTCGATCACGCCGGGCGAAGCCGCCGACATGAACACCTCCGTGGCGCCCCCGCCGGCGGCGAGCAGGTTCGCAATGTCCGCCTCGACCAGTGACGTGTCAAGATAGGCGACCGGCCCATCGCAGCTCGGGTTGCTCGCCGTGGCGGCAGCGAGCTGCGGATCGCCGAACGTCTTCTCGAAGAACGCGGGGAACTGGTCATAACCGCGTCGCCACACGGGCACCGGCTCGCCGCCGAAACCCGACAGCCGCTCGGTCACGTAGGTCGAGTACCCGACTCTGCTGACCTCACCGTCGTTGACGATGTCTACGCCCGCATCGACCTGCCTGCCGACGGTCTCCGCCACGGCCGCGCTGACCGCCGGCAGGTCGTGCCGGTCCAGGCCGGGGGGCCGGGGCAGGCTGCCGGTGTGCGTGGTCAGGATCCGCCCGGCGGAAGTCTTCATCGTGATCGTCCCTCTCTTGCCAGAGCCTTCGCCAGGATGGCGAAGCTCAGATCCGGCCGCTTCGGCACGCCGAACCGCTCGTTGCCGTAGGGAAAGGGTGTTGTCTCGCCGGTACGGCGGTAGCCACGGCGCTCATACCAGGCGACCAGGTCCGGGCGCTGGTCCAGAACGCTCATCACCATCGTGCTCGCGCCCCATTCGTCACGAGCCAGGCGTTCGGCCTCCGCCAGGATCCGCCCGCCCCAGCCCTGGCCCTGGCTCCCGGGCCGGACCGCGAACATGCCGAAGTACGCCTCGGCCTCCGGCCGCTGCTGCAGCTGACAGCAGCCCACCTGCTGGCCGCCGGCCTCGGCCAGCAGCATGACGCTGCCGGCCTCGGCGATCACCGCGGATATCGCTTCGGCGTCCGTGCGCTGGCCGTCGAGCAGGTCTGCCTCGGTGGTCCAGCCCGCCCGGCTGGACTCCCCGCGGTATGCGGACTCGACGAGATCGACGATCGCGGAAACGTCGCCTGAGCGCGCGAACCGGAACGCCAGCGTCCCGTCCCCGTTGCCGCCGGGCTGGCGGTCGCCGCCAAGCACCAGCTCAGGGTACCGGCGGGCTGGGCAAGCCCCCGGATCGGGCCTCAGCCCGGGATCGTGATCGTCACGCCCTGGCCGTCCCACGCCTCAGCCGTGTCGTCGTCAAACCAGACGCCGCCCTCGGCCAGGTAGCGGAAGCGCAGCGTGGCGCCTGCGGGCAGGGTGACCACGGCGCTGCGGACCCCGTTGGCGCGCTTGCGCAACGGGTGGGCGTACGGATTCCAGTCGTTGAAATCGCCGACGACGGACACGGCCCCAGCGGGCTCCGCGGCCGGCAGCACGAACGTCACCCGAACGGTGCCGATGCTCGTCGGCTTGGCTACCTTGATCAACGGATTGCTCCCTCCCGGCTCTTGCTGCGGTTACGCCGCGTACCAGGATTCAGCACGCATGTGTGGCCGCCGTGTCCGGCGTGCTACACGTTCGTGAACGAAATCACCCGGGCCAGCCACGCAGGCCGCCGGCTGGGTATGCGGCAGAAGGCCCGCCTGGTCTGCAACGAGTTCTTCAAGGCGAGTGGAGCACCGAGCTTGGCTTCGCGATCCTCGCTGAGGAGTGGTACGCGTGCCCGAAGGAATAGCTACTTCGACCTGAAACTCAGGCGGTGGCCCTTGATCATCGTTGGTCAGGCGGGATGATGGCCTCGACCCCTTGTGCTTGGTCCGCGAATTTTACGGCGAGCCCTTTTTCAGGTCGAAGTAATTAGGAGGCGGCCGTGGAACCGGCGACGATAGATCGCATCCAGCGAATGATCGATGCTGAGGCGACGGAGCGGTTCCCCCCGGACGCGGTGCCGCGGCTCATGCTGCTGCACTACGGTGACCACCCGGTGATCGAGCCGGGAGAACTGTACCTGCGGGTCATCCTCGGCCAAGACGGCGCGACGCGGGACGCCTGGATGGAAGAACACTTCGACCGCCTGGAGGAGTTCCGCGCGCAGCGGCTTCCCGAGGTCAAGGGGTTCATGGTCACCACCGACGTCCCCGGCAGCGCTGGCCTTCGCCCCACCGGGATCATGAAGATGGACGGCATCTCCCTGCTCGATCCGGAAGAGGACGAGATCGCGCGCGGTCTCACCCCGGTGATGGCCCAGCTCGGGCCCGTGGACCTGGCGACGCTGGACGCGCTGATCACCGCGGGCATCGCGGCCAGCCGCACGGAGGGCGCGCGCTGGGCTCTGGCCCGTATCCGCGAACGGTCGGCCTACGCGAGGCTCAGCGAGCGGGCACGAGAGCTGGACGAGCTCAAAGCCCACTTCTGACCCCTGCCGACCGGCGGGCTGATGCTCTGGGCGTCGTTACCATCACGAGATGTGCGCCAGAGCCCATCACGCTGGCAAGCGACAAAAGGCGATGCATAGCTCGAGAGGACATCTGCGCGCGGGGCTGCGGGATCAGCCAGCCTGCATGTACGGCTCCGGGTGCCCGGCAACCCGCATCCGGATCCGGTATATCGACGTCGTCGCGGCAACGTAAAGCGTCTTCCAGTCCGAGTCCCCCCAGTTCAGGTTGGCGACGATCTCGGGTACGGGGATGACGCCGAGGCACGAGCCGCCCGGCTCGATGACCCAGATCCCGTCCGGGCCGGTGCAATACACGTTGCCGAGCTCGTCGCATTTCATCCCGTCGGGGACGCCACCCTCCGGCTCGCCGGTCGGGCCGACGACGCCGGTGCCGATGTTCTCGTGGAACACCTCGCCGCCCCGGAGCGAGCCGTTCTCGGCCACGCCGAAAACCCGTATATGACAGCGCGGAGTGTCGTTGACGTAGAGCCTGTCGTAGCCGGGCGAGAAGCACAGCCCGTTTGGCTGGTCGAAGTCGTCCACGAGAAGCTGCAGCTCATCGGACGGCAAGATCCTGTACAGGCCCTGGAAGTCGAGGTCCTGGTCGCGCTCGATGCCGTCGACAGGCATCCGCCCGTAGACGGGGTCTGAGAAGTAGATCGAGTCGTCGCGCCCGGTGACGATGTCGTTGGGGGCGTTGAGCTCCCGGTCGCCCCAATGGCTGGCGAGCACCTCGCGCCTTCCGGACGGATGCTCGACCACGACGCTGCTCGTCGAGTGCTCGCACACCAGCAGGGACAGCCCGCGCGTCAGCGTCATCCCGTTGCACTTGTTAGCGGGACTCATGGCGACCGTGATGCCTTGTTCCGGATCCCACCGCCGCCTGACGTCCTGTGGCATGTCGCTGAACAGCAGATACTGTTCTGGATGCCAGATCGGCCCCTCGGTGAAGCTAAACCCAGTCGCGAGCCGCTCAAGGGTGTCAAGTTCCGCGAGATCCGCCATTTCGGGCACGACGTTCTCCTTCTCGGCACCGCCATGCGACCCGGTCTCGCGCAGCCACAACTGGTTGACCGGTCGCCATGTTGTCGTTATGGTCCAGGCTATGCCTTCCCGGACATCCTGGTCTAGGAACCGGATGGTGGCCGACCAGTCGGCCCGCATCGCCGTGATCGGAGCCGGGGCGGTCGGGACGTGCGTGGCCTGGAACCTGGTGCGCGCGGGCCGCGACGTCACGGTGTGCGTCAGGGAGAAGATCGATCGTTTGGTGCTGCGGCAGGGGGACGGCGAACCCGTGGCACTGCCTGTGATCTCGGCCACCGACCCTTCGGCGCTGCAGCCCATGGACTGGGTGCTGATCGCGACCAAGGCCCAGGACACGCCCTCGGTGCGGCCGTGGCTCGACGCGGCCGCCGGCCCTTCCGCGGTGATCGTGCTGCTGCAGAACGGCATCGACCACGCCAGCCGGCTCGGCGGCCTGGCGGCGGACGTGGCCGTGGTGCCCGCTCTCGTGCAGATCAACGTCGAGCCGCTGGCGCGCGGGCAGGCCTGGCAGCGGGCCGGAAACGAGATCGCCGTGCCAGCCGGCAATCAAGGCACGCGGCTTGCCGGCCTGTTCGCGGGGACCGGCATCCGGATCCGCCTGGAGGACGACTTCCGCGCCATTGCCTGGCGCAAGCTGCTCGGCAACGTCGCGCACAACCCGATCCTGGCCCTCACCGGCCGCCGGGTCGACGTGTTCTCAGACCCCGGCGTCCTCGCGCTCGCGGCGAAGCTGATCTCCGAGGCGGCCGCGGTGGCCGCGGCGGACGGCGTCACGGTCAGCGAGGAGGAGGTCGCAGGCATCGTCTCCGGGCTCGGCGCGCTTCCGGCCGACGCCGGGAACTCGATGCTGTTCGACCGGCTGCGCGGCCGGGCGCTCGAGGCCGAGTTCCTGACCGGCGCGGTGGTCAGCGCCGGGCGCAGGGCGGGCGTACCGACGCCGCTCAATGATGTGATGCTGACCCTGCTGCGCGCGGCCAGCGGCGTCCCGGCCCCGGGCTGACCGGCAAAGACGCGCCGGCCGCCGCGTTAGCAGCCTGGTTGTTCGCGCGTCCCCGGCGCCGGCGCCGCGGCCTCCTCGTAACGCGCAGCGAGCAGCCGCAGCTGGCCGCTTGTGCGGGCGATGTCTTCGGGCAGGGGCCGTGCGTCCAGCGCGTCGGCGATCGAGCGGAGCGCCGCGGCGTGCCGCGCCAGCGGCGCCTGGCCATAGCCGCCGTCGCCGAGTTCCCGCAGGGTCCCGCCGGGCCGCGCCGCCGGGGTCAGCCGGCGCCGCTCCACGTTGACCTCCCGGGACATCTCGATGGTCCGCGAGCGCAGGTCGGCGACGTCCGCCTGCGCGCCCGCTCCCCACTCGTAGAACGTGGTGCCGGACCGCGCATGCTCGTCCAGAGCGGCCGCGAGGCCCGGATCGGACGCCAGGTGCGGGAAGATCTCGGTGGCCACCCGCGACCAGGTGTCCATGCCGCCCAGGTCGACCGTTGCGAACGGGCCCACGGCCAGCCAGCGCGGCGCCAGGCCGTCGCTGACCGCGGCGTCGACCGTGGCGATGTCGGCCACCTGCTGGTCAACCAGCCACAGAGCCTCGCGCAGCAGCGCGTGCTGCAGCCGGTTCCACACGAACCCCGGCACGTCGCGACGGGCCACGATCGGCGCCTTGCCCATCTGGGCGGCCAGGTCGCTGAGCGCGCCGATGGTCTCGTCCGCGGTGGCCTCGCCCGCGATGATCTCCACTACCGCGGTCAGATCCGCCGGGTACAGGAAGTGCAGCCCCGCGAACGCTTCGGGCCGCGGCAAGCCGCGACCGAGCGCGCTGATGGACAGCCCCGAGGTGTTGGTAGCCAGGACCGTGTCCCTGCCGAGCCAGGGCGCGACCAGCGCGTACACCCGCGTCTTGACCTCGAAGTCCTCGGTCACGGTCTCCACGACGAGGCGAGCCTCGCGGAAGGTGCCCGGCTGAAGTGCACGGGCCGTTACGCCCGCGCCCGCCAGCTCGGCCGCTCGGATCGCCCGTTCGAGCGAGCGGCCTGCCACGGTCACCCGCGCACCCGCCTGGGCCAGGGCCGCCGCTATGCCGGGAGCCATGCGGCCGGTACCGAGCACGACAGCCGACGTTTGCGCCGGCATCTCAGGACCGCCCGGCCGAAGGGCCGACCTTGGCCTCCTTCAGGTCTTCCGACGGCGCCGCGGATGTTGCTCTTTCCGCTTCAAGCGTCCTGGAGAGCTTGGCACCGGCCGAGTCGAGGTGGACGGCCATGGCCGTCGCGGCCGCTGCCGGGTCCTTGGCCTCAAGGGCCTCCATGATCGGCACGTGCTCCTGGTACGAGGGCGTCACGGAATCGGCGGCGTACGTGACGCGCGTGATCCAGACCTGGATGAGGGAACGGATGTTCATGAGGATTCCGGCCAGCACGCTGTTTCTCGCGGCATCGGCGATTCGCAGGTGGAACTCCATGTCCGCTTCGATGAAGTCGTCGTCGTCCTTGGCCTGCTCCATCCGGAGCAGCAGCTTCCGCAGATCCTTCAGGTCCTGCTCATCCCGCCGCTGCGCCGCCAGGGTGGCCAGCGCGACCTCGATGTGGCGCCGCGCCTCGACGAGATCAAGAGCGCCTGGCTGGCCGAGCAGCAGCCCCCACTCGACGGCCTTGGGCAGCAGCTCCGACTCGGTAGCCCGCAGGTACGTGCCGTCTCCCTGGCGTACGTCGATGATCCCGAGCAGTGTGAGCGGCTTCAGCGCGTCGCGGACCGCCGACCTGCCAACCCCGAACGTCCGCGAAAGCTCACGCTCGGAAGGCAGGCGATCGCCGGGCAGCAATACACCGGACAACAGGTAGTCAAGAAGCTTCCTGGCTATCTCGCCCGAAACAGATTCGCGCGCTTCGACGGGCAGAAGCTCGTGAGCCGCTTCGCGGTTGCCGAGTTTGGCGGTTTGCCTGTCTTCCACAATCGTGCCTATCGCCAGATTTATTAATGGGTGCTGACATCATTGGCTGACTCCACAAAAGGAGTGTAGCGCTGGCCTGCGGCCGGTGAAGGTCGCGAGTTGGCGCCCCTGTACACCCTCGGGACCGTCTCCCGCACGGCAGCGGACAGAAACGCCGGAGGCAGACCCGCCCGCTGATTCGCCACGACCTCCTCCTGGGTGATCTCGGCCCCCGCCTGGCGGCCGATGAACACGACCTCATCCCCGACGGCCACCCCGGGGATCCCAGTGACGTCGAGGGAGACGTGCTCCAGCGAGAGGCTGCCGAGCAGCGGCGCGCGCACGCCGCGGACCAGGGCCGCGCCGCAGGTCAGGAACGCCAGACCGTCGGCGAAGCCCATCGGCACGACACCGACCCGCATCCCCGCGCGGACGGCGAACGGCACCGCGTCGAGGTAGTCGGAGCGGTCGATCCGCTTGCAGTGCGTGATCGCCGAGCGCAGCGACCCGAAGGCGGGCCTGAGCCCAAGCTCGGCCAGGCCGGGCTCGGTGCCGGGCCGAACGATCCCGTACAGATAGCGCCCGACATCGACGGCGTCCAGGCTCATCGCGGACGTGCGAAATAGCACCGGGCTGCTTGCCGCCATTGCGATACCGGCCGAATATCCGTCGCTTTCGACGGCGGAAACCAGCGCCTGGAACCGGCCGAACTGCCAGTCGAGATACTGCGGCGCGGCATCGGGCGGGACATGCATATGGGTGTAGACCCCTTCGAGGGATATCGCGCCCGAACTGGCCGCGGCGCGCACCAGCCCGGCGGCCTTGTCGAGACAGACCCCGAGGCGTTCCAGACCGACATCCACCTCAATGAAGACGCGAGTTGGCACCTGCTCTCCGAACGAGGCAGCGACGGCCAGCGAGCGCTCATCGCCAACCGTGACGGTCAGCTCGTACTCCCGGATCCGCGGCATCGTCCGGTCGTCAAGGAGGCTGCCGGCGTAGAGCAAGATCGGGCAACCGATGCCGTCCTCCCGAAGCCGCACGGCGTCACGGATGTCCACCATGCCCAGGGCGTCGATGCCCGCATCGACCAGTGTGCGGGCCACCGGCAAAAGGCCGAACCCGTAGGCGTTGGCCTTGACCGCCGCGCAGATCCGGGTCCCGCCGGGAAGCACGCCACGCAGCACGCCGACGTTGTGCGCGATCGCGCCAAGGTCGACGTCGAAGGCGTTCGGGCGGGCGTCTCCGTCCGGCCCTCCTTCGTTGACGCCCGTTTCGGCGGTGCTGTGCACGTCACCTGCCTCCCGACGACCCGCCGTCGATCACGAGGCCGGTCCCCAGCACGAACGAGGATTCGTCGGAGGCCAGGAACACCGCGGCGTTCGCCACGTCCTCCGGCTGGCCGAGGGCGCCGGTGAACTGGCGGCCCTTGATGACGTCGATCGCCTCCTCGCGGCCGCCCGGGCTCTCGCTGAGCACCTTGTCGAGTAGCGGGGTGAAGATCGTTCCCGGCATCAGGGCGTTGACGCGGATGCCGAACTTGCCGTAGTCGACCTGCATCGATTTGGCCAGGGCCAGCAGGGCGCCCTTGGATGCGGCGTACGCGGCCCGGTTCGGCAGCCCGATCGCGGCGATGACCGACGACATGATGATCACCGTGCCGCTCTGCTGCTCGATCATCTGCGGGATCACGGCCTTGCAGGTGAGGTACGTGCCGCGGACGTTGATGTCGAACACCCGGTCCCAGGTGCGCGGCGGCGTCTCGTGCAGCACGCCCGCGGCGCTGATGCCCGCGTTGGCCACCAGCACGTCGATCCGCCCGAAGCCGGCCACAGCGGCCCCGGCGGCGCGTTCGGTATCCTCGGAGCGAGTCACGTCCGCCTGGATGTCAGCACCCCGGCCGCCGGCTGAGCGAATGTCATCGGCGGTCCGCGCGGCGGCGGCACCGTCGATGTCCAGGGCGAGCACGGACGCCCCCTCCGCGGCGAACCGGGTCGCGATCGCCCGGCCGATGCCCGAGCCCGCCCCGGTCACGAGGCAGGCCTTTGTCTCGAGCCGCCCGCTAGGCATCGGCGTCCGGCCCCTCCCCGGCGCCGGCCGTTTCCGCCTGGCGCAGCTGCCAGTCCTTACTGTGCAGGTCAAAGTAGAGGGCCCGGCGCGGGTGCCCGGCGACGACGGCCCGGTCCAGGGTCACGCCGAGCCCCGGCCCGGCCGGAAGCGCGAAGTGACCGTCGGCGACGCCGGGGTTGCCCGGCGCCGCGGCGAGCACGTAGTCCTCGGAGAAGTCGTTGAAGTTCTCCTGGATCGTGAAGTTCGGCGTGCACGCGGCGAGATGCAGCGCCGCCGCGGTCGAGATCGCCCCGCCCACGTTGTGCGGCGCCACCAGCACCTGATAGCTCTCGGCCCAGGCCGAAATCTTCCTGGCCTCCCACAACCCGCCGCACATGGTGATGTCAGGCTGCACGATGTCAACCGCGTGCCTCTCAAAGAGCTCGCGGAATTCCGACCGGACGTGGGTGCGCTCGCCCGCGGCGACCGGCACGCCCGCTCGCGCGGCAACCCACGCCAGCGCCTTCGGGTCGTCCGGCGGGACCGGCTCCTCGATCCACGCGGGGTTGAGCCGTTCAAGGTCGCGGGCCAGGGACAGGGCGGCTCGTGGGGTGAACCGGCCGTGCATCTCGATCATCAGCTCGGCGTCCGGGCCCGATCGCGTCGCGGACCGCCTCGGCCAGGTCAATGCGACAGCGAGCGCTCGCTGCCCGTCAGCTCCCCCCCCGCCTCGCCGAACGGATCCACCTTCAGGGCGCGGTACCCGCGGTCGATGACCCGCCGGGCGGCGGCGTGGAACTCGTCGGGGACCCTTGCCACCTGGTACCAGCCGTTGGCGTACGCCCTGATGCGGTCGCGGACCGCCCCGCCCAGCAGCCGGTACACCGGCTGGCCCAGAGCCTTGCCCTTGATGTCCCAGCACGCGATCTCGACCGCCGCGATCGCGGACATCGCTATCTCGCCGGGCCGCGCGTAGTCGCTCTTTGACATCCGCTGGACGAGCGACTCGACGTCGAACGGATCCGAGCCGAGCACGTGCCTGGGGACGGCCTCGTGGAGGTAGCCCAGCAGCGCGTCGGTGTGGTTGAGCATGCGCACTTCGCCGACGCCTTCGATGCCGTCGTCCGTCTGCACGGCCACGATCGTCAGGTTCCGCCACGCAGTGCCGAGCACGATGGGCTCGACGCTCGTTATCTTCATTTGGTGGTGTAGCCCCCGTCCACCATCAGCGCCGAGCCGGTGACGAAGCTCGAATCGTCGCAGGACAGAAACACGGCGGCCTTGGCGACCTCGGCGGGGGTGGCGTAGCGGCCCAGCGGGATCGCGACCTCCTCCTGCCGGACGAGCTCCTCGTATCCGGCCTCAGAGTCAGAGATCGCCCGCAGCGCCGCCTCCTGGAACGGGGTGTCCGTGGAGCCCGGGCACAGGCAGTTGACCCGGATCTGACGGTCGGCGTACTGGAGCGCGATCGCCCGGGCGAGCATCAGGATGCCGCCCTTGCTGGCGCAGTACACGGGCGCCCCGGGATCGCCGACGAAAGAGTTGACCGAGCCGGTGAACACGATGGTGCCGCCACCCGCGCGGATCAGCTCGGGGATGGAGTACTTGGCGGCGAGGAAGCAGCCCTTGAGATTGACATCGATGACCCTGTCCCACTCGTCTTCGGTCGTGTCGACGATGCTGCCGAAGACGTTGACGCCCGCGTTGGCCCAGACCAGATCGAGGCGGCCAAAGGTCTCGACGGCCAGCGCGACAGCGGCGCCGACGTCGGCGGCCTTCGAGGCGTCGCCACGACGGAACACCGCCCGGCCGCCGTGCTGCGTGATACCGGCCACGGCGTTGCGGCCTTCGGCGGCGTCGATGTCCATGGCGACAACGGCAGCTCCCTCACGGGCGAGCGCCTCGGCTCCGGCACGCCCGATCCCGCTCGCCATGCCGGTCAGCAGGCCAACCCGGCCGGCCAGCCGCCCTTGCCGCGCCTCCGGGGCTTGCGGCTGGTCTCCGGCGTGCTGCTGCGTCACTCCCTCAGCCTCCGACCGTGGGGTGCGATGCCTCCTCGGCCCTGCCCTCGCCGACCGACTCGCCGAGCGACGCGCCCGCGTTGGCGAGCCACCGCTCGTTGCCGCGCAGCCACATGATCACGAGGATGACAATCCCGGCGAGCAGCCACGCCCCAGCGATGTAAGGCGCGAGGTTCAGGGGATAGGCGGGCATCGGGTTGAACGTCTCTACGCCAACGTAGACGAGCGCAGCCGTCGTGAACAGCGGGATGGCGGCGTGCAGGATCGGGTTGAACTCGTCCCGGCGCTGCCGCCAGTAATACGCCGCGACCGCCGCGTTGCCCATGATGTAGATGTAAACGACGGCCAGGACCACCACGAGGCCGACGATCAGGAAGAAAGAGTTGTCGGGTCCCAGGAAGAGCCCGGCGACGATCCCGATCGCGATGCTGAGCACCATCTGGAGCCAGATCGCGTTGACCGGCGTCCGCCGTGTCGGGTGCACCTTGGCCAGCCAGTGCGGCGCCGCGCCGCCAGCGGCCATCCGGTACCAGATCCGGGTGGAGACGTTGTTGAGCGACTGGCTGACCGCGAACGTCGAGGACAGGAACGCGACCATCACGAATATCCAGCCGAACCCCCAGTAGCGGTGCGCGAGCACCAGGCCCGGCACCTGGGCGGATTTGGGCAGGGCCGCCAGGTTCGCGGTCCCCCAGCCGACCACCTGCCCCCAGTAGGTGATGACCAGGAACACGCCGAGCCCCACGATGGCGATCATCGTGGCCCGCGGCACGTTCTTCCGCGGGTTGCTGGTCTCCTCGGCCAGCGGCGCCGCGAACTCCCAGCCGTCCATGCCCTGGAACGAGAACGCGATCGCCAGCGCGAACGCGCTCGCCGTCCCGATGTGAGCGGGATTGAAGCTCTCGAAGTTGAAGCCGCCTCGCCCCGGCGAGGCGAGGCCCCAGATGCCGAGCACCCAGACGAGCAGGATCTCGAACAATCCCGTGATCACCATGACGCGCACCGAGATCGCGATCCCGAAGTGCGCCAGGAGAGCGATCAGGGGCGCGCCGACCAGGATGGCCACCCACCAGAGCCAGGGAAGGTTGACGTTGTAGTTGGCCTTCAGCTCGCTGGAGAGCACGGCCCCGAAGAAGCCCATGATCGGTCCCTGGACGACCGGCATGTACACGAAGTTCATCCACGCCGTCAGGAAGCCGAGGCGGCCATTCAGCCCGCGGCTGACGAAGGTGTAGTAGCTGCCGGCCGATGGCATGTGCTTCGTGAACTGGACCAGCGTGCTTCCCAGCATGACCACGACGATCACGCCCAGCAGGTAGGCGAGCGGCGCGGTGACCCCGGCGATCCCGACGACCTCCTGGGTGAAGAAGAGGGCGGCGAAGATCGGCCCCATGCCGGCGATCGCCTGCATGAGCGCGCCGACGAGGCCGATGGCGCCCTGCTTGAGCTCGGTGGTCACGGCGGCTGGCTCACGGCCACTGCTGCCGGCAGCTACATCTGCCACGGCGGTCTCCTCCCGGTGAACCTGGCTGGCGACGCTCCCGGGGAGTGCCGCTCGCTGTGAGCCCGCGGGCCGTCATCCTGGAGGCTAGACCGCCACTTGGCGACCGGTCAACCACTTGGCGACGCGAGAAATCAGCATTTAACACGAACGTGACTGGCGTCAGCCGAACCGGCGGGCACTGGGATAGATCTGGCCGCCGTCGACCGCGATGTTCGCGCCGGTGATCCAGGACGCGCGCGGGGACAGCACGAACGTGACCACATCGGCGACCTCGTCCAGGCGGCCGAGCCGGCCGAACGGGAACTCGGTGGTTTCGAACGCGGCGAATCCTTCGGGGTTCTCTCTGGAGAAGGTGTCCCAGCCGCCGCCGGGGAACAGGATCGAGCCCGGGCTGACCGCGTTCACCCGGATGTTTTCGGACCCCAGTTCCTGCGCGGCGGCCGCCGCGAGGTGGATCTCCGCGGCCTTGGCGGCGGCGTAGGCGGTGCGCGGCGCCGGGCGCATCCCGGTGACCGACGAGATGATCACGGCCGAGCCGCCGCCGGCCGTGCGCAGGTGCGGCAGGCCGGCCCGGATCAGCTCGGCCGCGTGGCCTGCGTTGAAGGCGAGCGTGCCGGCAAACTCGCCGGGGCCGGAGTTGGCGATGTTGCCGCCTCCGATCGTGCCGCCCGCGTTGGCCACCAGGAGGTCAAGGCCGCCGAACGCTGCCGCGACCTCGTCGACCGCCTGCTGCAGCGCGGATGCGTCCATGACGTCGGCCGCCACGGTGGCGACGGGCACGCCCCGGCCGTCCAGGCGCTCGGCCGCGGCAGCCAGGCCGTCGGCGCCGCGGGCGACGAGCCCGACCGCCACACCCTCGGCGGCCAGCGCCTCGGCGATCGCAAATCCGATGCCCCTGCTGCCTCCCGTGATCACCGCGCGCTTGCCGTTCAGGCCCAGGTCCATGTGTGCTCCCATCGTCGGACATCGGCGGGTGCAGGATGACACACCATCGTCAATGGTCGAGCTCAGGGGGCTGCAGAGCGATCAGCCCGGCCTGCGTAGGGCGGAAGCCGCAACTGCCGGCGTAGAACGAGCGCAGGTGCTCCTCGAAGTCGACGTGTAGCCACTCGCACCGGGCGGCGAGAGCCTGCTCCGCCGCGATCGTCACCATCCGGGTGCCGATCCGACGGCGCCGGGCCGCCGTCGCGACCAGGCTGTCGAGGATGAACGCGTGCACGCCGCCATCCCACGCGACGTTGACGAAGCCCACCAGCTTGCCGTCGTCGCGGGCGCAGACCCAGCCGAGACTGTGCGCGGCGATCTGTGCCTCCCAGTCGTCATCGCGGAGCCGATGGCCAAAGCCGTCGGCGTGCAAAGCGTTCAGCTCGGGATTGCGCACCGAGCCGCGCCAGTGGTAACTGATCACCGCGATTACCGTAGCTCCTGGGCGCCGACCCGGTAGGCCTCGGCAAGCCAGGTGACGAACTCCGCATCCACGTCGGCAGGCGAGGTCAGCCGATGAGGGTCTTCTCGGGCAGCACCTGCACGGGGCCGAGCGCCGATACCGCGGCCAGCACCCGATCAAAGGCCGCACGGACCTCCGGTGCCGCGCCACCGAAATGCTGATCCAGGTCGCCGAGCGGGGCGCAGGCATGAGACTGGTTCCGGTTCGCGAAACTCCGCCCGCAGTGCGGGCACGACCACATCGGCGCCGCTGGCAGGGTCCCATAATCCCCTGTCGGCCCCACCCGCGAACCTGCCCGGATGGAGCCCCGGGCCGGATGCCGGCCTCATAAATCGGTGTGCCAGCGCCGCAGCATATGGCCATAATTACCTGGGTTCGGCACAGAGAGGGTGAGCAGAGGATGAAGCTCGCGGAAGGGCTGGCGTTGCGGGCCGACGCCGCGCGGCGGGTGGAGCAGCTGCGGGCGAGGACCGTGGCCAGCGCGCGGTATCAGGAAGGTGAAGAGCCGCCAGAGGACGCCGCCGCACTGCTGGCTGAGGCGGGCGTGGCGCTGGATGACCTGGAGGGCTTGATCCGGCGGGTCAACCGCACGAACGCCGCCGCACAGATCGGTGCCGGGGAGACGATCACCGATGCTCTGGCGCGCCGGGATGTACTGCGGCTGCGGCATGCCGTGGTAACGGCCGCGGCGGATGCGGCCGCTGGGCGCAGCCAGGGCGGGATCGGCCGTCAGCTTCGGTCGGAACTGAAAATGCTTGCTGCGCTGCCGGTCGCGCAGTTGCGAGCTCAGGCCGACGAGATCGCCCGCGAACTGCGCGAGCTGGACATCCGCATTCAGCGCTCCAACTGGGAGGTTGACCTACTGGACTGACGCGAGCAACCGGTGGAGCAGGTAGTCGCCGCGAAGGCGTGCGCAAACCCGCGGGGCCGCGGGCAATCGGCCCTACTCGGCAGCGCGGAGGGCAGCGAACGGGGTTCGATTCCCCAAACGCACAGTGCAGCCCAGCACGCTGCACAGGTGACACGGCACGGCACACAGCACACCACCACGTGCAGATTCGCAGCGGCGAGGGCGGGACAGGGGACCTCCACCCGGACGTCCAGCGTCGCGCGGCCGGCGCGGTAAGCCTCATCTTGCCGCTGCCCTGGCCGCTTGCTCGACCCGGTTGCGGCGCTCCGCCCACCCGGCCTCGTCGCGTTCGGGCATGTTGTCGGCTCCGGGAAGCAGCCCGGCTGTCCCGTCGATGAGCTCCCGCACGATGTCGGCGTGCCCGGCATGCCGCTGCGTGTCCACGACCACGTGCACCATGATGTGGTGCAGCGTCACCTCGGCATTGCCCCACCACGGCACGTGGCCGACGGTGTCCATGCTCAGCGCGTCGATGGTCGCGTCGGCGTGTGCCCAGGCCCGCCGGTACCACCCGGTGATGTACTCACGTGGCTCGTCGGCGGCCGCCCACATGCCGTTCTCATCGGGCCACGGCGGCACCTCGGCCGCCGACCGCCCGAAGACGTCGCCGAAGTACCGGAATTCCCAGACGGCCAGGTGCTTGACCAGCCCGAGCAGGTTCGTGCCGGTCGGGGTCAGCGGCCGCCGGGCGTCGTACTCCGACAGCCCCTCGAGCTTCCACAGCATGGCCTCACGGCCGCCCTGCAGGTAGTCACGAAGGTCTGATTTGGCATCCGATGTGGCCATGACCGGACAGTATTCCAGCTAACCGGGCCTGGCCCGGTCGGCCGAAGCGATCGGGCCGTTGACGTGTTACTAGAACGTTGACGCGTTACTAGAACGCGTTCTACCGTCGCCTGCTATGCCGTTCCTTCTCGTGGCCAAGCCCAGGCCACATGTCACGCTGGTCACGCTCAACCGCCCGGACCGGATGAACGCTATGTCGTTCGACGTAATGATCCCGTTCCGGCAGGCGCTGGAGGAGATCAGCCGGGACAACGACACCCGTGTGGTCATGGTCACCGGCGCCGGGGCCGGCTTCTGCTCCGGGGCGGATCTTGTCGAGTCCGGCCGCATTCCGGATATCGACGGGCTCACCCTCCCCGGCATCTCCCTTCGGGCCATGGAGCTGCTCGACGACGTCATCCTCACGCTCCGCAAGATGCACCAGCCGGTGATCGGGGCCATCAACGGCCCCGCGATCGGCGGGGGCCTGTGTCTCTCGCTCGCCTTCGACATCCGGATCGCCGCCGACGGCGCCTACTTCCGCGCCGCAGGCATCAACAACGGGCTGTCCTCTGCCGAGCTCGGCCTCAGCTACCTGCTGCCCCGTGCGATCGGCACCTCCCGCGCCTTCGAGCTCATGCTCACCGGCCGGGACGTGGACGCCGCCGAAGCCGCCCGTATCGGGCTGGTCTCACAGGTCACCGCCGGCGATGAGCTGCTCGGCACCTGCTACGACATCGCGGCGCGGATCACCAGCTGGAGCCGGGTGGGCGTGGAGCTGGCCAAGCGGCTGCTCTGGTCCGGCCTGGACGCCGGCAGCCTGGAAGCCCACATGCGGCACGAGGGCGTGGCGCAGCTGTACGTGCGGAACCTGACCGGCAACTTCGAGGAAATGATCAAGGCGCGCAAGGGTCACCGCGCCCCGGTATACCTTGATGACCCCCGGCAGAAGGACACCTGAGCGGGTCCCGATTCGTCGCGCGGATCGGCGCTGCGGCCGCTGGGGCGATGATTTCTGCGTCGCTCGCCAGTCGTATCCGGCAAGACCTGCCCGAGATCCACCGCAATCAAGCAACGCGCTGCCCGCCAAGATGGGAGATGCCGATGTCTACCCCGGTCACCAAGCTCGACGAGCGATACAGCGACCCGGCCGCGACCGCCACCGGGTGGGAGGAGACCCGCAGGGCGCTGGAGGGGGCCGAGCTGTTCTGGATCTCTACCGTCCGGGCCGACGGCCGGCCGCACGTCACGCCCGTCGTCGCCGTCTGGTCGGAAGGAGCCATCTGGTTTACCACCGGTGCCGACGAGCAGAAGTTCGTCAACCTGCGCGCCAACCCGCACGTGGTGCTCACCACCGGCTGCAACCGGTGGGACGGCGGCCTGGATGTCGTGGTGGAAGGTGACGCGGTGCAGGTGACCGACGACGCCGTGCTCGGCCGGGTCGCCGGCGCGTTCACCACCAGGTGGGACGGGCGGTGGCAGTGGATCGCTCGCGGCGGCTACTTCCGCGACACCGACGGCAGGGGCGAGGCAACGGTGTTCTCGGTCACGCCCGCCAAGGTGTTCGCCCACGCGAAGGGCGACCCGTTCGGCGCCACCGCGCACCGGTTCCGGCTGGCCTGATCGCCGGATCACCATCTGTTTGCGGGCGCCACGCACGCAACTTGGGGCACCCGAATATCATGCGGGGATTCCCAGACCGGCTACGCGGCAGGCGGTGACGAGATGGCAGATGCCCTGCGCATCGAGCCCGGGGACCGGGTGGTCGTCACCGGGGCCACGGGCTTCATCGGCTCCGCGGTCACCCGTGCCGTGCAGGCGCGCGGCGCAGAAGTGGTCGCCCTGGTCGCGCCCGGCGTCGACGACCGCAACCTGGATGGCACCGAGGCCAAGCGGGTGATGGCCGACGTCCGGGACGAGAGCGCCGTCCGGGCCGTCTGCGCGGGCGCCCGTTTCGTGTTCCACCTGGCCGCGATCTACCGCTTCTGGGCGAAGGACCCGCAGGTCATCTACGACGTCAACGTCGGAGGCACGCTCAACGTCCTCGGCGCGGCGGCGGACGCGGGCTGCGAACGGCTCGTGTACACCTCCACCGTCGGCGTAATCGGGCTGGACGGGACCAGGCGCGGCCGGCCCGCCGACGAGACCTGCTACGCGGACGTCGCGCATCTGTTCGGCCACTACAAGAGGTCCAAGTTCATCGCCGAGCACGAGGTGCTCAGGGCCGCCGCACAGGGTCTGGATGTCTGCCTGGCTCTGCCCACCTTCCCGTTGGGGCCCCGTGACGTCGCCCCGACACCGACCGGGAAGGTCGTGCTCGACTTCCTCAATGGCCGGATGCCGGGATTTGTAGATACCGCCCTGAACGTGTCGCACGTGGATGATCTGGCGAACGGTCACCTGGCCGCGCTGGAGCAGGGGCGCAGCGGCCGCAGCTACATCCTGGGCGGCGAGAACCTGTCGATGCGGGACCTGCTGCAGACGCTGGCCTACTGCACCGGCCTGCCGATGCCGCGGCTCGAGGTCCCCCGCGGGGTGGTGGTCTCCGCCGGCGTCGTCTCGAATCTGATCGAGGGCAAGCTGCTGCGGCGCGAGCCGCACGTGCCGCTCGAGGCGGCGCGCATGTCGACCACGAGAATGATCTTCAGTGATGCCCGGGCGCGCACCGAGATCGGCTACACCTCGCGGCCTGCCCGCGAGGCCATCGCGGAGTCGGCCCGCTGGTTCGTTGACAACGGGTACGTGTCGTCGGGGCGGTGCAGCGCCATCCGGTGGCGGGAGCACTAGTCGTCGGGTATCTCCCACGGGATCGTCGGCTGCCTGACCACGCGGCGCTGGTCCTTGCGGCCGGCCCGCTGCAGCCACTCAGCGTTGCGCGAGTGCAGGCCGAGAAGGCGGCGCGCGACAGACCGGGCCGCCCCCGACGCGGGCTCGGTCAGCGTCCATGCGCGGTCCTCGCGCCTGCTGGCCACGCTCACGAGCGCGACCAGGATGAGCAGTACGCACAACGCGATTGCGGCGAAAACGAACAGGGCGACGATCATGCCCACCTCCCCAGCGGCAGTACCACCCATGCGGTAGGGATAGCCGTCGCCGCTGCGGCGAGCCGACGTCGGGGCAGTCAGGTCATGCGGCCGACTCGCGCGGCGGCCACAACGGCAGCCGGTCCTTGCCGATGGTGGAGTTCAGCAGGATGGCGGTGGCGAGGTACCCGGCTGCGAAGCTGTCGGCAAGCGCCACCCAGCCGCCGGCCTTGCCGAGGCCGGTGGCCCAGCCGGCGGTGCCGCCGAGCAGCGCGATCGCCTCCAGCACCAGGACCACGGCGGCCAGTGCGAACGGCGCAAACGCGGCCATATTGATGTGCCGTGCCCCGATCGCCAGGATCACCGTGAAGATCGCCCACATGATCAGCCACGCGGCGAAGGTGTGGTCGAACCCGACGGCTCCGGCCGCGATGATGATCGGCCCGGCGAAGAACTTCAGGATCAGGCCGGTGGACAGCAGGAACCCGGAGTACGCAACGCCGAAGGTGCCGCCGAACAGTTCGCCGCGGCGGAACTCCCACAGCCCGCCGACGAGGAGCCCGCCAGCGCCGATGCCGAGGGCTGCCGCGATGAACATGGCGCTCGCGGCGCCTGGCAGGATCCCGGTGTCGACCAGCCCCAAGACGCCGACGGCGAATGCGAACGCAAAGGCCGACAGCGGGACTCCCGTCGCAGTCGCGGGGAACGCGTGGCCGGGACCGCCGGCCCACGCGGCCGCGACGGCCTCGGGCTCGCTTTCCACGGGGATCGCCGAGACGGCTCTGTCGTCATGTGTGGTCATGTCAATCTCCTCCTCGCTGGCCCGGCGGCCGGGCCGCGGTGCGCCGGCTAGGGCGCTGCTGGAATGCCTGGTGTGCGCGATCGCGCTACGCTGCGCCGCCCGCGCCTGCGGTGAGCACCGGGGTCGCCTTCGGCCGGTGCGTGCTGACGGGCAGCGTCGGGGAAGGAGCCAGCCGCGAAAGCCGGCCCGCGCCGCTCAGCCCGGGCGGTTAGGGATAACCGCGGGAAGCCCGTTGGCGGCAGAACTCGAAACTCGCCGCGCCGTCCGAGGAGACCATCGCCCAGACGGCGCCTGGGACCGGCCATGCGCTCATGGTAGAAGAATCACAAACGTTTGCAATAGGTAATTTGCTCCTAGATTTCCGCATTGATGCCGAGCGCATCACGGCAGCAGGCGACTGGCGTGCCGTGCGTAGATCTCTCGCATCCGTTCCGGATCTGGCGGAGCATCGGGCGCTAGCGCTCCGCCGATCTCGCGCATGAACGCCAACCCAGGCTGCGGCGGCGCCCAGATCCCGAGCACGAGGGCTTCCTTGGCGAACGGGTTGCTGAAGCCGTGCCGTTGCCCACGGGGTGCAACAAACATCGAGCCAGGTCCCGCTTCCTCCGGTTCATCGTCACCGACCACCAGCAGCCGACCGCTGAGCACGTAGATCGACTCGTCGAATTCGTCGTGCGCGTGCGGGATCGGCCCGGCGAACTGGGCCGGAATCGTCATCTCCATCGCGGCGAAACCTGGCGGTTGGCCGTCCTGGCCCGCCAGGATGTGCACCTGCCGCCCGGCGTAGCTGAAGCCGGGCCCGGCGTTCCGGTGGGTCAGCATGGTCATAGGCCGTTTCTACCATCCGCGGCATGCGTAAGGACCTGATCAAGGGGCCGGGGGACGCGGCCGAGGTCGAGCGCGTCCACGAGCAGACGCGCGTACAGGCTCTTCCGGCCCGACCGGGTCCCCATGAACCGGCGCAGCTGCCGCTGCGGGCTGCGGCCCTGCTGCGCGGGCTGTCTCTGGAACACGCGGAACGACCGGAGCTCGCCCTGCGCCTCGATGACACGCTCGACCGCGTCGGTGCCGAGGGCGCGGATCAGCTCGTCCTCCAGGTCGGCGATGCAGACGAAGAAGCCGAGCGCCTCCATGCCCGGGCGGGACAGGCCTGAGCCGAGCCCAGCCCGTTCGAGAGCCCGCCGGAAGTGGCCCTCCTCCGCGACGTCGCACAGGCCGGCCAGCCTGACGTCGAGCCCGTGCGGGCCGAACCGGTCAACAAAGCGCTCGATGTTGGTCGCGCCACCCATCGCGGCGATCGAGATGCCGTCAGCATCCAGAGCCTGCCCGCGCCGCCCGGCCAGCGCCTCGAGCGCGGCCTGATCACTCATGCCCTCGACGAGGATCACTGCGTGCGGCTCGATGACACCGGCCCGATCGACGCTCATGACCCCGCGCCGGTTATTCCATGCGGCGGAGAGTGAGGCCGAGGGAAGCGAACTGCTCGAACGGCCGGTGATAGCCACGCTCGATGTGGTGGATGCCACGCAGCAGCGAGGGCTGGTCGGCGACGGCGGCGGCCAGCACGGCGGAGAACCCGGCCCGCACGTCGGGGAGCGTGACATCCGCTCCGCGCAGCTTGGACACGCCGCGGATCACCGCGGAATGCACGGCGTTGGTGTCGTGGAAGCGGCACGCCGGGCCGCCCAGGCAGGCCGCGAACACCTCAATCTCGCAGCCCATCTTCTGCAGCGCCGGAACGTACACCAGCCGGTTCTCGAACACGGTCTCGTGCAGCACCGACATCCCGTCCGCCTGGGTGAACAGCACCATGAGCGGCTGCTGCCAGTCGGTCATGAACCCGGGATGGGTGTCGGTGTGCACCGCCGCAGGCCGCAGGCCGCCGTTCGCCGACGCAGTGATCCACTCGTCGGTGATGTCGAACCGTGCGCCCATCCGGGCCAGCGTCGTGATCGCGGTGACCAGCCGGTCCTGCGGGCACCCGTGCACCCGGACCTCTCCCCCGGTGATCAGCCCGGCCACCAGGTAGGAGAACGCCTCGAGCCGGTCACCGACCAGCCGGGTGGTGGCGCCGCGCAGCCGGGGCACCCCTTCGATCACGATCCGGCGGTCCGGGCTGAGCTCGATTTGCGCCCCCATCCGCTGCAGGAACAGCGCGAGCTCAACCACCTCGGGCTCAGTGGCCGCGTTGCGCAGCACGGTCTTTCCCTCGGCCAGCACGGCGGACAGCAGGACGGTTTCGGTCGCGCCCACGCTCGGGTACGGCAGGTCGATGCGGGCTCCGTACAGCTTGCTGGCGTGCGCCGTGATCCCCTGCTCGCCGACCTCCACCTCGGCGCCCATCGCCCGCAGCGCCGCCACGTGAAAGTCGACCGGCCGGCGGCCGATCGGGTCGCCGCCGACCAGCGGCACGAACGCCTCGCCGGTCTGGTGCAGCAGAGGCCCAAGCATCAGGATCGGAATCCGGTTCAGCCCGGTGAACGCCTCGGGGACCCGGGGCTCGACCGCGTCACCAGCCACGATCGTGATCTCCGCGTCGGAGCGGACCACGTGATACCCGATCGATTCGAGCATCGCGGCGGTGATGTCGACATCCCCGACCTCTGGAACGTTGCGCATGGTGCTCGGCGCCTCGCCGAGCATCGCGGCGACCATGTGCTTGGAGACCGCGTTCTTTGACCCGCGGACGCGGATATCGCCGCGTAGCGGGCCAGACGGCTCGACTTGCCAAGTTTCGGTCACCCTGATCACTGTACGGGCAAAGCTCTCAGGCCCGTGCCAACTAGACGGCGTGGCCGGAACCGGGCTGGCGGCCCGTTCAGGCTCCACTCCCTGGGGCCGCGAGAGCCCTTGCGCTGGCGGCGAAACCGCTCCTGGCGTGAACCGGGCCCGGGATACCGTGACCGGGGACGGGTCTTCCGTCCAGGCAGGAAGGGGACGGTGATGCTGGATCCGACCCTGGCCGGCCCGAGCGGGCGCGGCCGGCGGCCCAGGCCGCTGTTGCGGACGATGGTGGGCGACGTGCTGCGCCGGACCAGGCGGGAGCAGGGCCGGACCCTGGCCGACGTGGCCGGGGCTGCGAGGGTCTCGATGCCGTACCTGTCCGAGGTGGAGCGCGGGCGCAAGGAAGCCTCGTCGGAGGTTCTGGCCGCCATCTGCGAGTCGCTGGGCATCGACCTGTCTGACCTGCTGGCCGGCGTGTGGCGCGACCTGGCCCAGCTCCGCACCCGCCACGCCCGGTTCGAGCGCGCCGCGCAGGCCCAGCCCGCTGAGCCCGCCCAGTCGGCGCAGCCCGTCCAGCGAGCCGAGCATGCCGAGCGGGTCATCCAGCTCGACACCGTCCGCGGCGGCCGCCACGCCGCGCCCGCGCTGCGGCCCCAGGGCCCGGCCGGACACCGCAGTGCCTGCTGGCCGCGTAGTCGTCAGGCAGAGGCCAGCTCGGCCTCAGCTGCGTTGCGCGTGGTGATCACCTGGTCGGCCAGCCCGTAGTCGACGGCCTGCTGCGCGCCCAGGGTCATGTTCCGGTCGGTATCGGCGCGGATCTTGGCCACCGGGTGGCCGGTGTGCCGGCTCAGAATCTCGTCCATCTCGGCCCGGACCCTGGCCACCTCCTTGGCCTGGATGGCCAGGTCGGGCAGGGTTCCCCGGGCCTGGCTCGATGGCTGGTGCAGCAGCACCTTGGCGTGCTGCAGGACCGACCGCCTGCCCGGTGCGCCCGCGGCGAGCAGCACCGCCGCGGCGGACGACGCCTGCCCCATGCAGATCGTGGCCACCTCGGGCTGGATGAACTGCATGGTGTCGTAGATCGCGGTCAGCGCGCTGTAGCTGCCGCCCGGGGAGTTGATGTACAGCGAGACCTCAAGCTCCGGGCTGGCCGCCTCCAGGTGCAGCAGCTGGGCCATGACCACGTTGGCCACGCCGTCGTCGATCTCGGTGCCGAGGAAGATGATCCGCTCCGAGAGCAGCCGGGAGTAGATGTCGAACGCGCGCTCGCCGAGCGAAGTCCGCTCGACCACGGTGGGAATCGTGTACTGGCTCATGATCACAGCCCCATCGACTTGCTCTTGCTGGCCGCCGGGCGCACGTCGTCGAGCCGTTCCACGATGTGGTCGATGATCCCGTAGTCGAGCGCCTCCTCGGCGCTGAACCAGCGGTCCCGCAGGCTGTCGGCCGCGACCTTCTCCTCGGGCTGCCCGGTGTGCTTGGAGATCAGCCTGGTCATCATCTTTCCGGTCCGGTCGAGCTGCTCGGCGTAGATCTCGACGTCGGCCGCGGTGCCGCCGAATCCCGCCGAGCCCTGGTGCATCAGCACCTGGGCGTGCGGCAGGCTGAACCGCTTGCCCGCGGCCCCCGCGCACAGCAGGAACTGGCCCATGCTCCCGGCCAGGCCCATCGCCAGCGTCCGTACGTCGTTGGGGATCAGCTGCATCGTGTCGTAGATCGCCATGCCCGCGCTGACCGAGCCGCCGGGCGAGTTGATGTAGAGGCTGATGTCGCCGCGCGGATCCTCAGCGGACAACAGCAGCAGCTGCGCGCAGAGCCGGTTGGCGATCTTGTCGTCGACCTCGGCGCCGAGGACGATGATGCGCTGGTACAGCAGGCGCGTGGCCAGCTGGTCGTCGATCAGCCCGGCGGTCAGCGCGGGTTCGGCAACGGCAGTCTGCATGATCTCCCTTTCCGGTCCGGTGCCGGGAATCCGGCCCTCCACTAGCCACAATGGTTCGCCCGGCGGCGATCAGCCAAGGCAATCTGCCGACGGCAGAGGAACGGCCGCGTGGCAGGGTGGTGGCATGGCGAATGACTCAGCGCACCGGGATGTGACCATCGAGCGGATCGCGAGCGGCGTGTTCACGGCCGTCAACAGCCGGGGCGGTCGGCTCACGTTCGGCACCGGCGGCGGCACCGACTTCACCCCCACGGAGCTGCTGCTGGCCGCGATTGGCGGCTGCACCTCGATCGACGTGGACATCCTGACGTCGCGCCGGGCCGAGCCGGACAGCTTCGAGGTCCGGGTCGAGGCGAACAAGATCCGCGACGAGGACGGGAACCGGCTGACCGACATCGAGGTCACGTTCCGGATCGCGTTCCCGCCCGGCGAGCAGGGCGATGCGGCCAGGTCGATCCTGCCCGATGTGGTCAAGAAGTCACACGACCGGCTCTGCACGGTGGGGCGCACGGTCGAGCTGGGCACGCCCATCACCGAGCGCGTCGGCTAGCCGGCGCAGCCGGCTGGCCTTACCGGGCCGGGTCGCGGCGCATGAACCAGATGCGCGGCCCGCCGTCCGGCACGGTTCCCTCGTCGACCACGCTGAATCCCAGCGAGGCGTAAAAGCCCAGGTTGCGTTCCTTCGCGGTCTCCAGGAACGCGGGCAGCCCGGCTGCGGCGGCGCGTTCCAGACCGAACTGCACGAGCGCCCGGCCCAGGCCCTCCCCCTGGCGCGACGGGTCGACGCCGAGCTGGTCCAGGTACCACAGCGGCTCGGCGGGCATGTGCTCCTCGATCCAGTCCCACAGCCGGTCGTACCGGGCGCCGTCGTCGTCGGTCAGCCCGATGACCACAGGCCGCGCCAGCCGCTCGGTCTCCAGCCACGACCCGGCCCGGTCCGGCGGTACCCACACCGCGAATCCCGCCCCGTCGGCCGCTTCGAAGACCAGGCCGAGCTCGATGTTCCCGGCGTTCCAGGCGCGGAAGCAGATCTCCAGCGCTGCCACGGGATCGGGCAGGTCAGGGAACGGCCAGCGGATCATCGGATCGTCGGCAAAGGCGCGCGCCAGCACCCTCGCCAGCGCGTCGAGCTGACCCGGTGCCGCTTGCTGCACGGCTGGGCCCGGGCCGGTCTTCGCAGTCACGGCGCAAACCTAACATCCGGCGCGCCGGCCGCATCCGTGCCCGGAACGCCCGGCCGAACCGGGCTCCGGGCTACCGCCGGGAGCCCGGCCGGACAGCGCGCTCGTACTGCTCGACGACGCCGGACGGGATCCGCCCGCGCTCGCTGAGCTCGATGCCCTGTCCGGTCGCCCAGGTCCGAATGGCATGGCTGCGCCGACGGCTGGCCACGGTACGCACCGGCCGCCGCACCGCCCTTCGCACGGCACGCGCGTGCGAGACGAACGGCGCAATCTGCTTGCGGAACCGCGTGGCGTTCCTCAGGTTAAGGTCGATCTCATACTCTGAGCCGTCGAGCCCAAATCGCACAGTTTCATCCGCCGGACCGCCATCAAGGTCGTCTTCCAGCGAGACAAAGGTCTTCTGTGCCATCCCAACCCCCCCGTGTCGTGATGGACTAATCACATTTGTTCAGCACACCTCAGGCACATTTCATGCCCCGTCCGGATGATCTCCATGCCAGTTGAAACGTCTCAGCATGATCGAAATCGCATCCGCCCCACGGCAGGGCCCAGAGGGTGCGTCCGGGGACCGCAAGGAGCGGCCGGCCAGATTACGGCTTGCTGGCCACGCCACCCCACATGCCCGAACGGGTTCCGGGCACGGTCTGCGGCCCCGGCCGCCACTCATGGACCGCCACCACCCCCGGCTCGACCAGGTCCAGGCCGTCGAAGAAGCGCGTGACCTCCTCGTGGGTGCGGTGCCGCTGCGTCTCGTGCGCCAGCCGGTTGTATCGCCGCGCGGCCTCGGCCATCCGCTCGGCCTCGATGTCGGAGGCCACCTGGGACAGGGCCAGGTAGCTGCCGGGCGGTACCGCGGCCATCAGCTCGGCGACCTTCCCGTACGGGTCGTCGGCATCCACGATCAAGTGCATGATCGCGATCAGCATCACCGCCACCGGCTGGGAGAAGTCGAGGGTCCTGGCCGCTTCGTGCAGGATCTTCGACGGCTCGCGCAAATCCGCGTCGATGTAGTTGGTGACGCCCTCCGGCGAGCTGGTGAGCAGCGCCCGGGCGTGGGAGAGCACGACCGGGTCGTAGTCCACGTAGACCACGCGGGAATCCGGGGCCACGGACTGCGCCACCTCGTGGGTGTTGTTAGAGGCCGGGATTCCGGTGCCGATGTCGAGAAACTGCCGGATCCCGGCTTCGGCAGCCAGGAACCGCACAACGCGAGCGAGGAACGCCCGGTTCGCGCGGACCGACGTGACGATCCCCGGGTACGCCTCCATTACCGCGTCGCCGGCTGCGCGGTCCGCGGCGAAGTTGTCCTTGCCGCCCAGCCAATAGTCGTGCACCCGGGCGCTGTGCGCCACGGTGGTATCTAAGGCGGACCGTGCACCCGCCGGGACCGAAGCGCCAGGCCGCTCAGCGCCCGCCGCCGGTTCCTTTTCGCCGGACATCGTTGGCCCTTCCACTCAATCGCCAATGGCGCGAATGGTAGCGCGGGCAGACTCCGAGGGCGCCGACCAGGTCGGCGGCGCGATCCGCCGCCTCCTGGGCGGTCACTCTGCCGCCTCCCGCCGCTCGCCGCCGGCGACCCGGGCCCGCCGGGTGACCCGCTGCAGGTATTCGGTGCGGTCGAGCGGGTTGCTGTCGGTCCGCGAGCGGGCCGGGGCGGTGCCGCTGACCGGCTCGTAGCGGTCGAATGCGCACTCGAGGACGCCCTCGCCGCCGGTCAGCGGCGGCAGCGACTGGCGCAGCTCGTGCACGGCAGCCGCCGGGATGTCGCCCTCCAGCGCGCACGACGAGCCCCGCATCTCCTGCGCACGCGGGACCGCGCGCAGCCGGGCCAGGGCCGGCAGCAGCAACCCGAGCGTGTCCGCGGGCACGTCGAGCCGGAACTGCTGGACCGGCTCGCACACCACGGTTCCGGCCCGCTGCAGCGCGGCGATGACGACCAGCGGGGTCAGGCCGCGGAAGTCCTCGCCGGTGCTGGACAGGCTCTTGGTGAAGCGCGCGTGCCCAATACTGTGCTTGCCCTCGTAGCCGGAGTGCGTCATCGTGACCGCGCAGTCGATGACCTCCCAGCCGCGCAGGCCCTGCCGCAGCGTGTCCCGCACGGTGTCCTCCACCGCGCGGAAGAACGCGGCCGGCATCGTGCCCGCGAGATCCGCCCCGATGGTGAACGTCACGCCCGAGCCAGCCGCGGCCGGCTCGACGCGCAGCCCGATCGTGGCCACGAACGGGTTCTCCCCCTCGTACTTCCGCTCGACCGCGGCGCCGGTGCCCAGCGGGCGTTCCACGCAGATCGTGGTGGACTCACGGAAGCCGACGTCCAGGCCGTAGTCGGCGGCCAGGGTGGCCCCGATGACCTCTTTCTGCACCTCGCCGTAGAGCGAGACCGACAGCTCCTGGCGCGCGTCGTCCCGGCGCACGTTGATCAGCGGGTCCTGCTCGGCTAGCTGGCCGAGCGCCGCATAGAGCGCGCCCCGCTCCTCCGCATCGCGCGGGACCACGACGGTCTCCAGGGTCGGCGGGGCGAACCGGTGCTGCCCGCCGGGCGGCGGCACCCCGACCGCGTCGCCGATCCTGACCTCGGCGAGGCCCCACAGCTTGCCGATCTCCCCGGCGGACACCGAGCCCCGCCGCACGGCCGGGCCGTCGGCGAACACGCTGATCGCGGTCACCTTCCGGACTCCGGACCGGCCGAATTGCACCCGGTCCCTGATGCGCACGGTGCCGGAGAACATGCGGACGTAGGCGATCTTCTCCCCGGCCGGGCCGCGCTCGATCTTGAACACCCGCCCGGATGCCGGGCCTGCGGCGTCCCGCCCGGCCGCTGGCAGCAGCCCGGCGATCCCGCTCATCAGCGCGTCCACACCCGCGCCGGTGAGCGCCGACCCGAAGAACACCGGGTGCACGCACCCCCGCCGCGACTGCGCGGTGAGTTCCCGCCGCAGCCGCCGCGGCGACACCCCGGGCTCATCACGGACGTACGCGGCGAGGAGCGGATCGCTGTGCTCGGCGAGCACCTCGAAAAGATGGGCTGGAACGTTACGCCCCCCGTCCCAGGCCACGAAGTCCGCCGTTGGTGTGCCCGGACCGCGCACGGAACCCATTGCGGCGATCACTGGCGTGAGCCGCTCCGCGATGGCCGCCAGCACGCGGTCGTATCCGGCGCCGGGACGGTCGATCTTGTTGACGAAGATCAGCGTCGGGACGCGGAGCCGCTGCAGCGCGCGCATCAGGATACGGGTCTGCGGCTGCACGCCCTCGACCGCGGAGATCACCAGCACCGCGCCGTCGAGCACGCCCAGGGCGCGTTCCACCTCGGCGATGAAGTCCGGGTGCCCGGGGGTGTCGATCAGGTTGACGGCGACGTCGCCGACCGCGAACGACACCACCGCGGACTTGATCGTGATCCCGCGCTGCCGCTCCAGCGCGAGCGAGTCGGTCTGCGTCGTGCCAGCGTCGACGCTGCCGACCTCGTCGATGACACCGGCGGCGAACAGCAGCCGCTCGGTGAGGGTGGTCTTACCGGCGTCTACATGCGCCAGGATCCCCAAGTTCAGCGTTCTGCGAGCCAAGCGCCATACCCTCCGACCAGGTCAGGAAGCCCTTTCCGATGGATACGGGCGCTGCTCCCATGTTCTCTCCCTGGTCGTCGGCTGGTGCTCAACGTGAATGATGGACCGCTCGCCAGGCGGCGACAACCGAATTTTCAGGCGGGCAATTCGGCAGGCAGGCCGAACCCGGCGAAATCGGCCGCCGCGAACGAGCCATCCCAGCCCGGCTGCGCGAGCAGCTCGACGGTGAGGAAGGCGCGGATCGCCGTGATTCGGTCGCCGTCCAACGTCAGCACGTCGATGGCCGCGGCGAGGTACCGGCCGCGGGCGGGATCCAGCATGTAGCAGCCGATGGCTAGCTGGCCGTTCGCGCGAGTGACGCGGTGTTGCCAGCGCTGCGAGGCCACGTCTTCGCGGATGAAGTCCCTGATCGCCGCGTGACTCCGCAGGCAGGTGGGGGGCGGCGGCATCGTGTAGGCGACATCGCTGGCGAGCATGCTCACCAGCAGGTCGGCGTCGCCGCGCTGCATCGCGTCGGCATAGCGGCCGGCCAGCGCCTGGAGCCGCTCGTCGCCGAGCGAGCGCAGAACCGCCTGCTGGCCGCGGGCGGGCAGGCCGGCCCGGGTGGCGGCGCGGGCCCGCTGCAGCGCGCTGGTCACCGCGGGCACCGAGGTGACCAGCGCACCGGCGGTCTCGCGCGCGGAGAATCCCACGACGTCGCGCAGGATCAGCACGGCCCGCTGCAGCGGCGGCAGCTCGTGCAGCGCGACGATGAACGCCAGCTCCAGGCTCTCCCGCTGCTCATGCATGGCCTCGGGCGAGGGTTCCAGCAGGTCGCCGAGCAGCCGGTCGGGGTACGGCTCGAGCTCGCTGCGGGGCCGGCGCTTGGCCAGGTCCAGGGCCGCGTTGGTAACGACCGTGTACAGCCAGGAGCGCACCGAGCTGCGGCCCTCGAAGCCGGGCAGGCCCTTCCAGGCACGCAGCAGCGCGTCCTGCAGGGCATCCTCAGCGTCGTGCACTGAGCCGAGCATTCGGTAGCAGTGCGCGTGCAGCTCGGCCCGGTACGGCCCTACGAGGGCACCGAACGCGCTGTCGTCGCCGCTTCGCGCGAGTTCGAGCGCGCGTTGCTCCCCACCCGCCTCCCCATCTGCCTTCAGGGCAAGCTCACCAGGTCAGTCGGTGAACGTGGGGTCGGCACCGTGCAGCGCCCGGGCCCGTCCCTGGGGCTCCTCCCAGTCCTCGGACCGGCCGAACGCGGTCATGTCCAGCAGCGCGTAGGCCGAGATGGTCTGCTCCGAGCCTCTGGCGTAGGCCGAGTAGGTGTGGAAGACCTCGTCGCCGTCGCGCACGAAGCAGCTGAGGCCCGGCACGTCCTCGGCCTCATCCTCGAGCTTGTCTGACAGGTCGCGGTAGTTGTACTGCACCGACCCCCTGGACTTGTCCAGCGTGGCGTGGAAGTCGTAGTTGAAGTCGCTGTCGGCTGAGGAATACCACGGCACCACCCAGCCGCGAGCCGCCTTGTACGCCTCGAGCTTGGCCAGCGGGGCCCGGGACACCGCCACGAAAGAGGTGTCGCGGGAGTGCACCTGGTCCAGCAGCCGCTCCGGGATCACGTCGAGGCTGGCCGTGCAGCCCGGGCAGGCCGCATCCCACTCGGGCTGGAACATGACGTGCTGGACGACCAGCTGGCTGCGGTCGCCGAACAGGTCGGCGAGCGTGACCGGCCCGTCGGGGCCTTCGAACACGTACTTCTTCTCGACCCGGACCATCGGCATGCGGCGGCGCTCCGCGTTAAGGGCAGAAATCCTGGCCGTCTGCTCCTTCTCCAGAGCGAGCAGCCGCTGCCTGGCCTCGAGCCAGTCCTCGCGCGAAACGATCTCCGGCAGAGCCATCCCAACCTCCTCGGACGTGACGCTGTGCAGGATTAGACCGAGCGAGGTCCCCAAAGTAATCGGTCCGCAGACTCAGTTCACGGCGCTCGTCCTGCGGCCCCGGCCGCCTGGCGGTCAGGCCGCGAGCAGCTTCTGCTTCTCGCGGTCGAACTCTTCGGCGGAGATGACGCCGCGGTCACGCAGGTCGGCCAGCTTCGTCAGCTGGTCGGCCGTGCTGGCCGGCGAGCTGGCCGCGGCCTGCTGCACGTAGTGGCGGAATGCCTCGTCCTGATGCTGGGCCTGCCGCACCGAGCGCTCATGCATGGAGCCCCCGCGGACGATCAGGTAAACCAGCACACCGACAAGCGGGATTATCAGGACGAACAGGAACCAGAGAGCCTTGGCCCAGCCGGACAGATCGTGGCTGCGGAAGATGTCGATGAAGATCCAGATCAGTAGCCAGATCCAGATTACCCAGAGGAAGAACTCCAGTATCGACCAGAAGATGTCCAGCACCGGATAGTTCGCGGACGATGCAGCCAGTGACATTCCTGCTCCTCATCCAGGGAGGCTGCCGGCAGCCGCCGGCGAAACGGGTCCTGCGCCTGGCACAGGGCAAGATTCACCCCAGGAGATGATCACCTGCATCACCCGAGACGGGTGATGCGGCACCACCCCAGCCGGCCGGGCATCACGTCAACCGAATCCACTGGCAAAGTGTCTTATTTCGCGAAAGGCTGGCACGAGGGGGGGATCATGGCCACGCTGACAGATTTGCCTGCTGAAACGGATGCCTTGCCGGGCGGCCATGAGAGCCCCGCAGAGGCCGCGGAGGACGACGAGAAGGAACTGCCGGAGATCGCGGCAGAACTCTGGCAGATTGTCACTCGCGTTGGCGCCGAGGAGTTCCGCTGGCAAGAGTCCCACTATGACAGCGATTCCCGGCGCGGCCGGGAGTTGCTGTTTCTCATGGCAAACAATGAGTGGGTTCGCGCAACCTCGGAGATCATTGACATCTCGAGATCGGACTCCATCGAGACCACAATCAAGATAGATGTTGATCTTGATCAGGTCACGCATGAGGCGTTTCGCAACAGGACCGGGCGTTTCTGGCTGCCCGTCATCGTGCTGCCGCCACCGGCCGGGTCGGAAGCCCGGCCAGAATCGGATCCGCGCCGCCTGGAACCGGATCCGTTCGCGACCGTGACCGATGCCGCGGGCAACTTGATGCCGATGCTGCCCACCGCAGACGCACGCCACCAGATGTCAGCGGCGATGGCCGAGATCATCGTCAACATGGCGGTTGCCCGCTGGCCCGGCCCTGATCAGGAACGGCCGACGGCAACGCGGGATCAGCGTTTACTGCTGTCGGCAGCGATCTACCGGCTGCTTCGGCGCGGGCTGGGGCGCGCGCGTGCGGCCGGCGGCACCGAACGCGAGGCCGACCCCCAGGCCGACGGCCGAGTGGTGCCGCGCGGCGCAGCGAACTTCCTGGCCAATGGGCACGTCAGCAGCAAGGGCCTGGCTTCGCACATGGAAAAAGGCCGGACCGAACTGCTCAGACTGCTGAGCGCCTACAACCTGCTCCTGGTCACGCCCAGCAAGAAACCGGCCGACCACAACTACGACGCCGGGGCAGACACGTCGCGATTCGCGCCCGAGCTTGCGCGCCGCGCCGTGCGGGTGCTGGCGGCGCTCGCCGAGTCGACGGTGATCGTCGTCCCGCTGAATCGTGACACCGCTCCCACCGTGGTCACGGTGCGCGTGCCGACCCGGAGCCTGCACTCAACAAATAAGTGGAAGCTGGCGCAGCCTTCGACATGGCCGGTCCGGCCGGTCGGCCACCTCACGCTTGACGTGCTCCTGCCGACCGCGGACGCCGATCGCGAGGTGCAGGTCAACCTGCCGGACGGCGTGTCATTCGCAGAATCCCAGCGGCCAGACAAAGCGGATACCAGCCGTCCCCGTCTGGACATCCGCGTGAAACGCCCGCAGCCGTTCCGGGAGTTGCGCCTGTTGCTGGGCCGTCTTGTCGATGAGCAGCAAGCCGCATGGCCGCAGCCGCTGCGGCAGTGCCTGGCCGATCTGGCCCAGAGCAAGGCAGCCGCCGCTCGCGAGGCGCTGCGCCACTACGAAGCGAGCTCCGAGAAGGACCAGGCTCCCGCCGACATACGGCTGGGCTCCACGACCACCGCCAGGGACTCGCTCGACGAACTCAGGGCCAAGCTCGCCTGGCCCGGCGGCGGCAGCATGGACGCGGTGACCGGGCTGGAAGACTCGAGAGAAGATCTCTTCCGCCAGACCCGGTACCTGTTCCGGCGCACGTCGGCCGAGCGGGTCGGCCCGCGCACGGTGGTGGCGCGTGCCGACATGATCGAGGACGTCTCGCTGCGGGCCGTTCCGAAGGAAGCCAAGATCGCCGTCGATGTCGCGGTCACCGACGGCGAGTACTTCTCGATCGCCAGATTTTCCGGGCGGATGAGCCTGCTGCTGATGGCGATGGTGCTTGCCCTCATGGTGGCCTGGCGGCTGCTCCGGCATACCACCGGGCCAAGCCCCGAGGTCCTCGCGATCGTGCTGACGCTTTTCTCCGCGCTTCAGGCGGGGCAGATGGAGCGCCAGGACCGCTCGACGCTGCGCGGGCTGCTTTCCGCGCCGGGCAACTGGCTGATAGCCGCATCGATCGTGCCGGCCCTGGCACTGGCCGTGGTGCTGGCCTTCCCATGGGGTGGCTGGGTACCGACGATCTGGGCGGCCGTTTGCGTGGCCGGCCAGGTCGTGTTCCAGGCAGCGATGTCGTGGAGCCCGCTGGCGACGACCGAGTCGGCGCGGCCAGAAGGACGTCAGACCTTCTATACCGACCCGCTCAACTATGAGCACTTCACCGCGCTGCGCAGCAATTACTGGCGGAGCACGACCGCCGACGCGCTGATGATCGGCCGGGCCGCATATGGCTATGTGGTGTGGCAGAAATCGTCTCCCCCGCCCCAGCTGCACCCGCTGCTCTCCTGGCGGAGCGGCTCCACGGAGCAGAGCGAGGCAGCGAACATCCTCGCCCTGCTCCGGTCGGGCACGGTTGGCCAGGCGACGACGTTCGTCGTGTTCCGGAAGAAGCCAGGTGACGGCTGGACAGATCACGCGGACCAGGTGACCGAGCTTGATCTCGATCCGAACCGGCTGGCCCCGATGGAGAGCATCGCAAGCGTGGTCGACGTTTTTGTTGGGGTCAGCCGCGACAGGATGCTGACGATGGGCATGCATCCCATCGTCAAGGTGCTGAAAGCGGCCGGGCACAAGCTGATCGTGCTGGACGCTCAGCTTCCGGTCCCGGCACCCGTGGCCGGCTATGAGGATCGGCGATGGGCTCGCGTCCGGGTTGCGCTCCGGGACGCCGAGGACATCCGCCGTCTCGTGCCGTTCCTGAGTGCCGTCAGCAGTTCCGCGGTTGCCGCGCCGCGCGAGTACCGGCTCGCCGTGGCGGTCCGGACCGTATCGAGCGTCGTGCCGCGGCTCATCAGCAAGCCCGCTCCGGCGCGCGGTGGCACGCACCGGAACGTGCCGCTGGTGCTCGCCGACGACCTGGACGTTGTCAACACCGGCGCGCGCAAGGGCGAGGAGCCCGGCGCGCGAACCTGGCGGGCCATCACGATCTGCGCGGATGCCTGGAGCGGCATCGAGAGCGACATCGCGCAGGGCGTTGCGCTGATGCGGCCGCCCCTGCATCTGGCCGGACTGACCTACGGCCTGCTGCACGGAATGGCGGTCGTGGTCATCCTGGCGCACGAGCCGCCGGGCGCGCCGGGCGCTCCGGTACCGGCCAGGGCCGATATCGAAGCGAAGCTCCGGCACAGGCTCGCCCGTGCCAAGCTGCGCGTGCTCGTGAACAAGGAGCTGACCAGGTCGGACCTCGGATCGGCGGGAAAGTTCCCGGTGCTGCGCATCCATTTCCGCTGGCAGGACAGGCCGGGGGGACTCCTCAATGTGCTGACGGCCCTGAGCGCCACGCTGCGTGAAACGCCGCACTCGATCGAGCCGACGGACTGGAGCATCATGTACGCCCAGGCACAGGTCAGCGGCGGGCGCTCGGTGCAGGCGCGGGTGACGATCCGCATTCACAACCCCAAGGCCGCTTCCTGGAAGCTGGGAGATCTGGCCGAGATCGGCCAGAAGGTCCAGATGCTGGCCGCGCAGGAGGCGACCGCCGGGAGCCCCGCCGACCCCGGCGGCGGCGAGGACCCACCGGAAGATCCGGCGATCAGCGTCGAGCTGATCGAGGCGCCGCCCGAGAGCTAGCCTCCGGGGGTCCGCCGGGCCAGCGACGGCGGCGCTCACGGCCGTGGCAGCAGGACAATCCCGTCGTCGTCGGCGTGCAGGACGTCGCCCGGATGGAACGTGACCGCGCCGAAGCTCACCGGCACGTCCACCGCGCCGGCCCGGTCTTGCCGCCGGGCCGCGGGTTCGTGCCCAGCGCCTTGACGCCAAGGTCGAGCCCGGCCAGAGCCGCGCTGTCACGGACCGCGCCGTGCAGGATGAGCCCGGCCCAGCCGTTGGTCAGCGCCGCTCCGGCCAGCATGTCCCCCACCAGTGCGGCGCGCAGCGACCCGCCGCCGTCGACGACGAGGACGCAGCCCGAGCCCGGCGCGCGCACGAGCTCGCGCAGCAGGCCGTTGTCCTCGTGGCAGGAGACCGTGCGAACCGGGCCGGTGAAGGCACGGCAGCCCCCGAACTGGCGGAACTGGGTTTCGCACACACGCAGCTCAGTGCCGTACTGGTCGACCAGGTCGGCGGTGGGAACGGGGGTTTCGGGCATGGTTCCTTCCACGTGGGGTGTCGCTCAGATGAGATCCCAGCTAGCGGACTGGTAGGCGTCGGTCAGCGTTGTCATCAGCTTCGCGTCCACGGCCAGGACGTGGCCGTCGATCTGGCCGACCGCGGCGATCCCCCTGGCGTTGGTGACGAACGCAGCGGTGAACGAGCCGACGTCCGGCACGCGCACCGGGGTCCGGCGGGACGTCAGGCTGGTCGCGGGGAGCTGGCGGTCGAGCAGCTGCATGGTGATCCCGGCCAGGGCGGGCGCGGCGGGCCAGATGATGCTGGCGCCGTCGCAGAACCCGATGTTGGTGATGCTGCCCTCGGCGATGACCGCCTCGGGACCGGTCAGCAGCGCCTCGTCGAATCCGTTGCGGCGGGCCAGCCGCTGGTAATAGCCCTGCCCGAAGTCGCCGACGTGCTTGATGTGGGCCAGCGCCCGCTGGTACGGGACCGACTGCAGTTTCCACGACGGGCCGCCGGGCATGCCGCCGGGCGGGCGGGTCGTCACGATGACCGACGGCCGGTCCTCCAGCTCGCAGACGTAGACGCGGACCGACGCGTCGCCGGTGTCACCGAGGGCGTGGCGGATGTTGTCACGCACCGCCGCCGCGTCCAGGGCGGCGTCGAAGAGCTCGCGGTTCCCGGCCGTGAGCCGGGCCAGGTGCAGGTCCAGGCCACGCACCCGCCCGTTCCTGACCTGCATCGCCGTGAAGTGGCCGTAACCGCCGAGCGCGAACGCGCGCAGCCGTTCCGCGGTCGCCACACGGCCATCGATCTCGACACGCGCCGCCACTGCCGTCAGGACCCCGCGGGAAACGGCTGGCCGCCGACGTCCACCTGGCCGTTAGCGGCCAGCCACGCCAGCGCCTCGTTCAGGGCCTCGAGTGTGCTGTAGCGCGGCGCGTAGCCGAGCACCTGCCTGGCCCGGTCGATGCTCGCGGTGATGCCGCGGAAGGTGTGCTCCCTGGTGGTCTCGGCGTGCTCGGGACCGACCCGGCGGCCGAACTCGTCCCAGCCGACGAAGTCGAGCACCGGCTCGCGACCGAACCACTGCGCGACGCCGACCGCCAAGCCGCGCAGGGTCATCGCCTGCTCGGACACCACGTGGAAGCTGGCCCCGATCGCCGCGGGCCGCGTCAGCGCCCGCTCGAAGGCCTGCGCCACGTCGTCGGCGTGCACGTGATGCAGCACACCGAGCCCATTGTCAGGCAGCGCGAGCGCCTTTCCGGTCGCCAGGTGCGTCCAGACGCTGGGGTCGAGGTTGCCCGCCGGGGTGATGACCGGCCAGCCGGGCCCGCTGATGTGGCCCGGGTGCAGCACGACCGAGGGGACACCGCCGGCCAGCGTCTCCCGGTGCAGCAGCGTCTCGATCTCCGCCTTGCCGGTGCCGTACTCGCCGTAAGCGGTCCTCGGCTCATCCTCGGTAACCGGCACCCGCAGCGCGGGACCGTGCACCCAGATCGTCCCGCAGTGCACCAGCAGCGGGCGGGACGGGCGCAGCGCATCGACGAGTTGCTGCGCCGACGCGGCCGTGAAGCAGACCAGGTCGATCACCACGTCGGGGTTCAGCGACGCGACGTGCTCGCCGAAGGCACCCGTGGCGTCCTCGGCGTCGCGGTCGACCCGCATGCTGGTGACCGAGCTCCACTCCGGGCTCGTGTGGTAGGGCTCCCGGGTACCGCGGCTCATCGCGACCACGTCGTGACCGCCGCGCACCAGCCGAGGCACGAGGTACGTCCCGATGTGCCCGGTGGCCCCGATCACGACAACGCGGCTCATCCTTCGGACCTCTCTTCCCCAGCCGGCCGGTCCCGCCATCCTCGCATGGCGCCCACACGCCGCGGCGAGTGGCGCCGGGCACGTCAATGAACCGAAAGACGGGTGATAGGCCGTCGGACGGTTCATTCATCGACACCGAGGAGCGGTGGCGGCGGGCCGTGGCGCATGAGGGCGGGCGGCTGCGGGGATCAGGGGCGGTCGGGGTCTGCGGCGGCGGCCTGGGCCCAGCGCAGGTCGGCTTTGCCGGAGGGGCTGCGGCGGATTTCGGGCACGAACACGATGGCGCGCGGCTTCTTGTAGTCGGCGAGCCGCCCGGCGACGTGAGCGGCCAGCGCGTCCGCGGTCGGCCCGGGGTCGCCCTCCGGGGCCACGACCGCGGTCACCCGGTGCCCCCAGCGTGGGTCGGACACCCCCACTACCAGCGCGTCGCGGACACCGGGGTGCTCGATCAGCACCTGCTCGACCTCTTCGGCGAACACCTTCTCGCCGCCGGTGTTGATGATCCGGCTGCCGCGGCCATGGAAGGTGATCGAGCCGTCTGCCGCTACCGACGCGAGGTCTCCGGTCATGACCCAGCGCCTGCCGCCGAACGTGCGGAACGTCTCCGCGGTCTTTGCGGCGTCGCCAAGGTAGGCGATCTCGTCGTCGGTGGGCGCGACGAGCGCGCCGATCTGGCCCGAGCCCGGGATCACGTCGCGGCCCGAGTCGTCGATCACCCGGGCACCCGGCATCAGCGTGAATCGCGATGTTATGGCGCTGTCGCCACGCCTGGTCTCGCTGATCGCAAACGGGCCGCCCTCGGAAGCCGCGACCAGGTCACGGCAGACGAAGTCGCCGTGCGCCAGCAGCCGACGCTTTACGTCGGCGCTCCAGGTCACGCCGACGCTCAGGATCCGGCGCAGGCCGGAGACGTCGTACGGATGGCCATCCCGCGCCGCCCGGTCCAGCGCGTCGGCGAGCGGCAGGGCGAACACGTCGCCCACGATCGAGACCGTGTCCACGTGCTGGGCGGGAACGGTGCGGGCGAGTTCGTCGGCGTCGTAGGACCGTTGGGTCAGGTAGACGACGCGCCCGCTGGCCAGCAGCGCACCGAGCGAGGTGTACATGCCGGTCGCGTGCATCAGCGGAGGCGCGGGAAGGCACACGATCGCATCGCCGCGCGCGCTCAGCCGCTCGGTCGTCGCCCGCAGCGCGTCCAGCGAGTCCGGCACCGGCTCACCGATGAGCACGAATCCGTTGGCCGAGACGACCGGGTACAGCCAGGCGTGGGTCACCAGCACACCCTTGGGCTTGCCGGTGGTGCCGCCGGTGTACATCAGCCAGCGGCCGACCTCGCGTGCGGCGCGGGGCAGCGGCTCGGTGCCGCCGATGACCTGCTCGTAGACACTGACCGCGGTTCCCGGCGGTTTGTAGGCGCTGACTGGGGTTTCCCGCGGGGCGGCCGCGTCGCCGACCTGTACCAGGGTGTGCACCGTCGGTGCGCCCGTCGGCGGGCCCGCCTGCGCGGCGGCCACCCGCTCGGCCAGCGATGCGTCGAAGATGACGGCGCTGACCTGCGCGTCGTCAAAGAGGTGGCGCATCTCGTCGGGCTGGTACCGGTAGTTCACGTTTACCGGGATGGCCCTGAGCTTGAGGACCGCGAAGACGCTCTCCAGGTACTCGATCCCGTTGTGTAGCGCGATCGCCACCCGGGCGTCGGCGCCGATCCCGCGTCCGGCCAGGAAGCCGGCGAGCCGCGACGACCGGTCGTCCAGCTGCCGCCAGGTCACGCTGCGGCCCCCGTGCGTCACCGCCGTGTGATCGGCGCGGACGTCCGCCACGGTCTCAAGCACCGTCGCGAAATTCTCCTGCACGAGCACTACCATCGCGGCCCGCCGTCGGCGGCGCAACCGGCGCGCGCCGACGACCGCTCCCCGACCGGTCCGCGGCCTGGACCCGCCTGATGGGCACCCGCCGGGACCGTTCTAGCGAAGCTGCTTGTGATCACCCGGGCCTGCGCGTAGCCTTCCGCACGTACGTATATATAGGAAAATCCGGGTATGTCATGAATGTCATTGATATCAATGGCGTATTGGCACTGGGGCGGGACATCCCGGACACACATCGGGGAAGGCCATGTCACCAGCAGCCTCTTTTCTCACCCGCCCGGTTGTCGAGTTACTGGGCCGCCATCAGGGCTACGGTTTCGCCGGGATCGGCGTCGCCACGGCGATCGGCAACTTCACGCAGACGACGGCGGATCTCACGTTCGGGCCAGGCCTGTTAGGGCTGCTGAACTGGCAGCGAACCTACAACTCGCACAGCGGCGCGATCGGTGCGCTCGGCCCGGGCTGGACGACCTCGTTCAGCGCCCGCCTGGTCGCCCCGCCTCCCGAGGGACTGCTGCACCATACGGCCAGTCCGGTGACGTTCTTCGACGAGGACGGCCGGGTGCTGACGTTCACCCCGGCCGCCAGCGGCGGCTTTACCAGGCCACAGGACCTGGCCGCCGACCTGACACGCAACGCGGACGGGTCGTTCACGCTCACCTACAACCGCGGTGCGGTGTGGTCGTTCGACGCCACGGGCAGGCTGACCGGCCGGTCGCTCGAGGGACAGCAGGTCAGCCTGGACTACGACGGCAACGACCTGCTGGTGCGCGCGGAACACTCTTCCGGCCGCAGCCTGGCATTCTCCTATGACGCCAACCGCCGGCTAACCAGCGCCCAGGCCAGCGACGGGCGGGTCGTGTCCTTCGGCTACGGTGCCGGAACGGCCGCCGACTCGCTGCTGGAATCGGTGACGGTGCCCGGCGCGGGGGTCTTCACATTCGAGTCCTCCGGCTCGGGCCAGGCCGCGCAGGTCTCGAAGATCACCGATCCCGACGGCAATTTGGTCGTGGCCAACGTCTACGACAGCACCACGGCCGAGGTCACCAGCCAGCAGTACGGCGGCGGCGGCTCGGCGGCGTTCAGCTACAACACGACCGGCGGCACCACCGTCACGTCGGAGCCCGGCGCAGCCCAGGTCGTCTTCCAGGCCGACGCCAACGGCCGGATGGTCAAGGTCACCGACGCCGGCGGGAACACGGCCACGTTCGGCTACGACGGCAACGGCTACCTGGCCCAGGCCAGCACCCCGGGCGGGACCGCGCTCACGCAGACCCACGACGCTCAGGGCAACCTGCTGACCAGCACGTTCGACGGGTCGACCACAACCTGGACCTATGACAGCGCCGACCGCGTCACCTCCGTCACCGGACCCACCGGTGACCGCACCAGCTTCGCCTACACCGGCGGCAGCCGTATCCCGTCACAAGTCACCAACGCCAACGGCGGCCTAATCCAGGCGGTGATCAGCAACGGCCTTGTCATCAGCCGGACGAACGCGGACGGCGGGACAACCAGCTATGGCTATGACGCGGCTCTGAACCTGACCTCGGTCACCGGCCCGCTGGGGGAGCAGGTGCAGCTGGCCTACGATGCGGCCGGCTACCTGATCAAGGCGGTCGCGCCCTCCGGCGCCACCCGCCAGTGGGCCCGCGACGACGCCAACCGCGTGACGTCATACACCGCCCAGGACGGGACGGTCATCGAGTTCCGCTACTCGGCGGCCGGGCAGCTCGTGGAGCGCATCGACCCCGGGGGGACGTCGATCCGCTACAGCTACGACGCGGCGGGCAACCGCACCAGCATCACCGATGCCCTGGGCAACCAGGTCACGTACGGCTACGACGCGCTGGGAAAACTAGTCACCAGCACCAATGCGGCCGGCGACATCGTGACGTACGCCTACAACGCCCTCGGCCAGCTGATCACGGTCACCGATCCGGTGGACGCGGTCGCGGAGTTCCACTACGACGCAGACGGCAATAACGTCACCACGATCACCCCGGGCGGCACGTTCACCGCCACCTATGACGGACGCGGCAACAACACCTCGCTGACCGACCCCGCGGATTCCACCTTGCACTTCGGCTACGACGCCGCCAGCCGGCTGACCTCGCTGACCGACCCCCTGAACGGCTCCTGGCAGGTCGGCTACGACGGGATCGGCAACATGACCAGCGTCAGCGATCCCAACGGCACGACGGCGCGACTGGCGTGGACCGGCACCGGCCGCCTCGCGAGCACGATCGACGCGCTGGGCCGGAAGATCACGTACGGCTACGACGCGGGCGGGCACCTGGCCGAGGTCGCCAACGCGCAGGGCGGCACCATCCGCTACGCCTACGACGAGGACGGCCGCCGGATCTCGGCGACCAGCCCGGCCGGGCTGCAGACCCAGTACGCGTACGACGCGACCGGACGGGTGGTGGCCAGCACCGACCCGCGCGGCTGGGTCACCCGCGCCGTTTACAACGCCCGGCACCAGCGGATCGCGGTGATCAGCCCCAGCGGGCTGGTCACCAAGTTCGGCTACGACGCGGCCGGGCACCTGACCGAGGTCACCGACGGTAACGGCTCCACGACCCAGTACGGCTACGACAGCGCCGGGCGCCTGATCTCGATCTCCGACCCGAAAGGCGCGGTCACCAGGTACGGCTACGACAAGGCGGGCCATCTGATCTCGGAGACCGACCCGCTGGGCCGCACCACCACCCGCGCGTACGACAAGGCCGGGAACCTGATCACGATCACCGACCCGTCCGGCCACACACAGGACATGACCTACGACGCGGACGGGCGACTGCTGCAGTGGACGGCCGAGGGCACGCCCGCGGTCAGCTTCAGCTACGACAAGGCCGGGCGCCGGACGAGCATGACCGACGCCACCGGGACCACGCACTACACCTACGACGCCAACGGGCACCTGCTGACCATCACCGGACCGGACGGCCAGGTGATCAAGGCGACGTACGACGCGGCGGGGCAGCGCACCTCACTGACCTACCCCGGCGGCCTGACCGTCGGCTACGTCTACAACGCCAACGGCAGGCTGATCGCGATGCAGGACTCGCGGGCCGGAGACGCGGCCTTCGCCGTCGACCCGGACGGGCGGCTGATCACGGAGCAGCTTCCCGGACGGCTCGCCCGCCGCTACCACTACGAAGGCGGCCTGCTGCACAGGCTCGGCGTCATCGAGGATGACCGGCTGGCGGCCGAGACCACGCTGGCCCGCGACCCCGACGGCCGGATCGTCACCCAGGCTGATCACGACGGCGTCCGGGAATTCCGCTACGACCGGGCCGGGCAGCTCGTCTTCTCCGGGCTGCGCGGCGTCCCGCGCGATGACCTGCACCTGACGTACGACGCGTCCGGCAACCGGGTCAGCCTGCGCCGCGGTGACGTCGAAACGCACTACGCCTATGACGCCGCCGACCAGCTCACCGGCCTGGAGACCCGGGGCCGCCGGGTCCAGTTCCATTACGACCCGTCGGGACGGCTGATCGAAGAGGTCGACGGCGAGCGTCGCCGGGTGGTCAGCTACAACGGGTTCGGCTGGCCGGTCAGCGTCACCGAGACCGAGCGTGACCTGAGCGAGGTCGTCCAGGCCACGTACGACGGCGACGGGCAGGTCGCCGAGCTGGTCCTGACCAGCACCGACGAGGGCCGCGACGAGCAGCGGGCCGCGAGCGTCCGGTACCGGTGGAGCAGCGGCGACCTGATCCCGCAGATCCTGACGCAGCGCGCCCGGCCCGATCTCGACGACGCCGAGCACGGCCGGCCGGGACGGCTCGACGCCGACTTCAGCTACGGCTACGCCCGGACGTTCGGCAGCTCCGAGCACACGGCCGCCGCCTTCCACCACGACGCATACGGCTCACAGATCCGCACCGAGGACACCGAAGACTGGGCCCAGGCCGAGCACTACGACGCCTTCGGCGTGCCCACCGGGCGCGGGGCCGAGGAGGAACGCGAGAACCGTGGCCATCCGCCCGCACCCCGGCCGCACGACTTCCGGCAGCGACAGCCCACCGTTCACGGCGAGGGGGCGCGGCCGCGCGTCCCCCTGCTGCCCCGCTTCGGCTACCGGGGCGAGCTGGCTCTCGGGCCCGCGCTCGACCTGCGAGCGCGCGTTTACGACGCCGAGCTCGGCCGGTTCACCACCCGGGACCCGCTGCTCACCGGCGCCCCGCGGCCCGGCCAGCCCGCCAATCCGTACCTCTACGCCAACAACGACCCGGTCAACTTCGCCGACCCGCTCGGCACCCTGGCCATAGCGCCCACGGCCGGCGGGCAGGTCGCAATCCTGGCCCGGACTGGCCAGGCCGGCCAGGCCAGCCAGGCCAGTGCCACCGCCCACCTCGCCAACACCACCTCTATGCTCGCGGCGGGCGCGACCGGAGATCTCACCACGCTGCACACCGCAGCAACGTACGTCGCGTCGTTCGAGCTAGCAGACCAGCTCGAGCCGTTGCACGGCCTGCCAGACCGGGTCGAATACGAGGAGCAGATCCCCGGGGCGCCCAAGAGCAGGCTGCGGCGCGGGCAGGACCCGGGAGGGCCTAGCTACGGCAAGGCCGACATTCTGTTCGCGTACTTCCCCCTCGGCGGCGGCGAGGACGTCTACGTATGGGAAGTGAAGTCCGCGATCAGCACGACCATACCGGCGGCCACGAGGCTGGCCGAGACCGAGGCCGAGTGGTACGTGGACGCCTACAACCAGAACTTCCTTGCGGCCGGGTCGATGTTCTCCCTCGCCGAGGAAGGCGAGCCCATGCAAACCCAGGCGTACGTCGAAGTACCCGGGTTCGACAACATCACGGTGTTCTCGCCGCCAGAGTCGCTGGGTGCGGTCATCTACGACCTCGGGCAGGCCACGCCGCCTCCGCCCCCGGTGCCGGTATTCGAATACCAGCCGCAGGAGAGATTGCTGACGCTCAAGAGCGGCCCGCAGCTATCGGCCGTGGGCCTGAACGCCGGCCGGATAGCCCTGGAGGCGGCGGGCATCACCGCGGCTGGGATACTCGGCACCGCCGCGGTGGTCGGGACCGCCGGCGCCATTGCGGGCATCCTCGAGGCGCTGGCCGAGCTCGCTCTCGCATTCTGACGATGCGGGTCGGACGGCACATCCGGTGCGGAAGGTAAGGCTAAATGGGCTGGCTGCAGGCCGATATCGTCACCCGCTCCGCCTCCCGGGAGGAGTTCGCCGCGCTCGCAGGCGAGTGGCTGACCGCCGTGCGCGAGGAGCTGGCGCCCGAGTTCGACCGGGGTCTGAACGCAGGCCCATCGCTGGCGTTCGACCACCGTAGAGACCCCGATGCCCCGATGGGCCCGGCGGGCGGCGCCGCTGGCGAGCTGAACGTGATCACCAAGCAGACCACCCTCGGCGGCAGCACCACGCGGTATTCCGACCGAGCCTGGCAGCAACTGCTGGCCAGGCTCGCACGGGACTACCCGTTCCATGTAACTCTCACCGCGAGCGCCCTCGACGGCCGAGGTCAGTACGCCAGCCCGCAGAGCAGCCTGCGGATCAGCGTGCACCGGCTGCACGAGCATTCGGAATGGGTCACCCTGCAGGCCCATCACGCCCGGGGCGGCGCAGGCGAGGCGGAGGCCCGGCTGCCGTACCCGCACGAGGCCCAGGCCCGGTGGGCCGAGTTCACGAAGGACTGGGCGGCCCGCGCGGACGCGTGCTACGCGGACGTCACCGACGACGCCGGCATCGACGGCCGGACAGCGCTCGAACGGGCGACGGCCCGCACGCCCGATGCGTCAGGCCGGCCGCGCACCCCGGAGACGACCATCCCGCGCTGTCACGAGGAGCTGCGCGGCTACTCCTGGGTCACGGTTTGCGCCCCCGAGCTGGCCGCCCGCCTGGGCGGTGCCGCGGCGCTGACCGCATCGGGCGCGTTCGCGGAGGTCGCCGAGCTGCCGGGCGGGCAGGTGTTCCTGCGGGCCACCCCGTTCATCGAGGACTACGAGGGCGACGCCGTGCGGCGGGTGTTCGAGACCCTCGCGCCGGTCCTGCTGGCCGGGCGGTCCAGGCGCCCGAGCCGGGGAGGGCGGCTGGTCGAGGACGCCGACGCCGCCGACTACCGCTGATTTCTCGCCGCATCCCGCCGGGGGCGGGCCGACCGAGAGACGATCGGCCGCGCGCAGTACGGTTGCGTCGGGGTCGTGAGAGACGGGCATGCACTCAGCTACCGCAGCGATGATCGCCGCCACGCGGGTGAGCGGGGAAGTGGTCCCCGCTCGCGCGCAGATGGCGGCCACCCTGGGGTTCCACATTATTCTTGCGTGCCTGGGGATCGCGCTGCCGACGATCGTGCTGATCGCCGAGTTCATCGGGCTGCGGCGGCCGGACCAGGTGGCGATGGTGCTGGCACGGCGCTGGTCGCAGGCGATGGGCGTGCTGGTTGCCGTCGGCGCGGTCACCGGCACGGTGCTGTCGTTCGAGATGGGACTGCTGTGGCCGGGCCTGATGCGCAAGTACGGCGCGGTGCTCGGGCTGCCATTCGGCGTCGAGGGCCTGTTCTTCTTCCTCGAGGCCATCTTCACCGCGATCTACCTGTACGGCTGGCGGCGGCTGGGCGGATGGGCGCACTGGTGGACCGGGGTGCCGATAGCGCTGAGCGGCATCTTCGGGGCCATGTCGGTGATCGCGGTCAACGCGTGGATGAACCAGCCCGGCGGGTTCACCGTCTCCCATGGCCGGATCGTGTCGGTCGATCCGTGGCAGGTATTTTTCAACCACGCTGCGATCTACGAGATGCCGCACATGATCCTGGCCGCCTACATGGTGTCCGGGTTCACTGTCGCCGGGGTGTACGCGGCGGGCATCCTGCGCGGCCGGCGTGACCGGTACCACTACACCGGGTTCGCCCTGGGCTTCGTGCCCGCCGCGATCCTCACCCCGTTCCAGATCTTCGTCGGCGATACCGCCGCCCGGGCCATCGCGCAGGACCAGCCGGTCAAGTTCGCCTCGATGGAGTACGTCCAGCGAACCTCGTCGCACGTACCCGAGTGGCTCGCCGGGGTCTACGCCAACGGGCACATCTACGGCGGCCTGAAGATTCCGGATGTCGACTCGCTGCTGGTGGGGTTCAGCCCGGGTACCAGGGTCATCGGGTGGGACACGGTGCCCGCCGCCGACCGGCCGCCGGTGGTCTGGCTCATCCACCTGTGCTTCGACGCCATGGTCGGCATCGGCTTCCTGCTGCTGCTGGCCGGGCTGTGGGCGCTGTGGGGGTGGTGGCGGCACCGCTCGCTGCCGCGCCAGCGGCTGTTCTGGCTGCTCGGCGCCGTCAGCGGGCTGGCCGCGATCGTGGCCATGGAGGCCGGCTGGGTGGTCACCGAGGTCGGCAGGCAGCCGTGGGTGGTGTACCGGCTGCAGACCACCACCCAGGCGGCGACCACCAACGGCGGCGTGATCACCAGCCTCAGCATCGTCATCGCCGCGTACGCGGTGCTCGGCATCGCGACGGTCCTGATCCTCCGGGCGCTGGCCCGGCGCTGGCGCCGTGGCGGCGTGCCCGAAACCGGCGTTCCCTACGGCCCGCAGCCGGAGATCCCGGACGCCGGGGGCACGCGGGGCACGAGTCCCGGCCGGGCCAGGACGTGATCGCGGCCGCGGCCGTCGGCGGCATCCTGCTGGCCACGGTCACCCTGTACGGCATCCTGGGCGGCGCCGACTTCGGCGGCGGCCTGTGGGACCTGCTGGCCGGCGGCGACCGGCGCGGGCACGCGCCGCGGCGGCTCATCGACGAGTCCATCACCCCCGTGTGGGAGGCCAACCACGTCTGGCTGGTCTTCGCGCTGGTCATCTTCTGGACCGCGTTCCCGGTCGCGTTCGCCTCGGTGATGACGGCGGCCGCGCTGCCGCTCTGGCTCGCTGTTGGCGGGATCGTGCTTCGCGGCGCCGGGTTCGCGTTCCGCAAGGAGGTCTCCGGACTTGGCCTGCAGCGGGCGTTCGGCGCGGTGTTCGCGTTTTCCTCGCTGCTGACCCCGTTCTTCATGGGCACGGTGATCGGAGCCGTGGCGGCCGGCCAGATACCCGCCGACGCCAGCCACGCGAGCCTCGCCGCCTGGACGAACCCGACCTCGCTGCTGATCGGCTTTTTGTTCGTCGGTGCCTGCGGCTACCTGGCCGCCGTCTATCTCATCGGCGAGGCGGCCCGCCGCGGCGACCGCCCGTCTGCAGGGTTACTTCACCCGCCGCGCGCAGGCCGCCGGGGCGGCGACCGGAGCCCTGTCGCTGGCCACGCTGCTCGAGCTGCACGGCCCGGCCGGGGCGCTGCAGCATAACCTCACCGGGCGCGCCCTGCCGCTGGTGATCGTGGCCGGGCTGACCGGCCTCGCCGTGCTGGCCCTGCTGGCGGCGGGCCTGCCGCACGGCATCCGGGTGCTCGCGGCGCTCGGCGTGGCCGCCGTGGTGTGGGGGTGGGGCGTGGCCCAGTACCCGGCGCTGCTGCCCGGCACGGCGGTGACCCTGAGCAACGCGGGCGCCCCGCATTCCACCCTGGTCGCCCTGGTCGTCTTGTTCGCCGCCGTGGTGGTGCTGATCGGGCCGTCGTTCGGGCTGCTGTTCGCCTTGCACGGGCGCCAGCTGCTGCAGGGCGGCGAGGGGCTTACGGCGCCCGCGGGCGGCCGGGCCGGTGCGGGGTCCCCGGCCCGGCCGCGCCGATCATCGGGGCAGCCGGGCCGGGCGAGCTGGGTCGTGGCCATCGGCCTGATCGCCGCGGGCGCCGTGGCGCGCGCCCGCGCCCGGGGTGGCCGGAACCGCTGAGCCTGCCGGCTGAGGCCGGGCGGCCGGAACCGCTGAGCGTCGGCTGAGGCCGACGGTTACCTTCCGCGCTGGCCGTCAGCTACCTTCCGCGCTGGCCATCAGCGAGTTCCCGCAGGATGTCGATGTGGCCGTTGTGCCGGGCGGTCTCCTCGGTCAGGTGGAACAGGATCCAGCGCAGCGTGACCGGCTCGGTCCGCCATTCCAGGGCGCCCCGGGACGGGGTGTCCAGGTCGAGGGGCGCCACCAGGTCGCGGTGCCGATCGCAGGTGGCCCGGTAGTCAGCCAGCAGCTGGGTGAGCGGAACCTCGGTCGCGATCCGGAACTCGCGATCGGGATCCTCGTCGGTCCACGGTGCGTCGATCGTGCCGCCAAGCATCGTCTTCTCGATCCACGAGCTCTCGACCCAGCGCAGGTGGCTTACCAGCCCGGAGATCGTCATCAGCGGCGAGGCTGGCAGCGGCGCCCGGCGGGCGTCCGCGTCGGACAGGCCCGCGCACTTGGCGTGCACGGTGTCGCGGGTGTAGTCCAGCATCGTGGTCAGGACCATGCGCTCGTCCCAGCTGGACGGGACGTCGTCGGTCCGGCCAGGCGCGATCGACTGTGAAGCTGATTGCGAAGTCATGTCATTCCTCTGCTGAGCAGAGGCGCGACCGGGACTGCTATCGGTCAGTCTCCGGAGGCGCCGGTCGGTATATGGACATCGCGCCTCCTCTCCGTATAGCTGTCCCGCGGTCTGCGGCGACCCGCCGAACGTAACGCGCCAGACCGGGCCACGCAACTCCTTTCTTCCGCCTCCGGCCGGTTCGCCCGGCTCTTCGACCCCCGGCCGCTTTCCCCGAGCTGTTCCGCCCCCCGTCGGTTTGCCCGGCGAGGGCAGCGGCTTACTGTGGCCCCGTGACGACCCAGATGATCATTCTCAACGGCGGTTCCAGCTCGGGGAAGTCGGGGATCATACGGTGCCTGCAGGCAGTGCTGTCCGATCCGTGGCTGGCGTTCGGATGCGACTCGTTCGTCGAGGCCCTGCCCGCGAATATGAAGGAGTCAGACGCGGGGATCGGTTTCGCGGCGGATGGCGGGGTGAGCGTCGGGGCGGACTTCCGGGCGCTGGAGGCTGCCTGGATCGACGGCGTGGTGGCGATGGCCCGTGCGGGCGCCAGGATCATCATCGATGAGGTCTTCCTCGGCGGGGCAGCGGGCCAGCAGCGGTGGCGGAAGGCCCTTGACGGACTGGACGTGCTGTGGGTCGGTGTCAGATGCGACGGCGCGGTGGCCGCGGGGCGTGAGATCGCACGGGGGGACCGCGTCCAGGGGATGGCCGCGTCGCAGGCGGAGGTGGTTCACCAGGGCGTGTTCTATGACGTGGAGGTGGACACCACGCACACGGAGGCCCTGGCGTGCGCGCGAGCCATCGCCGCCCACGTCAGCTGATCGCCGAACCGGCTCGTGGCTGGCCGGCTACGGCACGCTGGTGAGCAGCCAGAAGGCCACCCCGGTGCCCGCCCCGTAACAGAGGTGGGCGCTCAGGTCACCGCCCAGGGTCTTGAGGTCGTACTCCCAGATCGGCTTGTACAGCCCTCCCTCCGGCAGGATGAGGTAGCTGCTGAGCCAGACTGCGGCGCCGAACGGCAGGCCGTAGAGCGGACTGCGCTTGCGCAGCGAACCGACCAGAATGCCGTAGCCGACGGCGGCCGACGACCCGTAGCCCCAGTGCATGACCGTGCTGATCAGGAACGCCCAGCGGTCCGGGACCTCGCGCTGTGTGAAGCCCTCGATCACCCGCTTGGCGACCGTCCCGGGGTCGGGAGCCTTGTCCCAGGTCTCGACCGGCGCGAACTCCCACGCCATCGGGCTGTCCGTGCCGCCCGCCCGGCGGTACCGCCGGTAACGGACCGCGTCCATGCACACGGTCCCCACGGCCCCGGCCAGCAGGCCGCCCACGACCGCGGCAAGCGGGGTAATCGTCCGTCGTCCCATCTGCGTCCAATCGCCGTCGCGTCCCCGGGCGGTTGCCCGGGCTCAGCATTACCGCCCGGTCACTCGACGGAGAGCTCACGTAGGTTGCTCTTTGTCAGCTCGACCAGTTCGTCCCCGCCGCCGGAAAGGATCGTCCTGGTCGCGTACAGGGTGAAGCCCTTGAGCTCGCCGTAGCTGATCTTTGGCGGCAGGGCCAGCTCGTGCCGGTCGGTGAGCACCTCGACCAGGGCCGCGCCGTCGTGCTCGAAGGCCGCCCGCAGCGCGTCGTCGAGCTCGCCCGCCTTCTCGACCCGCGCGCCGAACAGCCCCACGGCCCGGGCGATACCGGCGAAGTCGGGATTGTCGAGGTCGGTGCCGTAGGTGACGATCCCGGCGGCCTTCATCTCCAGTTCCACGAACGACAGCGCGCCGTTGTTGAACACGACGACCTTCACCGGAAGGTGCTGCTGGCGCAGCGTGATCAGCTCGCCGAGCAGCATCGCGATCCCGCCGTCGCCGGACAGCGCGACCACCTGCCGGCCCGGCTGGCTGGCCTGGATGCCAATGGCGTGCGGCAGCGCGTTGGCCATGGATCCGTGGTTGAACGAGCCGATCAGCCGGCGCCTGCCGTTCATCCGCAGGTAGCGGGCGGCCCAGATGCAGGGCGAGCCCACGTCGGCGGTGAAGACCGCGTCCTGCGCTGCGAGCCGGTCCACCGCGGCCGCGACGGCCTGCGGATGCAGCGGCGAGTGGCCCCGTCGCTCCTGGGTAAGGTGGTCCAGCCGTTCCCGGGCCCGGCGGTAGTGACCGGTCATCCGGTCCAGGTGAGCCGAGTCGGACTTGGCGTTGATCAGCGGCAGCAGGGCGTCGACGGTGTCGGCGACCGTGCCGACCAGCGGCACGTCGACGTGCACTCGGCGGCCGATCTGCTCGCCGCGCACGTCGACCTGGATCACCGGCACACCGCTCGGGTAGAACGGCCGGTAGGGGAAGTCGGTGCCGAGCATGAGCAGCGCGTCGCAGTGCTCCATCGCCCGGTAGCCCGAGCTGAAGCCGATCAGCCCGGTCATCCCCACGTCGAACGGGTTGTCGTACTCGACGAACTCCTTGCCGCGGAACGCGTGCAGCACCGGCGCCTTCAGGGCTCCCGCGATCGCGATGAGCTGGTCATGCGCGCCTGCGCAGCCCGCCCCGGCCAGGATCGTCACCCGGCTGGCCGCGTTCAGTACATCGGCGGCTGCGGCCAGCGGGCCATCGGCGGGCCGGATGACCGACGGCGTCGGCCGCACCGCTATCGCGGTCGAGCCGGACGGGACGTCGGCGAAGAACAGGTTGCCCGGGATCACGACGACGCCGACGCCGCCGCGAGCTATCGCCGTGCGCATAGCGATCTCCAGCACCCGCGGCATCTGCTCCGGCTCGCCGACCAGCTCGCAGTAGACGCTGCACTCGCGGAACAGCTCCTGCGGGTGCGTCTCCTGGAAGTACTGCGAGCCGATCTCGTCGCCCGGGATCTGCGCGGCGATCGCCAGCACCGGCACCCGGCTGCGGTTCGCGTCGAACAGCCCGTTGATCAGGTGCAGGTTGCCGGGGCCGCAGCTCCCTGCACACACGGCGAGCTCGCCGGTCACAGCCGCCTCCCCGGCAGCAGCGAACGCCGCGGCTTCCTCGTGGCGCACGTGCTCCCAGGCGATGCTGCCGTCCCGGCGCAGCGCGTCGGTGAAGCCGTTCAGCGAGTCGCCGGGTAGCCCATAGACCCTGCGCACGCCCGACGCCTTCAGTGTCGCAACCGTCATCTCAGCCACCGTGCTGGCCATCCGCCGTCCTTTCGCGATCCGTGTCCCATGAGCCGTGAGCGACGAAATAAGGCTGGCGCTGAGGATGGGACATACCAGTGCCCTACTGGTTATGCTCACCCGGCACGGCGGATATAGCCAGGATCTGTGCGGAGTTCAGATCAGCACCTCTCACGTCAGGAACCACAGATCAGGCGTATCGGATATTTCGGTCACACTCGTCACGTGAGCCCGGTGCCGCTCCACGAGGGCCAGCATCAGCAGCCAGTAACATCCGGCCCCCCGCCGGAATGCCGCGCGCATAATGTGGCCAAGATCGATATCGTGACCACCCATTGTCGGCGAACAGAAACGGCAGCTCGCGGCCGAGTGCGCAATCGCGGTCATAGTTGGCGTCCGGCAACCAGAATTCCTCCGGCGGCATGGACTCGGGCGAGCTTTTGGATACCGCGGTCCGGATTACCTGGTGAGCCTCGCGGTTGTGCCTGAAACCCCTGCTGCACGGGTGGGGGACGGCGTCCCCACCACGCCGCCCCCGATCACCCGTGCACCCCGGCTCTCCCTACCATGCCGGCGTCCCTAGCATGTGGGGACTTTAGGACCGGACCGCATGCAGTTACCATGCAGTTAATGCGAAATCCGGGCCTCAGGCTGGAGGGGAGGAACGGCCTGTGGCCGAGCCAATTCCAGTGACATTCGGTGAGCTGCTGCGGCAGCTAAGGCTGGATAACGGGCTGACCCTGGAAACGCTGGCGGACAGAGCCCGGGTCGCGGTGCGCACAATAAGCGATCTGGAACTCGGCAAGGCCAGGTCACCGCGCGAATCCACGGTGGCGCGGTTGGCCTGGGGACTGCGGCTGGAGGGGCCCGCCAAGGCCAGGTTCATAGCCATTGCCCGCGGGCGTCCGGTGCCGAACGGCCTGCCGGCCACAACCGGGACGTCGCCGCCCCGGACGCTCCCCCGCGACGTCGGCTCCTTCACCGGCCGGGCCTCGGAGCTCGCGGAGCTGACCGAGGCGGCGGCCGGCGCAGCCTCGCAGGTGGCGGCCGTGCACGCGATCAGCGGGATGGCCGGGATCGGCAAGACGGCCTTGGCCGTGCGCGCGGCTCACCAGCTCGCCGCCCGGTACCCCGACGGCCAGATTTTCCTCGGGCTGCAGGCTCACACGCCGGGGCAGCCGCCGGTGGCGGCGGCGGAGGCACTGGCCATCCTGCTGCAGACGGCCGGCGTCGACGCCCGCCAGATCCCGGCCGGTCTCGAGGCACGCGCGAGGCTCTGGCGGCACTGGCTGGCAGGCAAGCGGATGCTATTGCTGCTGGACGACGCGGCTCGCAGCGAGCAGGTCCGGCCGTTGCTGCCGGGCACGCCGGGCAGCCTGGTCCTGGTCACCGGCCGCCAGGAGCTCGCGGCGCTCGAAGACGCGCATCCCGTCCGGCTCGAGGTCCTCGACGCCGATGAGGCAGCAGGGCTGCTGGTACGGCTCGCCGCGCGGCCGGGCCTTGACGCCGAGGACCCGGCGCTGGCCCAGATCGCCGCGCTGTGCGGGAACTTGCCGCTGGCCCTGGGGATCCTCGGCCGCCGGCTGCGCCATAGCCCGGCCTGGACCCCGGCCGATCTGGCGGCCGACCTGACCCTGGCCCGTGACCGGCTGGCGAAGATGCACACCGAAAGCGTGTCGGTCGCCGCCGCCTTCGACCTCTCCTATCAGGATCTGAGCGATGCCCAGCAGCGCATGTTTCGCCGGCTGGGCCTGCACCTGGGCAGCGACATCGACGCATGGGCGGCCGCCGCCCTCGCCGGTGCCGGCCCGGATGACGCCCAGGGCCTGTTGCAAGCTCTCTGCCACCAGAACCTGATCACCGAGCCGGCTCGCGGCCGGTACCGGTTCCACGACCTGATCCGGGAACATGCCCGGGCCCTGGCCGGGGCACAGGATCCGGCCGCCGAACGCGAAGCCGCCATCGGGCGCCTGCTGGATTACTACCAGCACGCCGCCGGCCGCGCCGAGGCCCTGCTGGCCCGCCAGACCCGGCCTCAACCCGCCTCCGCCGCCGGCGCCACACCGGGGGGCGAGACACCGAGCCTGCCCGACCGCGAGCACGCCCTGTCCTGGGCCAGGGCCGAGCGAGCCAACCTATTCGCCTGCCTCGACCACGCCGCAGCCACCGGCCAGGCCGCGCGCGTCGTGGCGCTCACCGCGGGTGTGGCCGCCCTGCTTCGGCACGACGGGCCCTGGGCCGAGGCGATCGACCGCCACACCACCGCTGCCGAATACGCGCGTCGCCTCGGCGACCGGCTGAGCCAGGCCAACGCCCTGGACGAGCTCGGGATCGTGCGGCGGCTGACCGGTGACTACCGGAGTGCAGCCGAGGCCCAGGAGGAGGCACTCCGCATCTACAGCCATCTCGGCAACCGGCTCGGCCAGGCCAATGCGCTCAGCCATCTGGGGTACGTGCGCTCGCTCACCGACGATTACCCGCAGGCAGCGGCGGAGCTGCGAGAAGCGCTGGCCCTGTACCGTGCGCTCGGCGACCGCATCGGGCAGCCCGATGCGCTGAACCACCTGGGCACGGTGCTCCGCCTCACCGGCGATTTTCAGGGCGCGGCCCAGACGCTGGAGGAGGCGCTGAGCCTGTGCCGCGAGCTCGGCTATCGCCAGGGTGAGGCAAACGCGCTGATCTACCTGGGCGCGGTGCGGCGGCGCACCGGCGACTTCCAGGGTGCGGCCGAGAGCCTGGAGCAGGCGCTGGGGATCTTCCTCGATCTTGAGCACCGCCTCGGCCAGGCCAACGCGCTGAGCTCCCTGGGATCGGTGTGGCAGGAGACCGGGGACTATCAAGCCGCGGCCAAGGCGGACCAGGAAGCGCTGGACATCTACCGGGACCTCGGCAACCGGCTCGGCCAGGCCAACGCCCTCGGCGACCTCGGCATCGTGTCGCGGCAGACTGGGGATCTGCAGACCGCGGCCGCAGCCCAGGAGGAATCCCTGGGTATCTACCGTGACCTCGGCGATCAGATGGGCCAGGCCAACGCGCTCAACGAGCTGGGGATACTGAGCCGGCTCCGCGGCGACCTAGACCGAGCGCAGGAGTGCCACCGGAAGGCTCTGGACCTCGCCAGCGGGATCAACAGCCCCTGGGATGAGGGTTACGCCCTGGCCGGCCTTGGCCGCACCGCGCGAGCCGCCGGCCGCACCGCGGACGCCAGGAGCCGCCTGCGGCAGGCGCACGAGGCATTCCGGCGGGCTGGCGCGGCCGAGGCAGCCGACATCGCCGCGGAGCTCGACGCCTTGGACGATCCGGCCGCTCGACCCTAAGCAAGCCGCGTACATATTCCTATCCAGCAATGACATCTCTGGCAAGGATTAGGTACCCGATCATGAGACGGGGCGGGAGAGCGTACGCCGCAGCCCGTCCCGGCCCGCGGTGGTCGTCCCGCTGAAGCCATGCGCGGCGCGCTGCGCCCATTCCGCCTCCGAGATCGCGGCCGGGTCGGCGGGGAGGTAGTGGGTAAGGATGAGCTCGCGGACCCCGGCGCGCTCGGCGACGCCGCCGACGTCGTTGACGTCGGTGTGCAGCGCGGCCATCCGCTCCAGCTCGGCGGCGTCGGTGCCGTGCCGGCCGAGGTAGCCGAGGTCGGCCACCTGGTGCACCAGGACGTCGGCGCCGCTGGCGAGCGCGATCAGGTCGTCGTTCACGGTGGTGTCGCCGGAGAACACCACCGAGCCGTCCGCGGTGTCGAAGCGGTAGCCGAGCGCCGGGACCGCCCGGCCGTGCGTCACCGCCACGGCGGTGACCCGCACCGAATCATCGTCGAGCACCACGACCGGGACCTGGACGGAGCCGCCGACCCGGGCCGGAGGCGGGATGTCGACCGCACGGACCAGCGCGCCGGCGTCGGGCATGAAACAGTCGAGCGGCATCACGTTCAGGTGGTAGGCGTAGCCGGACAGGATGCTCTCGACCAGGTCCACGGTGCCCGGGACCGGCCGTTCCGGGTGGATCGTCGTCTCCCGGTGAAAGATCGCGTCGCCTTCCGGCAGCTCGCCGGGCCGCGACGGCCCGTAGACGCGCAGCGGTGCCAGCGGCCCGTGCTCGCCGGTGCGGACGCCCCACGGGTACAGGATCATGCCGGGGAGATCGCCGATGTGGTCTGCGTGCAGGTGGGTCAGGAACACGGCCTCCAGGCGGGCGAAGTCGAGTCCCGCGTCGGCGAAACCGGTCGGTGACCCGCGGCCGCAGTCGATGACGAACACCCGCCCGTCGATCACGAGCGCCGACGAGATCCCCGCCCGGCCAGGCACGGGAAACGGCGCGGCCGCCGTTCCCAGCAGCACCAGTTCGGTCGCCATGACGATCCTTCCTTGTTGCCTAGAGCGTGGATCAGCCTCGCCGCATCCGGATCAGCGCGCTGCCGAAATCCGCGCCGCCGGGCTGGTCCAGGCCCACGTTCATCAGCGCGGAACCGAGGTGTTCCGCGCCCGTGCCGGCGTCGGCGTAGCGGGCGTCGGGGTCCAGGCCAGCCAGCCGTACCCGGAACAGCCGCCCACCGAGCTGGCCAGGTCCCCACCAGCACAGCACAACGACCTCCGACCCGTCGGCGGACAGGTACTCGCTGGCACCGACGGGGTCGGTGCGGGCCGAGGCGACCCGGTACAGGCTCCCCCGCTGGATCACAGGCCGAATCTCCTTGTACACGGCGACGAGCCGCGCTGCCTCGGCCAGCTCGGCGGCGTCCCAGCGCAGCAGGTCGCCGCCGATGCCCAGGGCCCCAGCCATGGCCACGTGGAACCGGAAGCTCAGCGGCAGCCGGCGCCCGGTCAGGAAGTTGGGGCTGTCGGTGACCCAGGCCGCCATGACCTGGGCCGGGTAGACCTGGGTGAAGCCCTCCTGGATCGCGACCCGGTCCCAGGCGTCGGTGTTGTCCGAGGTCCAGACCTGCTGCACGCGTCCAAGGATGCCCAGATCGACCCGCCCGCCGCCGCCGGAGCACGACTCGAAGTCGGTGCCGGGGTGCGCGGCGCCCAGCCCGTCCAGGATCGCGTAGAGGTTGCGGACGTGCTCGGTCCAGATCCGCTCCGGGTTGCGGCCGGCCTGCTCGGGCCAGCCGGGCTCGGCGAACGGCCGGTTCATGTCCCACTTGACGAAGCCGATGTCGTTCGCCGACAGCAGCCCATCCAGCGTGCGGAACACCCAGTCGGCCACGTCCGGCCGGGCCAGGTTGAGCACGAGCTGGTTGCGCCGCTGGGTCCGGGCCCGGTTCGCGAAGTGGTACACCCAGTCCGGGTGCGCCCGGTACAGGTCGCTGTCCGGGTTGACCATCTCGGGCTCGACCCACAGGCCGAACCGCATCCCGAGCGCCTGCACCCTGCCGATCAGCGGGGTCAGGCCGCGGGGGAACTTGACCGGGTCTGGCGTCCAGTCACCGAGCCCGGCGCGATCGTTGTTGCGGCCCGTGAACCAGCCGTCGTCGACCACGAAGCACTCGACGCCGATCTGCGCGGCAAGCTCGGCGAGGCGGGCCTGGCCGTCCTCGCTCACCGCGAACCCGGTGGCCTCCCAGGAGTTGTACAGCACCGGCCGCAGTTCCGGCTGGCCCGCAGCCGCGGCCGGCGCGTCGGGTGCGGCCGGTGCGGCGGGTGATGCGGATGCGGCGGGTGATGCGAATGCGGCGGGCCGGGCGACCGCGGTCCGCTCCCCCCGGCCGAGCACGTGGGCGCGCTGCCACGCGTGCCACTCCCGGCTGGCCGCGCCGAACCCGCCGCCGGAGTACAGGCCGGCAAACACCGGCAGCACCAGCTCCTCACCCGGCGCCAGCTCGTGCGCCCAGTCGAAGTCGTTCCAGCCGCCGCAGACGTGCACCCGGCCCGCCGGGGTGGTCTCGCAGACGATCTTCCACGAGCCGCTCCACGCCAGCGCCGCGCTCCACACCTCGCCGCTGGTCTCGGTCGACGCGCCGTCCGGGTCCAGCGTGAACCACGGGTTCAGGTGGTGGCCGGTGGTGCCGCGCCTGCTCTCCAGCACCAGCTTGCCTGGCCCCACCGTGGCGTCGGCGAGCTGGGTCTCCGCGGCCCAGCCGCCGTGCAGATAGCGCAGCCGCCAGCGCCGCCCGGCCGGCATCCACCAGTTGGCCGACAGGGCCTGGCGGATGGTGACCGGCTGCCGGTCACCATCGTTGCGTATCGCCGCCCAGCGCTCGACCACGTCGAAGCCGTCCCAGATCCGGTAGTACAGCGTGACCTGCAGGCCGTACGCGGCGTCGGCCAGGTCCACCTCCAGGGTGCACGCCTCGCCGGCCCGGCTGACCCGCTGGCCCGAGTACCGCCACTCGACCGCCCGGGTGCCGTCCGCGAACTCGGCACGCAGCGTCGGCTCGTCGTAGCGCAGGCCGCCCCACGGCACGTACTCATCCGGGAACTCGCGGGACAGGCTGAGGTGCTCCTCCCAGCGCCCGGGCACGGCACGGGCCGCGGCCACGGCGGCCCGAGGCAGCGCCGGTCCCCAGTACCAGTGCCGGACCGCTGTCCCGTCGTCCGCCAGCCCGAACGCGTAGCAGCTGGAACCGCATCTCCAGCAGCCAGGACTGCTCGTGCTCGTCGTGCCAGACGCCGGTCACCGATGCCCTCCCTCGATCAGCCCGCATACCTCTTTTACGCGCAGCCGACGGGCCGGTTGGCACCGGGCCAGCCCTGGGGCGTCCCGTTCAAGGCAATGATCTTGAGTTTCAGGGAGCGAGGACCAGCGCGTCGCGTGGGGCCAGCACCGCGGTCGGGCCGACCATGGCCCCGGTGAGCAGGTCGAGGCGCTTGGCACCGAGGTCGAGCTCGACCGCGCGGTCGGTGTGGCTGATCAGGAACAGGTAGTCGCCGCGGCGGACGGCTTCCACGCCACGGGGCAGGTCGGTGCGCAGCTCCAGGCCTGCGTGCCGGCAAGCGCGCCGCACCAGGCGGCCGAGGGTGGACCGGTCCGGGAGCGTGCCCAGGTACATGACCTCGCCGCGGCCGCGTTCGTGCGTGGTTGCCGCGGCTTCACCCGCGAGGTGGCCCTCGGCGTAGGTGAGCAGCGGGGCGGCCCCGGCCAGGTCGATGACGTCCTGCCAGAGACGGCCGGCCGCGCCGGTTTCGGCCGCGTCCAGGCCGTCGAGGGGGACGGCCACCCCCTCGGGCAGCGGCGCCAGTTCTTCCACACGCAGGCCGAGCAGATCGCACCAGGGGGCCGGGTAGCCGCCGAGCCGCACCCGGTCGGCCGGGTCGACGATCCCGGAGAAGAACGTGACCAGCGCGGTGCCGCCGTCCTCGACGAACCGGCGCACGTTCCCGGCGCCGGCGTCGGTGACCAGGTAGAGCGCGGGCACGATCACGAGCCGGTAGCCGGACAGGTCGCTTTCGGGGTGGGCGAAGTCGACGCTGACGCCGGCGTGCAGCAGCGGGCGGTAGAACTCGCCGATCAGCTCGGACTGGCGCAGCCGGCTGGTCGGGTGCGAGTCGAGCTCCAGCGCCCACCAGCTCTCCCAGTCGAGCAGCAGCGCGGCCTCCGCGTGCACCAGGCTGCCAGCGACCGGGGCCAGCCGGCGCAGGCCCGCGCCCAGGCTCACCACGTCGCGCCAGACCCGGCTGTCGGTCCCGGCGTGCGGCAGCATCCCGCTGTGGAACTTCTCGGCCCCGGTGGCCGCGGCGCGCCACTGGAACGACAGCACCGCGTCGCTGCCGCGCGCCACCGCCTGCAGGCTGAGCGCGCGGTACTGGCCCGGCGCCTTGGGCACGTTGACGCTCCGCCAGTTCACCGCGCTTGGGGCCTGCTCCATCAGGATCCAGGGCCGCCCGCCGCCGACGGAGCGGGTCAGGTCGTAGGCCATGGCGGAGGCCACGTGCGCCTCGGCGTCGGCCGGGTCGGGGTAGCTGTCCACGGACACCACGTCGAGCTCGGCGGACCACCGGAACTGGTCCACTGGCCGGAACAGCCCCATGAAGTTCGTGGTGACCGGCGCGGGTGGGCTGTGCGCCGCGAGCACGTCGCGCTCGGCGCGGTAGCAGGCCAGCAGCTCGTCGGAGCTGAACCGGGCGAAGTCGAGCTGCTGCGCCGGGTTGCCGAAGGTGGGTGCCGTGCGTGGCGGCTCGATCTGGTCCCAGCCCGTGTAGTCCTGGCTCCAGACCGCGCCGCCCCACGCCTCGTTCAGCCGTCCGATCTCCCGGTAGCGCGCCTCGAGCCAGCGCCGGAACGCGGCCGCGGACTGCTCGCAGTAGCAGGCCGGCACGTGGCAGCCGTATTCGTTGCCGATGTGCCACATGGCCACGGCCGGATGACTTCCGTAACGTGACGCCATCCGCTCGGCCAGGTCGACGGCGGCAGTCCGGAACGCCGGGGCGCTAGGGCAGTAGCTCTGCCGGGCGCCGAACGCGAGGCGACGCCCGTCCTCGGTGACCGGCAGGATCTCGGGGTGTGCGGCGACCAGCCAGGGTGGTGGTGAGGCGGTGGCCGTGGCCAGGTCGACCCGGATGCCGGCGTCGGCCAGCAGGTCCAGCACCCGGTCCAGCCAGCCCCCGGTGAGCTCGCCCGGCGCTGGCTGCAGCTTCGACCAGGAGAAGACGCCGACCGTGACCAGGTTGACGCCCGCCTCCGCCATCAGGGCCACGTCTTCGGCCCAGGTGGACTCGGGCCACTGCTCGGGGTTGTAGTCGCAGCCGTAGCCGATGCCGTCGAGCGCCGGCCAGGTCCTCCGCTCACTCACGGTGCTGCCTGGTCCGCTCCGGCCGCTCACAGTGCTGCCTGGTCCGCTCTGGCCGCTCACAGTCGCACGCTCCCCGCGGTCAGGCCGGAGCGCCAGAAGCGCTGCAGCGAGAGGAACGCGATGACCAGCGGGATCACCGAGATCAGCGAGCCGATCACCACGTAGCTGACGAGCTGCGGGGCCTGGCCGTACTGGTTGTTCCAGGTGTAGAGGCCGAGCGTCACCGGGTAGAGGCGGGTGTTCGAGAGCATCACCAGCGGCAGCAGGAAGTTGTTCCAGATCGCGACGAACTGGAACAGGAACATGGTGACCAGCGCGGGTGACATGATCCGCAGCGCCACGGTCCGGAAGATCTTGAACTCGCTGGCGCCGTCGATCCGGCCTGCCTCGATCAGCTCGTCCGGGATCGCGGACGCCGCGTAGACCCGGGCCAGGTAGACGCCGAACGGGCTGACGACGCTGGGCAGGAACACCGACCAGTAGGTGTTGGTCAGGCTGACCTTGCTCAGCAGCAGGTAGAGCGGCAGGGCCAGCGCGGTTCCGGGCACCAGCACGCCGCCGAGGATGACCGAGAACACGAACTGCCGGCCGCGGAACTCGTACTTGGCCAGCGCGTAACCCGCGGCGCTGGCCAGCATCGTCGCGCACACCGCCCCGACCCCGGCGTACAGCAGGGTGTTGACCAGCCAGCGCCAGTAGATCCCGCCGTCGTAGCTGAACAAGCCGGTCAGGTTCGAGGCCAGGTGCAGCTGGCTGAACCAGAAGCCCTCGGATGAGTACAGCGTGCTCGGCCCCTTGGTGGACGACACCAGCAGCCACCACGCCGGGAGCAGGAAGTAGACCGCACAGACGAACATGAACGCGGTAGCCAGGATCGCGCCCCGGGTGACCGTCGGGTTTCCCGGCGCCCGGACCCGCGGCGCCGCCTTCGCACCGGGGCGGGCCGCCGTGCTGACCGCCATCAGACCCCCATCCGTGCGCCGCGGCGCTGGACCAGCCTCAGGAACCCGAACGAGAGGATGAACGTGCCGATCGCGAGCACCACCGCTATCGCGGCGGCATAGTTCGGGTTGTTGTTGGTGAACGCCTGGGTGTAGGCGAGCAGGTTCGGGGTGTAGGAGCTGCTGATGTCGTCGGTTACCGAGCGCAGCACCTGGGGCTCGGCGAAGAGCTGCAGCGTGCCGATGATGCTGAACACGCCGGTGAGCACCAGCGAGCCCGTGACCAGCGGGAGCTTGATCCGGGTGGCGACCCGCCACTCCGAGGCGCCGTCGAGCCGCGCCGCCTCGTACAGGTCGGCCGGGATGGCCTGCAGGCCCGCGTAGATGATCAGCATGTTGTAGCCCGTGTACTCCCAGGTGACGATGTTCGCGATGGACCAGAGCACCGAGTTCACGCCGAGGAAGTTCACAGTGCCGAAGCCGGCGCCGTGCAGCGCGGCGACCACCGGGCTCAGGCCGGGCAGGTACAGGAACGACCAGAGGATCGCGGCGATCACCCCGGGAATGCCGTACGGCAGGAAGAAGGCCAGCCGGAAGAAGCGCTTGAACCGGGCGGCCACCGAGTCCAACAGCAGCGCGAGGATCGTGGCGAACAGCAGCATGACCGGGATCTGGACCACGCCGAACAGCAGCACCCGCCCCACGCCCTGCCGGAACGACGGGTCCGAGAACACATGCGTGTAGTTGGCCAGGCCCGCGAACACCGTCGTCGTGGAGCTAGGCCCGAGGCCAAGGCCCGAGACGTGGACCTTGAAGAAGCTCTCGTAGATCGCGTACCCGATCGGCAGCAGGAAGAACAGGGCGAACAGCACCCCGAACGGTCCCAGGAACATGACCGGTGCCCAGCCGGTCCGGCCTCGGCCGGACCGGCTGGGCGGCCCGTCCGGGCCGGACGAGCCACCCCGGCGGCGCCGCGCATTCCCGGGCGCCGCCGGGCCAGTTGCCCGCTGATGGTCGACTCCCATGACCTCAGCCGGACGTCACCGAGAAGCCCTGCGACTTCATCGTGCTGACGGTCTGGGACTGCGTCGACGTCAGCACCTGGGCGAGCGACCCGGAACCGCTCGTCGACTTGCCGAAGCCGTCCTCCATCTGGGTGAAGGTCGTGCTCATGATCGGGCCCCACTTGAAGCTGGTGTTCACGAGCTTCCCGTTGGCCTGGAACACCTGCCAGATGTTCTGGCCGCCGTAGAACGCCACCGGGGAGTTGGCCGCGGGCTGCTTCTGGCCGGCCAGGTCCGCCGGGTACAGGCCGCCCTTGGTGATCAGGCCGGTGATGCTCTGCGGGTTCGTGTTCAGCCACTTGGCGAACTGCGCTGCCTGCGCCGGGTGCTTGCTGTCCTTGAAGACCACCGTCGTGGAGCCGCCCCAGTTGCCGTTGGCCGGCGTGGATCCCCAGTTCGGCATCGCGGCCACCCGCCAGTCGCCCTTGGTCGTGGCGGCGTTGGTGACCAGGGTGTTCTCGCCCCAGACCGCCGTCGGCCAGGTGAGCAGGGTGCCGTCGGAGAGGTCCTTGTACCACCCTGAGGCGAAGTCTGGCTCGACCTTCACGAGGTGATCGCTGATCAGCTGCTGCCAGAAGTTGGCGACCTGCACCGACGGCGAGTCGTCGATGCCGGTTACCCACGTGTCGCCCGAGGTGCTGAACCACTTGGCCCCGGCCTGCCAGGCGAGGCCCGCGAACCACTGCGCGTCGTTGGCCGGGAACGCGGCGATGTAGGCGTTCGGGTTGGCGGCGTGCAGCTTCTTGGCGTCGGCCAGGTACTCCGCCCAGGTCGTCGGCACGGTGAGCCCGTACCTCTTGAACAGGTCGGCGCGGTAGAACAGGCCCATCGGCCCGGTGTCCTGGGGTATGGCGTACACGGCGCTGCCCTGGGTCACCTGCGACCAGGTCCACGGGACGAAGTCCTGCTTGACGCTGCCCGCGCCGTAGGAGGCCAGGTTGTCCAGCCCGCCGACGTGCTCAAAGTTCGGCAGGGTCGCGTACTCGATCTGGCCGAGGTCGGGCGCGTTCCCGGCCTGCAGCGCGCTGAACATCTTGGCGTAGGTTCCCGCACCGCCGGAGGTCACCTCACTCAGGTTCACGTGGATGTTCGGGTGGGACTTGTTCCAGAGGTTGACCGACTGTGAGATGCCGGGCACCCAGGACCAGAAGGTCAGGGTGACCTTTCCGGTGCTGGCGGCCGGCGTGGAACCGCTGCCACTGCTGCTGCACGCGGCGAGCGCGAGGGCGCACACCGCGGCCCCGGCCGCCAGCAGCAGTCTGCCGCGGGGCCGGGCCTTACGGATCGAAGACGTCATGTGCCGCTACCTCCTGAACTGCCCCGGCCGCGCAGCACGCAGGCCGTGGCGACGAGGCCCCGAAGCTAAGTTTGGGAGCGTTCCCAACTTTTGGCTGGAGACTCTAACAGCCGCATCTATGGCTGGCAATGCACGATTTGGGAGCGTGCACAAAAAGCCAGTCCAGGCGGTTAAGATGCAGTCGTGGCCACCTCGGATGAGCGCACCGCCGCTCCGGCACAGCGGCGTCCGGCGGCCGGAGAGGCGGGCAGCGGGGGCGCCGCGGGGGCCGGAGCAGCGGGCGGCGGCGCGGGGGCCGGAGCAGCGGGCGGCGGCGCGGCGGCCGGAGCAGCGCGGCGGCCGACGATCGAGGACGTGGCCCGGCTGGCTGGCGTGTCCCGCGGGACGGTCTCCCGGGTGATTAACGGCGGCCGCAACGTGCGCCCGGCGGTCCTCGACACCGTGAACGCCGCGATCGACGCCCTCGGCTACTCGGTCAACCAGGCGGCACGAAACCTCGCCCGCGGCCACACCGGCTCCATCGCCTTCGTGATCTCCGACCGCGAGGAACGCCTGTTCGAGGACCCCAACTTCGGGCTGTTCGTCCGCGTCTTCTCCCGCCAGCTGCGCGCGAACGGCCGCCACCTGCTGATGACGACCGCCCAGGACGAAGAGGAAGAGAACTTCCTTGGCGAGTACCTCACCCTGGGGCACGTGGACGGGGCGCTGCTGGCCCTGACACACGAACGGGAGCCGCTGCTGGGCCGGCTGCTGTCGAACCACCTGCCGCTGGTCGTGCTCGGCAAGCCGCTTGGCTTCGAGGACGCGTTCTCCTGGGTGGCGATCGACGACGAAAAGGCGGCGTTCACCGTCGTGAGCTATCTCGCCGGCCGCGTCGGCGGCCCGATCGGCACCGTGACCGGTCCCATGCACACCAGCAGCGGCCGCGAGCGCTTCGAGGGCTACCGGCGCGCGATCGGGGACCAGTTCCGCACCGGCCTGGTAGCCGCCGGCGACTGGTCGGTGCAAAGCGGCCGGCTCGGCGCCCAGCAGCTGCTCGACCGGAACCCGGACCTGCGCGGGCTGTTCGTCGCCTCGGACCTGATGGCGGTCGGCGCGATCGGGGCGCTACGCGACGCCGGGCGGCGCATCCCGCAGGACGTGGCCGTGGTCGGCTTCGACAACTCGGCCGCCGCCACCATGGTCGAGCCCGCCCTCACCACCATGCGCAACCCGATCGAGCAGACCGCGCTGGAGGCACTGCAGATCCTGGACGACCAGATCGCCGGGCGGGTCCGCCAGCCGGTCCACGTCCTGCTGAGCAGCGAGCTGGTCGAGCGCGGCTCTGCTTAACAGGGCCGGTTTCACCTCACGCCGCCCGGCGGCGGGCGGGAGCGCGGGACCCGAGGACAGGCTGACCGCCGCGCACGCCGCGGTATCCCGTCTCCCACGGCCAGTGACCCCGGTCATCGGCGTGCACAACCTGCAGCGCTCGCAGCCCGCGCCCATACATCTCGACGGCCATCACCAGGTGCGCGGACGGCACGGCCACCTTGACGATCTCGATCAGCGGACCGTCGCGCAGCGCGATCTGCTCCCCCGGCCTCGGCGCCGCGGCGTGCATGACGTGCCCGGCGACGTCGTCGAGCAGGACGGCGGCGCGGCGCAGCGGCAATCCGGTCACGACGAGTTCGGGCTCGCCATGCCCGGTGAGCCCGACGGTGTAGGCCCACGGCGGGTGGATCCGGTCACGCTCGACGCCCTGCACCGCCCAGCCGTGCTCCGCGATGACGCCGCTCACGTAGTGGAGATAGTCGTCCCGCGTAGCGCCCGGATGGTCACATTCCCAGCACATGCCTGCCTCCTCAGATCGTGGCAATAACCACTATCCGGGCAGGGGCCGACAGTTCGGCGGCGCTGCGCGAGCCGCCCTGGCCGTTACGAGTTGACCTGCTCGAACTCCTGCACGTGCTCTTCCTGCACCCGCAGGATCGCGTCGTTGCCGCGGAACAGGACGAGCCAGCCATCCTCCCGCTCAACCGAGGTGATGTCGTCGTACGTCTCCCGCACGACTTCCTCGTCGTCTCCGTAAACCATCCGGTATGTAGTCATCAGGGATACCTCCCGCGCATCGCGGCGTCATCTCGAGCTTGCCTGCCAGCCGATCATCGTAGGGGATCGGGACGACTCAGCCAGGCTGCAGGGCCTGGTTCACCCATGCCTTGATCGCCTGCTCGGGCACGGCCCCGATTTGGCGCGCGATGACCTCGCCCTTGCGCAGCAGCAACAGGGTCGGGATCGCCTGCACGCCGAACCGCTGCTGCAGCCGCGGCGCCTCGTCCACGTTGACCTTGACCAGCTTGATCTTCCCCGCCATCTCGGTGGCCACCTTCTCCAGGGCCGGGCTCACCATCCGGCAGGGCCCGCACCACGGCGCCCACAGGTCCACCACAACGGGAACGGACGCGGCCTCAGCGATCTCGGCGAAGGTGTCCTCGCCCGCGTCGGCGATCCACGGCAGCGGCTTGTGGCAGTTGCCGCACTGCGGGTGCCCCGACGCTGCGGCCGGCACCCGGTTCCTGCGCCCGCAGTTCGGGCATTTGACCAGCTCGTCCATAACCTCACCATGTCCCGGCCCCGATCGGGGCGAACGCGATCGCGTTAACGGATTCGTTGGGGCTGGTAATCCCGAACGGGACGCCGATGCGGCGGCCGGGTCCCACAACTGCAGGTCCCGCCCTGGTTCGCTGTCGCCAGAAGATCGTGACGAGATGCCCGCAGTGGGCCAAACTTCACCGGAATGTGTAGTCTCGCCCGATGACGTTCGAGTACCTGATCGACCCCGCGCAAGGCCCCCGGTGGAAGGGCCTGCTCCCGGGCAGCCCGGATGCTTTCTTCCTCAGCCGCGGTGAGGGCGAGCACGCGAAGCTCTTCGGCGACCTGTTCACGGTGCTGCTCAGCGGCGACGAGACCGATGGCCAGTTCGGCATCATCACCAGCCAGTCCCCCGCCGGCGACATCGTCCCGACGCACACTCACGCGGACACGCACGAGACGTTCTACGTCCTCGACGGGCAGGTACGCGTGTTCGTCCAGGACCGGGCGGGCCAGAAGACCTCGCGGCTGCTCGGCCCGGGCGACTTTGGCTTCGTGCCCGCCGGCCTGACCCACGCCTACCGGGTGGAACGGGCGGCCCGCATGCTCGGCGTGCTCAGCGGCGGTTTTGAGCGGTTCTTCCAGCAGATGGGCACCCCGGCGGACTCCGGCGACCCGGAGCAGCCGCCGTTCATCCCGGACTTCCCGCAGATACAGGCGGCCGGGCAGGCCCATCGCACGCAGTTCTTCCAGGGCTTCGACTGGCCTGACGCCTGAGCCACCGCAGAGCCATGCCGACCCCCGCCTTCATCCCGCCGCCGGCGCACGACGCGCCGCTGCCGCCGCCGCTCGAAACATCCCGCGGGACACGCCTCCTGACGGGCGTGCCGTACGCCGCCCTGCCTGGGATCCGCCCGCTGGAGATCGACGTGTGGCTGCCGCTGCGCTCCGAAGATCCGGCGCCGGCCGTGCTGTTCCTGCACGGCGGTGGCTGGCGGGCGGGCAGCCGCCATCTCGCGGGCCCCGCGTTCCGCGGCGTACTGCCCTCACCGTTCGAGCAGGTGGCGCGCGCCGGCATCGCCGTTGCCAGCGCCGACTACCGGCTGTCCGGTGAGGCGACCTGGCCCGCGCAGCTGCACGACGTCAAGGCCGCGGTGCGCTGGCTGCGCGCCCGCGCCGGTGAGCTGGGCATCGACGGCGACCGTATCGCGGCCTGGGGCGAGTCGGCCGGCGGGCACCTCGCCGAGCTGCTCGGCCTGACCACCGGCGACCCCGCGCTCGAGGGCGACGTCGGCGTCACCGGGCCGTCCAGCGAGGTCTGCGCGGTCGTCGCCTGGTACGCGCCGAGCGACCTGCGGATGATGGCCGCGGACACGGGCACCGACCCGATGGACCCGGACACCCGCGAGGCCCGGCTGCTGGGCGCGCCGCCGCCCGTCGTCCCCGACGCCGCCGCGCAGGCCAGCCCGATCACGCACGTCTCCCCCGGAGCCCCGCCGTTCCTGTTGCTGCACGGCGCGGCCGACCGCCTCGTCCCGTGCGTGCAGAGTGAACGGCTGCACAGCGCACTCCAAGAGACGGGCCTGAACGCTGAACTCGTGGTCTATCCGGCCGCGGACCACATGTGGTCGGGCGCACCCGGGGCCGCGCAGCAGGCACTGCAGCAGACGATCGACGCCCTGACACGATGGCTGGAGCCCGGCCGCTGACAGCTTGCGGTTAGTCGTCCTCGCCGTAGTCGTGATCGGGGTGGTTGACCTCACCGGACCGCCAGTAGCCGCGGGTCACCAGGTGCGAGGCAGCGATCTTGTCCTTGTCGAACAGCGCCCGCCGGATGTCGCGGACGGCCAGGGACTCGCACGCCACCCACACCCGGCTGCCGTTCACCGTCGCCGGATCGCTGAGCACGCTGTTGAGCGCGGCGCCCGGCGCGGCCTCGTCGGCGGGGAGCCAGGTGATCGCCGGCCAGCCGCCGGAGATGGCGTCGCCCACCTCGGCCTTGGCGCCCTCCACGTAGACGGCCTCGACCGAACTGGCCGGCAGGGCGTCGAGGAGCGTGCCGATGGCCGGGACGGCACTCTCGTCACCGGCGATGATCCAGCGTGCCTCGCCGGGGTCGAGCGGTACCGGGCGGCCGCCCGGGCCGGCGATGGCAAGCCGGTCGCCAACCGCAGCCCGCTCGGCCCAGGCCGAGGCCGGCCCGTCGCCGTGCAGCAGGAACTGCACCTCGAGCGTGCCCGCCTCCGAATCGAACCGCCGGGGCGTGTAAGTGCGCCGGGCAGGCTGGGGCCGGTCGGCAGGCCAGATCGGCCCGTCCGGTCCGTTCTCGGGCAGCGTGACGGTGCGCTCCCCGGACTCGGGAATCATCAGCTTGATGTGCTGAGCGGGCAGCACCTCCTCGAACCCGTCGAGAGCCCCGGTGAACAGCACCGAGACGAAGCGGTCTCCGAGGCGCTGCACGCCCACGACTTCAATCTGGCGGAACGGGCGGCGGCGGCGCCTGGGCGGCGCTTGCGGGACGGTCATGTATCTCCTTCGCTGAGGCGGCTCGGGGCCACGCTTCAGATCGCCTGGCAATGATATATCAGCGATATTCTAGTTAGGCTTGCCTTACCTAAGCAAGGATACCGGCAGGGCGCCCCCGCGGCCAGGGCACCCTTCTCCCGTTCGGTGAGCACCCGCCGCGTCAGGGCACGGCCTGACGGCGCAGCCGCCAGAAGGAGCCGGAAGCCAATACGACCGCTGCGGCCGCGAACACAAACAACCCCGGCGACACCACCCACCCGTAGCCGACGTCGCTGAGCAACTGGGAGACGACGTACATACACGCTATATAGACAGCCATGGCCATCGCCGGCCGCGCATCCACGAACGCCCAGAGCACGACGAGCCCCAGGATGATCCAGGGGACGAAGGCCAGCGGGTTGTAGAGGAAACGCAGCGGCTCGAGCACAGTGAACGCCTGCAGCACGTTCCAGCCGAACCACGCGCCCGCAAGCCATAGCCAGGAACGCGGCAGGCGCTCTCCGAGACATACCAGAACGGCCAGCATGATCAGCAGGCCCGCGGGCAGGATCGCCAGTGCCTTGTCGCTGCCCCAGTACCCCCATGCTGCGGCCGCAGCTGTGGCCGCGGCGAGCACAGCGACCACGGACCGGGACCCAAACCAGGCGGCCACCACCACGGCCAGCCCCAGCAGCCCGCACACTGACGATTGAGCGACGCCGGTGCTCAGCGTGTAGGCGTGGACCCAGATCAGGAAGATGGCGGTCAGGCTGCCCGCGACTAGCGTGAGCAGGGTCAGCACGGCGCCGAGCTGCGCGGCCAGACGCAAGTTGGCGGCCGTGGTCAGCCGCTGGTCCTGCGCAGCGCGAACCCGCAGCCCGCCCATGACCAGCGCTCGCGAATCGCGAGCCGACGGCCAGCTGCGCCCGGGCTGGCTGGACTCCAGCAGCGTGGCAAGCATTTCCTCGCCCCGCACCCGCCGGTACCAGCGGGGATAGGCGCGCAGCAGCGTGCGGCAGCGCCGCTCAAACGGGCTCATGCGAGCCGCTCCTTCCGGATCGCGGCGCCCCGCCGGGAGCGCACCTCACGCCTCGTCACCAGCTCGGCCGCGGCCGCCATCCGGGTCGCCTCGGCGCGCAGCGCGGCCGAGCCCGACTCGGTCAGCCCGTACGAGCGACGGGCCCTGCCGTTGACGATCTCCTCGCTCACCAGCCGCACGTAGCCCTCGGCCGTCAGGCGGTCCAGTGCGGTGTAGAGGGTCCCGGTGGCCATGCGGACCCGGCCGTCCGACAGCTCCGCCGCGCGCTGGATGATCGCGTAGCCGTGCAGGGGCCCATCGAGAAGGGACGCCAGCAGGAAGTAGGTCGGCTCCCTCATCTCGGCCTTCGACGTATTCATGCTGTCATCATAAGTAGCTCATCGACATATGACAAGCGGCCAGCTCAGAGCCGAAAAGAGCCGAGACGCTCGATGGCGCCACAATGGCGCAAGCGTGGCGCATGTTGACTTGACATGGCACCACTATGGTGCCATCATGGCGTCATGGAACTGGAACCGTACGTGGCGGCGCTTCGTCAGGAGTTCGCTGTCGCCGCTGAGGCCGCCGGGGACGAGGCCATGCGAGTCGCCGAGCGGCTCATCGTCCCGCTGGAGTCGTCCATGCGACTCGCCCTGCTCGAGGCGCTGTCGGCAGCAGCCGACGAGATCACCCGCGACCTCGCGCCGGGTTCGGTGCACGTGCGGCTGCAGGGCCGGGAGCCGCAGTTCGTCGTGACGCCGGCCCCCGCCGAGACAGGGCCGGTGCCGCCGCAGCCCAGCGCTGCACCGCCGCATGCACCCGAGGGAGAAGACAGCGCGATGGCGCGGATCAACTTCCGCCTCGCCCAGCATCTGAAGGACCGGATCGAGCAGGCCGCTGACCGCAGCGGGCTGTCGGTCAACGGCTGGCTGGTCCGGGCCGCCGCGGCCGCACTCGACGGTGACACCGTGCTCGGCAGCACAGCACCCCCCGGACGAACCCCCACCGTCGGGCAGCACTTCACCGGCTGGATCCGGTAGCCCAGCGGCGGCACTGCTCGGCCGCCTCGAGACAACCCGGTCCCGGTCGCGGGACCGCTCACCTGCACACCTGGAGGTAACACCATGCCCGCATTCGAGACACCGGAGCCGATTCTGGCCACGATCGAGGTCACCGTCGGCGACCTGCGCATCGCGGCGCGAGATCGCACCGACACCGTCGTCGAAGTCCGCCCCAGCGACCCATCGCACGAGCCCGACGTCCGCGCGGCGGAGCAGACCCGCGTCGAGATGACCCCCGACGGCCTCCTGGTAAAGGGGCCGAAGCAGCGCGGTCTGCCGCTCTTCGGCAAGCCGGGCTCGGTCGACGTGGCCGTCGAGGTGCCAACAGCCTCCCGGCTGCGGGCCGACGCCGGGGTGGCCGCGCTGCGGAGCACCGGGCGACTGGCCGATTGCCGGGCCAAGATCGGCGCCGGGGAGATCGACCTGGAGAACACCGGGCCGGCCAACCTGACCATCGGCGCTGGCGGCATCAGCGTCGGCGTGGTGAGCGGCAGAGCCGAGATCCACTCCAGCACGGGCCCCGTCCAGCTGACCGAGATCGACGGCCCCGCCGTGATCCGGAACGCCAACGGCGAGATCTGGATTGGCGCGGTGACCGGCGACCTGCAGCTCAGCGCCAGTAACGGCGCCATCTCAGTTGACCGGGCCGATGGTGATGTGACCGCGAAGACGGCCAACGGCAGTCTGCGCATCGGCCGCGTTTCCCGAGGCATGACGAGCTTGACGACCAGCATGGGCGAGATCGAGATCGGCATCGCGGCCGGCACCGCTGCGCTGGTAGACGCACAGACGAAACTGGGCAGCGTGCGCAACGGCCTGGCTGCCACGGACCGCCCTGAGCCAGCCGACGAGACCGCCGAGGTGCATGCCCGGACATCCTTCGGCGACATCGTTATCCGGCGCGCCTGACCTGGCCGGCGCGTGACCTTACTGGCCTGCCGCCCGGACCGGCAGCGTGACCTCCACCTGTCCGGGTCCGACCGTCACCCCCTTGGAGTTCTCGCTGCGCAGCTCCAGCACCACGGCGCCGACCCCGTCCCGCAGCTCGGCCGAGGCGACGTGACCCAGCACCCGGGTCGTGTCGCCGACGAGGTTGAACTGCCGCATCCGGAAGCCTTTGATCGACCGGATCGTGCCGCGGGGGCCGATCCAGTCACGGACGGCGCGCTCCCAGGTGCCGAGCAGGAACGCCGTGCTCGCGTACATGTCCGATGCCCCGGTCGACCTGGCATAGTCGCCGTTGTGGTGGATGGAGTTGAAGTCCCGGTTGCCACCTGCCGCCATGACCAGCCGATAGACCGTCAGCGGAAACGCGACCTCGGCGATGGGCTGACCCGGCTGCACGTCGTCGAAGTAGCGCTGCCTGGCGCTCATGCCGCCTCACCGTCCCACCCGTCGGCCGGGCGCGGCACGTATGCGAAGGCAACCGAGCGCATGCGCGCCACGACCTCGCCGGTGCCGGTGACCATGTCGCTCTCAAAGGTGAGGAACGCGCCGCGGCCCACGGAGGTTTCCTTCGGCACGCAGGCCAGCAGCTTCCGCCCGCGGCGGCCGATCCGCTCCCCCACGGTGAGCGGGCGGACGAAGTCCATCTCCAGCCCGGTGGCGAAGAAACCGGTCGTCTTGGGGGCGGGTCCCTGATCGGGATTGTTGATCGGGCTGCGCGCCGGCTGCGCGTCCCGCGCGTCGTCATCGAACAGCGGCGGGTCTCCCGGCGACCACATGGGCGGGATCGACCACGACATGACGGCCGTGTACGGCAGTGTGACGTCGGCAAATCCCGCCTGCGTCGCGGCATCGCGGTCATAGTGCAGCGGGCAGTCGAACTCCAGCGGCTCGAGGAACCGGCGGATGTCGGTGGCGGTGACGGGATCGGCACCGTAGACCACGGTGCCGTCGCCGAAGTCACTGCCGACCGCGGCCACCATGGCATCCCAGTCGCTCCGCCAGTCCGCGCCGGTGCCGCCGGCTGGATCCGGCTCGCGCATGCCACATCACCTTCCTTTGTCGTGTCCGGGCCCGTGCGCCCGCCTCAGGTCAGGACGCCGGCTTCCTGCAGTTCCCTGACCCGGTCGTGGCCGTATCCGAGGATCTGGGTCAGCACGTGCTCGTTGTCCTGGCCGAGTGTCGGCGCAGCGCGGCTCACCCGGCCGGGCGTCTCCGACAGCAGGTAACGCGGGCCTTCCACCGTCGTGGTCCCATGCAGCGGGTGCGGCAGGCGGATCAGGTGCCCCCGGTGCTCCAACTGCGGGTCGGTGCAGAAGTCTCTGCTGGAGCTCGACACGTGCGCGGGGACGCCGGCCGCCTGCAGCCGCTCCTGCACCTGCTCGGCACGCAGCCCGCTCGTCCACTCCGCGATGACGGCGTCGAGCTCACTCTGGCAGGCACGGCGGCCCGGCGCGGTCCGCAGCCTGTCCTCGGCCGCCAGGTCGGCCCGGCCGAGCGCCGCCGCGAACCGCCGCCAGTCGGCGTCGTCCCGCACCGCTATGGCCGCGAAACGCTCGGCCGAGCCGTCGGGCTGGCATGGGTAGACGCCATGCGGTGCCATCTGGCGGTCGGCGTTACCCATGCGCGCCGCGATCGTGCCCTGCGCGAAGTAGTCGGCCAGCTCGGCGGACTGGAAGAGGATGCCGGACTCGACCTGCGAGATGTCGATATAACAGCCCTCGCCGGTGCGGCGCCGATGATCGAGCGCGGCCAGCAGCACCGCGAGCGTGAATCGCGGGCCGACGTAATCGGTATAGGGCCCGAACGGGCCAATGGGTGGTTCGTCCGGCCAGCCGACGATGGCCTGGTAGCCGCTCAGCGCCGCGCCGACGTTGCCGTATCCGGCCAGCCGGGCGGTCGGCCCGGTCTGGCCGGTGATCGAGCTGCTGATCATGACGAGGCCGGGGTGGCGCGCGGCGAGCGTCTCGTAATCCATGCCCCAGCGGCGCATCAGGCCGGGTGAGAACGCCTCGGCCACCACGTCGCACCAGCCGATCAGGTCCTGGACGATCTCCCGGCCGGCCGGGGTACCCAGGTCGATGGTCATGCCGAGCTTCCCGGCGTTGCACGTGCCGTACAGGGCGGAGTTCTCAACGCCGGGCTTGCCGTCGTGGAACGGCGGCATATGCCGGGCCGTCTCGGTCCGCACCGACGACTCGACGCGGATCACGGTCGCGCCGAAGTCAGCTAGCGCGCGGCCGACGACAGGGCCGGCCACGACCCAGGTCAGGTCCAGCATCTTCAGCCCGTCCAGGGGCAGCGCTTCCCCGGTCGGCGCGTCCCCGGGCGCGGCGGCGGGCTCGTCCGCGGGCCCGCCCGCCTCCCGCGGCGACCACTCCGCGATGACCTCCGGGCCGTGCTCGCCGGGCATCGGCGCGGCGCGGCTGACTACCGGAGCGTGCACCGACGTCTTGGCGAGCCTGCCGGGCAGCCTGCGGCGCCGGTGCCGGTCGCCCACATCGGCCCAGTAGTCGCGAGCCTGCAGCTGAGCGCTGCCGGCCACGTCGGCGGTGTCGTAGATCGGCACGCACAGCAGCTTGCGGCCGATCGCGGCCTCGAGTATCTCGGCCTTGGTCTTGCGCTTCAGGAAGGCCGCGATGATCTCACGGGCGTGCTCCATGTCGGCGTCGGTGAACGTCCCGGCCTTGGCCAGGGCGGGCATCTGGCGCCAGTCCATGCTGGCGAAACCGGCGACCGGCTCGCCGTCATCGGCGAGCCAGCCGAACAGGGCGTTGGTGAACCCGCCGGTGGCCGGGCCGACGCCCAGGTGCAGCTCGGCCAGCCCGTCCATGCAGGCCCACTTCTTCAGGATGGGTCGGGTGCCGGTGCCGCTGCCGGACTGGTCTATCTGCTTGCGGGGCTTGTCCCACTCAGGGTGCTCGTCGCCGACCGCGTGGGCCAGCACCCGGCCGAGGGTGGCGATGCCGAGGCTGGCCTGTGCGGACACGTCGACGTGCTGGCCACGGCCGGTCCGGAGCCGCGCGTGATGGGCGATGAGCGCGCCAGTGGCTGCGTCGGCCGCGGCGTGCAGGTACGCCTGGGGCAGCGAGATGCGCACCGGCCCGTGCAGCTCGTCCCGGTGCGGGTCCAGCGGCCCGCCGGCCGCCCAGCAGATGAGATCGGCGGCGGCGTAGCCCGCCTTCGGTCCGGTGCGGCCGAACGGCGTGATGGAGACGTAGATGAGGCGCGGGTTCAACCCGCGCAGCTGCGGCCAGTCCAGGCCGACCTGCGCCATGCGGCCGGGCGGCGCGGACTCGATGAGGAAGTCCGCGCTCGCGGCGAGCCGGCGGACGAGGGCCTGGCCGCTCTCGTCGTCCAGGTCGGCGGTGACGCCTCGCTTCCCTGCGGCGTAGGCGTCCCAGAGCAGCGATCGCGGCTCGCCGTCGGCCTCCTGGAACGGGCCGCAGGCGCGCGCGGTCGAGCCACCGGGCGGCTCGACCGCGACGACATCGGCGCCCAGGTCACTCAGGATCCGGCCAGCCAGCAGGCCGCGCTCGTCGGTGAGGTCAAGCACCCGGTAGCAGTCGAGGAATGGCATCGGCCTGCCCCGTCAGGCGAGCAGGAAAGCCGGGACCGTCTCATGGTCCGGCACCTGCTCGAAGGTGAGCCGCAGCCGCTGCCCCGCCGCCATCTGCGCCGGATCCGCGTCGAGCACCTCAGCCCACCAGAATGGCCCCTCATCGAACTGGGCGATGACGACCACCGAGGGCTGCCTTGCCTGGCCATCGGAGCTGCGGTGATGCACCACGGCCCAGCTGACCACCGTCGCACCGCCGACTGCGGGCTGCCAGTCAAGCTGCTCCGACTCGCAGTTCGGGCAGCCCGCCGCGTCGGGCTCGGCCAGCTCACCGCAGTCCGTGCAGTGCCGCAGCAGGAACTGCCCGCGAGCGGTGCCGTCGAAGAACTCCGCGGTGGCGGCGTCACGCCGCACGGCGGTTGCTGCCATTTCCGCTAGCTCCTTCCTGCGCCGCTCATGCGGCCGCGGCCGTGCCGAACACGAGGGTGGCGTGATGGTCGAGGACTCCGCCGTTGCCGCTGACCAGCACGACGTCGTGCTGCTCGACCTGGCGTTCCCCGGCCTGTCCGCGCGCCTGGATCACCGCCTCGGACAACGGCGTCATGCCCCACAGGTAGTAGCCGGACAGCTCGCCGCCGCCGGTGTTGAGCGCGAGCTTCCCACCGGGCCCGAGCACGCCGCTGGCGGCGAACGGGCCACCGTCGCCCTTGGCGCAGAAGCCGTAGTCCTCCAGGGTGATCACGACCGTGTAGGTGTAGCAGTCGTAGAGCTCGGCGACGTCGACGTCCGCGATCCCGACGCCGGCCATGGCCAGCGCCTCCGGGCCCGCGGTCGCCGCACCCGAGACAAGCCCGAAGGTCTCCCTGGAGCGGCCCGGGTGAGCCTGCGCCCAGCCCAGGAGGTGCACCGGCGGCTGCGCCAGGCTGGCCGCGCGCTCGGCCGATGTCACGATCACCGCGATGCCGCCGTTGCTGACCAGGCAGCAGTCCAGCAGGTGCAGCGGCTCGGCGATCCACCGGGAGGACTGGTGGTCGTCCAGGCTGATCGGGTCGCGCATCTGGGCAAGCGGGTTGAGCGCCGCCCACTGCCGCTGCGCGACCGCGACGTGGCCGAGCTGCTCGCTGGTGGTCCCGTAGCGCGCCATGTGGCGCCGCGCCGCGAGCGCGTACATCGTGTTCGCCGCGCCGATCCCGGACGCGGTCAGCAGCCCGCGCCAGCCCTCCGGCGCCCACCGCGACCCGTCGTACGCTCCGCCGGTGGCACGGCCCTCCCGCAGCGGGGCATCGGCGAACACGCAGACGACGGTCTGCGCCATTCCGGCCATCACCGCCATCGCGGCGTACTGCACCATGGCGCCGGCCGTGGCGCCGAAGGACTGCATGTCGGATTGCAGCCGGAGACCGGTCAGCCCGAGCGTCCGGCTCAGCCCCAGGCCGGGGCCCTGCGTGACCCCCGAGGACGTCAGCAGGCCGTCGACGTCGGCGAGTCGAAGGCCCGCGTCGGCAACGGCCAGGCGCACAGCCTGCGCGGCGAAGTCGGCGTTCCGGAGCCCGAACACCTTGCCGATCTCCGTCATCCCGAGGCCGACGATGACCGGCCGCCGGGCGGCCGACACGGACGCCGGGCCAGGACGAGCGGCGTCCCCGGCACGAGTCATCGCGCACCGCCGAGACGGTCGGGGCTAGTCCGCCCTCGGCCACGGCCTATCGGGCCTCGGTCAGAGCTCACTCCGCCTCGGTCACGGCCTATCCGCCCTCGGCCAGAGCTCACTCCGCCTCGGTCAGGGCGCATCCGGCCTCCTATTCATGATAATCAAATTCACGATATAAGCCGCACGCGGCCAACGTCAATGCCGTGGCCTGCGGTCCGGACATGGGGCGGGCGCCCCGGGATCGTCTCCCAGGGCGCCCGCCCACTGTAAGGCTGAGCTTGTCAGCCGACGCCCCACAGGGCCTCGTACTGCGACTTGTAGTTGGCGACAACCGGGAACGCCGAGGCCGACGTTGCCGGCGCGTTGTTCGGGGTGAGCAGCCACAGCGGCGGCGCGACCGACGCTGTCACCGGGACACCGGCGGCGTACTGCGCGGCCGCGGTCACCATCGCCCAGAGCGCCTCGTAGTACGGGAACGCCACGTCGAACGCCTGCTCCCCGGAGTGCAGGTACTGGATGTTCGTGGGCGTAGCACCCTGCCCGACGATCTTCACATCCTTGAGACCTGCCGCCTTCAGCGCGGCAGGCAGCCCGATCGTCAGCCCGTCCGTCGCGGCCACCACGTAGTGGATCGTGGGATGGGCTCGCAGGTAGGACGTGATCGTGGTCGTCGCGGTGGCGATGTTGGCCAGGGCGATGTCGAGCTCGCTCACCTTGCACGTCGGGCAGTAGGTACTCATCCCGCTCTTGTAGTCAGTGACCGCCTGGCTCAGGATCGGGAACGCCGGCAGGTTCACGATGACCGAGTCACCGGTGTCCTTGGAGTCCGAAGCGACAAACGCCGCCTGCGCGCCGCCGATCGGGCCGATCTGCGCCGGTATGTCGATCGCATACCCGATACCCGTCGTGGAGCCGGGGAGATCGGTGACGCAGCAGCCGTCGATGAAGGTCTTGCTCTTCTTCAGCGCGGGCACCTCGGACGCGAACACCGCCTGCGGGATAGCCGAGTACAGGACCGCGGTCGGTTTGGCTTGCACGACCTGGTTGAAGTCGCTCTTCCACTGCTGCGTGGTGCCGTCGTTGTTCAGCACTACCGTCTTCCAGCCGAGCATGTTGTCGGCCTGCGTCACGATCGCGCCCTCCTGCGTGCACTCGGGCGTCGAGCCGCAGGCGATGAAGTACGCGGTCTTGCCCTTGGGCACCGGCTTGCTGATCTTGACGGTGCTGGTGATCTGTGTGGGCCGCTGCTCGTACTTGGTCAGCAGTGACTGGGCCTTGGTGAGGCCCGCCTTGTCTGCGGCGCTGAGGCCGCTGCCCGAACCCGAACTGCCACTGCTGGAGCCGCTGGAACCACACGCCGCGACGATCAGGCTGACCGCCACGGCGACCAGCAAGACGACGGAGCGAGCGGCCAGCCGGCGAGACCCGAGCACTCTAGGCATCAGTGCCTCCAAAGGGGATGAGAGTTGGCGGGGGCGGCCAAAGTTGACCCATATCATAATCATCATTAGCAGGAGGTCAAGGAGTCACGGAGCGGACCTTCGGTAACGATCCGGCACCTACGAGCAGCGCGATCGGACCCCAGAACGCCCAGCCAGCGCGGCGCAGAACCTACTGCCGGGTCCCCCGCCACGCCATGGTGCCGCCGTCGACCTCGTACGTGGCGCCGGTGATGAAGGAGGCGTCGTCGGACGCCAGGAAGCAGACGAGCTTGGCGACCTCCTCCGGCGTGCCGCGGCGAGGGATCAGGTGGTTGCCCGACATCTGCTGCTCGGCGGCTTCCTTGTCCGCTGCCAGCGCGAGGTGCGCGTCGCTCATCGGCGTCTTGATCGATCCGGGGCAGTAGCAGTTGCAACGGACATCGGGGGCCAGCTGGATCGCCAGCGACCTGCTGAGCTGGATCGTCGCCCCCTTGCTCGAGCTGTAGGCGGCCGCGGGGTACCCGGTCAGGCCCGAGACGGAAGAGGCGTTGACCACCGACGGCCCGCGGCCGGATGCACGCAGGTGCGGTGCGGCGAACTTCACCGCCAGCCACACCGCCTTGGTGTTGATGGCGTAGACCGCGTCCCATGCCTCCTCGGGCAGGGTCTCGAACGTCGCGTCGGCGGGCGCGAACGCCGTGTCGAGCACCCCGGCCTGATTGACGAGCGTGTCCAGGCCGCCCATGGCCGCAGCCGCCGACGCCACCATGGCCTCGACCTGCGCGCTGCTGCGCAGGTCGACCTCGATGGCCGTGGCCTGGCTGCCCGCGCGCCGTACCGCGTCGGCACCCTGCTGCGCGCCCGCCGCGTTGATGTCGGCGACGGCGACGTGCTCGGCGCCCTGCAAGGCCGCCTCAACCGCGATCGCCAGGCCCATGCCCTGGGCCGCACCCGTCACCAGCACGCGCTTTCCCTGCAGTCCCACAGGCCCTCCTGACGTCCGCGTCCGGCAAGCTCGCGATGGACAGTGCGGCACCCGAGAATCTATACATATCGTTAGCATCATTATAGCCTGATGACGGTCGGATCGACCGGACAGCAGGCGCGGTGGGAAGCGGCCGGGTTCCGGCCGGATCGGAGCGGGTGATGGAGAGCGGGCGGGGCGTACCGGCGAGCGCTGCGGGCAACACCCAGCGGCCATTCCCCGGGCCGGTGTCCCCGATGTTCGCCGACTACCTCGACGGGCTCGAGCGCGGAGTGCTGGTGGTCCGGGAGTGCACGGCCTGCGCCGCGCGGCAGTGGCCGCCGCGGACGCTCTGCGCCCGATGCCGGGGCCGGGAGTTCCGGCCCGCGGTCATCGCCGACCACGGCGTGGTGCACACCTTCACCGTGGTGCACCGCGGGTTCGACCCGTGGTTCGCCGACCGGGTGCCCTACGGCATCGCCGTTGCCGACCTCGGCGACGGCATCAGGATGCTGGGCAACTATCTCGGTGACGACCTTGGCGATCTGGCCTGCGGGCTGCCGGTCCGTGCGCGGTACGAGCGCTCCGGCGGCCACGCGTTCGTCGGCTGGGTGCCAGCCGGGACGGGACCAGGCCGTTGAGCGGTCCGGCTGCGGGCCGGGCCCAGATCACCGGCATCGGCGAGACGGAATACGTGCGCGGTACGGCGCTCAGCACCGAGGACCTGCTGCTGCAGGCGGCGCTGCTGGCCTGCGCTGACGCCGGTGTCGAGCCGACGAGCGTCGACGGGGTCGTGGTACCGAACGGCAAGCTCGCCGCCGAGTCCTTCGTGCACGCGCTCGGCATCACCGACCTCAGGTTTCACGCGGCCAACGCGATGGGCGGTGCCAGCACCGCGGCCGCCATCATGATCGCCGCGGCCGCAGTGATCTCGGGCCAGGCCAGCCGCGTGGTGGTCGCCGCGGGGGGCACCCAGTACAGCGGCGCCAGGAGGCTCAGCAGCGCGGATGGCAGCGCCGCGACGTTCTCCTGGCCAGCCCAGGACCTGCGGACCCACCTGGAGCGGCCGTACGGGCTGACGGTGCCGATGCAGTGGTACAGCCTGCAGGCCACCCGATGGCTGCACGAGACCGGAGCCGATCCGGCCGGGCTGCGCGCCGTCGCCCTGGCCGCGCGCGAGCACGCCCGCAGCAACGCCCGGGCCTGGTTCCGCGACCGGCCGCTGACCGCCGAGCAGTATGACGACGCGCCCTATGTGGTCTTCCCGTTCCGCCTCTACGACATCTGCCTGGAATCGGACGGCGCGGCCGCCGTGATCGTCGAGCCCACAGCGGCCGCCGGTCACGGCGGCCACCGCGGCGTTGTCCTGCTCGGCGGCGGCGAGGGACATGCGGACGTTCCCGATGACCTGGTCAGCAGGCCCGACATGCTCGAGATCGGGCTGACGAAGGTCGTTGGCCGGGTCTTTGGCGAGCTTGGCCTCGCCGCCACCGACTTCGATTTCGCCCAGGTCTACGACTGTTTCACGTTCGTCGTGCTGCGACAGCTCGAGGAGCTCGGGTTCTGTAAGCGGGGCGAGGGCTCGGACTACATCCTCGAAGCGGGCATCGGCCCAGGGAGCAAGATCCCGGTGAACACGCACGGCGGCCTGCTGGCGCAGGCGCACATCGCCGGCATGAATCATGTGGTCGAGGCGGTGCGCCAGCTCCGGGGTGACGCAGGCCCAGCCCAGCTGGCCCGCGCGGAGCTGGGCCTGGTCACCAGCTACGGAGACATGTCCGATGGCTCGCTCCTGGTGCTTGGCGCGGCGTGATCATCACGGCACGGGAAGGAACTCAGCATGACGGTGTCCGGCCAGCAGGCAGCGCCCAGCAGCGCGGCGACCCGGGACCGGCTGCGCAGGCTGTTCACGCCGGAGTCGGTCGCGATCGTCGGCGCGAGCGACCGGTCGAGCTGGTCCCACCGGATCAGCGGCGCGCTGCTCAACATCGGCTATGAGGGCGAGGTCTTCTTCGTCAACCCGCGCGGCGGCACGGCGCACGGTGCCGTCCTGCACCGGTCGGTCTCCGAGATCGGCCAGGTGCCCGACCTCGTCTACGTGATGACGTCCGCCGAAGCGAGCCTGGCGGCCATCGACGAGGCTGCACGGCTGGGCACACGATCCGCGATCATCCTGAGCTCCGGTTTCGCCGAGACAGGGCCCGAGGGTCTGCTCGCGCAGCAGCGTCTTGAGGAGGTGGCGCGCGAGCACGACATGGCGGTGCTCGGGCCGAACACGCTCGGGTTCGCGAACCCAGCCCGGCGCGTGGTGCTGATGCCGATGCAGCCGGGCGACGAGCTGACGGCGGGCGCGATCGGCGTCGTCTCGCAGAGCGGCAACATGGCCGTGCAGGTCATGAACATGGCGCGGTCGTTCGACGTCGGCCTGAGCCTGCTGGCCAGCACCGGCAACGAGCTGAACGTCACCGCGACCGACGTGCTCGACTATCTCGTGGCGGACGAGGCGACGCGAGTGATCGCCGTGTTCGCGGAGGCGGTGACCGACCCGGCGGCCTTCCGCGGCGCGTGCCTGCGGGCGCGGCAGGCAGGCAAGCCGGTCGTGATGCTGAAGGTCGGCCGCAGCGAGGCCGCCGCCCGGGCGGCGCTGGCGCACACCGGCGCCCTGGTCGGCGACGACGCGATCATCTCCGCCGTCCTGGCGGCATCCGGCGTGATCAGGGTCGACTCGATGGAAGACCTGCTCACCACCGCGGACACGTTCGTGCGGTCCGGCCCGGTCGGGGGCCGGAACCTGGCGGTCGTGACGATCTCGGGTGGCGGGTGCGACCTGGCGGCCGACCGTGCGGACGCGCTTGGCCTGCGGTATCCGCCGCTGGGCGAGGCCACGACTCGGCCGGCTGCGCGAGCTGCTGCCTCCTACGCCACCCCGCAGAACCCGCTCGACGCCACCGGCGCCGCGGTGGCGGACGCGCAGCTGTTCGGCGCGGCGATTGCGGCCGTCGCCGCCGATCCGGCCGTCGACATGACGGTTGCGATCGGCGAGATCGAGCATCACGCTCCCGAATCGGCCTGGGGCCTGGATAGCATCACCGCGATGACGGCCGCGGCACGGCAGGCGCCACGGCCGGTCATCTTCACTAACACCACCATCCACACGATCACCCCGGCGACGCGCGCGGTGCGCCACGACCTCGGTGTGCCCAGCGTCTTCGGCGGCATGGACCGCGTGCTCGCGGCCGTGGCCCGGATCGCGGACTGGTCGGCGGCCCCGGTGTCGCCGACAGATGAGATCCCGCAGCGGCCGCGCCCAGCCGGCTCCCAGGAGCTGCCGACCAGGACCGGAACCTGGTCCGAGGCCGACGCCCGTAGCCTGCTGGAGCAGGCCGGCGTGCCCGTAGTGCCCGCCGTCCTCGCGGGCGGCCCAGAGGAGGCGGCCGTGGCCGCCGACCGGTTCGGCACGCCGGTCGCCATCAAGGTCGTGTCCGCCGACATCGTGCACAAGACCGACGCCGGCGGTGTCGCGCTGAACCGCAGCGGGCGCGAGGACGTCATCGAGGCCGCGCGTCAGGTGCTGGCGGCCGCGCAGCGCCAGGTCCCGGCGCCCCGGGTGGACGGCATCCTGGTGTCCCCGATGCGGCCGGACGGGCCGGGAGTCCACGACCTGCTGGTCGGCGTCGTCCGTGACCCCGGCTGGGGCCCGGTCCTCGCCGTGGCCATGGGCGGGATCTGGGCGGAGGTGCTGGCGGACGTCAGCCGGGTCGCGCTGCCGTGCACCCGGGCGGCGATCGAGTCCGCGGTGCGCGCCCTGCGCGGCGCCCCGGTCCTGCTCGGTGCGCGGGGCCTCCCAGGTGTGGACCTTGAACGGGTCGTCGACGCCATCGCCGCCATCGCTGACCTGGCGGTGAGCCTCGGCGAGGACGTGGTGGCGATCGAGGTCAACCCGCTGCGGGTGACCGCCGACGGCGCCGAGGCGCTGGACGCCACCGTCCAGTGGCGGCCACGAAGCTGACCCGCCGCGCTGCGGGCCAACCCACAGCATCGGACGGCCCGAGCCGCCCAATGATCGGAGTGGTGGTGCCCGGGCTGTTCCTCTTGCAACAACGTGGGCACCACCACTCCGTTCGCGCGGCTACCCGACCGGCGCGGCCGGCGCCCCGGTCAGCCGCTGGGCGGCTTGTCGGTCCAGCCGGAGCCGGTGAACAACGTGTAATCGATCATCGTGCCCAGAGCCACGTGGATGGCTGGGATTCGCTGCTGGGCGATGTCCTCGACGCACAGCGGAGTGCTTGTCGCCGGGTCGACGATGGTCAGCGCCAATGTCGGCCCTGCCTGGGGTAGCCACAGCGCGGTCCCCGACTGGCCGGCCGGGTCCTGCACGTTGGGCTTCATCCGGATGCCCGGCAGGCTGGCCAGCACGCGGTAAGCGGCGGCGCGTACCGCTGGCGGGGACTGGCCATTCATGAAGGTAAAGGCATTGTCGTACAGGACCTCGCTTTGGGTACCGGTGTTGCCGAGTTCCGCCCGGTGCGCCAGGATGTACGCCTTGAGCCGAGCTGGGTTGGTGGGCAGCGCGGCGTAGTTGAACCTGGGCTCCGTCAAATTCCTGGGCCCCGCGTGACGCCGCGGACCCGGCGCCGTGGTGATCCTCACGGTCTTGTCGAACCACGCTACCCAGCTTGTCGGGGAGCCAGCCCGGCGCCAGGCGGCCGCATCCGCTGGACTCGCGGGCAGGGCACCGAGTGATTGCGTGGCGCCTTCCACGGTGCCGTCCGGCGAGCCCTTCGTGGGCGGCTCGAAGCAGGACTGGATCATGGTCTTGCCGAAGATCGCGTACCGGTAGCCGGCCAGTGATGCCGCGGGGCCTTGGTCCCATGGCGCCTGAAGCGTCGTGTCGTGGGCCCCTACCAGCTGACGCTCGCCCTCTTCCATCTGGTGGCAGTACCACCGGCCCGTCGATGGGCTGGCCGCGGCCGTCTTGACCGCCATGGTGAGCAGGAACCCGCGGGCCGGCAGGCCCGCCAGCTCGTCCGCTTGGCCGTGGCTCGGGCGCGCGGCGGGCGCACCGTGCGGGACCAGCGTTACAAAGGCCAGCGCGGCCGCGGCGCCGACGGCCGCCGCCCCGACCGCGACCCGGCGGGTCGTCCGGTGGCGGAATCCCCGGGTCGGCCGGTGGCGGAATCCCACGCCCCTGACCGGCTGGAGGCCAGTTGTGGGCTGGGTTACTGGGCCGGCAACGCCGCGCACTGCCGCCCGCCGCCCCGGCTCAGTGACACTGGCCGCGACCCGCCGGCGGCCCTCGGCGATCACCTCGGCAGAGGGTGGCGCCTCGTCGAGGAGCGCACGGATCATGTTCAGCTCATTCATCGATCTGACCCTCCTGGCCCAGTGCGTTACGAATCTTCTTGCGAGCCCGGTTCAGCCGCGAACCGACGGTGCCGTAAGGGATGCCGAGCGCCTGGGAGATCTCCTCGTGCGAGAAGTCCGCCAGGGCGACCAGCAGCAGCACGTCGCGTTCCTCACGGGACAGCCGGGCCAGCGCGCTGGCTAGCCGCGGCTGCAACCCCTCGGCGGCCACCCAGGACACCACCCGCTCCTCATGCCCGTCGGCGAGATCCCGGCGCCGGCCCGCGCGAGCGCGCGGTACCGTCGCTGCTCCGCGCGCTGCTGCCGGGCCACGAGGTTGGTCGCGATCCCGTACAGCCAGGCGCGCACCGTGCCGCGCATGGGGTCGAAGCCGTCGCGCTTGCGCAGCGCGATCACGAACGTGTCGGCGGCGATGTCGTCGGCCACGTCTCGCCCCAGCCGCCCGGCGATGTAGCGGTGGATCTCGGTGAAGTGCCGCTCGTAAATATCGGCGAATTCACCGCCCGCCGGTACGGGTCCCGGTCCCGCCTCGGACTGAGCCCTCACGTCAGGAACTCCGTCATGCGCCTCACCTTTCAGCAGCAGCTGACCTGTCTCAGGTGATTCGCCGAAGCCCCCGGCGGCTTTCACGGGGCAAGCGCTGGTGCTGTCTGTCTGGCTGACCGGGTCAGGGGTGCCAGCGCAGCGGGAGGGTCCGGAGGGTGAGCTGGGAGCCGCGCTCGGTGATGGCCGCGTCTGGGTCGATCCAGTAGTCAGGAATCCGCTCGTGCCACTCGCGCAGCACGATCGCGAGCTCCGCCCGGGCCAGGTGCATGCCCAGGCAGCGGTGCGGGCCGGCGCCGAAGCCGAGATGCTGGTTGACGTTCTCGCGGCCGAGGGTGAACCGGTCCGGCTCCGGGAACTTCCGCGGATCCCGGTTGGCCGAGCCGATGCCCAGCCACACGATGTCGCCGTCCGCCAGTTCCAGGTCACCCACGCGGGGCTGGCCCACCGTCTCCCGGCCCGCCTGGATCACCAGCGGGTAGAGCCTGACGAACTCCTCGACGGCAGCTCCGGCCAGCTCCGGCTGGGCCGCCAGCAGGCGCCGGTCCGCGTCGCTGCGGGCCAGGTGCCAGAACATGTACCCGAGCGCGCTGCGGGTGGTGTCGAGCCCCGCCATCACGAGTGTGACGCAGATCGTGAGGATGTCCGCCTCGGCGACCGGCTCGTCGCCCGCACGCGCGCTCAGCAGCCGGGACACCAGGTCGGTATCGGGATCGCCCGGTGACCGCCTGCGCAGCGCCACCACGTCGGCGAAGTAGTCCCTGAGGTTGCCCGAGGCCTCCTGCGCGCTGGCGTGGTCACCGCCGAATATGCCCGCGAAGATCTGCTCGACCCAGCCGACGAAGAACGAGCCGTCGCTCACCGGCAGCCCCATGAGCTGAAGGAACACGTCGGTCGGGTAGCGGATCGCGAACTCGGTCACGAAGTCGCAGCCGCCGCGCGGCCGCAAGTCGTCGATCAGCTCCCGGCACCTCTGCAGCGCGAACGGCTCGATCCGGCGGACGACCGCCGGGGAGAAATACCGGTTCAGCATCCGGCGCATCCTCGTGTGCGGCTCACCGTCGAGCGCCTGGGGCAGGATGTCGATGCCGCGCACCGGGTTCAGCGCGCTCGTCACCTTGTTGGTGAACGCGGGAGCGTCCTGGAAGCACCGCAGCACGTCCGCGTATCGCGTCACCATCAAGAACCCGCCGGGCGTGGTGTCGTTCCAGTGGAACGGGCTCGCCTCGCGCTCGGCGTCCAGCAGGGCATAGTGCCCGCCAGGCCCCGTCGCCGTCCGGTAGTCAGCGTGGCTGACCGGGCACCGCGAATCGGTCACGCGGCGGGCTCCCGGCCTTCCGCGCGCCGCAGCTGGCCGGGCATCCAGCGCGCCCGCCGCAGGTTGCCCATCCACAGGCTCCTGCTCTGGAAGACGTTCGCGCTCAGCGCGGCGATCAGGACGACCCCGGTGAACATGTCGTCTGCCCATAGCGGCGCGGCCACCAGCCCCAGGCCCACGATCCCGGTGCCCAGCATCAGCACCGCGACGATCGTGCCCCACGCGTTGAACCTGCCCGCCTTGAAGACCGTCGCCCCGACGAACAGCGCAGCGAACGCGGGCAGCAGATAGGACGTGCCGGCGGTCGGGTCGCCGGAGCTCAGCGACGAGGCCAGCATCACGCCGGCGAAGCCGGCCAGGGCGGCCGAGGTCAGCAGCGAGCAGAACCTCAGCTTGTTCACCTTTATGTTCGCCAGCCGGGCCGCCTCGCGGTTGAAGCCCGTCGCGTAGAGCCTGCGCCCCGTCGCGGTGTACTCCATGAAGATCCACAGCGCGATCGCCAGGATCAGCGCGTACCAGACGGGGTAGATGACGCCGCCGAACGTGCCCTGGCTCATGTTCGAGAACGCCCCGGACAGCTTCTCGCTGTTGATCGTGTTGTCCCCGGTCACGAAGCTGATGAACGCCTGCACCAGGGAGCCCGTGGCCAGCGTCCCGATGAAGGAGTCGATCCGCATCACGACCACGACGAAGCCGTTGATCACCCCGATGATGAGCGCCACGCCGACCCCGGCGAGCGTGGCGAGCACCAGGTTGAGATTGTCGGCGGCGACGAAGTGGGCGGCGGTCACCCCCGACAGCGACATGACGTAGGCGAACGACAGGTCGAACGTCAGGGTGGACAGCGGGACGATCAGAGCGAGGGCCGCGAGCGCGATTATCGCGTTGTCGTCGAGGATCTGCGTCACCGTGGCCGGGACCGGGAACGTGCTCGGGGCCCAGATCGAGAACACGATGCAGATCACGATCAGGACGTAGATCGCGCCAATGTTGCGCGGGCTCAGCCAGGCGCGGGCCTTAGCGCCGATGACCTGGCCGACGGCCGACCGCGGTCTCTGGCCCGGACCGCTCGAATGCCGGCGCTCGGCCGGGAGCTGGGTAGTCATTTCTGCTCCTGCTCCGTCTCTTCCATTGCTTGTATGAGCGCCTGCTCGTCGATGTCGTCCGCAGCGAGCTCGCGCACCACGCTCCCGTTGCACATGACCAGCACCCGGGTGCAGATGGCCAGCAGGTCGCCGGTGTCGGACGAGGACACGACGAGCGACAGGCCGGCCTGCGCGCGGCTGGCGATGAACTCGTAGATGGCCTGGCGGGTTCCCACGTCCACGCCAGCCGTCGGCTCGCACAGCATGAGCACCCGTGGATCGCGCGCCAGACAACGGGCCATCATGACCTTCTGCTGGGTGCCGCCGCTCAGCGTGGTGATGAGCGCATCCTGGCCGCTCGTCCGGACGGAGATCGCGTCGATCCACTCCCCGACCAGCTCGCGCTCGGGCCGCCTGCGCAGCAGCCCGAAGCGGCGGAACCGCTTCACCACGGACAGCGTCAGGTTCTCCGCGACGCTGAACTCCTTGATAACCGCCTCGCGGCCGCGGTCGGCGGGCACGATCGGGATGTCGAACGTCGCGGACTTGCGCACCGGCACCCAGCCCTGGCCGGTCAGCTGCACCTCGCCGGTCGCGCCGGGCAGGACCCCGGCCAGCGCGTACGGCAGCTCGTCGCGGCCGGAGCCGGGCAGGCCGGCGACGCCGAGCACCTCGCCCTCACGCAGCTCCAGGTCGACGCCGGCCAGGAACCGGGAACGCAGCCCCCGGGCACGCAGCACGACCGAGCGACCGGGCGGCACCTCCAGCCCGGCCCGGTAGCCCGCGTCGACATCGGAGCCGACCATCAGCTCGGCCAGCGCCTGGGTGTCCAGCCCCGCGACGGGCCTGGTCGCCACCACCCGCCCCCCACGCAGCACGGTGACCCGGTCGGCGATGCGCAGCACCTCGTCCAGGCGATGCGACACGTACAGGATGCTGGTGCCGCGCTCGCGGACCGTCCGGATGATCTCCAGGAGCCGTTCCACATCGTGCGGCGGCAGGACCGCGGTCGGCTCGTCTAGGACCAGCAGGCCGGGCCCGCCCTCCCAGCCGACGAGGGCGGCGGCGATCGCCACGATGGTCCGCTGGACCGGCGTCGCCTCGGCCAGCGGCCGCGACAGGTCGAGATCGAGGCCGAACCGGCCGAGCAGGTCCCGCGTCACCGCCTGCTGGGCCCGCCACTTGATGAGGTGCAGCCGGGTGGTGCTGAACTCGCTGCGCAGGGCCAGGTTGTCGGCCGCACCGAGTTCGAGGAACAGCCCGAGGTCCTGGTGCACGAACCGCATCCGGTGGTGGCGGTGCTCGACGGCGCTGTTCAGGTCGACCGGTTCGTCGTTGATCCACGCCTTGGCGCCGGGGTCTGCGTGGTGGTATCCGGCAAGGACCTTGATGAGCGTGGACTTGCCGGAGCCGTTCTGGCCGATCAGCGCGTGGATCTCGCCGGGCGCGACGTCCATGGCGACGTCGTCGAGCGCCTTCGTGCCGGGGAACGTCTTGGAGACATCCGAGATGCGCAGCAGGGCGGATGATGGCGCCGGCGGCGGGGGCGGGGTGACCGGGCCTGCGGCCGCGAATCCAGTGCTCACAGGGCGATCGCTCCCCTTCCCGGAAGGTCAGCGCGCGCGAAACATGACCTTAACCTGGCATATGATAGGCATAGATTATTCTGTCGGTCAACGCTCGCAAATGCCGCCAGAAGGGCGCCTGAAGTGCCAGGACGGCCGCTGCGTGCCGGGGTGGGTGTCATATTCCGGCCCGGTCGGCCAGCAACGCCCGGTGCCGTGCGGCGCTGCCGAACAGCGCCTCGTCGGCCTTCGCGCGCCGCAGGTACAGGTGCGCGTCGTGCTCCCAGGTGAAGCCGATGCCGCCGTGGACCTGGATGTTCCACCCGGCACACGCGGTGAAGGTGTCCGCCGCCTGCGCCTTGGCGATGACCGCGGCGGTGCTCAGGCCGGGGTCACCGGCGGCCGCGAGCATTGCTGCCCAGTCGGCAGCGGCCCTGGCCGCGTCTATCTCGACCGCGAGCTGCGCACACCCGTGCTTGACTGCCTGGAACGACCCGATGGCGCGGTTGAACTGGAAACGGTGCTTGGCGTACTCGACCGCCGCCTCCAGGCACGCCTCGGCGGCCGCGGCCATCTCAGCCGCGAGCAGCGTCCTGCCGACATCGAGCAGGCCGTCCAGGTCCGGTCCCGGACCGTCGCCCAGGCGGAACGCGGGGACCGTGTCCAGGCCGACGGCGCAGACCGGCCGGGTCAGGTCGAACGAGGACCCGGGCCCGCTGACCGTCACGCCGGGTGCCGTCCGCTCGGCCACGAACAGCCCGGGGCCGTCTGGGGCGAGGGCGGGGACGAGCAGGACGTCGGCCACGTGAGCCCGCAGGACGTGCCGCAGCGACCCGGTCAGGGCGTGGCCGGGGGTCGCCGCACCCGCCGGGCTGGCCGTGACCGGCCCGGCGCCGGGATCGAGGCCATCGGGGCCCGACACCGCGGCGACCGCGACGCGATCGCCACTGAGCAGGCCGGGCAGCAGCTCCTGGCGCTGCGCCTCGGTTCCGGCCCGCAGGATCGCCTCGATCGCCAGCACTGCCTCGAAGACCGGGACCGGGGCCAGCCCGCGGCCAAGCTCGGCCACGGCGATGGCGGTCTCCTCGAGGCTGAACCCAGCCCCGCCGTAGCGTTCCGGCACTGCGAGCGTGAGCAGCGCCATCTCCGCACAGACGGTCCGCCACAGGTCGGGGTCGTGTGCATCGCCGAGCCGCGCGTGCACCGCCGAGAGCGGCGCCCGGTCGGCCACGAGCTTGCGCAGCGAGTCCCGGAAGTCCTGCTGCTCGGCGGAGTAGTCGAAGAACACCGCGCTCAGCCTCCCAGCACCGGCGCGGTGGCCGGCTTGCCGATGTCCCGGAACGGCCCGCCGTCCAGCCGCGGCTCGCGGGGCAGGCCGAGCAGCTGCTCGCCGATCACCGTCCGCTGGATCTGGCTGCTGCCGGCGTAGATGGTCCCGGCGCGCGCGTGCAGGAACTCCTCCGCCCAGCACCGCGCGGAGTTCTCGGTGCCGGCGTCGGCCACCTTCAGCGCGCCGCCGTTGCCCGCCCCGGCCGGGGCGAGCGCGTCCAGGCCGAGGATCTCCATCGCGAGCTCGGTGTAGCGCTGGAAGTACTCGCTCCAGATGAGCTTGCTGATCGCGCCGTCCGCGCCCGGCCTGGCCCCGGACAGGAACCGGGTCAGGCCCCGGTAGCCCCGGTAGCGCATGATCTCGACCCGGGCGTAGCACCAGGCCAGCTCGTCGCGGATGCCCGGCTCGGTGTCCCGGCCGCGCTCGCGCGCGAGCTCGAGCAGCCGGTCCAGGTCGCGCCGGTACCGGATCGGGTCGGTCGTCACCTCGGCTCCGCGCTCGAAGCCGAGCAGGGTCATCGCGGTGGACCACCCGTTGTTGACGCCGCCGACGACGTGCCCGGCCGGCGTCCGGGCGTCGGTGAAGAAGACCTCGCAGAACAGCTCGTAGCCGGCCGCGTTCTTGATCGTGCGGACCTCGACGCCCGGCTGGTCGATGGGGACGAGCAGGAACGTCAGGCCCTTGTGCTTGGGTACGCCCGGATCGGTGCGGGCGATCACGAAGATCCAGTTGGCGGTGGCGCCCGCCGACGTCCAGATCTTCTGCCCGTTGATCACCCACTCTTCCCCGTCCAGTACCGCCCGGGTCCGCACCCCGGCAAGGTCCGACCCGGCGTCGGGCTCGGAGTAGCCCTGGCACCAGACGTGCTCGCCGGAGAGGATCCGCGGCAGGAAGTAGCGCTTCTGCTCCTCGGTCCCGGCGACGAGCAGCGTGTTGCCGAGCAGCCCGATGCCGAAGCCGTCGTTCTCCGTCCCGGTCGGCGCTCCGGCCCGCTCGAACTCCTCGGACCGGACGACCTGCTCGATGTCCGACAGCCCGGCGCCCCCATATGCGGCGGGCCAGGACACGGCGAGCATGTTGTGCTCCGCGAGCGTGGCCCGCCAGGATCTCTCGAAGTCCTGCCGCTCCTCCGGCGCGAGCGCGCCCAGGCCGCGCCAGCCCGGCGGCAGGTTCGCGGCCAGGAACGCCCGCACGTCGGCCCGGAACTGCTCCGCGCGCTCGGGATAGCTGACGTCCACCGGTATCAGTCCTGGTCCGCGGCCCGGACCACGCCGGCGAGCAGCGCGGCCTGCTCCTCGTCGCCGTAGCCGAGCTCGGCGAGGATCTCCGTGCTGTGCTGCCCGAGGCGGGGACTCGTCCCCTTGTTCAGGCCGGGGGTGTCCGAGAGCCGGACGACGAGGCCAACCTCGCGGATCCAGCCGTGCTCGGGGTGGTGGTGCTCGAAGACGCGCTGGTCGTCGAGCGCCCACTCCTCCCAGAGGAACTCGGGCATCAGCGGGTCGTCGAGCGGGGTCTCGGCCGGCACCTGGTGCTCATCGAGCACGGCCTGCGCGTTCTCAGTGGACAGCTGCGCGAACCTCCCGGCGAGAAGCTCGGCCAGCTCGCCCGCGTTCGCTTCGCGGGCCGCCTGGCTGGCGAAGCGCGCGTCGGCCGCGGCCTCGGGCAGGCCGAGGGCCGCGCAGAGCCGGCCGAAGGCGCGGTCGCCGAAGCACGCCAGGCAGATCCAGCCGTCGCTCGTCCGGTACAGCCGGTACAGCGGCGACCAGCCGGTCTGGTCGGCGTCAAGCTCGTGCGCCAGCAGCGGCCTGCGCTCGGCGTCGGTGGCGTGCTCGCCGACCACGAACAGGCTCGAGTGCAGCTGCGGGTTCTCCAGGTACTGGCCGCGGCCGGTGCGGGCCCGGTGCTGAACCGCCATGAGCACCGCCACGGCCCCGGCCATCCCGTTGTAGAGGTCCTCGTTGCCGAGCACCCGCCGCACCGGCGGGTTGCCGGCCCCGGCCCCCTCGTAGAGCAGGCCCGCATATCCGGACACGAGCGGCGCGAAGCTCTTCAGCTTCTCCATCGGCCCGGCCGAGCCGAAGCCGGGAAGGTAGGCGTAGATCAGGTCCGGCTTGATCTCCCGCAGCTGCTCGTAGCCCAGGCCGATCTTCTCGGCCTTGCCGGGCCGGAAGTTGTGCATGACGACGTCGGCGCCCGCGACGAGCCTGCGCGCGACCTCCTGGCCCTTCGGTGTTTGCATGTCGAGGGCGATCGTCCGCTTCCCGCGCTGCGCGCCCTCGAAGAGGTCGGGCAGCGGCCGCATGTGGTCGCCGCGCACCGGCTCGACCTTGATCACATCCGCGCCGAGGTCGCTGAGCAGCCGGGCGCCGTACGCCGTGGCGAAGAACGCGCTGAAGTCGATGACGCGCAGGCCCGCCAGCGGGCCCGCCAGCGGCTGGTCCGTCAGCATCGAGTCGGTGATCCCCGAGGCCGGCGCGTCGCCCGCGGCCACGGTGGCGGTGTGCTGGCCGAGAACGGGGGCGGGCGGCGGGGCACCGGCCGGGCTGCCGGCGAACCGGATCACCGGCCCGACCTGCCGCATGTGCCCGTGCGCCGGGTCGTCGATGTCGACGACCAGGTCGGCGTACTGGACCTGCGGCTCCTCGATCGTCTCCGCGGCAGGCAGCACCGGCAGCGCGGCGACGTCGGCCTCGTGGAAGAGCTTGATCCACTCCGCGCGGGGACGGGCCTTGAACGCGTCCGGCACCAGGTGGCGGGCTATGTGGTATTCCTCGTCGTTGAGCGGCACCCGCATCTCGACACCCTCGATGACCCGGATCTTCTCTCCGACACCGAGGATGTCCGTGAGCCGCTTGAACCCGCCATCGCCGCCGGTGTGCACCATCAGGTACTTGCCGTCCTGGCAGATGAACAGGTCCGTGATCAGCCGGTTGTGGCCGAACCCGGTCTCGGTGCCGGACCTGGCCAGGTAGGACAGGTCACGCTCGTTCCACCACCAGTTCATCCCCATCACCGCGAGCATGCCGTCCAGCAGCGAGGCGTCGACCAGCTGGCCCTGGCCGGTGTGGTGGCGGGCGCGCAACGCCGCGAGGATCCCGATCGTGGCCAGGAAGCCGGTGCAGTAGGCGATCGTCGGGTGGCCGAGGAAGATCGGCCCCTTGCGGTGCCCGGCCTGCTCGGCCTGCAGGCCGCACCGCGCCGCCACCAGCGCGTCGTAGCCGGGCCGGTCGCGCCACGGCCCGCTGCACCCGTAGCCCGTGAACGTGGCCTGGATCAGCCGCGGGTAGCGGGCGTGCAGTTCGTCATAGCCGAGTCCCAGCTCGGCCGCGCGGCCCGGGCCGAACGACTCGAGCCAGACGTCCGCCGCGGCCAGCAGCGTGTGCGCGACCTGGAGCCCGTCGGCCGTGGCCAGGTCGGCCTCGACGCTCCACTTGCCGCGGTCGAGCACGCTGCGCAGGATGTCGTGGCCGGAAGGGCCGCCGCCCGGCCGCTCGAGCTTGATCACGGTGGCGCCGTAGTCGGAGAGCAGGTGGCTGGCGATGCCGGCCGGCATTCCCCAGGTCGCGTCCACGACGACGAGTCCTTCGAGCGGTCCTGCCATGCGCGGAGGTCCTTCCGTGAGTCTGGCGTGCTGGTCAGGCGGGCAGCGGCTCGCGATAGCCCGCCGCGACGAGGCGCGGCAGCACCGCCGTGGCGAACAGCTCGAGGCTGGCCCAGCCGATCTCCGGCGGCATGCCGCCCATCAGCGGCTGGAACATCAGGTCGGTGTCCGGGCCGAGCCGCTCCACCAGGGCCACGCACTCGTCCGGGGTGACGACCTCGAAGACCGGGCTGGCCTTCAGGTCCTCGACGCCGCGGGCCGGGATGTACTGCGTGCTGCCGACACCGCGCTCCTTCGCCCATTCGGCGTTGGAGTTCGAGGTGTACAGGACGTACGGGGCCACGGTCCGCCAGGCCTGCTCCGGGTCGTCGGCCACGAACAGGAACATGGGCCCCAGCTTGGGCGGCGGCGTGTTCGGCGGCAGGCCCATCTGGCGGCGGGTCTCCTGGTAGATCTCGTAGAGGCCGGGAATGCCCGCCGGGAGGTAGTTGTCGCCGTACCGCGCGGCCCGGCGGGCCGAGGCTTCGCTGGAGCCGCCGATGTAGATCGGGGGGCGCGGCTTCTGCACCGGCACCGGCCGCACCATCACGGTGGTGCCGTGGTAGTCGAACGGCTCCCCGGTCCAGGCCTGCTCCAGGATCCCGATCGTCTCCTCGAGGATCGCGACGCGCCTTGACTTCTGGACCCCGAACATCTCGTACTCGTGCGGCCGGTAACCGAGCCCGACCGTCAGGTCGAGCCGGCCGTGGCTGAGGATGTCCAGCGTCGCCAGGTCCTCGGCGAGCCGCAGCGGGTTGTGCATCACCGGCAGCAGGGCCGACAGGTGGATCCGCATCGCGGACGTCCGGGCGGCGATCGCCGCCGCCTGGACGATCGGGGACGCGCAGTAGCCGTCGTCGGCGCCGTGATGCTCGGCCAGGTAGACGGTGTCGAAGCCGAGCCTGTCGGCCCACTCGCACTGGTCGAGGGACGCCGCGTACAGGACCTCGGCCGGTGCACCGATGGCCGGGGCCCGCATGTCATAACGCAGCGACAGGCGCATTCCGCTGGTCCTCCGGATCAGTCCGACGACGGGAGGGGCTTGCTGGACTCGAGCTCCATCGGCTGGCCGTGACACGTGAACCGGCCGTCGCCGCGCTTCACGCAGATCACCTGCGTGCCGCACTCCTGGCAGCGGTACCGCTTCCCTACCTGGTTCGACTCGCTCATCTAGGCTCCCGGCTCGGTCAGTTCGATGTCACGCGCGCCGCGATCCGTCGAAGGTGACGGTGAGCGGAGCGCCGCAGCACGTCAGGTCCGCGGCACCCGGCTGCAGGACGATGGCCTCGGCGCCGCACGTCTCGCAGCGCAGCCGCGTTCCCGGGGCCACCGTCTCCTGGGGCTTGTCTGGCCGCGTCATGAGGTCCTCGCCAGGGCGAACGTCGGCAGCGTATGCGTCTCGAAGCGGGTCGGCGAGAGCCGGACCCGGTCACCGATGGCCGGCGCGTCGCTGCCGTCGCCGACCAGGACCGAGACCAGGCGCGGGCCCGGCGCCCCGTCCAGCTCGACGAGCACCACCGTGTACGGCGGCTCGCCGCCGGACGGGAGGAACGCCCGCTCGACGCGGGTGAAGCTGAAGATCGTGCCGGTGCCGGCCAGTTCGCGCCACTCCAGCGGGCCGGTGTGCCCGCAGGCGCGGCCAGCCAGCGGGTACCACTGGAAGACGCCGCAGTCGGGGCAGGCTGGCAGCGCGACGTTCCCCGCCTCGGCCGACTTCCAGAACGGGGCGTACAGCGGATCGTCGGTGTACGGAGCGAACTCTGGCACGTGATCGGTGACAGCGGGCACGGTCAGCGGTCCTTCGTGATGACGAGACTGGCGTGGTCGTTGCCGCCGAGCGCCGAGACGAGCGCGACTTCAGCAGCGGGTATTTGCGCAACGCCGCGAGTGCCGCGGATCTGCTTCACCGCCTCGGCGATGTGCACGACGCCGGGCAGGTACGCGTACGACAGGTGGCCGCCATGGGTGTTGACCGGCAGGCTGCCCCCGGGCGAGATGTGGCCGTCGTTGGCGAACGCGAACCCTTCGCCGCGCGGGCACAGCCCGAGGTCCTCCAGCTGCAGCACGAGGCTGGTGCTGAAGCAGTCGTAGACCAGCGCGACGTCGATGTCGGCCGGGCGGATGCCGGCGGACGTGTAGGCGCGTGGTCCCGAGATCCGGGAGCCGAGCTCGAGAAAATCCGTCTTCTGCGTGAAGATGTCGTGCATGGTGACGTCCATCGACGCCAGGCCGTAGCCGCTCAGCACGGCGGGCGGGTTCGGCAGGTCGCGGGCGCGCTCGACGCTGGTCAGCACGTAGGCGGCGGCACCGTCGGTCAGCAGGCAGCAGTCGGCCTTGCGCAGCGGGCTGGAGATCATCGGGCTCGCGAGGTAGTCGGAAAGGCTCAGTGGCCTGGTCTCCTGCGCGCCGGGCGTCAGCCGCGCCCACTGGCGCGCGGCCATCGATACCCCGGCCAGATCATCCGGCTTGACGTTGTAGTCGTGGCAGTAACGCTGCTGCCACGCGGCAAAGTACACCGGCTGCCCGTAGAAGCCGAATGGCATCTCGTAGCTGGCCTTGACCGGGTCCTTGGCGTGGAAGGTGTACGGGCCGCCCGGCCGCGACGAGCCGTAGCCGAGATACACGACGACGTAGTCGGCCAGCCCCGCGTCGATGGCCAGCTTGGCCGTCACGGCGGCCGAAAGCGCGCCCGCCCCCGGCACGTAGCCGGCCATGCCAGTGAACCGGCGCTGCATGCCGACTGCCGCCGCGATGTCATCGGCCGCGGGCTCCGCGATGACGGGCACGATGCCGTCGACCTGGGCGGGTGTCAGCCCGGCGTCGGCGATGGCGGCCCTGACCGCCTGCACGGCCAGCTCCCCGACCGAGCTCTCCGACCTGCGGGCGAACTTCGTCTCCCCGATCCCGACAATGGCGACGGAAGCTCCAGCGGTCATGGTAACCAACCATATCATTCGCATGGATTACGGCCAAGAGGCCAGCACGGCGGGGCTTGCGCAACTGCAGCGGGATGCTCGGGCCCTACGGTGCCCTGCTCGGGGCCCTACGGCGCCCTGGGGTCGGCCGCCGGGACGGTCAGCTCAGAGCCACTCGATGACGTGGTCGAGCCGCTGCTTCGCCCGCTCCTCGCAGTATTCCTGCAGGTCCACGGCGTGTGCGTGGGCAAGCCGACGAGCCTCGCCTCGCCGGCCGGCGGAAATCGCCTTCGCGATGGCGCGGTGGGCGTCGAGGAACTCCGCCTGGCGGGGGGTCAGGTCGAACGTGCTGAGCACCTGGTTGGTGAAGATCGCCTCGAGCGCGCTGACGAACGTGCTGAGCACCGGGTTGTCGCTGAGGTTCGCCACGACCGCGTGGAAGGCGGGACCGGTGCGGAACACGCCCTGCGGCTCGTCCCGGACGGCGTCGGTGACGTCGATGGCCTCGAACAGCGCCGCAGCGGCCGCCTTGTGGTCGGGACGACTGGCCGCCATCTCGGCCAGCCACGGCTGGACAACGGTGATGGCCTGCACCAGTTCCCGGTAGGTGGCACCGGCCAGCCGGAAGAACAGGGTCGCGGTGCCGCCGAGGTCGCTGGCATCGACCGAGGAGAGCATGGTCCCGCCGCCGGGACCGGGCCGCAGCACGACGAGGCCTTGCGCCTCGAGCAGCCGCAGTGCCTCGCGGAGCGTCGCCCGCCCGACACCGTACTGGGCAAGCATCACGCTTTCCGGGGCGAGCAGGCCGCCGGGCGAGAGCCGGCGCCGCAGCACGTCCTCGACGATCTGCCGGGCGACGATCTCGGACCGCTTTGGTGTACGCGGCAAGGTGTTGATCGCGGGCCGGATCCACGACGCGGTGAAATGCTCCGGGGAGTCGGGGGGGAGCGACCCGTTGAACATGTCACTGCGCGGCTCCGGCGGCGAACCGCGATTTGCCACCTCGTTCTCCCCTCGGGAAATGCTGCCGGCAAGGCCGGCAACTCGTAGGCATTGTCGCATAATGCGGGCCGCAGCCCGCGGCGCTGCGTCGGCTATTGCGGCGGCCCCTGACCGCGTCCGTGCGCGATCACCCCGCCCACCAGCGAGCCGCCGTCTACCACGATCGTATGGCCGGTGATCCACGCGGACTGGTCGCTGGCCAGGAACACCGCGGCGTCCGCGATGTCGCCGACCGTGCCGAGGCGCTGCAGCGGCAGGCGCGCCGCGATCTCCTCCTCCCGCCCCTCCCCCTCCCACAGTGCCCGCGACATGTCGGTCTTCACCAGGCCCGGCGCGAGCGCGTTGACCCGCACGCCCGGCCCGAGTTCGCCCGCGAGCTGCCGGGTGACGTGCAGCAGCGCCGCCTTGGTCACGTTGTAGAAGCCGATGCCGGGCTCCACGGTGTATCCGCCGACCGAGGCGACGTTGATCACGCTTCCGCCGGTCTCCCGCATGCCGCAGCGCCACGCGCTCTGCGCCCAGATCAGCGGGCCGACCACGTTGACGCCGACCGTCTTCATCGCGCGCGGCACATCGATGTCGATCATGGCCCCGAAGTACGGGTTCGTCGCTGCGTTGTTGACGAGGATGTCGACCGATCCGAAGCGCTCCACGGTGGCCTCGACACACGCCCGCGCAGCATCCGCGTCACCAGCGTTCGCTTCGAACCAGGCTACGCCGTCGCCGCCGATCTCCTCGGCCACCCTGACCAGCGACGCGCCGCGCCGCGAGGAGATCATCACGCGCGCGCCGTTCGCCGCGAACGCCTCGGCGATCGCCCGGCCGATGCCGCGCGACGCCCCGGTGACCACCGCTACCTTGCCCGCCAGCAGCTTCTCGTCGCTCACGGGATCACGCCTCTGACCGGGACGCGTGCCGCAGCGGCGGCGCCGCCCGCCAGTCGTCCATGCCGTACTCGGCGGTGCCGATCGCGGTCCTGCCGCCGGACACCTCCGACCAGTGCGCGTGGTTGAGCTGGTGGATCGTGAAGCACGCGTTGAGCGCCGAGGTGAAGCCCATGGCGTCCACCGACTGGTTCACCGACTCCTTGATCAGCAGCGCGGCCATCGTCGGGACCCGCGCTATCCGCTTGGCGAACGCCTCGGTCCGCTCGGCGAGGTCGTCATCCGGGAACACCTTGCTGACCATGCCCAACCGGTATGCGTCCTCGGCGTCCAGCGTGTCCCCGGTCAGCAGCATCTCCTTGGCCTTGCGCGGCCCGAACTCCCACGGATGCGCGAAGTACTCAACGCCGCACATCCCTAGGCGGGTCCCGACCACGTCGGCGAAGACCGTGCCCTCGCCGGCGACGATCAGGTCACACGCCCACATCAGCATCAGCCCGGCGGAGAACACGTTCCCGTGCACCTGCGCCACGGTGATCTTGCGCAGGTTCCGCCAGCGCAGCGTGTTCTCGAAGTAGTAGTGCCACTCCTGCCGGGTGCGGGTCTCCGCCCCGTCCAGGGTGGCGCCGTTGCACTGGAAGCTGGGGTGCTGACCCGGGCCTGCCGCCCGCTCCCGCTGGTCGTCGGCGGTCCCGAGGTCGTGCCCGGCCGAGAAGGATGGGCCCTCGCCGCACAAGATCACGACCCGGACCGCGTCGTCGGTCTCGGCACGGCCGAACGCGTCGCCCAGCTCAACCAGCATGCCCCGGTTCTGCGCGTTGCGGGACTTGGGCCGGGCCAGCGTGATCCGCGCGATCCGGCCGTCGTCGAGGGTCTCGTACCGGATGTAGTCGTAGTCGCTCAACAAGACTCCCTTCGGCCGCTGGGCCCGGCTGGATCAGCGGTTGAGGCTGGCCTGCTCGAGCAGGTCAGCGAACTTGGCCTCGGCGTGGCTGCGCCGGGTGGGGACGTGCTCGCTGGGCACCTCCGCCGACCGGTAGCCGCGCAGCACCTGGCGCGCGACGGTGACCTTGTGGACCTCATCGGGCCCGTCGTAGAGGCGGGACGCGCGGGCGTGCCGGTACATGCTCTCCAGCGGCAGGTCGGCGGAGAAACCGAGCGCACCGTGGATCTGGATCGCCCGGTCGATCACCTCGTACAGCACCCGGGTACCCCAGAACTTGATCAGGCCGATGTCGACCCGGGCGTCGCTGTACGGACGGCCCTGCTCGTGCAGCTGGTCCATCCGCCACGCGGCCTGAAGGGTCAGCAGCCGGGCGGCCTGCATGCCGGCGTAGCTCTCCGCGACCCAGTCCTGGACCATCTGCTTGTCCGACAGCAGCGAGCCATGGACGGTGCGGCTGACCGCGCGCTCGCAGAGCATGTCGAACGCCCGCTGGCTCTGGCCGAGCCAGCGCATGGCGTGGTGGATGCGGCCGGGGCCGAGCCGCGCCTGCGCCAGCGCGAAGCCCGTACCGACCTCGCCGATGAGCGCCGACTTCGGCACCCGGACATCCTCGTAGCGCACCTCGGCGTGATTCCCGAACTCGCCGAGCACGGCGTCGGGCTCGGCCATCGTCGGGATGTCGCGCAGCACCCGGACGCCCGGGGTGTCCGCGGGCACCACGAACATCGAGAACGCCTGGTGCGCCGGGGTGCCGTCGTCGAAGCCAGTCCGGCACATGACGATGTGGAAGTCGGCGACCGAGGCGTTCGAGATGAACCACTTGTGCCCGCTGATCACCCAGGAGTCGCCGTCCTCGCGTGCGCTCGTGACCAGCATCGTGGGATCGGCGCCGGCCCCGGGCTCGGTCATAGCGAAGCACGAGTACACCGAGCCGTCGAGCAGCGGGCGCAGCCAGCGCTCCTTCTGCTCGTCGCTGCCGCCGAGGGCGAGCAGCTCGGCGTTGCCCGAGTCGGGAGCGTTGTTCCCGAAGATCGGCGTGGCGAGCGCGGACTGGCCGAGGATCTCGTGCATCAGGCCGAGCTTCACCTGCCCGAACCCGGTGCCGCCCAGGGACGGAGGCAGGTGCGCGGCCCACAGGCCCTGCCGCTTGACCTCTTCCTTCAGCGGCCTGGTCGCCTCGGCGAGCAGCGCCTGGCCGTCCCTGCCCCGCCACCGGTCGCTCAGTACCTCGAGCGGGCGGATCTCCTCCCGGACGAAGCCGCGCATCCACTCGAGCTTGGCCTCGAACTCGGGCTCGGTTGAGAAGTCCCAGCTCACGGGCGCGGCCCTCCGGTCGGTGTGCCCTGGCAACTGATGCTCAATTCATACGCATCATATCCATACTCTGCCTTAGCCCAGTGCCTCGGCGTCTTTGGCGCAGTGCCTGGCTGGCCAAGGCGCCGGCCGGGCCCGGTGCATCTACGGCGCCGGACACCAGGACGCAAATGCCCCGCACTCGAGGCCTTGTGGATGACTAAACGACCGAGTGGGCGAGTTTGATGGTCACGTGGATGGTGACCTGGTGCATGTTCTTGTTGTAGAGGGCCTGGAGGTCGAAGGCTTCGTATAGCTGCTGCTGGAGCCGGGCCGGGGCGTCGGCGAGTAGGTCTCCGAGCATGGGGAGGGCGTCGAGCAGGGCGGGGTCTCCGGGCCGGTGCTGGTTTGGGCCAGGTCGGCTATGTTCGGGCCTTCCCGGCGGCGGCAGGCCGCTGCGGGGGTTTCAGCGGCCTGCCGCCGGGTGCCCGGCGCCGGGGCGGTCAGGTGCCCGGCGCCGGGGCCATCTGGGCGCCGCATCGCCCAGGTGGCAGGTCTATCGCGGCGGCGGGTTATGGGTGCGGGGGTCTTTCCATGGGCCACATCAGCGGCCCGCCGTCGGGGAGCCGGATCGGTGCGCTGGGCTGCAGGCGGTAGCCGTGGCGGTGGTAGAGGCGGCGGGTGCGGACGGTGGCGGCTTCGAGGTAGGCCGGGGTGGCGGTGTGGTCGAGGGCGGTGTGGTGGGTGTGCAGCAGCATGCTGCCGGTGCCCTGGTGCTGGTGGTGCGGGTGGACGGCGAGCAGGGCCAGGTGGTGGTGGGCGGTGCCGGGCGGGTGGTGGCGCTCCAGGGTGGCGTCGAACGCGGTGAACCGGCCCGACCAGCATCCGGCGACGGCGGCCAGCCGCTGGCCGTAGCCGGGTGGCGGGCCGGCGGCGGCGGGTAGCCACAGCGCGGCGGCGGTGCGGCCGGGTGTGGTGTGCACGGTGCCGACGGTGATTGCGTGCTCGGCAAGAATCCGGAAATAGGCGGGGAAGACGGCGCGGCGGGCGTCGGGGTCGGCGATCAGCCACCGTGACGGCGGCAGGTGCAGGAACGCTTCGGTGATCACCTGGCTGAGCACCTCGATGTCGGCGGGCCCGGCGGTGATCACGCCGGGGCCGGGGCGGGCGGCGCTGCCCAGACCGGGTGCGGTGGTGGTCATCGTGGCTGCCCGGCGGGGGCGGGCGCGGCGGTGACGGCGTGGGCGCCGAGCCCGATCGTGGCATAGACCTGAGGGCGGCGGGCCTTGAGCATGCCGGCCCAGACCAGCCCGGCCGCGGCGACGGCGGCGTAGCCGGCCGGCAGCGCCCACGCGGCGGCCGCGCCAGGTGCCACGCCGAGGAGCAGGGCGTAATGCTGGATGGCGAGCACCGCGATACCAGCAAGCAGGACGGCGGCCAGGGCGGGGGCGATCAGCCGCCGCCAGGGGTTCTCCCCTTGGGGGTCGCGGGCGAAGAAGACGATCACCGCGGCGGAGGTGGCGGTGAGCAGCACGATGATGCCCAGCCCGCCGGTCGTGCCCAGATCGAAGAACAGGTCTTGCATCGGCGGGGCCCCGGCCAGCGCGTAGGCGGCGATGACCGCCACCGCGGTCACGCTCTGGGCCAGCGAGGCGGCCTTGGGAATGTTGTTGGTCCCGGTGCGGCCCAGCGCGGCGGGCAGCACGTTCTCCCGGCCCAGCGCGAACGCGTAACGCCAGACGCAGTTGTGGAACGACAGCGCGGCGGCGAACAGTGAGGTCACGAAGAACAGCTGCGCGGCCTGCGACAGGCCCGTGCTGCCGGAAAGCCCGAACAGCAGCCCTGGTCCTTGTGCTGTGGCGGCGGCCACGACGTGGCCGGTGCCGACGTGGGCGGCCATCGCCCACGACGCCCCAGCGTAGACGATGGCGATCATGCCCAGCGCGGCATAGGTGGCGGCGGGGATGGTGCGTTTGGGGCGGCGGGCTTCTTCCCCCAGAACGGGGGCCTGCTCGAAGCCGACGAACCCGAGCACCGCGACGACGGCGAGCACGCCGAAGGTGCCGAACCCGGCCGAGCCCAGCGCGGACGGAGAGAGAGTCGCGAAGGACAGGTGCCCGCCGGCCGGGCGGGCCAGCCCGGCCACCGTTTCACACAAAATGACGATCACCTCGGCGGTGAGCAGGACGCCGAGCACCTTGCCGGTGATGTCCACCCGCAGCAAGCCGAGCACGGTAATGATGGCCCAGGCGCCCAGCGCCCACGCCCACCACGGGGCGTGCACGCCCAGGTGGGCGGCGGCTTCGGCTTGGGCGGCGGGTCCGAGCGCGCCGTACAGGCCCACTTGCAGGAAGCTGTAGGCCAGCAGCGCGACCAGCGCGGCGGCCACCCCGGCCGGGCGGCCCAGGCCGCGGGAGATGAGTGCGTAAAAGGCGCCCGCGTTCTGGATCCTGCGCGCCATCGCGACATACCCGGCCGCGAAGAGGCCCAGGATGACGGCGATGACCAGGAACGCGGCGGGGATGGCGGTTAACCCGGTGGTCGCATACGCGGTGGGGATGACGCCGGCGGTGACGGTCAGCGGGGCGACGCCGGCCAGCACGAAGAACAGCACGGCGGGCACGCCGAGCCGGTCGGCGGCCAGAGCGCGGGACATGCCGCTGTGCCTGGGTGGGGTGGTTGCCTGGGCGGGGGACATGCGCGGGGGCTCCTGTTTGAGGGGGTTCGGATAGGGCGATTCAGATGCGGTGGGCGAGCACGGCGGCATCGACGGCGGCCTGGGTCTGGTTGATCACCTCCCGCAGCCCCGGTTCCAGCCACCCGGCCGCGCTGGGCAGGCGGTGGCAGGCTGCCGAGGGCAGGTACAGCGCCAGCCGGGCGCTCAGCCCGCACGCGGCGGCCAGCCCGGCCAGCGCCACGGCCTGGGCATCGGCGAGCTGACGGGGGTCCAGGGCGCTTTAACGCGGGCAACCGGTGCGAACGCGCAGTCGGGGTCTGTAGGTATCCACCGCTGGCCGCGCCAGGACCGCGCAGCGGTCAGGTACCCGGCCTGTTCCAGCCGCCCGGCCACGCCGGCGGGCGCGGTACGGGCCAAAAACGCAAGCCAGTCCCCGGCCGGCCGCGGCCAGGGCTCGGCAGCGACCTGACCCGCCACGGCGGCGGTTAACGCCTCGCCGGAGGCGCGGCCGGTCACCGTGACCTGCCCGGCGGTCAGGCTGACCGCATCGGATAGCACCAGCTCGCCCAGCAGCGCGCCGGCCAGGCCCAGGCCCACGGCCCGCGGCGCCAGCAGCGGCCGGCCGGTCCGCTCGTGATGAGCGATCAGGTACAGGTCGTCGGCCAGCAGCCCGGTCCCGGCCAGGGCGGGAACGCGGGCGCGCGGGCCGCCAGCGGGGCGGGTCATCACGGCGGGGCCATCCTTCACGGACGCTGGGTGGGGGCGGGGGGGTCAGGGCCGATGCGCGGCGGTGATGGCGGCCAGCGCGCTGGTGATGACGGCGGTGACCTGCTCGGGGGTGGAGTCCGGGTGGTTCCAGTACCGGATTTCCACGTAGCCGTCCTCGTCCACGAGCACTTCGGTGGCTTTGGCGCCGGGCTGGTCCAGGGTCGCGGTGACATCCAGCACTCCGCGGGTGTCGTGGACCGCGGCGGCCAGCCCGGCGCCGGCCAGCCCGTTCGCGATGGCGGTCATCCGCCGGGCGCTCTGGCTGCCGGGTACGCTGCGGCCGGTCATGCCCGGCCCGTTGCCCGGCGGGAGGGCGCCTGCTCGGTCTGGGTGATCTGGGCGGCCATGCCGATGGCGGTGGCAGCGGACAGCGCGGTGTCGCGGCGGGCACCGGGCAGCCGCCGGTAGGCGCGGAACCGGGCCTCGCTGGCCAGCCAGATCACCACCCAGCCCCGGTGCTCGGCCCGCAGCCGCGCCGCTTGCTCCCACCGGCTGGCGTCCTCATCAGCAGCGGCCCTATGGGCAGCGGGCGGGGCGGCGTTGTCCGGGCCGGGCCTCACCGGGGCCGCCCGGGTGCGCTCTTGCGGCCGATCCCGGCATAAAACACCGCCGGGCCTGGCGGTGGGCCGAGGTGACCAGGCCGCCACCCGGACACATCCACCAGACCGGGGCTGACCATCTCCAGCCCGCCGAAGAACCGGGCAATCTGCTCACGGCTGCGGGCCACCGCCGGCGCGGACGCGCCGGCGTAAGCCTCACGCGCGCACCGGGCGGCGGTGGGCGAAAGATGATCGGCGGTGACATGCGAGATCACAAAGTAGCTGCCAGGAGCCACCTGATCTTTCAGGACATTCACGACCGACCAAGGGTCTTCATGATCTTCCAGAAAATGGAGCACCGCTACCAGCAGCACCGCGACCGGCTGGGCCAGGTCGATCAGGTGCCGCCACGTCAGGTAGGACAACAGGCCGCGCGGCTGGCGCAGGTCCGCCTGGACCGCAGTGACGCCTGGCGCCTGCCCGGTGAGCGCTTCGGCGTGGCGGACGACCACGGGGTCGTTGTCGGCGTAGATCACGCGCAGTGGCGGGACGGCTCCGGCGACGATCTCGTGCACGGCGCGGGCGGTGGGCAGCCCGGCGCCGAGGTCGAGGAACTGGCGTATTCCGGCGTCCTCAGCCAGGAACCACACCGCCCGGCCGAGGAATGCCCGGTTCTCGCGCGCAGCCACGGCCGCCCCCGGTACAGCTTCCAGCAGCCTGGCTGCGGCTTGCCGGTCGGCTGCGAAGTTGTCCTTCCCGCCCAATAGGACGTCATAGACCCCGGCGACATTCGGGACGGTTGGGTTGAAGTCTGGTTGCATGAACAGCCGATCGCTGCCCGCTTGTGCAGCCGCCAGGTCGGCATGCGGGTTTATCACTAGTCCCTCCTGGCTTATCCGCGATGAGTTACGGGAGGGACAGTAAGCCGCAAGTGGCCGGGTCACCCGGACTGCTGGCTCGGTCTAGCCGGTGGCTCGGGCGCTAACTGGCCAGTTCTATTCGTTCAGCCAGATCGCGCACCTTCGGTGCGAGCGACGGCCGGGCGCGGCGGAGCAATCCGCGTACCAAGTCTCTGGCGAGCAGGTTGTATTGCAGGTCTTCGGGTGATTCCTGCTCGGCGGACAACAGGTACAGCAGCACTCCTGCTTCGTCGTGGCGCTGGTCGTAGCAGCGCGCCATGTCCAGCGCGAAGCTGAGCCGGCGTTCGATTGATGGGCACGCGCTCACGTCGATGTTGTCGGCTAGGCGCAGCGCTTCGGATGCTTCGCCAGCCTCCATCTCGATGCTTACGGCATGCACGCTGACGTTGACCGGCCCGAAGACTGTCCATAGCACGTTGCCTTGCCCGCTTCGTGCGGCGGCCGGCTGAGCATGCAGGCGTAGCGGCTCGCGAGCGGTCCATGTGTCGCCGTTGCGTGCTGCGGCGATTGCCGCGACGAGCCATAGCGCGCCGAACAGCGCGGCGGTGCCGAGATCACGGTCTAGGGCAGTCCGGAGTTCTTCGGCGGCCTTGATGGTTACTTCCTCGGCTACTTCGGGCTCGCCGATTGTCAGCAGGACTTGGCCGAAGTTCCATCTGGCGGCGGCGATTCGCAGCGGGTCGTCGGCGTCTTCGGCGGCCCGCAGTCCTCTGTCAGCAGCCAGCAGTGACAAGTCGGTGCGGCCAATGCGTTTGGTGAAGGTCCTCAGCAAGAAATACAGGTCTGCCGCAATGCGGTATGCCTCGCGCTGCTGCGCTGGGTTTTCAGCGTGGCGGGCCGCTTTCGTTGCTGTCTCAACGTCATTGATCAAGCTCGGTAGTAATGGCCCAGTTCTGGTGTAGCGGTGCTGTGAGGACTGCCAGGATTCCCACGCGGTTTCTACCCTGTCGCGCAGGGCTTCCAGGTCGGGCTGGGCGCTGTTACTTAAGGTGCCGCGCGATACCAGGGCTGTGTTGATTGCGGCCGATAGAGGATGGCCAGGTATGGCTGCCTCGGCGGGGCGACTCGCCGAATAGGACCGATGTGGGCACGCCCAGGGCGCGGGCCAGACGGTGCAGTAGCGCTGTGGAAGGGGTCTTCAGGCCTCGCTCGATCTGTGACAGGTAGTCCTCGGTCACGCCGGCTAGTCCGGCGATCACTGCCTGGGTTTTACGGTGAGCTTGCCGGTAAAAGCGGATGCGCTCGCCGACCGGGATGTCTGCGCCGCTGTTCATACCCTCAGCGTAGGCCAGATGATGATCCTGGTTGTTGTCAAAGAGCAGGGAGTCCGATGGGCGGGCGCACGCTAGTGCTGTGGGATGTCGATCACACGCTGATGGAGACCGGTGGGGTGGGTGCCGAACTGTTCCGCTGCGCGTTCGAACAGGCAACCGGGTCGCCGCTTGAGCAGGAAGTGACAGTGACCGGGCGGACCGAGCCGGCCATTTTCCGGGAAGCTGCCGAGCGGCAATCCATCGAATGGAGTCCGGAGTTGTTCGATCGCTACGCGCTGGTGCTGGCGCGTGCGTACCGGGAACAGGCCGGGGAGATGATGCGGCGCGGGCGCGCGTTGCCCGGGGCCGCGGAGGCGGTCGCCGCGCTTGGCAAGCTGGATACGGTTGTGCAGTCGGTCTTGTCCGGTAACCTGCGGCCGGTTGCAGAGGTCAAGCTGGAGACGTTCGGGCTGGACGCGGGGCTTGATCTGGATGTCGGCGCCTACGGGTCAGATGACACGGTGCGGTCGCGGCTTGTGCGGATCGCGCAGCGCCGCGCGGGGAGCAAATACCAGGCATCTTTTGACACGCAGACTACGGTTCTTGTCGGCGATACACCCGCCGACGTCCAAGCGGGGCATGAGGGTGGCGCCCGAGTGGTAGCGGTCGCGTCAGGCAGGAACACTGCTGACGAATTGTCACAGGCTGGCGCCGAAGTCGTTCTGCTTGACCTGCAAGACAGCGACCGGCTTGTGCATGCGATCCTTGGTCCTAGCCTCGCCGGTTAGGTTTTCTCCTTAGCATGGCACTTTCATATGCGCCAGGTTCGTTTGTGTGCCTCTGGATGTTCCACGCGCGGGGTGGGTGGTTATCCGGCGGGTGGTGTCTGGATGGTGGTGGTGATGCCGTGGAGGGCGCAGCGCAGGAGCAGGGCGATGAGGGGGGCGGATGCTGCGGCGGCGGCGCGGGTGCCGATGAGCAGGGCGTCGTGGTGGCCGGTTTCGATGGCGTCGGCGAGGGTGGCAAGGGCGGGGGCGTGGCCGGCGGCGAGGTCGGTGTTGGAGTCGAGGTAGAGGGTGGGCGGGGGCCAGCCGAGGTGGTCGGCGCGGGTGGCGGCGGCGCGGAGGCGGGCGGCGGTGTCGGCCGGGTTGTGGCCTTCGTGGAGGTAGGCGGCTGGGTGTGTGCTGGTCATGGCTGGTGGCCCCCCGGGGTTAACGCGTTCGTTTCCTAGTCTCACACGCCGTTGCGGGGGTGGGGGCGGTGGCGTGCGGGTGAGGGTTTTTCCTTTGCGGGGGGCGGGGGGCGGTTGTTCCGCTGGTGTGGTGGGGGCGGCCGGGGGTGTTGCCGGTCTGTGCGGGCGTCGTGTTCCTCGTGGCTGCGTGCGGGCAGATGTGGTGCGGCGTCGGGCGGGCCGGGAGGGGCAAGGAAGGGGGGTGCGGGGAGAAACCATTGGGGGAACCCTGGCGGCTGTGGGGAAGGGTGCCCCCGTGGTGTCCCCCGCTCGAGGGATGAGTCGACCGCAGGCCGCCCGATGAGGGGCGGGCGGTCGGGGGGTTTTCGGTGGTGGGACCCCGGAGGCGGGTTCGGTTCCTCGCCCGCCGGGTGCTGGTGGTCCCGGCGGGCGAGGTTGCGGGGTGTCGGGTGGCTGGTTCTCCTTCGTGCCGGCGGGCTGGCCGGGGTTAGCCTTGTGGGGGTGCGGGCGTGGCCGCCTGCTTACGGGGGGCGGGAAGCTGGGCCGTCCATTCGATGACCAGCCTTCGGGCGAGGTCAGCAGGGAAGATCTTTTCGGATTTGCCGTGACTCCCTATCTGCGCCAAACGCTCCACGATCATGAAAATCGAGTACGCCGTATTGGAATGGGGCGTCCCCGGGCGGGCTATGGGCGTCTCGCCGCTATCGTGAGGCCCTGCTCGAACAGGGCCACCGCCATCTGCCGCATGCCCTGGCCGGAGGCGCGGTCGGCCTGCCCTGCGGTGGACCGGGCGTGCGTCCCTTCCAGCAGCACCCCGAGGCGGTAGCAGGCGAGCGCGTGATACCAGCCGACCGATGAGACCTCGCGCGCACTCCCCGCGGCGTAGCGGGCGACGAGTTCCGCCCGGCGCGGGAAGCCGGGCAGTGCCAGGACGGTCGACGCCAGCGCCACGCCGCCGTCATCGCACCAGGTGGCCAGCAACTGGCCGAGGTCGACGAGCGGGTCACCAACCGTCGCCAGTTCCCAGTCGACCACGGCCGCCACCTGCGGCCCGTTCTGGCCGATCATTACGTTGGCGAGGTGGTAGTCACCGTGGATGAGCCCGGCCGACCAGGTCCGCGGCCGGTTGTCCGCGAGCCAGCCGCGCAGCGCGGTGGTGTCCGGCAATCCCGCAGCCGACCAGGCGGGGAACTTCGCGTAGGACTCCAGCTGCGACGTCCAGCGGTCGACCTGGCGATCCAGCCAGCCCTCGGCCCGGCCAAGCGTCGCGAGCCCGGAGCCGACCACGTCGACGCGGCCGATGGCGGCGAGCGCGTCGACCACCTCCAGCGCCATCGCCCGCTGGCTGGCAAGATCGTCAAGGAACGCGGGCCGGGTCACCGTCGGCGTGAACCCGGCAACGGGCTCCATCAGGTAGAAGACCGCCCCGATCACGCTGAGGTCGTCGCAGGCGGCGATCAGGCGCGGGTGCGGCACGCTGGATCCGGCGAGGCCGGCCAGCACTCGTGCCTCCCGGCGCATGGTCTCGTCGCTGTTTGGCCGCTTGTGCAGCGGCGGGCGGCGCAGCACGAACCCGCGGCCGCCACGGGAGAACCGGACCAGCACGTTCTGAGTGCCGCCCGCCATCAGCTCGACATCCGCAAGCGGGCCGGCGCCAAGGCCGGCCGAGTCCATCCACCGCTCGACGGCCGTCATGTCGACGGCCCCGACTACTACGGACTCCGCCACAGGCTGACCTCTTTGAGAAAGAAATCTATAGTTATCATTCGCCGGAACTAGGCAGGACGCTACTACGGCCCGACCTGCCCGGCGAGCAGCAGTCCCGGACGGAAGGCGAGACGGATGACAATCGCGATGGTCCTGGACATGGCAATGTCGATCTACCCGGACCGGGTAGCCGTGGGGGCCCTGGCCGACGGCATGACCTATGGGCAGCTCGCCGCGACAGCGGCCGGCGGCGGCGGCGTGCTGGCCGAAGCAGGGGCCGGTCACGCCGTGTTCGTCGGCGAGAACGGCCCGGCGCTGCCCGTAACCGCGTTCGCCGCCTGCGCCGTGGGCGTCCCGTTCGTGCCCCTCAATTACCGTCTCGCCCCGGAACAGATCCGCCACCTGATCGGGCAGCTGGACGCGCCGGTCGTCATAGCGGACGACGCCTTCCTGCCGGTGCTCGCCGGCACCGGCGTGCCCGCCTACTCGAGCGCGGAGTTCCTCGAGCTGGCCAGACGGCACACCCCGGCCGAGCCCGTGCCGGTATCGGACGCCGCCACCGCCGTGGTGCTGTTCACCAGCGGCACCACCGCGCGGCCGAAGGGCGTGCTGCTGCGTCATCGGAACCTGACCACGTACGTCCTGCAGACGGTCGAGTTCGCCTCGGCTGGCGAGGACGAGGCGGCGCTCGTGAGCACCCCGCCGTATCACGTCGCCGGCTTCGGAGCCATCCTGTCGAATCTCTACGCGGGACGCCGGATCGTGTACCTGCCCAGCTTCTCCGCCGAGGCCTGGCTGGACACGGTGCGCAGCGAGCGGATCACGAGCGCGATGGTGGTGCCGACGATGCTGGCCCGCATCGTCGACCACCTCGATGGCGCACCCGCGGACGTGCCAGCGCTGCGCGCCCTGGCCTACGGCGGCGCGCGCATGCCGCAGCCGGTGCTCGAGCGGGCGCTCGCCGCGTTCCCGGACACCGCGTTCACCAACGCCTACGGGCTCACCGAGACCAGCTCGACCATTGCCGTGCTCGGCCCGGAGGAGCACCGGGCGGCCCTGCAGGGGGACGCGACCGCGCGGCGGCGGCTGGCGTCCGCGGGCCGGATCGTCCCCGGCGTTCAGGCCGAGGTGCGGGCGCCGGACGGCGCCACGCTGGCCGGGCCGGGCGAGACCGGCCTGCTGTGGGTGCGCGGGCCGCAGGTATCCGGCGAGTACCTCGAGTCCAGCGCGCTCGACGCGGCCGGCTGGTTCCCGACCAAGGACCTGGCCTGGTTCGACGCCGACGGCTACCTGTTCCTCGGCGGCCGCGACGATGACACGATCATCCGCGGCGGCGAGAACATCGCCCCGGCCGAGATCGAGGACGCCCTGCTCGCGCACCCGGCCGTGCGCGAGGCGGCCGTCGTGGGCGTGCCGGACGACGAGTGGGGCGAGCGCATCGCGGCCGTGGTCGTTGCCTCGAGCGCCGTCACCGAGGCCGACCTGCAGGCGTGGGCCAGGTTGCGCCTGCGGGGCTCGCGCACGCCCGACGAGGTCCACTTCGCTGATGACCTGCCGCACACCGCGACAGGAAAAGTCATCCGCCGTGAGGTCATCGCCTCCCTGCGGGCCGCAGACGAGCCCGCGCCGGCTGCGGCGGGCCCCCTGGCGGGGGTCCGGGTGGTTGAGCTCGCGGGGCTCGGGCCCGCGCCGTATGCCGCCATGCTGCTGGCCGATCTCGGCGCCACGGTGATCCGGGTGGAACGCCCGGGGACCACGGTCGACGACCCCAGGATCCACATCTGGAACCGGGGGAAGCAGTCGATCGTGCTCGACCTCAAGAGCTCCAACGGCATCGAGACGGTCCTGCGGCTGGTCGAGCGGGCGGACGCGTTCATCGAGGGATTCCGGCCCGGGGTGACCGAGCGGCTCGGCCTCGGGCCGGAAGAGTGCCTGGGGCGCAACCCGCGGCTGGTGTACGGGCGGATGACCGGCTGGGGGCAGGACGGCCCGCTGGCCGGCACCGCCGGGCACGACATCGACTACATCGCCCGGACCGGGGCACTGCACGCGATCGGCCGGGCAGGCGGCCCGCCGCAGGTTCCGCTCAACGTCATCGGCGACTTCGGCGGCGGTGGCATGCTGCTCGCTTTCGGTATCGCCGCCGCCCTGGTCCAGCGCGCCAGCGACGGCAAGGGCCAGGTCGTGGACGCGGCCATCGTCGACGGCGCCAGCTCGCTGCTGGCCACCCAGCATGCCCTTTACGCGGAAGGCACCTGGCGCGACGAGCGCGGCGTCAACGTCCTGGACTCCGGCGCGCCCTATTACGACGTCTATGAGACCGCGGACGGCAAGTGGATTGCGGTCGGCGCGATCGAGCCGCAGTTCTACGGCCAGCTGGTCAAGCTGCTCGGCCTGGCGGACCTGCCTGACCGGGACGACCGGTCGAACTGGCCGGCGATCCGGAAGCGCTTCGCCGAGCGGTTCCGGACCCGCACGCGGGACGAATGGACGGCGCTGCTCGAGGAGTCCGACGCCTGCGCCGCCCCCGTTCTGTCGCTCGCCGAGGCCGGGGCCGACCGGCAGATGTCGGCCCGCAGCAGCCTCGTCACGGTTGACGGGGTGCTGCAGTCCAACGTCGTTCCCCGCTTCTCCCGGTTCACGCCGCCGATGCCGCAGTCGCCGCCGGCACCGGGCGCCGACACCGAGCGGGCGCTGCGGGAGTGGGGCATCGACGATGCGGCCGACCCCCTCGGCTCGTAGATGATTAACCTCGCCACGAGGCCGGGCGCCTCGGCCTCGCGCCCGCTGAGTCTGCCGGGGTGGGGACATTCAGGCCTTGACGGGCAGCCCGCGTTCGGTGTGCTCGGTGTAATTGGGCTGGATGCGATGGTAGGCGTGGCCGAGCAGCGGCGAGGAGATCAAGAAGTCTGCGCTGGCCCGATTGCATGCCACGGGGATGTTCCAGGCGACGGCCAGCCGCAGCAGTGCCTTGACATCCGGGTCATGCGGCTGGGGCTCCAGCGGGTCCCAGAAGAAGATGAGCATGTCGATCTGTCCCTCGGCAATCCTGGCGCCGATCTGCTGGTCGCCACCGAGCGGGCCGCTGCGCATGCAGGTCACAGGCAGGCCGAGTTCGGTCTGCAGCAGGCGGCCCGTCGTCCCGGTCGCGTACAAGTTGTGATGCGCGAGTACGGCCAGGTTGAACCGGGCCCACTCGGCCAGGTCCGCCTTCTTGTGGTCGTGCGCGATCATGGCAATCTGGCAGACAGCATGCGGCGATGCTGCCAGAGAAGGTGGTGCTGCCGGCGAATCCGCGGGGGCAGCGCCCGGGTGAGTGCCCATACCTGGCACGCTGCCAGGTCCGCATTTCGGCGTCGGCAACTAGCAGTTACCGCAGCGTTACCTCGCGGTGATCATCGCAATGGCCAGCGCGCTCGCGGGCCGAGTCCCAGGCTGGCTTCGTTGCGGAACCAGCCGGAAGGGACGGAGCTGGGCGCGGACTGCCGGGACGATTCTGTTCGGGCTGGACACTATCGGGCTGCTGGGCACCCTCGGCAGGGCCGGTATCCCCGTGGCCAAGACGTTCGGCGTGCTGGTATGGCTGATCGGACCGCCCCACCTGCACAAACGCGGATGCAGCCAGCTTCGTTGACCCATCCGAACAAACCAGGATAATGTTTATGATGTTAGTCCCCAGACGGATTGTACGGTGAGGAGACCGCCCGTGCCCCATGCAGTGATGGTGGGCTGATGGCGGAGCCAGGTTCTGGCCTGGCCGTGCGCCTCGCCCGGCGGCCGCAGGGCGTCCCGACGCCGGACTGCTTCGAGGTCGTGCCCCAGCCGGCGCCCGAGCTCGCCGCGGGCGAGGTGGTTGTCCGCAACGAGTTCTTCTCCCTCGACCCGTACATGCGCGGGCGCATGAGCGACGCCAAGTCCTACGCCGCGCCGTACGAGCTCGGCGAGATCATGCACGGCGACGCTGTGGGCCGGGTCGTGGCGTCCGCTGACCCGGCGATCCCGGTCGGGGCGAGCGTCGTGCACAGCGACGGCTGGCGGGCCTGGTCGGCGGGCCCGGCGGCGCAGTACCGCGTGGTCGACACCGCGAAGCTCTCGCCCACCGCCTACCTCGGCCCGCTCGGCCTGCCCGGCTTCACCGCGTACGTCGGGATGAAGCACATCGCCGGGGTGCGGGAGGGCGACGTCGTGTTCGTGTCCGCAGCGGCCGGCGCGGTCGGCAGCCTGGCCGGCCAGGTGGCCCGCCAGCTCGGCGCCAGCCAGGTCGTCGGCAGCGCCGGGAGCGCCGCCAAGATCGCGGTACTCACCGGCGAGCTCGGCTTCGACGCCGCGTTCAACTACAAGGACGGCAACCTGTCAGGCCAGCTGCGCACGGCTGCGAACGGCCGCATCGACGTCTACTTCGACAACGTCGGCGGCGAGCAGCTCGAAGTCGCGATCGGGGCCATGGCCCGCTGGGGCCGCATCGCCCTGTGCGGGATGATCTCGGTGTACAACGAGACCGTGCTGCCCCCAGGACCGGGCAACCTCGGCATGCTGATCGGCAAGCGCCTGGTCATGCGCGGGTTCCTCGTCACCGACCATGAAGACCTGCGCGGGGAGTTCGAGCAGGCGATGACCGGCTGGCTGTCGGGCGGCTCGGTGCGCGCCACGGAGACGGTGGTGACCGGCGTGGAGCACGCCCCGCAGGCCTTCAACGACCTGTTCACCGGCGGAAACACCGGCAAGCTGCTCGTCCGAGTCAAAGACTGAGGTGATCGTGATGACGACCATCGACATGGCCGACCTCGACCGCCGGCTGCGCCGCATCGAGGACCGCGCCGAGATACAGGAGCTGGGCCAGCGCTACTGCCGGTACATCGACGACAACGACTGGGCCAGGCTGCGCGGGCTGTTCACCGACGACGCGGCCATGGCCGGGCAGGTCGGCAGCGACGCCGTGGTCGCAACGCTGCGCGCCATCCGAGGCGGCTACGGGCGAACGATCCACACCGCCCACGGGCTCGTCCTCGAGCAGCAGGACGACGACCACGCGCGCGGCTACGTGCCCTCGAGCGCCCAGCTCGACATCGGCGGCGAGTTCGTCGTGAGCGCGATCAGGTACTTCGACGAGTACGTCAAGATCGGCGGAGCATGGAAGTTCGCCAGCCGTGACCTGCGGTTCGTCTACGCGCTGCCGTGGTCGCAGGCCGGCCTCGCGCTGGTCGACGAGCTGCCGGTGCGCTGGCCCGGCACTGAGCCTGCGCCCGCCGACGACCCGTCCGGCGGATCGCGGTGACAGCGGTGACCGACGCGGGTGCCGGGAAGCTGGCCGGTAAGGTCGCCGTCGTCACCGGCGGCGCGAGTGGCATCGGCGCCGGGGCGGCCGAGCGCCTGGTCGCCGACGGGGCGAGCGTCGTGATCGCCGACATACAGGCCGACGCGGGCAAGGCCCTGGCGGAGCGGCTAGGGCCGGCGGCCCGGTTCGCGCCGACGGATGTGACCAGCGAGGCCGACGTCGAGGCCGCTGTGGCCACCGCCGTCGACGCCTTCGGAAGGCTCGACCTGATGTTCGCCAACGCGGGAATCATCGGCGCCTACGGGTCGATCGCCAACACCCGGATCTCCGACGTGGACCTGACGCTCGCGGTCGACCTGAAGGGCCCGCTGATCGCGATGAAGTACGCCGCCCGGGTGATGATGGCGCAGCGCAGCGGGGTGATTCTCGCAACCTCCAGTCCGGCGGGCGTCATCGGGGGCGTCGGCGCGCACGTCTACAGCGCGGCGAAGGCCGGCATCATCGGCCTCGTGAAGTCGGTCGCCGCGGAACTGCGCCCCTACAACATACGGGTGAACGCGATCATCCCCGGCGCGGTGGTTTCCGCGATGACGGCCGACCTGGTGACCGGGGACGCGTCGGCGCTGGACCGGACCGCCGAGGCGCTCGGCAGCGACGCGCTGCTGCCCGGCCCGCCCGGTCAGCCGGCCGATATCGCGGCCGCTGTCAGCTTCCTGGCCAGTGACGATGCCCGTTTCATCACCGGCCACACGATGACCGTCGACGCGGGCCTGACCGTGATCCATGGACCGTCGCCGATGGCGATCGGCAAGTGGGCCGCGGGCGGGTCGGCGATCGGCCCGGCCGGGCAGCGCACGTGAGCGTTACGGCGGCACTCAAGCACGCGAGCGTTACGGCGGCACTCAAGGAGTGGACATGAACACACTCTCGGTCGACGAGAGCAGATGCACCGGGCACGGCCGCTGCTACACCGTCTCCCCCGACCTGCTGTCCGACGACGAGGAGGGTTACGTGACCCTGCGCGGCTCGTCGATGGAGGTCACCGGCGAGCAGCTCGCCTCGGCGCAGAGAGCCGTGGCCGCCTGCCCGGAGCGGGCGCTCAGCCTCGTCCGGTCCGGCTGACGGGGCACCAGCGCACGTGACCCCCCGTCTCGAAGGCAAGACCGCATTCGTCACCGGCGCGGCCCGGGGCCAGGGCCGCTGCTTCGCCGTCACGCTGGCGGCGGCCGGCGCGGATGTGATCGCGGTCGACCTGTGCCGCGACATCGGCTCGGTTCCGTACCCCCTCGCCAGCCCGGAGGACCTGAAACAGACGGTGCGCGAGGTCACCGCGCTGGGCCGGCGCATCGTCGCCTGTCACGCGGACGTCCGCGAGCATGACGCGCTGGCCGAGGCGCTCCGCGCCGGGACGGCCGAGCTCGGGCCCGCGACCATCGTCGTCGCGAACGCGGGCATCGCCCCGATGACGACCGGCGGGGACCTGGCGCAGTGGCGCGACGTGATCGACGTCAACCTCACCGGCGTCTTTCTCACCGTCGAGGTCGCGGTGCCGCAGATGCTCGCGCACGGGGCCGGCGGCAGCATCATCATGATCAATTCGACGGCCGGGCTCAACGGCATCGGCGGGCCCGGGCCCGGGAGCCTCGGCTACACAGCGGCCAAGCACGGCGGCGTCGGGCTCATGCGCGCGTACGCGAACCTGCTTGCCCCGCACGGGATCCGGGTGAACTCGGTCCACCCGACCGGCGTCGACACCCCGATGGTGAGCAACCCGGCGATGCAGGCGTTCTTCCGCTCCCCCGAGGGCCGGGCCAACGCGACGACCAACGCGCTGCCGGTCGGGATGATCGCCCCGCAGGACGTGGCCAGCGCGGTGCTGTGGCTGGCCAGCGACGAGGCCCGCTACGTCACGGGGGCCGCGCTGCCCGTCGACGCCGGCTACTCCAACAAGAAGTGACGGTCAACGATGAGGAAACGATGAGCGCGGAGCGCCCGCTGGCCGGGCAGTTCACCGCGATCACCGGCGGCAGCAAGGGGATCGGCCTCGGCATCGCACGGCGGTTCGTGCAGGCGGGGGCCAGCGTGGTGCTGCTCGCGCGCAACGAGACCGCGCTCGAAGAGGCGTGCGGCTCGCTCAAGGCCGAGATACGCGCGGACGAGCAGGTGCACTGGATCTCGATGGACACCAGCCGGCCGGAGTCCATCGCCGCTGGCTTCGCCGCGATGGCGGAACGCATCCCGCGGCTCAACGTCTTCGTCGCCAACGCCGGCTCGGGCAGCATGAGCCCGTTCGCCGAGATGTCCCTGGCGGACTGGCAGGCTCTGGTCGACCTGAACCTCACCGGCACGTTCCTCACCTGCCAGGCCGCGGCCCGCCGCATGCTCACCGAGCCGGCCGGCCACAACCACGCGATCCTCGCGGTGACCTCGATCCGCGCCTCCACGGTCCTGCCCGGCCGGGCCGCCTACTCGGCGACGAAGGCCGCCGTGAACCAGCTGGTGCGGATCGCCGCGTACGAGCTCGCGGAGCACCGGATCCGGGTCAACGCCCTGGCGCCCGGCATCACCGCCACCGACATCACGCTGGCCAAGGTGCCCGAGGTGTTCGACCAGATCGGCGACACGGTCCCGCTCGGCCGCGCCGCCACCCCGCTCGACACGGCCGAGGCGGCGCTCTACCTGTGCAGCGCGGCGGGCCAGTTCGTCACCGGGACCCTGCTGACCGTCGACGGCGGCGAGTCGCTGGCCTGAGCAGCGTCAGCGCAGCTCGTTGCGGCGGACCTTGCCGCTGATGGTCTTGGGCAGCTCGTCGCGGAACTCGACGATGCGCGGGTACTTGTACGCGGCCAGCCGCTCGCGGGCGAAAGCGATGAGCTCGGGCCCGGTCACCTCGGCCCCGCGGCGCCGGACCACGACGGCCTTGACGGTCTCGCCGCGGTACGGATCGGGGACGCCGACGACGCTGACCTCGGCCACGGCCGGGTGCCCGAACAGGACGTCCTCGACCTCGCGCGGCCAGATCTTGAATCCGCCGGCGTTGATCTGGTCCTTCTTGCGGTCGATCACGAAGTACCAGCCGCCGGTGTCGGCGAACCCGACGTCGCCGGTGTGCAGCCCGTCCGCGCGGAACGCGTGGCTGGTCTCCTCGGGCTTGCGCCAGTAGCCGGGCACGACCTGGGGACCGCTGATCACCAGCTCACCGGTCTGCCCCTGCGGCAGCCTCGCCAGCCCATCGTCGACGACGTGCGCGGACGTCGCCGTGACCGGCAGCCCAACCGACACGAAGGCCCCGGCCGGGTCGAGCGGAGCCCGGGTGCCCAGCGGCACCATCAGGGCCGGGGACGTGGTCTCGGTCAGCCCGTACACCGGGTGCAGGTAGCAGCCCATCCGCGCCTCGACGTCGGCGATCACGGCCGCCGGGATCGGCGCTCCCCCGCTGTACACCTTGCGGAACGAAGAGAGGTCACGCTGGCGCACGTCCTCGTGATCTTTCATGGCGATGAACGCGGTGACAGCCGCCACGGTAAAGCTGGCCCGGTGTCTCTCGACCGCGTCCAGGGCGGCGCCGGGGTCGAACCGGCCGAGCAGCACCATCGGGGCCGGGACCAGCAGGCTGACGGCGAGATGGGCGATGGTCCCGGTGATATGGGAGAGCGGCGCAACGGCGAGGACGACGTCACCGAGCTCGAGCCTGGCCCAGTGCCGGTAGACCTCGGCGCCGAAAACCAGGTTGCCGTGGGTGTTCAGCGCGCCCTTGGGCGCGCCGGTGGTGCCGGAGGTGTAGGTGACCAGCGCGACCGAATCCGGGGTCAGCGCGGGCTCCGGCGCGTGCCGCCCGGCGTACCGCGCGAGCAGCCCGGCCCACGACCCGGTGCCGGTGCCGTCGACGGTCACCGCGAACGCCACGGCCTCCGGCCCCAGCGCGGTTGCTGCGGCACGTTCTCCGATGTACGCAAGAGCGCCACTGTCGGCGATCAGGTGCAGCACGTCCGCGCGCGTGGCCATCGGGTTCACGGTCACGGCCGCCGCGCCGGCCCGCCACGCGGCGACGATCCCGATCGCGTACTCGGGGACGTTCTGCAGCTGGATCGCCACGCGGTCACCGGGGCCGACCCCGTGATCGGCAAGCGCCGCGGCGATAGCCTCGACCTGTTCTCCGACCTCACCGACGGTGAGCGCACGGTCGCCGAAATAGATCAGCGGCCGACCCGGATGATCGGCAAGCGCGGCACGGAACATCGCAAGCCCGGTCGGCTGCGCAGTCGTGCCGTCCCACGCCGCGTATCCCGGAACGTCAGCCGCACCGGCCATGCCCGGCCCTCCTCATTGACAATCCTGCCGATTCATATTCATCATTATCCAAGTTGATTGGCTAGCGCGCGCCTGCGGCGACGCGTTTTCGGGAGGCTCGCTGATGACCGAGACGATCGACTCTCGCGGCTGCCCGGTGATCCACACGGACTACACGGTGGAGCGCCCGCTGTTCGAGACCTGCACCCTGCTGGACTCGGACCGCGAGCGGGCTCCCTTCCTGCTGAACGACTCGCGCAGGACGCCGTTCTGGATGGTCACCGAGTACGAGCACGTCATCGAGGCGCTGCAGATGCCGGAGGTGTTCGGCAACGAGGTCCTGTCCGCGCTCACCCCCGAGCACACGATCGACCTCCTCCCGCAGTACCTGAACCCGCCGGAGCACACGACCATGCGGCGCGTGCTCAACCGCTGGTTCTCCCCGGCGGCGGTACGGCGGCTCGAGCCTCAGGTGCTGAGCAGGTGCATCGAGCTTGTCGAGGAGCTCAAGCCGGCCGGCGGCTGCGATCTCGTCGCCGACTTCGCGATCAGGTTCCCGACCGACATGTTCCTGGCCACGCTGAACCTGCCAGCCTCGGACGGGCCGGAGTTCCTGTTCTGGGTCGAGAAGATCTTCCGGGGCTTCGCGGGCAAGGATCTCGACGAGGCCGCGAAGGCCGTCGTGTGGATCCGCGGTTACTTCGGCCGGGCGATCGATGACCGGCGTGCGCAGCCGCGCGACACCGAAACCGACTTCATCTCCCGGATGCTCGTGTCCAAGCTCGATGGCGTCCCGATCTCCGACGAGGACATCATCACGATCTGCCTGACCCTGATGGCGGCCGGTCTTGACACCACCCGTGCCGCTCTCGGCTACATCTTCCAGCACCTTGCCAGCGATCCTGACCTGCGGCACCGCCTCACCGCAAACCCGGAGCTGTGGCCCAAGGCCGTCGAGGAGTTTATCCGCCTCTACCCGCTCGTCTTCCAGGACGGCCGGCTGGTCAAGCAGGACATCAACTTCCACGGCCTGCAGCTGAAAAAGGGCGACATCCTGTGGCTCGGTCTCGCCTCGGCGAGCCGCGACCCGAAGAAGTTCGCCGACCCGCTCGCCTTCAACGTCGACCGCGAGCACATCAACCACCACCTCGCCTTCGGCGCGGGCCCGCACCGCTGCCTGGGCATGCATCTCGCCCGGCACGAGCTCGTCATCGCGGTCACCGAGTGGCACAAGCGGATCCCGGACTACGAACTGGCCTCCGATGAGCAGCTCTACGAGCGCGGCGCGCAGCTGACGATCAGCAGGCTGCCGCTGCGCTGGGACGTCTGAGCCGCCAGTTTTGGGCAGCCCGCTAGCCGGTCACCTGGTCGACGAGACCCCACCGGGCTGCCGTGTGCGCGTCGAGCGCCGTGCCAGACAGGGCCAGGTACAGAGTTCGCCATGGCCCGATTCTGCGCGGGATGCTCACGGTCCCCCCGGCACCCTGGTATCAGGCCCATGGCCACCTCCGGCAGGCGGAACGTCGTGCCGGGCTGGGCGATGACCCGGCCCGCAAACGCCGCGAGCTCAATGCCAGCGCCGACGCAGGAGCCGTGCAGCTTGACCTCGGTACGGTCGGCGATGCGGTGCAGCAGTCCGGCCGCTCCGCCGCTGGTACGGATGAAGTGGGCGGTGGCGGTGTCCGGGGCGGTCCCGAACTCGTCCAGGTCACCGCCCGAGCAGAACGACGGCCCGGCCCCGGCGATGACGACACGCGTGATCGTCTCGTCCAGGATCGGGACCAGCAGTGCTTCCACGAGCGCGTCCCGCAGCTCGCGGCTGTAGGCGTTGCGCCGCGCCGGGCGGTTAAGCGTCACCCGCATGACGCCGTCATCCCGCTCGGTGAGCACCGCTGGGTCCGGGCCGGGCGGCGGGACCGGCCGGGCGGGCCGGCTGTCCAGCCAGCCGCCGGAACTCGGCACCGCCCAGGAGGGTGGAGTACGCGAACGACTCGACGTTCAGCGCGGATCGCACGTCGAGCCCGGCCCCGGCGCGCAGTACCTGGGAGAGCACCAGGCAAGCCTGCGGGCGATCGGCGGCTGCGGCCAGGAGCGAGCTCGCCGTCGCTGCCGGGTCGGGCAGCGCCACGCACGGGCGCGGCGGGTCCTGCTCGCGCGCCGGTGTGAGCGTCAGGCTGAGCGCGGCGAGTAGGTCGTGCCACTGCTCGTCAAGAGGTTCACCGGTCCGCACGCCGACCAGGACGCGCTCGGCCGCCTGTGCCGCCCGGGATGCCTGGGCCAGGAGGTCCGGATCGGCCGGCGCATCCAGGTCGACGAGGACGAGTGGTCCGGCCGGCTGGCCCGCGGCGTCGAGCAGCGGCGTCTGCGTCGCCCCGTCGGCGAGCTGCCGCAGCGAGACCCAGCCAGCCACGGGGCGCAGCGTACCATCGCTGCCATGTCGGACGAGGTCAGCGCTGGTGCGGCGGCGGACTGGGCCCGCAGCGGCATCGTCTCGCTGACCGGACATCCAGACGGTCCGCCGCTGGTCCCTCCCGGCGACGCGGCCACCATGGCCGGCCGGATCGGCGCGCGGCTGGCCGTTGCGACCGCGGGGAGCCGCCATCCGGTTCGGCTCGACGGCGCGGCCCTGCTCGCCGAGCGCGCGGCGTTCACCGGGCACCAGCGGCGCGGCCAGATCTCGGCCGGCGGCGCGACCCGGCTGCTGCCAACCTCGGACGGCTGGGCCGCTGTGTCCTGCGCCCGGCCTGACGACCCGGTGCTGCTAGCGGCCCTGGTCGGCGCGGAGCTGCCGGACGATCCGTGGTCCGCCGTCGCCGCCTGGCTGCGTACGCACACCGGGGCCGAGCTTGCGGATCGGGCAGGCCTGCTCGGCCTGCCAGCCGCGCCGGTCGACCCCGCCACCCCGCCCGCTACCACCCCGACCGCTGATCGAACCCGGTCCCCGGCTGGCCTGCTCGTGGTGGACTTCAGCGCGCTGTGGGCCGGGCCGCTCTGCGCCCACCTGCTCGGCCTGGCCGGAGCCCGGGTCGTCAAGGTGGAGACGCCGCAGCGGCTGGACGGGGCCCGCCGCGGCAACCAGGACTTCTACAACCTCCTGCATGCCGGGCACCGCGCCGTGCTGCTGGACCCGGCGACGGCCGCAGGCCGGGGCGCGCTCGCCGCGCTGGTGGCCGCGGCGGACATCGTGATCGAGTCGTCCCGGCCGCGCGCGCTGGCCGGGTTCGGGCTCGACGCCGCGGCGGCCGTCGAGCAGGGCACGATCTGGGTGTCGATCACCGCCGCCGGCCGGGACTCCACGCGGGTCGGCTTCGGCGACGACGTGGCCGCTGGAGCCGGCCTGGTCGCGTGCGACGAGCGGGGGCACCCGGTCTTCTGCGGCGATGCGCTCGCCGACCCGCTGACCGGTCTCGTAGCCGCCGAGCTTGCCATGTCCGCGCAGCGCGACGGCCGCGGCATGCTGTTCGACGTCTCCATGGCGGGTGTGGTCGCGGCCACCCTGGCTGCGGCGCAACCACGTCCCGCGCCCGCGGCGCGACGCGCCGGGACCGGCTGGGTCATCGACACCGCGTCCGGTCCGGTGCCGGTCGCGCATCCGCGCGCGCGTGCCGCGACCGGCCGCGCTGCTGGCCCGGGCGAGCACACCGACCAGGTGCTGCGGGAGCTGCGGATCCCGGCGTCATGACCGGACTCCTGCTGCGCGACGCCGAGGTGCACGGCCGTGCCCCCGTGGACGTGCGCATCGCGGGCGGAGTCATCACCGAGATCGGTCACCGGCTCTCCCCGGGCGCACGGGAGGAAGTCATCGATGCCCGGGGCGGTGCCTTGATTCCCGGGCTCTGCGACCACCACTTGCACCTGCACGCGATGGCCGCGGCGTCGGCCTCGGTGCAGTGCGGCCCCCCTAAGGTAACCGGGCCGGACGCGCTGGCCGCGGCTCTCGCCGGAGCGCCGGCCGGTGAGGACGGGTGGGTGCGCGGCATCGGCTACAGCGAAGACGTGGCCGGACTGCTGGACGTAGCCGGCCTCGACCGCCTGCACCGCGAGCGCCCGGTCCGGCTCCAGCACCGCAGCGGCGCCCTGTGGATGGTCAACACCGCGGGAGCGCGGGCGCTCGGCCTGGCCGGGGCCGAGCACCCCGGCATCGAGCGTGATGGCCAGTCCCGCCCCACCGGCCGGCTGTGGCGCGCCGATGACTGGCTCCGCACCCGGCTGCCCCGTTCCCGCCCGCCCGAACTGCGCGCGGTCGGAGCCCGGCTCGCGCGGCTCGGCATCACCCACGTCACCGACGCCACCCCCGACCTGGACACTGCGGCGACTGACGCGATAGGCGCCGCCACGGCCGAGGGCACCGTCCCCCAGCATGTCCAGCTACTCGGCGTACCGCTGGGCTGGGCCCCGGCTGCCGGGGCAGACTCCCCCACCGCAGGGCCAAACCCCCTCGCCGCGGGTCCGTTCAAGATCATCCTCGCCGATTCCGCGCTTCCCGACATCGACACGCTGACCGATCGCATCCGCACCGCCCACGCCGCCGGGCGGGCGGTAGCCGTCCACTGCGTCACCCGCGAGGCGCTGGTCCTGCTGCTTGCCGCGCTCGACGACGCCGGAACCCGCCCCGCCGACCGGATCGAGCACGCCGCGCTGGTTCCTGCCGAGCTCATCTCCCGGCTGGGCAGCCTCGCGCTGACGGTCGTCACGCAGCCCGGCTTCCTCACCCAGCGCGGGGACCACTACGTGCGCGACGTGCCCGTCGCAGAACACGACGACCTCTACCGCGCGCGGTCACTGCTCGACGCTGGCGTCGGCTGCGCCCTGTCCAGCGACGCCCCCTACGGGCCACTCGATCCGTGGACGGTGATCACCGCGGCGGTCCACCGGTCCAGCCCGTCCGGCCACGTCGTCGGGCCAGCGGAACGTCTCACACCTTCCCAAGCCCTGGCGGGCTACCTGAGCCCGCCAGACGCTCCCGGCTCCGCACCCAGGCGGGTAGCAGCTGGCTCCCCGGCCGACCTCGTGCTGCTGGGCGTCCCGCTGGCCGATGCGCTCGCCGCGCCGTCCGCAGATCTTGTGGCCGCCACGCTGATCGACGGCTCCATCGCGTCGACAGCGTAGGTGTGTGCGCTTAGCCCGGCGCAGCGTTGACATCGGAATCGGACGGGAGTCTACTGACAAAACAAGAAATGATTCACCATGGCCGTGCGGGCTTTCGGCCGAAGGGTGGACCAATGGGGGAGAGTCAGCAATGCGTGGGCCGGGGCAGCCGGCTAGCGCAGACGTGCGCCGGCTCGTCAGCTCGGCGCTCACCGTGAGCTTATCTGCCACCGCTGAGGTGGTGCCGCACCTGCATGATCGTCAGGTGCTGACCGAACGATCCGCGATGTCCCCACACCGAACAATTCCGCACTAAACCGCGCAGCGCAGGTGTGCCGCCCGGCGACAGCGGCGTACCGGCGAGCGCAACCAGGTGCCGTCGCGTTCTCCATCTCACACGACTGGGATGGCAGCAAGGACGCCGGCTGGAGGGGGATCTCAATGCCAGAGTGGAGCGTTCCCGGGTACACCGAGTTAAAGAGACTGGGTTCGGGCGGATTCGGTGAAGTAGTGCTGGCCCGGCACCACGTCTCGGGCGTGCTGGTAGCGATCAAGTACCTGCGTCAGGACTTACTGGCCGACCAGGGATTCGCCGAGATGTTCCATGGCGAGGCCGAGACGCTGGCGTCGCTGGATGACCCGAACGTGGTCCGGCTCTACGAATACGTCGAATCGCCGTCTGGCGCCGCGATTGTGATGGAGTTGGTCGAGGGTGTCTCGCTGCGCGAGATCCTGGCGCACCAGGGCTCGACCAAGCCGGAATCCGCCCTGGTCGTGCTGCAGGGTTCGCTGCTGGGCCTGGCCGCGGCGCACCGGCAAGGCGTGGTGCACCGCGACTACAAACCGGAGAACGTGCTGGTCAACGGTGACGGCGCGAGCAAGCTGACCGATTTCGGTCTGGCGGCCCGCGCCGGCGGGCACCCAATTCCAGCGGGCACCTTGCGGTACGCAGCCCCCGAGCAGTTCGACGGCCGCGCAGCCAGCCCGGCGAGCGACGTCTATGCCGCGACGGCCACGTTCTACGAGTGCCTTACCGGTCATCCGCCGTTCAGCGGGGAACCTGAAGCGCTGCTGCGCCAGCACCGCTCCGACCCGGTGCCCATGGAGCCGGTACCCACTGCGCTGCGGCAGATGGTGGCCGCCGGGATGGCCAAGAACCCGCAGGATCGCCCGGCCGACGCGGCCAGTTTCGTTACCGAACTGCGGATGGTCGCGGTCCGCGCATACGGCAAGGACTGGGCAAGCCGCGGCCGATCGCACCTGGGCGAGGCAGCACTGCTGCTGGCGGCGTTGTGGCCGTCTGGCGCGCCGCCCGCGGTGCAGAGTACGACCGTGGAACGGATCCGGGTACGCCGGATCTTCCGGCTCCGGCACCTCAGCCCGGTCAAGGCGATCATCGCGGTCGGCGTCGGGGCGGCCGTCGTCGCGGCGGGCACCGCCCTCGCCTCCGTCGTGTCGCACCGGCACGGCGGCGGAAGCCACCCGCCGGTGGCGGTTCACCCGGTCGTGGTCGGGCCCTCGCCCTCTACGCCGCCGTTCACCGCCTCACCTGCGCCGACCCCGACACCCTCGCCCTCACCGACGCCTTCTCACCACGGCACAGGAACCGGCAGCAGCGGCGGAAGCGGAAGCAACGGAAGCAACGGTGGTGGCGGAAGCGGAGGCGGCGGTGGTGGTGGTGGTGGAGGAGGAGGAGGAGGCAGCGGGCCACCTCCTGCCACCGTGTGCGAGCCGGACGGGACGGGGTGCACCCTTGGCGGCACGTACCCCGATCCGGACGCTCTGATCAGCAGCGACTATGACGGCTTCCAGGTCACCTGGACGGCCACGTCGGTGCAGCCCTACTCGTCCGGCGTCCCGCTCGCCTGGACCATCGGCATCACGTACCAGAACATCGAGTCCGCCTCGGTTACCCTGGGCTGCCCCGGGGACTGGGCTGATGCCGCATTCGTTGGCGAGACGATGTCCGGCGGCGACGGCAACGACGGCACAGTCGCAGCCTCCGACACGACCTGCAGCGACAACCCCAACTGGACGGCAACCGTGCCTCCCGGTGGCACCGTCGAGGTCGACGCGACCTTCGGCAACGTGCCGTGGCCGGGTGTTGCGGTGGACATTACCTGGGGAGACGCGGGAACCTCCGCTGCCATCTACCCGTTCAGCTAGCTCATGCGCCGGTCAACCCGGACGGGCCCGCGGTCGTAAGCCGCTACCCGGCGGGCTGGTCGAGCTTGGCTAGGAGCCGGGTCAGGGCGCGCAGGTCCAGTTCCCGGAGCGGGGCGAGGGGCCCGGCGTCGGTGACGAGGTTGTGCCAGAACTCCTCGCGCAGGCGCTGCCCTTCGGCGGTGAGCACCAGCGCCTTCACCCGGCGGTCGCCGGGATCTGCCTGGCGTTCCAGCGCTCCGCGCCCGGCAAGCTTGTCCACGAGCGTGGTCAGGTTGGAAGCGTCGTAGTCAAGCTGCTGGGCGAGCTTTCGCATCGGGGTCGCCTCGCCCGGGGTGAGCCGGAGCAGGACCTTCGCCTGGATGGAGGTCAGGCCGAGCGCGGCGGCGTGCGCGGCCCAGTGCTGGCGCAGCCGGTCGGCCGCGTCCAGCAGCCGGAGGTCCGCGTCGAGCACCAGGGCGAGGTAGCCGTCGTCTGGTGACGGCATGTCGTAACGAGCCATCGCCATCTGACCCTACCAGCAGTAGCTGGTTGACTATAGTGGTGGTTTACCACTAACAATAGAGGCCGAAGATGCCGCAACGGAGGCCGAGGATGCCGCAGCAGAGGCCGGGGATGCCCCAGGATTCGCCAGCCCACGACGAGACGGACCCGAACCGGCAGGTGATCGACGAGTTCCGGGCGAGCGGCGGCACCGTCGGCGGCCGGTTCGCCGGGCTGCCGTTGCTGCTGCTCACCACCGTCGGCGCGCGCAGCGGCCGGCGCCGCACGGTGCCGGTCACGTACGTGGCCGACGGTGAGCGCCACGTGGTCGCCGCGGGGGCCAACGGCGCGAACCCGGCGTGGTACCACAACCTGCTCGCCCACCCGGCCGTGACCGTTGAGGTCGGAACGGCGGTGCTGGAGGCGCTGGCCCGCGTCGCCGCTGACGCGGAGCGTGACGGCCTGTTCGACAGGTACGCCTCCGAGCAGCCGCAACTCCACTCCTACCAGGCGATGGCCGACCGCGAGGTGCCCGTGATCGTCCTTACCCCGGTTCTGCCATCGCTCGCGCCCCGCACCCGGAGCGCCGCTGCAGCCGACGCCGGCTCCCACGCCCCCAGCCTCACCCTTCCGGAGGCCCGGAGGTGAGGCGGATCATCGCGCCGAGGCCCGACGCTCCCGATGGGGTGGTCCTCGCGCTGGCGTGCGTGGCGCAGTTCATGGTCGTGCTGGACGTGTCGATCGTCACCGTGGCCCTGCCGTCCATCGGCCGCGACCTGCACTACACCGCCTCGGGACTGCAATGGGTGGTCAACGCCTACGTGCTGACGTTCGCCGGGTTCCTGCTCTTCGGCGGCCGCGCCGCCGACTTGTTTGGCCGTCGCCGCAGCTACCTGTTCGGGCTGGGGCTCTTCACCGTGGCCAGCCTGGCCGGCGGCGTGGCACAGACCTCGGCGTGGCTGACCGCGGCCCGCGCCGCTCAGGGCGTCGGCGGCGCGTTCCTGTCCCCCGCCAGTCTGACGATCATCGTCACGACCTTCACCGATCGGCAACGGCGCGCCAGGGCGATCGGCATGTGGAGCGCGGTCGCCGGTGCTGGCGGCGCCGCGGGCGCGATCCTCGGCGGCGTGCTCACGGCCGAACTGTCCTGGCGGTGGGTGCTGTTCGTCAACCTCCCCATCGGGGTCATCACCGCCGCGGCCGCCGCCGCATACCTGACCGAGCTCCGCCGCCCATCCAGTGACGCGGGCCGGCCGCGCATCGATATCGGCGGCGCGGTCACGATCACCGCCGGGCTGGGCGCCCTCGTCTACGCCATCATCGAGACCAGCACCCACGCGTGGCTCTCGGCTTTCACTCTGTCGGGCCTCGCGGTCGCGGCGGTTTTGCTGGCAGCCTTCGCGGTCATCGAGCACCGCCAGGCCACCGCGGCACTCGTCCCGTTCCAGCTCCTGCGCTCAAGGTCGGTGGCTGGCGCGAACGTTGTCATGCTGCTGGTCGGTGCCGCGTTCTTCGCCATGTGGTACTTCCTGTCGCTGTACCTCCAGGACGTGCTCGGCTACAGCGCGCTGCGAGCCGGGCTCGCGTTCATCCCGATGGCGATCGCCATCATGGCGGGCGCCCAGGCCAGCCCCCGCCTGCTGCCAAGGATCGGCCTGAGACCGCTGCTGGCCGGTGGGATGCTGCTCGCCACCGGCGGCTTTGCCTGGCTCGCCGAGATTCCGGCGCACGGCTCCTACGTTGCGCATGTGCTGGGACCCGGCCTGATCGTCGCGCTCGCGCTCGGCTTGCTGTTCACGCCGCTCGCCACCGCGGCAACGACCGGCGTCCCGCTCAGCCAGGCCGGCCTCGCCTCCGGGGTGCTCAACACCTCCCGCCAGGTCGGCGGGTCGATCGGCCTGGCCGCGCTCGCGACGGTTGCAGTCGCCCGCACGCACAGCTCCCTCGCCACCGGGCTCTCCCCGGCCGGCGCGCTGGCCGCCGGCTACGACCGCGCCTTCGCCATCGCCGCCGTCCTCAGCCTGATCGGCTTGGCCTGCACCCTGTTCATCCCCACCGTCGCGCGGGCACAGCCAGATGATGCACGACTGGCCTCACCGTCACCGCAACACAGCGCTGACCAAGGGCCGCCACTGTGAGCCCTGGCAACGCCGCGCGCGGACATATTCCTAGCCACCTAGGCAGACCTGGCTGGGGTTCGCCCCGCCGGGTTGAGGTCGTCGGCCAAGCCGACTCAGCGGTCCCGGTCGCGCTGCTCCTCTTCCTCGTGGTGGATGCGGTCGAGGCAGACCGCGATGCAGATCATCAGCGCGTCGTCCTCGCCCGGAGCGACATCGACGCCGTAGGTGTCCCGAACGTGGAACCAGGCGCGGGAGACCTGCGCCACGACCTGATCGCCGTCGCGGATCTCGAAGTCCCTGTCGACGATGTTGCCCACGGCCTCCAGGCGCCTGCCGTCGGCCAGGTCGATGGCCGCCCGGTGATGCAGCGGCGAGAACACCGCCTTGTGCACGGTCGCGATCACCGAGCCGTCGCGTTCCACCTCAATGGCGTCGGTGAAGGTCACCAGCTTTTGCTTGATCTCGGCGAGGTTGCGGCCCGAGGCGTCCTGGAGTTCCAGGGCGTGCCGCAGTGACAGCACCTTGCCCTTTCCGCCCCTTTGGGTTATCTACGCGGTAGCCTTCGTCAGGTACTCATCCATGGCTTCTTGCGGAGTCCGGTACCCGATGCGGAATGAAGGCGCTCCGATTATAGCGCAGCTCGATGTAGCGCGCGATATCCTCAGGGCTTTCGGCGTGGCGTAAACGGTACGGTGCACCCTCCGACTTTCAGCGCGCCATTGAACGATTCTGCGAGCGCGTTGCATAGCAGATTCCGGTCCGGCCCACTGACTGGCGATGCCGGCGTTTTCAGCTCACCCGCTAACTCGGCCGAGGTATAGTTGCTTCCGCGGTCGCTGTGAATACTGCCCCTTCGGGCAGATCGTGTTCCGTGCGGCCATCCTGATCGCGCTCTTGATGGCGGGTCTTGTAATTATCGTCCATCTCCCATCCCACGATTTTACTTTTCGCGCATTCAATGACGGTCGCCAGGTAAAGCCATCCCTCCCACGTGAATATATAGTTTATGTCGTCGACCATTTTCTCTCCCTTCTTCTCCTCGTTTTAGTCTCTTCCTTCCATTCTTTATCTTCTCCTCTTCGTCCTTACCTTAGCTAGCGGCCGCGGCGCACCTAGCAGGGCACCATCCCAGCTCGCGCATCAGCTCTCGGACTAGCTCGCCGCCGCACTCGATGCCCCAGCGGCGCAGCTTTTCTTTCTCTCTCCTGTATCCGTACTTCCCGTGAATCGCCGAACGCCTTCTGAGAACAGCTTGATTTCCTCCCTTCTCTTCGCTGTCGCCTAGCCCTTTTTCTCCGCCATTCTTATAATCCTGCTTCGACACCCCTAGCCATTCACACATCTTCTTACGTCTGAGCCGTCGTGGCCTTCTCCGGGCCGCGGCGTCGTACTTCTCATCTATAACTCGTACTGTCTCTCCGAGCTCCGCTGCTTAGTCGCCGCTGCTTTTGTCAGGAAGGCGCACTTCATCTCTATCTCTCTTTTCTTCCTCTCAGCTCGCGGAGCCTGGCTCTCTCTTAAGATTAGCGTTTCCTCGGTTTCCCCTTTCTTTTCCTTTTTATCCCTTACCCATTTACCTATCTTTTTCTCTTGCCCCCGTATTCTCTCTCTACTTCAGTAATTTCCCGGATGTGTCGATCACATTCTGGCGACCTCTTCACGTCCGTGGTATTCTATCCCTTCTACATTATCCCCCGTCCTTTCGAAAACGCCCGGAACGGACTCACTGCGTCGACGAAGAACGCCCTGTTGCCGTCCTGGTCCGTCACCCAGAAGTCATCTTTGATGGAGAAAAGCCGCTCGCGGACTTGATATCGCATGAGGCGCGAATCTACCGGCATACGCGATGCCACTCGGGTGCGGGTCTTGGCATGCTGACTGTTTCTGCCAAGGCTGCGTTCAGGAACCGGTGCGACGCTGGTCGGGCAGCATTAGGCCGAACTTCGGACGCAGTACAACGACGGATGGCTCGTGGACGTGCAACGACAGGACAGCCCATCGCTGACCAGTGAGGGCCCGCTGAACGTGGATGGCAATTCCATTTCCGGGCAGGAACGCCGACGCGCGGTGCAGCGGGCGCTGGCCGATGAACTTCAGCTGGCGCGGCTGCAGGCCGACGTGCTGGTCCGGCTGGATGAGGCGGACCAGGCCGGGGACAACGAGGCGGTGCTTGTCTGCCACGCAGAGCTTGATCACGTGATGACGCGGATGGCCGAGGCCGAGCACGTTCGCGCCGGCGCCGGGGCCGCGCTGCCCGATGAGAACGACCTGATCTGCGCGGGCTGCGGCGCGGCGGCCGAGCCTCAGTACGAGGCGCCGCGGCTGCTGGGATATCGCTGCTCGCGCTGCGACTGGGTGGGCGATGACCCCACCGCAGAAGCCGGCCGGCGCCGCGCAGAGGCCAAGGATGCCGCCTGCACGGCGGTCGAGCGAGCCCTTGAGTCCATCGGGGAAGTGCTCGCGATCCTGGACCACCGCGGAAAGAAAGCCCGTGACGAGGGCATCGGCACGCTTCGCGCACTGCACGATGATCTCGCCGCGGTCGACGGCCGGCTCCGCCGGACGCAGTAGTCGGCACGCAGCCGAGGCCCGGAAACGGATCACTGGCTGGGGAACGGCATCAGCGGAGACTTGTCCCCAACGAGCCAGACGTGACCGAACGGGTCGGTGAATCCTCCCTGCCGGTGAACGCCCCATGGCGTCTGATGATCCCTGACCTCGTCGAGCGAGCCGTCGGCTCCCGCCGCCACGGCCCGGGCGATGAACATGTCCGGGGCATCGGAGAACACTTCCACTCTCACCGTCGTCGCGCCGAGCGCAGCCGGACTGCCGAACCCCGTGCCCGCGGGCTCATGCAGGAAGAACGGCGCTCCCTCGATCTCCAGGCCCACGACACTGCCGAGGTTCCACAATTCGGTGGCACCGAGTGCGCGCTTGTACCAGTCGGCAGCGGCGGGCGCGGACGGCACCGCCAGCATGAGGGAGATATGCGTCTTGCCTGCCACTAATCCAGTGCTTCCACGAATTCCCTGAGCTGGCGGAGGTTACGGCATTCGACCATCTTGTCGCAGTGCTCAGCGTATTCGGAGACGATGGAGTCGCCGGTATCCCAGGTGTAAGCCGGTTCTGGATTCAGCCAGTACAGGTGGCGCGCACGCTGCCTTATGGACTTGAGAACCCACGACCGTGAGGCGCGGTAGTTGCTGCGCGCGTCGCCGAGCACGATGACGCTGGTCCTCTTCCTGACCTGCGGGCCCCACTGATCCCAGAAAGTCTCGAGCACCGTGCCATAGTCAGAATGGCCATCAAGGCGCACCGCAACGGTCCCGCTGTTGATGTGCTGGGTGACGGCGGCGATGTCGGGCGCAGCCTCGAAGACGCCGGTTACCTCCTCGATCCCGTCGACGAAGACGAAGCTACGGACCCGGGAGAACTCCGACCTGATCGAGTAGGCAAGCTGCAGCGTGAAGGTCGCGAACGCCGCTACCGAGGAAGAGATGTCGGCGATCAGCATGATCTCCGGCTTGGCTGGATGCGGTTTGCGGAAGACCAGGTCAACGGGCACCCCGCCGGTGGAGAGCGACCGCCGGACCGTCCGCCGGAAGTCGAGCGCCGACCGGCGCTGGTGCCTGCGCCTGCGCGCCAGCCGCGCGGCCAGCTTCCTGCCCAGCAGCTGAACCGCCTGCCGTATCGCGACCAGCTGCTCCTGCGACGCGTGCAGGAAGTCCGCGTCTTCCGGCAGCGGCCTGCGTAGCGTGCCCGCTACCGCCTCGGCGCCGCGGTCAGCGACCAGCCTGCGGCGGATCTCCGCTTCCACCTCGGTGCGGACGGCATCAACCCGGCGGCGGTAGTCGTCGCCGGCCAGCCTGCGGTCCATCTCGGGCAGGCTCGCCGAGTCGGCCGAGGCAAGCAGCCGCTCCAGGAGCGCGTCCAAGTCAAGCTGGCGCAGCGTCCGGTACAGGTAGTAGACACCCGCCACCGCGCGGCCCGGCTCAAAGCCCGCATACCTGGTGACCGCCTCGGCCGCCACGGCCCGGACCAGCATCTGGTCGCCCGTCAGCACGGCGCGCAGCAGCAGGTCGGCCAGTTCGGCGTCACTGAGCATCGCCACGACGCTCCTGCCGGGCCCCGCCCCGTTACCCGCGGCGCCCTGGCCATCGGCCGCGGCGCCATCGGCCGCGGCGCCGTCGGCGGCCTGGCCGTCGGCGGCCGGGCCGGCTTGTGCGTCGGCTCCGATTCGCCGCCCGCCGAAGAAGACGTCGAAGACCAGCTCGAAGGCGCCGTAGTGGTCGCTGTTCTTGACCAGCGTCGCGGCCAGCGCGCTTTTCAGCGACGCTCGGTCCACCATGGGCATGGCCGCGACAGCGGCCGCTGCGTCCACGTTCTCCGACACGGAGACCGGCAGCCCGATGGCTCGCAGCTCCGCCACGAACGCGGCGAGGCTCACGTCCATCGGCCATGCCCGGGCGGAGTGATCACGTACGCGAGCCCGTGGTCAGCTCGGCGGCCGCCTTCTCAATGTCCGACTGGTACTTCAGCAGGACGTGCAGGGTGTCAACGGCAAGCTGCGGGGTTATCTCTTCGGCGCCGAGCAGGAATAGCGTGTTGGCGAGGTCAATGGTCTCCGAGACCGACGGGCGCTTCTTGAGGTCGATCTCCCGCAGCGAGCGGACGAGGCCGCTGACCTGCGCCGCCAGCCGCTCCCCGATTCCCGGCACCCGGCTGGCGACGATCTCCTTCTCCCGCTCGACCGACGGGTAGTCGATGTACAGGTACAGGCAGCGGCGCTTCAGCGCCTCGGACAGCTCGCGCGAGTTATTGGAGGTCAGGAACACCAGCGGGGTCTGGGTCGCGGTGATCGTGCCAAGCTCGGGAATCGACACCTGGTAGTCGGAGAGGACCTCGAGCAGCAGCGCCTCGGTCTCTACCTCGAGGCGGTCAACCTCGTCGATGAGCAGGACAACTGGCTCCGGCGCCCGGATCGCCGTCAGCAGCGGCCGCGACAGCAGGAACTCCTCGCTGAAGATGTCCGACTCCAGGCCGGACCACGCGGCCTCGGTCAGGCCGGACTGGCCGTTGGCCTGCCCGGCCTGGATCCGGAGCAGCTGCTTCTTGTAGTTCCACTCGTAGAGGGCCTTGGCCTCGTCGAGACCCTCGTAGCACTGCAGCCGGATCAGCCGCATGCCGGTCATCTGCGCGACGCTCTTGGCCAGCTCGGTCTTTCCGGTACCGGCCGGGCCCTCGACGAGCACCGGCTTAGCCAGCTGCTCGCCCAGGTACACCACACTGGCGATGCGCTCGTTCGGCAGATAGCCGACCTTCCGCAGACCTTGCGCCGTGAGCTCGGGAGAGCCGAGCCGGCTGGGACGGGAGGTCTGGGGTTTCATGGACCCAGTATCGCGTTCGTCCCGCTTACGAGCTCCCACAGGCCGGCGTCGCCGGCCTCGCGGGCGGCGGCCTCGAGTAGCGCGTCCCACTCGGCGACGCTGCCGAAGTCGTTGGTCCACGCCAGGATCGGCATGGTCAGGCGGTGCAGGATGTGCTCCCTGGTGGTGCCGATCGCACCGTGCACCTGATGGGCGTTGCGGACGACCGTGGAGCCAGAGTGCCCGCAGACCGACCGCGCCACGGCAACCGAGAAAAGCAGGCCTTCACCGGCGAACCGCGTGGCTACGGCTTGCGCCAGGGCGGCGTCGGTCGCGGCCCGGGCCAGCGCCGCTTCGGCGGCGGCGTCCGCCGTCAGCTGCTGGACGGCCTGGAACGCGGCGAGCGGCCGGCCGAACTGCTTGCGCTCGGCAGCGTGCTGCACGGTGAGATCGACGGCGGCGTCCATGGCGCCGGTCATCTGGATGGCGCGCATCAGCGCTCCGCGCAAGCGCCGCGTGCCGGCCTCCGGGTCGCCGCCTAGCAGGTCTTCCTCCAGCGCTGGGACGGGAATGCCGTGCCCGGCCGCGACGCGCAACACCACCGCCGCCTCGTGCCAGGTCGCGCCGCTGCCTCCGGTGCTCTCCGGCGTGGTGAGGCGAGTCAGGCCGAGCGATCCCAGCCGCTCGGCGAAGGCCGGGTCGGCATCCTCGAGTGGGGCGTCGGCCCGCAGCTGCCCCGAGTAATCGGCGAAGACCTCGTCAACGAGAGCCGCGAAGTCGGGATCAACCTCGCCCGGTCTGCTCATCGCATCCCCAGCCCGCGGGCGATCACACCGCGCAGAATTTCGTTCGTGCCGCCGCGCAGCGTGAAGCCCGGGCGCTGCAGCAGAGCCAGGCCGACCGCCTCGCTATATGTGCCCTGATCGCTGATCCTTGTGGCAAGGTGCGCTCGTTCGGCGATGTCTCCTTCGAAGCGAGTGCCGAGAACCTTGACCATCGCGGCTGGCACGTCGGCATCTGTGCCCGCCTGCAGCGCGCCGGCCACGGCGAGTGACATCTGGTGGAGCGCGCGCAGCCGCGCCACGGTCGCGCCGAGGCCGACGTCCCCGCCGCCGGCGGTGCCCGACGCCCACGCCCGCACCAGCAGGAACGTTGACAGCCAGCGTTCGGGCCCGCTGCGCTCATAGGCGAGCTCGCTGGTCACCTGGTGCCATCCCGATCCGGCCTCGCCCAGCAGCCGCCGGTCCGGGACGAACACGCCGTCCAGGTGAACCTCGTTGAAGTGGTGCCGCCCCGTCATCGAGATGATCGGCGAGATGCGCACGCCCGGCGCCCGCAGGTCCACGATCAGCTGGGACAGGCCATCGTGACGGTGCTGCGGGTCGGCGGGCGCCGTGCGGACCAGGGCGATGAAGGCTTCGGCTTCGTGCGCCCCGGACGTCCAGACCTTCGTGCCGGTGACGCGCCAGCCGCCATCGACCTTCTCTGCCCGGGCCCGCACGCTCGCCAGGTCGGACCCGGAATCGGGCTCGGACATGCCGATCGCGAAGGAGCACTCCCCCGCGGCAATCCGCGGCAGGTACGCCTGCTTCTGCTCCTCGGTCCCGAACCGCAGCAGGTTGGGGGCGACCTGCCGGTCTGCGATCCAGTGGAAACCAACCGGCGCGCCCGCAGCCAGCAGCTCCTCGGTGACGGCGAAGAGCTTGATCACGTGATGACGCGGATGGCCGAGGCTGAGCGCGTTCGCGTCGGCGCCGGAGCCGCGCCTACCGATGAGAATGACCTGATCTGCGCGGGCTGCGGTGCGGCGGCCGAGCCCCAGTACGAGACGCCGCGGCTGCTGGGATATCGCTGCTCGCCCTGCGGCTGGGTGGGCGATGACCCCGCCGCAGAGGCCGATCGGCGCCGCGCAGAGGCCAAGGACGCCGCGTGTACGGCGATCGAGCAAGCCGTCGCGTCCATCGGGGATGCACTCGCGATCCTGGACCACCGCGGGAAGAAGGCGCGCGACGAAGGCATCGGCACGCTCCGCGCGCTGCACGATGATCTCGCCGCGGTCGACGGCCGGCTCCGCCGGACGCAGTGACCGGCGCTGACCAGCAGCACGGCGTGGCCTAGAGGCGTCTGCGGCGCGGGCTGCTCAAACTCGACGCACGTTACCAGCTCAATTCCGGCGAGAGGTTCGACAAGCGCCTGGACCGTCTACGGATCGGGTTCCCACCGGTCGGTCTCCCCGTTAGTGGTTGTACAGTTGGGTGCAATCATTTATGAATATCGGAGATGCCAATCGGTGCGGACACTCCTCCAGGCATCTTCGGCTAAAGCCTGAGAGGTCCCATTGCCTTTCGAACACGGTGGATCCCAACTTCGGGTTCCCAAGGCAGCCGAGTTGCTGGCAGCCCGCATCCGGGGCCAGATAATCCGGGGGGAATTGAAGGAAGGCGACGCGCTTCCGCCCGAGAGCGAGTTGATGGAACGGTTCGGAGTCTCCCGGCCCACGCTGCGCGAGGGGATCCGAGTTCTGGAAATGGAGTCTCTGCTGCGCATGCGCCGAGGCTCACGTGGCGGCGCGCTGGTTACCGCGCCTGACCCGCAGGTCGCAGCGCGCGCGGTCGGCGTGCTGTTGCAGCTTCGCGGGGTCAGCTTGCGCGACATTCACGAGGCCCGCACGATGATTGAGCCCATGGCCGCCCGCCAGATTGCGGAATCGAAGGACGCGCGCCAGGTCCTCGAGACCCTGCATGAGCGCAACGAGGCCGCCCGGGCCAGCGTCCGGGATTTCGCCGAGTTCCCGCACCAATCCTGGTCGTTCCATAAGGGCCTGGTCGAGGGAACCAGGAACCAGACGCTGACCGTGCTTCTGCAGACGATCGCCGACATCGTCGAACTGCAGGTCATGCGCAGGTACACCCGGCCGATGCAGCCTGAGGAGGCCGAAGAGCAGATCCGGCAGAATCTCAAGTCGGTCCACGCCAATGACAAGCTGCTCAAGCTGCTGGAATCCCAGGACGCCGATGGTTCCGCGGCGTACTGGACCAAGCACCTGCACGCGGTCGGGACCATCCTGCTCGGTCCCGACGCCGACGCGATTGTCGACCTCCCCGACTGACTCGTTGCGCCGGGCCGTCAACCGGCGACAACGGGGCGCGCTTGATCCTCTCAGGTGCGGCCGCGGGCGAGACAGCGGCCGCGGACTTGCGGAAGTTGCTTAATCCAGTTTTTCCACGAATTCCTTGAGCTGGCGGAGATTGCGGCATTCCACCATTTCGTCGCAGTGCTTGGCGTATTCGGAGGCGATGGAGTCGCCGGTATCCCACGTGTAAGCGGGCTCGGGATTCAGCCAGTACAGGTGGCGCGCGCTGCCGGATGGACTTCAGAACCCACTCCCGCGAGGCGTGATAGTTGTTGCGCGCGCCACCGAGCACGATAACGCTGGTCCTCTTCCTGATCTGCGGGCCCACTGATCCCAGAAGGCTTCCAGCACCATCTCGTAGCCGGAATGGCCGTCGAGACGCACGGCAACGGTCCGGCTGTTGATGTGCTGAGTGACAGCGGCAATGTCGGGCGCGGCGTCGAAGACGCCGGTTACCTCCTCCATCCCGGCCCTCGATGAGCATCTGTTTGGCCAGCCGCTCGCCCAGGTAAACCACGCTGGCGACGCGCTCGTTCGGCAAGTAGCCAGCCTTCCGGCGCGGTGGGCTCGGGAGAACCGAGCCGGCTCGGGCGGGGGTCCCGAGCGCCCACGCTCGCGTCCTACTGCTGATCGGTCATGCGATCGCCGTGCCTTCCCGCAAGGCGAGGTAGCGCACGGCGCAGGCAAAAACGCCCGGCACCGGGTCCACTGGACCAGTATCCGGGCTGCGGAGCCGGGCGTCTCGCCCACCTGGACTGGTAGGCCTCGCCACGTATAGCATTGTTAATAAGAAATAACTATATGTACCTTATCGAAGCACAAGGGCGACGGCTGCGGGCGACGCACATCGGCGGCGTGAACCACTACCATGCGTGAGGAGCCTGGCCTGTGACTGTGCCTCATAGACCGAGCGCAATGGCCGCCTTGAAGGTCGCCGTAGGTATCGGTAGCTGGGCCTCCGGAGCCGAGCGTGACTGGCCGGAGGTGGTGCGGTTCGCGGTGGAGGCTGAGCGGCTGGGGGTCGACTTCTGCTGGTCCGCCGAGGCGTGGGGGCAGGACTGCATCGCCCCGCTGGCCTACCTGGCCGCGCGCACCGAGCGCATGCGACTGGGCACCGGCATCATGCAGATCAGCGCACGGGTGCCGTCGATGGCGGCGATGACCGCGATGACGATGGCGGCGATCTCCGGCGACCGCTTCGTGTTCGGGCTCGGCGTGAGCGCGCCGCAGCTGGTCGAGGGCCTGCACGGCGTGGCGTTCGGCCAGCCGCTAGGCCGCCTCACCGAGTACCTCGACATCCTCGACCTGGCCTTTGCGGGCAAGCCCCTGGCCTACAGCGGGTCGCACTACGTGCTCCCCCGGCCTGGCGGGGAGGGCAAGGTGCTCCGGCTGGCCCAGCGCGCCGAGCAGAAGATCCCGATCTACCTGGCCGTGCTGGCGCCGCGCGGGCTGGAACTGGTCGGCGCCCGGGCCGACGGGTGGCTCGCGAGCACGTTCATCCCCGAGGCCTCGTCAGCGCTCACCGAGCCGATCCGGCGGGCCGCGCAGCAGGCCGGCCGCGACATCGCCGACATCGACCTGCAGGCAGGCGGCGTGCTGAAGTTCGGCACGGACATCGGGCCGCTGCTCGGCGAGGTCAGGCGCAGCCTGGCGTTCCGGCTCGGGGCGATGGGCTCGCGCCAGCACAACTTCTACAACCTCGCCCTCCAGCGGGCGGGCTTCGAGGCAGAGGCACTGCGGGTCCAGGACCTGTGGCTGGCGGGCAGGCGGGCAGAGGCGGCCGAGGCGGTGCCGGACGACATGGCACGGCTGTCGGCGTTCGTCGGGACCGACGACATGGTCCGCGACCGGATCGCCGCGTTCGCCGCGGCGGGCATCACGACGATCCGGGTCGAGCTGGACGGCGCCACCACCGACGAAAAGCTGGCGATGCTGGCACGGTTCATGGATCTGGTGCGCGAACAGCGCAGCACCGAGGATGGATCCGAGAGCGAAGGAGGCACTCATGCGTGATGCAGTGATCGTGGAGGCCGTGCGTACACCGGTCGGCAAGCGTGGCGGCGGGCTGGCCGACGTGCACCCGGTCGACCTCTCGGCGCTGGTGCTCGCCGAGATCGCGCGCCGCACCGGGCTCGACCCGGCCGACGTCGACGACGTCATCTGGGGCTGCGTCTCGCAGATCGGCGACCAGTCCGGCAACATCGGGCGGTTCGCGGCGCTGGCCGCCGGGTGGCCGGAGACGATCCCGGGCACCACGATCAACCGGGCGTGCGGGTCCAGCCAGCAGGCCCTCGACTTCGCCGCGTACGCGGTCATGAGCGGCGCGATGGACATCGTGATCGCCGGCGGCGTGGAGAGCATGAGCCGGGTGCCGCTCGGCGCGGCCCGGACGGTCGGCATGCCGTACGGGCCGACGGTCCTGGCGCGCTACGACGACTTCTCGTTCAACCAGGGCATCAGCGCCGAGCTGATCGCGGAGAAGTGGGATCTGGGACGCACGGTGCTGGACACGTTCGCGGTGCGCTCGCACACGCTCGCCGCCGCGGCCATCGACTCCGGCGCGTTCGACGCCCAGCTGGTGCCGGTGCCCGTCAGCGACCACGAGGCGGCCGTGGACGAGGGCGTGCGGCGGGGTTCGACCGTGGAGCGGCTCGCGCAGCTCAAGCCCGCGTTCCGCGAGGACGGCGTCATCCACGCCGGGAACTCCTCGCAGATCTCGGACGGGGCCGCCGCCCTGCTGGTCACCACGCCCGAGCGAGCCCGCAGCATGGGCCTGACCCCGATCGTCCGGTACCACAGCGCGGCGGTCGTCGGCGCCGACCCAGTGCTGATGCTGATCGGGCCGATCGCTGCGACCGAGAAGCTGCTCGGCCGGTCCGGGGTCAAGCTGGACGAGATCGGGACGTTCGAGGTCAACGAGGCGTTCGCGCCGGTGCCGCTGGCCTGGCTGGCCGAGATCGGAGCCGACCCGGAGCTGCTGAACCCGCTGGGCGGGGCGATCGCGCTCGGCCACCCGCTCGGCGCGAGCGGCGCGATCCTGATGACCCGCATGATCTACCACATGCGCGATCACGGAATCCGTTACGGCCTGCAGACCATGTGCGAGGGCGGCGGGACCGCGAACGCAACGCTCGTCGAACTCATCTGAGCAAAGACGGAGGCAGCATGCGGCTTGACGGCACGTCAGTACTGATTACGGGCGGAGCATCAGGGCTTGGTCTGGCCACCGCCACCCGTCTGGCCGAAGCTGGGGCGAAGGTCAGCGTTGTGGATCTCCAGACCTTCGGTGCCGACGCCTCAGGCTGTGCGCCAACGGCCACCTCGATCGTCGCGGACGTGACAGACGAGCGGGCCCTGAACGCGGCGCTGGACGATGCCGAGGCCGCGAACGGCCCGATCCGCGCGATAGTGCACACCGCTGGCCGCGGCGGAGACCGGACGCGCATCCTCTCCCGCGACGGGCAGCCTGGGCCCCTCGAGACGTTCGCCGAGGTCGTACGCGTGAATCTGCTCGGAACGTACAACGTCCTCCGCCTGGCCGCGGCCCGGATCGCCGGGACCGAGCCGATCGACGGCGAGCGGGGTGCGATCGTGCTCACCGCGTCGGTCGCGGCGTTCGACGGCCAGATCGGACAGACGTCCTACACCGCTTCCAAGGCGGCCGTCCACGGCATCACCCTGGTGGCAGCGCGCGACCTGGCCAGCCGGCTGATCCGGGTGAACACGATCGCTCCCGGTGTCTTCGACACTCCGATGCTCGGCAGGCTTCGCCAGGACATCCGAAGCGAGCTTGAGGCATCGGTGCCGCATCCGAAACGCCTTGGCGCCCCCGATGACTACGCGGAACTCGCAATCGCGATCCTGCGCAACCCCTACCTGAACGGCGAGACCATCCGGCTCGACGGCGCTATCAGGATGGGGCCGCGGTAACCGCGCTCGTCCCGCTGACGAGCTCCCACAGGCCGGCGTCGCCTGCGTCGCGGGCGGTTTGCTCGATCAGTGCGTCCCACTCGGCGACGCTGCCGAAGTCATTGGTCCAGGCCAGGATCGGCATGGTCACGCGGTGCAGGACGTGCTCCATGGTCGTGCCGATCGCGCCGTGTACCTGATGGGCGTTGCGTACGACGGCGGACCCGGCGTGCCCGCATACCGACCGGGCCACGGCGACCGAAAAGAGCAGGCCGTCGTCGGCGAACCGCGTGGTCACGGCCTGGATCAACGCCGCGTCGGTGGCGGCCCGGGCCAGGGCCGCTTCCGCCGCGGCGTCCGCCGTCAGCTGCTGGACGGCCTGGAACGCGGCGAGCGGCCGGCCGAACTGCCTGCGCTCCCCGGCGTGCCGCGCGGTGAGATCGACGGCGGCGTCCATGGCGCCGGTCATCTGGATCGCGCGCATCAGCGCCCCGCGCAGCCGCCGCGCGCCAACCTCCACGTCGCCGCCGAGCAGGTCCTCCTCCACCGCCGGGATGGGGATGCCGTACCGGGCCGCGGCGCGCAGCACGACCGCCGCCTCGCGCCAGGTCGCGCCGCTGCCCCCGGCGCTCTCCGGCGCGGTGAGGCGGGCCAGGCCCAGCGACTCCAGCCGCTCGGAGAACGCCGGGTCGGCGGCGTCGAGCGGGGCGTCGGCCTCCATCGCCGCTGCGTAGTCGCCGAAGACCTCGTCAACGAGGGTGGCGAAGTCCGGGTCAACCTCGTTTGGCCTGCTCATCGCATCCCCAGCCCGCGGGCGATGACGCCGCGCAGAATCTCGTTCGTACCGCCGCGTAGGGTGAACCCCGGCCGCTGCAGCAGGGCCAGGTCGATCGCCTCGGCATAGCCGCTTCGGTCGCCGGGCCTGGTGGCCAGGTGCGCTCGTTCTGCGATGTCTCCTTCGAACCGAGTGCCGAGGACCTTGACCATCGCGGCCGGCAGGTCGGCGCCGGCCCCGGCCTGGAGCGCCCCGGCGACCGCGAGCGACATCTGATGGAGCGCGCGCAGCCGCGCCACGGTCGCGCCGAGGCCGACGCCTGCGCCGCCGACCTCCCCCGATGCCCACGCCCGCACCAGCAGGAACGTCGACAGCCACCGTTCCGGACCGCTGCGCTCGTAGGCGAGCTCGCTGGTGACCTGGAGCCATCCCGATCCGGCGTCGCCCAGCAACCGCTGGTCGGGGATGAACACGTCGTCGAGATGGACCTCGTTGAAGTGGTGCCGCCCGGTCATCGAGATGATCGGCGAGATGCGCACGCCCGGCGCCCGCAGGTCCACGATCAGCTGGGACAGGCCGTCGCGACGGTGCTGCGGGTCCGCTGGAGCCGTGCGGACCAGGGCGATGAACGCCTCGGCCTCGTGTGCCCCCGACGTCCAGACCTTCGTGCCGGTGACGCGCCAGCCGCCGTCGGCCTTCTCGGCCCGGGCCCGCACACTCGCGAGGTCGGACCCGGAATCCGGCTCTGACATGCCGATCGCGAACGAGCACTCCCCCGCGGCGATCCGCGGCAGGTACGCCTGCTTCTGCTCCTCGGTCCCGAACCGCAGCAGGCTGGGGGCGACCTGCCGGTCTGCGATCCAGTGGAACCCGACCGGCGCGCCCGCGGCCAGCAGTTCCTCGGTGACCGCGAACCGCTCGAGAAAGCCCCGGCCGTGGCCGCCATACTCCGGCGGGATCGTCATGCCGAGCCAGCCCCGCTCGGCGAGGCGCTTGCTGAACGACGGGTCCCAGCCGGTCAGCCAGGAGTCGACACCGGGCTCCCACCGGCGCTCGGCGATCTCGTCGGCGACGAACGAGCGGACCTCCTCGCGCAGCGCAGCGAGCTCAGGCGTCTCGGCCGTGACCGGGGGCATCAATGACGGCACGGGTGCTACCTCCCGGCGTAGCTGGTCGGTCTCTTCTCCAGGAACCCCGTCAGGGCCTCCTCGTGGTCCTCGGTCCGCTGGCTGATGCCCTGATAGGCCGCCGAGAGTTCGAGGACGCTGTCGAGGCTCTGGCGCTGGGCCTCCCGGAGCAGCCTCTTGGCCATCCGCACGCTGTGCGGCGGATTCGCCGCGATCCGGCCGGCGAGATTCACGGCCTCCGGGAGCAGCTGGTCTGGCTCCACGACACGCGAGACAAGCCCCCAGGCCTCGGCCGTCCGGGCGTCGATGGCGTCGCCGGTAAGCGTCATCTCCGCGGCGCGCGGCAGCCCGATCACGCGCTGCAGCAGCCACGCGCCGCCGTCGCCAGGGATGAGGCCCAGCTTGACGAAGCTCTCGGCGAACACGGCCGTAGTCGAAGCGACCCGCAGGTCGCACATTGCCACGAGGTCGCAGCCTGCCCCGATCGCTGGGCCGTTCACGGCGGCGATCAAAGGTACGTCACAGGCATACATAGCCCGGGGGATGCGCTGGATGCCATAACGGTACGCCTCGCGCAGCGCGGCAGGCGGACCGTCGAACGGCGGGCGCCGCGCGGCCATGTCCTTGACGTTGCCGCCGGCGGAGAACGCCGAGCCGGCCCGGTGAGGACGACAGCGCGGACGTTGAGGTCGCGGTTGATCCGGTCGACCCCGGCGACGAGGGCGTCCACGATGTCCGGATCGGAGATCGGATTACGGGCCTCGGGCCGGTTGATCGTCCAGACCTCGACGTGGCCGTGTTGGTCAACCAGCAGAGCATCAGGTAGCGAAGTCACCGGATTATTGTTGCAGCGCCACCTGCCACGGCCACCAGTCCCCCGGCCCACCGGCTGGGCCGCCCCGAGGAGTGCGCTGCTACACGCGTCTGGCTGGTGAGCCCCGCCGCGGGCTACGTCACTGGCCAGACCAGCATCGTCGATGGTGGTGTGTCGATCACCTGAGCTTCTCAACCAGCACCTACACGACCTCGGGGCACAGCAGCTCGCCGGTCGCGTTGCGAGGCCATTCGGGCCAGCATGTAATGGTGTCGGGCGTCTTGAACCGCGCAAGGACCTGGCGAATGAACGCCGAACCGAAAGCCTCTCGCATGCACTACCTCGGGAGCCCGTCTCGGATCTCTCCTATCGCGGCTATGTACTCATCGAGGGTGGCCCGTCCACCGGTGCCGGCAAGCATTCCCACGTGCTCCCACTCGGCCAGCTCTCGAGAGACTGCCTCGATCTTCGTGTGCATCCCTTCTATGACATCGGCCCCGACGGCCATCCGCATCGGGCTGAGGCCCGATTCCACCAGGGCCATGATCGCTGCGGCGATCTGGGACGGGTCTCCAGACGTCTCTGTCTGAGGCTGGCCAAGTACTTTTCGCAATCGACCGACGGTCTCGCTGTAGTCGTCGATGACCGTGTTGGCCGACACGATTCCCCGGGAGCGGAAATTAGTCTTGAAATTGCCAGGCTGGACGATCGTCACGCCCACACCGAACGGGCGTACTTCGTCCGCAAGCGCTTCATGTATTCCCTCAAGAGCGAACTTGCTGCCGTTGTAGAATGCGACACCTGCCCGGCCGCGAAAGCCACCAAGCGACGTGAGTGTAATAATCCTGCCGCCTCGCTCACGCCGGAAATGTGGAAGGACAGCACGGATGACATTCAGAGTCCCGAAGAGGTTCGTGTCGAAAACTCGGGCAATCTCTGCATCGGTGTGTTCTTCGATGGCGCCTACGTGCCCGACAGCTGCGTTGTTGACCAGCACATCGATTCGGCCGAAGTGCACGAGAGCGAACTCGACCGAGGCCTTCACATCTGCAAGTTTTGTTATATCGACGCAGACGGGCTTGAGCCGATTACCGGATCGCTCCTGGAGGTCCTTAACATGGTCAACCTTACGCGCAGTGATTACACCCTTCCCGCCGACTTCGATGAGCAACTGCGCTAGTGCACGACCCATCCCCGAAGAGCAGCCCGTTATGAACCAAACCCGGTCGGTATTCGGATTATCTGCCACTTGAATTACCTCGCCTTTCACATTTCGAGATAGCCTAAGCCGCGATCGTGGCCTATCCCGGCAAGCCCGCAGTACGCCATTGGATTGAGGTCGCGGCACGAAGACAGCCGTCGGCTAATCTGTAACGGACGACATAACGAGATCAGCGAGCCTTTGCGACCGCTTACGAGCATTGTACAACTGCGGAAATCCTGCCACCAGATGTATGAAAGTGACTGCGTTCTGCGGGTCAACACAAATGAGCTGGCCGCCGAATCCAGAACCGGAGAATGAGTTTGGCGAGCTCAGAGTGCCCATATTTGTGATGAATATGCCGTCACCGCGTACATAGAAGGATAGCCCGATATTCGCAGGGAATGGATCAGTATGGTCACGCTCGGCAGCTTGCATGAAGAGCCCGTGCAGTTTGGTTCCTGTCTGGATAGTCGTAGCCGCTCGGACGACCGCCGGCGACAGGACGCGCCCGCCGTCGGCCTTGCCGCCTTTCCTGAGCATCTCGGCGAATCGGAAGAGGTCATATGCCGTCGAGAAAGCGCCGCCCGCAAGGAACTCTGTCTTGGCGCAGATCTCCGCCAGTTGCTCGACGTCGCGGGGCGGCAGAGCGTCCGGCGAGTCGTCTCTCATGGTGATGGGTACGGAGCGCACGGCAAGATCGGCGCGATCCTTTAGCGTCAGCGCAGTGTCTCTCATTCCGACCGGATCAAACAACTCCTCCGCCATGACCTGGCGAAGAGGGCGCCGCTTCTCGTCTAGGCGGCGCATTACCTCGCCGATTACTGCGTGTGCGGCGCCCGCGTGATAGTTGGCAACGCCGGCAGGCGCGGGATCGAGGGGCAGCTCGCAGATCTTCGCCACGTACGCCTCGTTACCATCCCGCCAATCCTCCAGCGGCATCTGCATCGGCAGTCCAGCCTGGTGGCTGAGGGCTTCCCGTATAGTTACCCGCTCCTTGCCCTTCTGACCGAATTCTGGAATGATCTCCGCGATTCTGGTGGTTAGGGCGACCTGGCCTCGATCGATGAACCGAAGGAATGTGGCTGCAGTCAGCTGCTTGGTTAGCGACATGATGGGCATAATGTCGTCAGTTCTGGCCGCTCTGCCATTCCGTTTGTCGGAGTGCCCGATCGCTTCGTGCATGACGATTTGCCCGTTGCGGGCGACAATGACGATCGAGCCATCAGAAAGTCCGCGCTGAATGTCCTTCTCAATCGAAGCGCGAAGCAGTCGAAGGGTATTTACATCCATTCCAGCGTCATCTGGTATGCTGTTGGTAGCATTCACTATTTGCTCCGATTCTCGCGCACTTACCCTGCCCGAGCAGGCAAGTGTCACGTGTCTTGCTGGTCGGGCACGGAATCGTCGATGAGCGCGCGGATGATCTCGCGGCGAAGTAGCTTGCCAGTCTCAGTACGGGGCAGCTCGGGCCAGCACGCAATGGCATCGGGCGTTTTCGACCCACGCAAGGTCCGCCGGACGTAGGCGCGGAGCGCCTCGGCGTCAATCTGGCTACCGCCCCTCCCGACGACAACGGCTTCCAGCCGCTGGCCCCATTCCTCGTCCGGGATCCCGACGACAGCCGCGTCGATGACATCGGGGTGGGTCAGCAGCACTTCCTCAATTTCAGCCGGGGCAATGTTCTCAGCGCCGCGGATGATGGTGTCGTCCTCCCGGCCCTCGATGAACAGGTACCCATGCGCGTCGAGCCTGCCGCGGTCGCGGGTGTCGAAGAAGCCGCGGGCGTCAATGACGGAGTCCTGCCCCGCGTACTCAGCCGAAACCTGCTCGCCGCGCACCCATATCCGGCCGCTCACGCTGGCAGGCACAGCGGCGCCCGTCTCGTCGCGAATCTCCAGTTCGACGCCGGGTACAGCCATCCCGGCCGAGGCGAGGCGGCCCCGCAGCTGCGGATCGTCGGAAGCGACCGCCTCCCGGTGCTCGGCGGGCCCGAGCACCGTGATTGTGGAGCTTGTCTCGGTCAGTCCGTAGGCGTTCACGAAATCGACAGTCGGCCATTCGTGCAGAGCGGTCTCGATCACTCGGAGCGGTATCTTCGCACCGCCGTAGGCAAGCGCCTTCAGGGACGGGACCGACCGGTCCAGTCCGGGCGTTTCCATGATCCGGGCCAGCATCGTCGGCACCACCATGGCGTTGGTGATCGCCTGGTCGCGCACCAGCTCAACCCAGCCCTGGGGCGTGAACGGCTCGAGAGTCACGAGCCGGCGCCCGGCGAACACGCTGGTCAGCACGTTCGAGATCGCGGAAATGTGATACGGCGGCACGCTCATTAGAGCCGCCTCATCCTCGCCGGCTGAGCCGAACTCGACCGTGCCGAGCACGTAGGCCACCAGGTTCTGATGCCATAGCAGGACGCCCTTGGGCGCCGACGTTGTCCCGCTGGTGTAAATCAGCACGGCCGGCGCGCCGGTGTCGGGCGGCTCTTGCACCTCTGCGGGCCCTGCGGAGTCAGCCAGGAACTCCTCGGGTGTCTGGCAGGGCAGGCCTGCCCGCCCGGCTGCCTCCGCGTGCGCCCGATCCGCGACGCACACAGCACCATGGTGCTGGGCGAGCAGCTGATCAAGCTGCTGCCGGCCAAGGCGGTAGTTGAGCGGCACCAGCGGAATCCCCGCCCGCGCCGCAGCGAACAGCGCGACTGGCAGGGCCGGCCCGTTCGCGGCCACATAGACAAGCGCCGTGGCCCCGGCCGACGTGAGCCGGCTAGCGGCGCGGGCCGATTGCTCCCGCAGGCCGACCGCGGAGATGCCGTCCCGGCGGTCACCCACAACCACCCGGCCGCCGAAACCATCAGCAGCCATGTCCAGCAGCAAACTCAGGTTCACCAGCTCTACCGCCCGCCACCCTCGAGGTTCCGGCATCGCCACGCCAGGACATCGGCCGACCTCGCCTGCCCCGGCGGCGCCGCGCACTAGCGCGAATGCGGACCGAACAGCAACAATGACGGCTGACGCCTTGGTACGACGACAATCGTATCTATAAGATAAATGATTTGCGAAGAGCCTCAAGCAGGGCAGCCAGCACAACCACCCTGTACCGCTAACGGTAGGAGCCGCTCCGTGGCCGATATCTCGACGACGATCGATGGAAACTTCGTCTCAGCAGCCTCGGCGACGTCCGGGCTCACTTCATAGCCGCTGGCGTCGCCCGGCAGAAGACTTCCGAGATGCTCGTCATCAAGCCCGATCTGCCGCGCACTGCCGCTGGGAAGGTGCAGAAGTCCCGGCTGCGGCAGCAGATCAACCAGGCGCCCGAGGACCGGCTGCGCGGCTTCGGCTGACCTCCGGGTCGCGCCGCCAGGCGTCGGCGGGCACGCCGCCCGCCCGGATCTGCTCCTTGCGGATCTTGCCGTTGGGCGTCTTCGGCAGCTGATCCCACAGGCTGATGTACGCGGGCAGCATGAACCGCGGCAGCACCGATTCCAGGGTGCCGCTGAGCGCCGCCGGGTCGAGCCCGGAACCCGCGGCCGGCACGACGGCCAGGTGGATCGCCTGGCCGGAGATCTCGTCAGGGACGCCAACGACTGCGCATTCCAGCACCCCGTCCACGGCCACGATCGCGTGCTCGACCGCAGTGGAGGAGATGTTCTCGCCGAACCGGCGGATGGTGTCGGTCAGCCGGTCACGGAACTCAAAGGTGCCGTCCGGATGGCGGATGAACGCATCGCCGGTGCGGAAGTACCCCCCGGTCCAGGCTCGGGCAGTCAGTTCCGGCCGGCCGAGGTAGCCGGGACTTGCCAGGCACGGCTCGGGCGGCCGTATCAGCAGCTCGCCCGACCGATCCGTCCGGCACGTCTCGCAGCGCTCTCGTCGACGATCCGGGCGGCGTAGCCGGTCCTGAGCCTGCCGACGAGATGCCGGTTGGCCTGATGCAGCTGCCGGCTGACGAGCGGGTAGGCGATCTCGCTGCTGCCGTACACGGCCATCGCCTCGAGCCCGAACCGGGCCCGGAACTCATCGACGTCCGGCACGGCCGGTCCCATGATCACCGACCGGAGCGCGTGCTGGGAGTCATCGGGACGGACCGGCTGGTCCATCAGCAGCCGCGCGATCGGGCCGATCGTGGCGCAGGTACAGCCATGCTCGTCGATGTCGCTCCAGAACCGCGAGATCGACGGGCCGTCGCGCAGCACAACCCGCCCGCCCACGTCGGCCATGATGGCCATCGGAGTCAGGCCCATTACGTGGAACGGCGGCCACGGCGTGAAGTACGCGTCCTCCGGCCCCAGCAGCTGACGCGGCCGCAGCCCGACGGCATTGGTGATCTGACCCCAGGTCACCAGGACGCCCTTGGCAGGCCCGGTGGTGCCGGAGGTATAGATGACGGTCGCCACGTCGCCGGCGGTGGGCTGGGCGGGCTCGGCGGCCGGCTCCGCCGCGGCGAGCACGCGGCCCCAGTGCACCGCGCCGACCTGCACCAGCTCGATGTCCCGCCGGCAGGCCCGCCGCACGCAGGCCGGCGCACCTGGTCCGGCCGTACGAACGCCCTGCCGGACCCCGGCGTCGCGCAGCACGTGGCGCAGGAACTCGCCGCGCAGCTGCGGGTTCACTGGCACGTGCCGGGCACCGAGCAGCGCATTGGCCAGCCAGAGCAGCTGGGCGTCAGCAGACTGCGGCAGGAACGAGGCGACAGCGTCGCCGGCGCTGATCCCGGCGCGCGCCAGGGCCGCCATCCACTGGCGGATCGCCTGCCAGGTCTGCTGATACGTCATTGACCGGCCGGCGATTTCGACCAGGAACGCGCGGTCTGGGTTCTCGGCCGCCCGCCGGGCGATGACCGCCGGCAGCACCAGACCCGGATCGGCGGCGCACTGCGCCTGGCCAGTCCCCCGGCTCGCTGGGGCCGGCGACGGTCACTTCGGCAGCCCGAGTATGTACCAGGCCACGTTATTGAGCTGCATCTCCAGTGAGCCAGCGCCGATGGTGGACAGCGTTCCGCCTGCCATCTGCCAGTCGCCGCGCGAGGTGGTCAGCAAGGCGTCAGGGCCGAGCACGTCGATGAAGGTCTGGGCCGCGCCCAGCTCCATCTGCGCCATCGACGCCCGGTAGACCGCGGCAAGGTTCGGGAATTCGGCCGAGTCGTCGCTCCAGGCCTGAACGGCGGCGTAATTCAGCACCCGGCTCGCGGCCGTCCACGCTGCGGCCCGGCCCATGTGCTCCCAGAAGCTGCCGTCCTCAGTGTCCGCGTCCGCTGCCAGCGCCTCGTCTACGAGCCGGTCCAGCGCGCCCTCGATGGCCGAATGCCGCGAGTTCTGCGCCCGCTCGTTGGCCAGCAGCGTCCGGATGATCCGCCAGCCCTCGTTCTCCTCTCCCAGGCGGCAGTCCACCGGCACTTGCACGTCGTGGAAGAACACCTCGTGCACGAGGTGCCGGATCCCGAGGGTCGGGATCTCCCGGACCTCGACGCCGGGCAGGTCCATCGGCACCAGCAGCACCGAGATGCCGCGGCGCGGATTCTCGGTTGCGGCGGTGCGGACGAGAACGAAGCAGAAGTCCGCGGCGTGCGCGTAGGACGTCCAGATCTTCTGGCCGTTGACGACGTAGTGGTCCCCGTCGCGGACGGCCGCGGTCCGCAGCGCCGACAGGTCGGAGCCAGCGTCGGGCTCGGAGAAACCCTGGCACCACATCGCCTCGCCAGCCGCGATCGGCCCCATGTAGCGCTCCTTCTGGATATCGGTGCCCAGCTCCATGATGGCCGGGCCGATCCAGTTCACGTTCATGTACTGGGGGCCGCGGGGCTCGGAGACCGCGCGCATCTCCTCGCTGATGACGACCTGCGCCCACCGGGACGCGCCGCGCCCGCCGTATTCTTCCGGCCAGGCGGGCACGAGAAGCCCGCGCTCCGCCAGTCCCTTGCAGAACGTGATGACGTCCTCGATCCGGGCTGGCGTCGGCATGTCCCGCTCAAAGAACGACCAGCCCGGCATCAGGTGATCCTCGATGTAGGTATGCAGCTCGGTGCGGAGCTCCGCCTCATCCTCGCTCCAGCCGAAATCCATGGGTCAGCCTCTCCGTACGGACAGCGTGGCGACTTCCAGGGTGCGCATAGTGGTCTGGTCGTGGCGCCGGGTCACGAAACCGCTCCGGCCTCGTCCTGGCCGGCGCTGAGAACGGCCTCGAGTTCGTCCTTGAGCAGCCGCTTGGCGATCTTGCCGCTAGCCGTGCGCGGCATCGAGTCGCGCACGACCACGTACTCGGGTGTCTTTTGCCGGGCCACGCCGGCCTGCTCAAAATGCCGCCGGACGTCCGCGAGCGACAGCTGTCCCGGCTCGCGCAGGACGACGAACGCAGCCGGCCGTTCCCCGTACCGCCGGTCGGCCACGCCGACGACCGCTACCTCGGCCACGCGCGGATGGCGGGCGAGGACGTCCTCGATCGCGGCCGGAGCGAGGTTGAGCCCGGCCCTTATGATGAGGTCCTTGGCCCGCCCGGTCACGTTCAGGTGCCCGGTCGGAGTCAGGTGCCCCAGGTCACCGCTGCGCAGCCAGCCGTCGGCGGTGAAAGCGGCCTTGTTGGCGGCCGGGTCGAGATAGCCGACGAACTGGTCGGGCCCTCTGGTCAGGATCTCTCCCGGCTGGCCGGCGGCTGCCTCCCGGCCGTCGGCGTCCACGATCTTCAGCGTTGCGCCGCGCTGCAGCACGCCATCCGTGCCGGCCCGCAGCAGCAGGTCCTCGCCCGGGTGCCCGGAGGTGACGGTCGGATGCTCCGTCGACCCGAACAGCCGGTAGGCCAGGATGCCGAGCTCACCGGCCCGCTCGATCAGCGCGGCCGGGACGCTTGACCCGCCGCAGGAGACATCGGCCAGGCTGGGCAGCCGCGAGCCCGCCGCCTCCAGTTCGTCCAGCACCGTCGTCAGCATGAAAGGGACCGTCGGCAGGTGCGTCACCTGATGCTCGCGGACGAGCTCGATCACCGCGGTGGTCTCCCAGCGATCCATGACGACGGTCCGGCCTGGCATCAGCATGGCCCGCAGGACTGCCAGCAGACCCGCCATGGTGCCCAGCGGCCGCGCGGTGAAGGTGACCGGCTGGCCAGGGAACCGGTCGTGCATCTGCAGCAGCTCGGCCAGGAATGTGTCGTGGGTATGCCGCGCGCCCTTGGCCCTGGCCGTGCTGCCCGAGGTGTAGCACAGGAAGGCGTCGGCGCTGGCGTCGCCGTCGGCCAACTCCTGCGCGGCGGGCGCCGGCCTTTCGCGCATTACCCGCTCGAGCAGCGAGAACGGCACGCAATCGGCCGGAATGCTCTCGCCGACCACGGTGATGCTCCGCAGCGATCGCGCGGCGCGCACTGGCCCGAGCGCCCCGGCGAAGTCGGTCCGCCGCCATCGGTCGGCCACGAAGAACCGCCGCGCGCCGGAGTCATCCAGGCAGTACGCCGCCTCGGTGATGCCCTGCGTGGGCGGGATCGGGACGACGACGGCTCCGGCGGCCACGCAGGCGAGATATATCGCCCAGGCCCGGCGGCTGTTGGGCAGCAGGATGCCGACGACCTCGCCCGTACGCATCCCGTCCCGCCGCAAAGCCCCTGCCAGGGCCAGTGCGTCGAGCCAGAGCTCGCCCACCGTGAGCTGCTCGGCCGAGTCGCCCAGGAAGAGGATTTGATCGTCCGGGTGGGCGGCCACGGCGGCTGCTAGCGCCTGCCCGAGCATGATGCCGCGATGCTGACCGGTACGCCGGTAGTCGCTGCGCAGTCCGGCCAGCGCGCTGTCCTGGGTCACGCCCATCCCTTCGGCTCCTGTCAGAACACCGCCACCGGGTTGACCGGTGATCCGGTCGCCCGCCGCAGTGCCAGCGGCACGACGACCGACATGAACTCATACCGCCCGCTCCGGCGGCACTCGCGCAGGAGCGGCTCGAGTTGCGCGTTGTCGACAAGCCACATGCCCATGGCGACGATGCCGATAACGTGAACGGGACTGCCCAGCCGCTCATACGGTGACGGCCGGACATCGTTGGCGACGTCGGAGATCAGCACCGAGACGTCATTCTCCCGCAGCCAGGGCAGGCACGCTGGAGACAGCCCGGGGCTGCCTTCCGCCCCCTGGTCATAGCCGTGGCCAGCCTGGTCTGCCGCATCACGGCCGGTGCGGACCCAGAGCACGTCACCGGGTTCGGCCCGCAGCGACTGCGCCGCCAGCCAGCTGTCGAGCTCATCCGGGTACAGTCCCTCACCCGGGTCCAGCCAGTCCTTGCCGCGGATCTGCGGTCCGTCGATGAGCAGCCCGCGGCTCACGATCCCGTCCAGGGCGGGTTCCACGCCCCCGGCAAGGGCGCCACGCGCCGTCGTGCACAGCGCCGCGCTCCGGCCGTTGTACATCTGGCCGTTCCAGAACACGTGCGAGTGCGCATCCAGGTGGGTGTGCTCAAAGCCGTGGAAGCTCAGCCCGAACCAGTCCGAAGCGATCCCGGCGCCGTCCGCGGGCGCCGCTTCACCGGAGGAGTTCATCCGGTGGGTGTACTCGAAGCCGACCCAGCGGCTGGGCCGCGGCGCGAGCATCCGGCTGCAGGAGACCGAGATGCCGTCGCGGACCAGTCCGGCAGCCCTGGCCCTGGACTGCGCGGTGATGAGGTTGAGTGTCCCCGCCTCGTCGTCAGAACCCCAGCGACCCCAGTTCGAGAGCTCATCGAAGTACTTGATGACGGTCTCCTCGGGCACCGGCCCACGCGTCATGACCACTGCCTATTCCACCTATTCTTTATCATCTTCTATACTTTACTGGCGGCTACTGGCGGGAGCAATGGGGTCCGCTGCCGCCATGCCCTGGCTGGCCAGCTGCTGCGTGATGTGGTGCATGTACGTCAGGTACCCCACCGGAATCCGGCTGCCGCCGGTCACCTGGATGGTCTCCCCGCTGATCCAGGCCGCCTCGTCGGACGCCAGGAACGCGCAGACCGCGCCGATGTCCTGCACCTCGCCGAGCCGGCGCAGCGGGATCGTCTCGATCTGCCGCGCCATCCGGCTCGGCCGGCTCATGCTGCCGCTGGCCAGGCTCTCGGGAGTCAGCACCACGCCCGGCGCCACCGCGTTCACCCGGATTCCCAGGTGTCCCCATTCGACCGCCATGGTGGCGGTGAGATTCTCCAGGCCCGCCTTGGCCGCGCCGTAATGCCCGGTCATCGGGTTGGGCTGAGACCCGCTGCGGGAGGAGATGTTGATGATCGATCCCCCGCCGGACATGATCCGCGCGGCAGCCTGGCAAGCGAAGAACGACCACTTGAGATTCAGATCCTGGACGGCATCCCACTGGTCCTCGCGCAGATCGATGAGCGGCCCGACATCCTGCCGCCTGGCGCTGCCCGCGTTGTTGATCCAGCACTCGACCGAGCCGGTCAGCTCCAGGCTGGCCGCTACGAGCCGGTCCAGGTCGGCCCGGACGGTGATGTCGGCCGCGACCGGCACCGCCGCAACGCCGAGCTCGCGCGCCTGCGCGGCAGCGGTCTCCAGCGGCTCGAGCGTCCGGCCCGCCACGACCACGTTGGCGCCGGCTGTCGCCAGCGCCAACGTGATGCCGCGGCCGATACCGCGGCCGCCGCCGGTAACGACCGCCGTCTTCCCCGTCAAGTTCGAACATGACCAGCCTCCTGCTCCTCGCTAGACCGCTCCGGCCTGCCGCAGGCGCAGCAGTTCCGTGTCCGTGACGCCGAGCTCTCCGGCCAGGATCCCGGTGTTGTCCGCGCCGGCCGCCGGGATCGCGCCGACCGGCAGCCGTTCGCCATCGACCGCCAGCGCCGGGGCAGGCATCCGCACCGTGCCGCCCGGCGACGGCACGCTCAGCCAGCTGTCCGTGGCCGCCAGGTGCGGATCGGACAGCAGGTCCGGCACGGAGTTCACCGGGCAGACCGGGATGCCGCGGCGCTGCGCTTCCTCGGCGAACTCCTGCTTGCCGTACCGAAGAGTGAGGTCCTCGATCCAGCCGTCTAGCTCGTCGACGTACGGGCTGCGGTCACCCGGCGTGCCCGCGTAGCGCTCGCTCAGCACTTCGGGGAGTCCGCACTCGGCGCTGATCCAGTCCGCAAGTGCCTGCCACTGCCAGGGCGTGAAGGCGACGATCATCACGGCGCCGTCCCTCGCCCGGTACTGGCCCATCGGCGGGGACCGGCGGCGCTTTCCGTAGCGCTGCGGCGACCCGGTCTCCAGCGCCAGGACCGGCGAGAACTCCTGGGCGACGCTGAGCACGGCTTCCTGGAGAGAGATGTCGACGAGCTGGCCGCGCCCGGACTGCTCGCGCGCCGCCAGCGCCAGCACGACCCCCATCGCCGCGTTCAGCGCACCCGCCGCGAGTGCCAGGCCCTCCCGAGGCGTGAGCGGGGCCCGGTCAGGGTCTCCGTAACCGGGCAGCGCACCGCTGGCGGCCCACGCTGTCAGGTCCGATCCCCGCCAGCCGCGCCGCGGGCCGTACAGCCCGTACGGAGTGATCGAGGCAAAGACGAGGGCGGGGTTGCGGGCCAGCAGCGCCTGATGGCCCAGACCGTGCCGGTCAAGCTCGCCTGGCATGGCCGTGCTGATGACCGCATCGGCCCGGTCGGCCAGCCGCAGGAACACCGCGGCGCCGCCGGGCTCGCGGAGGTCGAGGGTGACCGACCGCTTGCCGGCCGCGGTGAAGGCGAAATCGGCGTCGAGGTCACCACCCGCCGCCGCGCCGGGCGGCTGATCCGCCCGGCGGCTCGACGAGCACGACGTCGGCGCCGAGGTCGGCGAGCACGCGCCCGCAGTACGACAGCGGGCCGCTGGTCAGATCGAGGATCCGGACCGGTTCCAGGAGCGCTGCCATCATCCTGCCCTTCGCCGGCCCGGCCAGGGCAACCGCAGCAGGGTGCCGATCCAGCTCAGGTAGGGCCGTTCGAGCCGGGTGCCGGGATCAGGCATCTGGTATGCCGTACCGTCGGCCAGCAGCTGGTCGATCGCCTCCGGCGGCAGGCCGGCGACGTCGCGCAGCACTTCGCGGGTGTGCTCGCCGAGCGCGGGCGGAGCGCTGCGCACCTGCTGGGTCAACCCGGTGGGTGCCGCGGCCGGGCGGGTCACCAGGTCGGCGCCGAACCGCGCCGACGGCGCGAGCTGGAAATACGATCGGCTGGCCAGGTGCTGGTCGCCGAGTACGTCCCAGGAATCGAACACCGGGGCCGCGGCCACGCCCGCCTCCTGCAGCTCGGCGGCGGCCTGCCAGTCAGACCGGCGGCGCGTCCACGCGCCAAGGAACTCGTCGATCTCGTCCAGACGCCGCAGCGCGCCCGGCCGCGGTCGCGAGCCGGGAATCGGTCCCGAGGGCCTGCAAGCCGTCCACCGAGCAGAGCCCGCGCCACGCGTCCTCGCCGTCGATGGTGATCGCGACCCAGCGATCTTCGCCTGCCGCCGGATAAACGCCCTGCACATCACCGTTAACTGCGCGGTTCCCGCGGGCGGCATGGGCATCGCGGCCGAGCGCGGCGTCGACGACGGCCGGCCCGATGCAATTGATGCTCATCTGAAACTGCGGCAGGTCCAGCCTTGCTCCGGCACCCGTGCGGCGGCGGCGTTGCAGCGCGGCTACGATCGCGGTCACGGCCAGCAGTGCGCTCGGGTAGTCGGGAAAGGACATGCCGATTCCTGTCGGATCGCGATCCGGCCAGCCGACCATCGCGTCCAGCCCGGATATCGCGCACAGGTTCATGCCCCAGGTGCGGAACGACCGGTACGGGCCGTCGTGACCGAAGGCGGTCGTGGCCAGGTAGATGACATCCGGCCGCACGGCCCGGATGTCGTCATAGCTGATGTGCAGCCGCGGAATGACGTCGGCGCTCAGATTCGTCACGAAGACATCGGCGGCCGCGACGATCTGGGTAAAGGCCTGGTAGCCATCCTCGCGGTCAATCTCCAGCACGATGCCGCGTTTATCAGCCGAGGACAGATTCAGCAGCGGCCAGGTGTCCTGCGCGATATCCGGGCTCAGCCCGTCCGGCAGCCACGGCGGCCGGCTGACTCGCAGCGAATCGGGCCGCCGGCGGATTCGATGCGGACGACGTCCGCGCCGAAGTAACCCAGGTACCTGGCTGTGAGCGGGCCGGCCATGGCGATGCCGAGTTCCACGACTCTGATCCCGGCCAGCGGACGCGAATGCCCGCCGCCGTGCTCCGCTCCGTCGTGCCGCGGCTCAGGTTCCGGCGTCAACGGCCAGGTCTCGCCGGGAGGGCCGCACCGGCGGTGCCGTGCGCCAGTCGGGAGTGCCGTCCTCCGGCAGGCCGCGCGGCGTCTTGTCCGGGTGAATCTCGGCCCAGTGCGAGTGATTGAGTTCATGCAGCGTGAAGCACGCGTTCAGCGCGTTGTAGAAGCCCATGTTGTCGACCGTCTGGTTGACCGATTCCTTGATGAGCAAGGCCGTCACGGTGGGCAGCGCGGCGATTCTTCGCGCATAGCGCAGGGTCTGCTCGTCGAGTTCGTCCGCCGGGAAGATCTTCGACACCATCCCGAGACGGTGCGCCTCCTCGGCGTCGATCGAGTCACCGGTCAGCAGCAGTTCCTTCGCCCGTCGCGGGCCTAGCTCCCACGGATGCGCGAAGTATTCAACGCCGCACATCCCGAGACGCGTTCCCACCACATCAGCGAAGATGACGTCCTGCGCTGCCACAATCAGGTCGCAGGCCCACATCAGCATGAGCCCGGCGGCGTAAACTGCCCCCTGAACTTCGGCTATCGTAATTTTCCGCAGATTGCGCCAGCGGCGCGTGTTCTCGAAGTAAAAATGCCATTCCTGAAGCGTGCGCTTCTCGGCGCCGGAACGATTGGCTCCGTACTGGCTGTAGGTGGCATGCAGATCCGGACCGGCAGTTCGCTCGGCGACAGCATCCGCGGACCCCAGGTCGTGACCGGCGGAGAAGAGCGGGCCGGCGCCGCCCAGGATGACGACGCGCACCTGGTCATCGGCCTCGGCGGCGAGCATTGCGTCTCCCAGCTCGACCAGCATGCCGCGATTCTGGGCGTTCCTGGCCGCGGGCCGGTTGAGCTTGATGCGGGCGATCGTGCCGTCATCAATGAGCTCGTACGTCAGGTACCGGTAACCAGGCATGCACTCCTCCGGAATGACAGGGCGGCGGGATCGCCGGGCGGCCGTGGCGGTGGTGACGATTGCAGCTGATGGCGGTTGCGGGAGTGACGACCGCGCCGATGAGAGCGGACTTGAAAGTGCTCCAGGGCGGTAATAGCCGCAGCCCGCCGGGCGGCCGCCGCGTCGTCCTGCAGGGCGATCCGGCGGGCTCGTTACGTTCTGGTTGCGGGACGTTACGATTGCTCTCTTGATCAACTACTTGCTAGTTAACATATTACAGTTGGTACAATAATCTAGCGATATTGGGGATGTCAATCGATGAACACCTCGTCGGCACACATACCCGATCTGAGTCTGTGAGGTCTCATGGTCCACGAGCAGTCTGGATCGCAGTTGCGCGTGCCCAAGGCTGCCGAGTTGCTCGCGGCGCGCATCCGCGGGCAGATAATCCGCGGCGAGCTGAAGGAAGGCGACGCGCTGCCCGCCGAGAGCGAGCTGATGGAGACATTCGGCGTCTCCCGCCCGACGTTGCGCGAGGCAATTCGGGTCCTGGAGATGGAGTCGCTGCTGAGGATGCGCCGAGGGTCCCGCGGCGGAGCGCTGGTGACCGCGCCAGATCCGACGGTCGCTGCCCGCGCCGTCGGCGTGCTCCTGCAACTCCGGGGGGTGACGCTGCGCGACATCCACGAGGCCAGGACCATGATCGAGCCGATGGCCGCGCGGCATATCGCGGAGTCCAGGGACAGCCGGGCCGCGCTGGAGACACTGCACGCCCGCAATGAGGCAGGCCGGGCAGCCGTCCGGGATTTCCGTGAGTTCCCGCACCTGTCCTGGGGATTCCATCGCGGGCTCATCGAGGGCACGCAGGAACCAGACCCTCGCGGTCCTGTGGCAGACGATCGCCGATATCATCGAGCTGATTGTCACCAGCAGGTATACGCGGCCGATGGGCCCAGCCGAGGTCGAGGAACAGGTCAACAGGAACCAGCGTTCCGTGCGCGCTAACGACCGGCTGCTGAAGCTGCTGGAGTCGCAGGACGCTGACGGCGCCGAGAGATACTGGACCAAGCACATGATCGCGGTCAGCACCAGCTTGCTCGCCGCCGACGGCGACGCCGTGGTGGACCTGCCGGACTGAGCCAGCGGGCTAGCCGGCCTGGCTGGCCAGCAGTTCCGCGCCGCCCGCCCGGGCTGCAGCAACGCGACCATCCCAGCGCGCGTGGGCGAGCGCCCGCGCGTGCGCGACCGAGCCGCCCAGCTCGGTCTGCAGCATCGCCAGCCTGGCCGTGTAGGCGGTCAGGCCAAACTCGTCGGTGATCCCGATGGCTCCGCAGACCTGGTGCGTCGTGCTGATGACCTCGCGGATGCCCTCGGCGCCGTAGCAGGCCGCGGCGGCGGCCGCTACCGGGTCGGTCAAGTCCCAGGCTGCCCTGCGCGCCAGCCACTTGGTGCCCTGCGAGAGCACGTACGCTCGCGCCAGCCGGTGCTGGATCGACTGCAGCGAGCCGATGGCCTTGCCGAACTGGTGGCGGACCGTCACGTACCGCGAAGCGTGCAAGGTAGCGGCCTCCATCAGGCCGCCCGCTTCCGCGGCGAGCGCGATCCGCCAGCTTGTGAGCAGTGCCGTGCCGCTGCCGGCGCCGAGTGACTCGCCGCCGGACACAATGACCCGGGCGACCGGGTACCCCCAGCGGGACTCCACCGGCGTGATGTCGACGCCGGACTTGTCCGCCAGCAGCGCCTCGTCACCCTCCAGCACGAGGAATGCGTCTGCCTGCTGCGCGAACCGGCTGACAGCTCCCACTGGCCGCTCCGTCAGGGCGAGCACGTCCGGCAGCCCGGTGTCGGTGACGACCGGGCCGACGAACGCCCGCGCCGCAACCGGCGCACCCGGGGCGAACGCGGCAGCCTCCTCGATCACGAGCACGGCATCAATCGCCGATCCGCCAGCGGACAGGACGTCGGTGTAACCCGCCGTAGCCAGCGCCTTCAGCGCGGGCAGGTCGGCCTCGGCCGGGCCGGGTGCGGTCGTCCCCGACCGATGGCGCTGCAGCAGGCCGCGCACGGATCGCACGAGCTCGGTTTGCTCGCCGGACAGCTTGACGTCCATCGTCACCCCTTCGGCAGGCCGAGTTGATACCAGGCCACGTTGTTCAGCTGCATTTCCAGTGATCCGCCGCCGATCGTGGACAGCGTCCCGCTGACGAGCTGGTAGTCACCACGGGAGGACTCCAGCAGCGCATCCGGCCCGAGCACGTCGATGAAGGCGTAGGCGGTGCCGAGTTCCATCTGCGCCATCGATGTCCGGTAGGTGGCGGCGAGATTCGGGTACTCGCTCGACCCGTCGCTCCAGGCCTGCACGGCCGCGTAGTTCAGCACGCGGCTGGCCGCGGCCCACGCTGCGGCGCGGCCGAGCGTCTCCCAGAAACGAGGGTCGCCGGTATCGGTGCCGTCGGCGATCGATTCGTCGATGAGCCTGTCGAGGCTGCGGTCGATCCACTCGTGCCGCGCGTTGCCGACCCGCTCGCTCGCCAGCAAGTGCCGAATGATGTTCCAGCCTTCGTTCTCCTCGCCGAGCCGACAGCCGACCGGCACAGCCACGTCCCGGAAGAACACCTCGTGCACCAGGTGCCGGACGCCGATGGTGGGGATCTCACGTACCTCGATCCCGTCCAGGTTCATCGGAACCAGCAGCACGGAGATGCCGCGCCGGGGGTTGTCCGACTTGGCCGTGCGCACCAGCAGGAAACAGTAGTCCGCAGCGTGCGCGTAGGAGGTCCAGATCTTCTGGCCGTTGACGATGTAGTGATCACCATCACGCTCGGCGGAGGTTTTCAGCGCGGACAGGTCCGACCCTGCGTCCGGTTCAGAGAATCCCTGGCACCACATGGCCTCGCCGGCCGAGATCGCGCCGAAGTACTCCTGGCGCTGCTCCTCCGAGCCGAGCTGGGTGATGGCCGGACCGATCCAGTTGACGTTCATGTATTGCGGGCCGCGCGGCTCCCCCTCGCCCCACAGCTCCTCGCTGATCACCGTCTGCTCCCAGAGCGATGCGCCACGGCCGCCGTACTCGACCGGCCACTGCGGAGTGAGCAGGCCGCGCTCGGCCAGGCCCTTGCAGAACTTGATGACCTCGGCGACGGTGTCGGCAGTCGGCATGTCCCGGTGGACGTGGGTCCAGCCCGGCATCATGTGGTCCTCAATGTAGGACCGCAGATCGTCGCGCAGCGCGTTCTCGTCCTGCGTCCAGGTGAAGTCCATGCTCATGACCTCCGCTGCAGCCGGCCTGCCGTAGCCGCCGTCACTGATACGCCCCGGCTGGCCGCTGACTGTCGCGTGCCAGCCGCTCCGGGACGCCTGCGCACTCAGAACCATCCACACGGACGCTCGGTGATTCGTATATCTCTTTATACTCGATGATTAGATTGATTGGCAAGATTTGACTCATCCTGTCCGGCCAGTCTGGCCCGGCGCCGGGCCGGCTCAGCTGCCGTGCAGGCCGAGCTCGCGGCCGATCGCGGCGGGCAGCCGGAACTCGGCGCCCGGATAGTGGCCCTGCCATCGCGGCCGCTCGTCCGACAGCACCCCGGCGCCCAGGCCATCCGCTGTCAGGAGGTAGCCGTTGAGCCAGTGACTGTCCGCCGAGAGCAGGTAGCCGGCCATCGCGGCGCCGAGTTGCTCGTGGCCCCGCTCGACGACGAGGCCGTTCACCCGGACCCCGTAGATCGCCTCTGTCGCGGCAGTGCCGCGAATCAGGCCCACGGCCGCGTACCAGGCCAGCGCGCAGGCAAGGGCGCCGTCGTCCCGCCACGGGGGCAACACGACGAGAACGGACCGGCCGCCATCCCGGCCAGCCAGCGCCAGGGCCGACTGGAGCTGGTGCAGCAGCTCCACGACCACGGGGCAGATTTCGCCGGGCGGTGGCAGCACAACGTCCGCCACGCTCTCGAGACCGCCCTGATCGCGCGTGCCGGCGGTGGGCGGCGCTGCCGGGCCACAGCCGGACGGGAAGACGATGACGCCGGCCGGCGGCGACGCCGGTTCCGTCGCTGCCGCCTGGCCGCCAGCGGCGTCCGCACCCGGGCGGCGCGCGCGGAGCTGGGCTAGCAGTGCCGCGGCTGAGGAGCCCTCGGCCGCGCCGACGACGGCCACGTCCGGCAGGCCAGGGACGCGGGCGACAGCGGCTGTCCAGCCGGCACCCGGCTGGCCAGTGGCCCCGGCGGCAGCCGCGAGCTCGGCGCTGACACCAGTACCCTCCCATTGGCGGTCGATCTCGGCCAGCCCGAAGTCGCGCGTCGGCCAGGGTCCGATCACCGTGGGGTGTGGCCGCCCGAGTACCCAGCGCACGCGCTCGGCAACCTGGTCCGGGTCCGCGCCCGGCGGGACCGCCGACCATTTCCACGGCCGCAGGTGCTCGTACTCGATGACATAGCCGCCGCTGACGAGGAAGACCCGCCCGGTCGCGCCCGCCGCTCCGGGCCCGGCGAGCCAGGTCGCGAATCGCCCGACGTGCCCGGGCTCGCGGTCCGTCAGCTCAGCGGACCGCCCGTCCCGGTCCGGATCCGGCTCTGCCCGCGCGCCCGTGCTCATCCGGGACGCCGCGGCCGGGTAGATGGCGTTCATCGCGACACCCGAGCGGGCCAGCAGCGGCGCCAGCACCCGGGTGAGCCCGACGACAGCCTGCTTGGCGGCGGAGTACGCGGGCTGTCGGCGCGAGCCCAGCAAAGCCGAGGTGGAGGTGATATTGATAATCCGCCCCTCGCGCCGCGCCAGCATCCCCGGCAGCACCGCCGCGATCGCGTTAAGGTGACCGCCGAGATGCACGGACAGCACCGCTGCCCAGGTGTCCGCTGTGTCGTGCAGGAACGGGCCAGGACGCAGGATCCCCGCGACATTGGCGAGCACGTCGATCCTGCCGTGCCGGGCCAGCACATCAGCGATGGTCGCGCGGACGGCCGCGGCGTCGCCGACATCGCAGAACACTGCTTCGGCGGTGCCCCCTCGCGCGCCGATCTGAGCGACGGCATCGTTCGCTGGCCCGGCGTCCTGACCGGTGCCGTCGAGCCGCACTCCGTTGTCGAGGATGACGACGTGGTAGCCGTCGCCGGCCAGCGCAGTGGCGACGGCGAACCCGATCCCGCGGGCGCCGCCCGTGACGACCGCGACCTGGCTTTCTGGCATGGTGACCTCCCTGAAGTCGCGGGGAACCGGTTAGCCGCCGAGGAAGTCCAGCGCCGCCTGCAGGAACCGGAAATCCTTCGGCGTGCCGAAATGATCGGTGCCCGGCAGCGGCAGCAGCCGGCCGTCGGGCAGCGCGGCCATCAGCCTGTCGGCCGGCCCGGCGAAGTCGCGCTCGCCGAGTACGACCAGGACCGGCACGCGGACAGCCGCGACATCCGCTTCGGTCAGCGCCAACCGTGGCCTGCGCAGGCACGCGGCGAGGGCGGCGCGGTCGTTGCCGGGCGCCAGCGCGAAATGCGCCAGCGCGGCCGTGGCGGGATCGCCGTCGGCCGGCGTCTCGCCAGTCTCGATAGCATCCGCGGTCGCTTCCGAGCCGGAGCCGGCGAAGACGTTATCGCCGGCGCCGCCGATGACGATCCGGCGGAATCGCTCCGGCTGAGCGGCCGCGGCGCGCAGCAGCAGCTGGGCGCCCATGCTGAATCCGACGGCATCGACCTGGCCGTCAGGAAGCGCCGCCGTGATCGACTGCTCCAGGCCGGCGTACGCCACGGGGTCGTGCGGCTTGGCCGCGGTGCCGTGGCCGAGCAGGTCGACGCCGATGACCGCCCTGCCCTGCTCGGCCAGCACGTCGACCCACCCCGGCTCCCGCCAGTTGCGGTCAAAGGAGGACGCGAAGCCGTGCACCATCAGCACCGGTATCTGGGTCATGGCGTGACCGAACCGGCTTGAAGCGGCCCCGTTCCGTCCCTGGTGCCGGGGTCCTTGGCTCGGAGGAATGCACCCACCCGCTCCCGGTACTCGCCCGACATCAGCAAGTGCGTGTTCGCGAGGCGCTCGATGTTCCTGCCGGTCGTCCGGTCGGAATCGGCGCACATGTCCACGGTGAGCTTCGCGACCCCGAGCGCCTCCCTCGGCAGCATCACGATCTCGCTGACGATCTTGTCGACTGCCGCCTCAAAGCCATCCTGCGGCAGTACTTCATGCACCAGCCCCATCATGAGTGCCTGCTGCGCGTCAACACTGCGGCTGGCCATGGCTAGCCATTTCGCCCAGTGCGGGCCGACAAGCCTGGTCAGACGGCTGGTCCCGCCGCTCCCGGCGATCACTCCGAGGGAAAGCTCGGGCAGCTGGAAACGGGCCCCTGCGGAGGCCAGGCGGATGTCGCAGGAGCAGGCCATATCAAGCCCGGCACCCAGGCACGGGCCCTGGGCAGCCAGCACTATCGGCTTCTCGATCGACTCGAACTCGTCGTAGAGCAGGTGATGCTGCCGGTACTGACGGCGCAGCGCCTGGCCCTCGGCCTTGTTGCGGACCGGCCGGGCGGCCAGGTCGATCCCGGCGGTGAAGTACCGGCCGCGGGCCTTGATCACCAGCGCGCGCAGGTCATCCTGGCTGGCCAGCATCCGCGCCGCGGTCCACAGCACATCCGTCATCTCCGGGCTGATCGCGTTGAGCTTTGCATCCCTGGTGAAGATGACCTGAAGAACCGGGCCGCATTCGGTGAGTTCGGCGTGTGGCTGGCTGATGGCGAACCCCTGACCTAGGTAGTTAGTCAAGCTCGGCGACGAAGGCCCGGAGCTGCCGGAGGCTGCGGCACTCCACCGCCTTGTCGCAGTACTTGGCATACTCGGAGATGATCGAGTCACCGGCATCCCAGGAATACGAGGGCTCCGGGTTGAGCCAGTACAGATGCCGGGCCCGCTGGCGGATCGACTTGAGCACCCAGGAACGGGACGCGTGGTAGTTGTTGCGGGCATCGCCGAGAATGATCACCGTCGTCCGCGCCCGGATCTGATGGCCCCACTGGTCCCAGAAGTTCTCCAGGACCAGGCCGTAGTCCGAGTGACCATCGAAGCGCACCGCGCCGGTGCCGCTGTTGATGTGATGCGCCACCGCAGCCATGTCCGGCGCTGACTCCAGGATCGCGGTGACCTCCTCGATCCCGTCCACGAAGACGAAACTGCGGACCTTGGAGAACTCCGACCTGATCGCGTAGGCGAGCTGCAGCGTGAAGGTCGCGAACGCCGACACCGACGAGGAGATATCGGCGATCAGGATGATCTCCGGCTTGGCCGGATGAGGTTTGCGGAACACCAGGTCGACCGGCACGCCGCCGTTGCCGAGCGACTGCCGGATGGTGCGGCGGAAATCCAGCGTGGACCGGCGGTGGTGACGGCGCTTATGCGCCAGCCGCGCTGCCAGCTTCTTGCTCAGCAGCTGGAGCGACTGGCGGATGGCCGCCAGCTGCTCTTGCGAGGCGTTCAGGAAGTCGACATCCTCCGGCAGCGGACGGCGCAGCGTGCTGGCGACCGCTTCCGCGCCGCGGTCGGCCACCAGCCGGCGGCGGATCTCGCTCTCCACCTCCAGCCGCACGTCATCGACCCGGCGCCGGTAGTCGTCGGTGGTGAGCTTGTAGTCCATCGCAGTCAGGTCGGCGGTGGCTGCCTCGGCCAGCAACCGCTCCAGCAAGGTGTCGAGGTTCAGCCTGGTCAGCGTCTTGTACATGTAGTACATGCCCGCCACGACCCGGCCGGGCTCGATGCCGGCGAAGCGGGTGACCGCTTCGTTGACCACTACCTGCAGGAGCAGCTTGTCAGCAGCAAGGACCGCGTTGAAGAGCACGTCGTTCAGCTCGGCGTCGGTGAACGACGACACGATCGTCCCCCGTGGCGTCCCGTTGGGGGTCCCGGCCGCGGCCCGGCCCGGCCCCGCCCGGCCGTCCGGGTCCGGCTGGGCGGAGGCACCGAACCGGCCGGCGAAGAAGATGTCGAAGATCAGGTCGAAGGCGCGGAAATGATCGCTGCTCTTCACGAGGGTCGAGGCCAGGGCGCTGCGCAGCGACTCACGGCCGGCCATCGGCATAGCCAGCACCGCCGCAGTAGCGTCGATGTTCTCCGAGAGGGACACCGGGATGCCGACAGCACGCAGCTCGGTGACGAAGGCGGCCAGCGTCACGTCCATCGGGGCACTGCCGGGCGCGCGCGCGATCTGCGCGGCCATGCTCGGCCTCAGGCCTTCGGGCCGGACGTCAGCTCGGCTGTGGCCTTCTCGATGTCCGACTGGTATTTCAGCAGCACGTGCAGGGTGTCGACGGCCAACTGCGGCGTGATCTCCTCCGCGCCCATGAGGTACAGCGTGTTGGCGAGGTCGATGGTCTCAGAGACTGACGGGTGCTTCTTCAGCTCGATCTGGCGCAGCGACCGGACGAGCCCGCTGACCTGGGCGGCCAGGCCGGCGGCGATGCCGGGCACCCGGCTGCGGACGATCTCCTGCTCGCGCTCTATCGACGGATAGTCGATGTAGAGGTAGAGGCACCGGCGCTTCAGCGCCTCGGACAGATCGCGGGAGTTGTTCGAGGTCAGGAATACCAGCGGCTGTGCGGTACTGGTGATGGTGCCCAGCTCGGGAATCGAGACCTGGTACTCCGACAGCACCTCGAGCAGCAGCGCCTCGGTCTCCACCTCAAGCCGGTCAACCTCGTCTATGAGCAGGACGACCGGCTCGGGCGACCGGATGGCGGCGAGCAGCGGGCGCGACAGCAGGAATTCCTCGCTGAAGATGTCCGACTCCACGTCCGACCAGTCACGCCCGGTGCCGCTCCCGCTGGCATCGTCGGCCGCGGCCTGACCGGTCTGGCCGGCCTGGATGCGGAGCAGCTGCTTCTTGTAATTCCATTCGTACAGTGCTTTGGCCTCGTCCAGTCCCTCGTAGCACTGCAGCCGGATCAGCCGCATGCCCGCCATCTGTGCGACGCTCTTCGCCAGCTCGGTCTTCCCGGTGCCCGCAGGTCCCTCCACGAGCACCGGCTTGGCCAGCTGTCTCGCTCAGGTACACGACGCTCGCGATGCGTTCGTTCGGCAGGTAGCCGACGTCACGCAGGCCCTGCAGGACGAGATCGGGCGAGCCGAGCCGACCAGGCTGGCTCCTGCCGGATAGGTGATCGGTCATGCGGTCATCTGTCCTTCCAGAGCACTCCGCCGCCTAGACGGGTTCCCCGTCGCGTATTAGCATCAGTTATAAGAACTAACTATATGAGCTTTATTGAGGCGGTCAACAGCGGCGCCGCGATGAAGCTGGCGGCCGCAGACCGGCCGGAGTCAGGAGACGGAAATCCCCGCCCGGCCCGGTGCCAGCGCGGCAGGCGCGGGCGACCACGGACACGCGGAGGCCGTTGGGCATGACGAGCACAGTCGAGTGGATGAACGGGCGGATCACCGATGCGGGCGTGCAGGCCGCCATCGCCCAGATCGGCGTGCCGAAGCCGCGCCATCCGGTCACCATCACCGAGAACAAGATCGGCGGCTTCGCGCTCGGCGTGGGCGACGACAACCCGCTGTGGTGGGATCGCGAGTACGCCGAGGGCACCCGGTGGCGGGCCATGTTCGCGCCGCCGACGGGCATCTACGGCGGCGGCCAGCGGAGACCCGGCGAGCGCGAGGTCGGCAGTTACACCGAGACGATCCTGCCCGGCGTGCTCGGCCTGTGGATCGGCGACCGGTGGCAGTTCCACCGGCACGCGCGCCTGGGCGAGCGGATCACCGGCTCGACCGCACTGCATGAGGTGCGGGAAGACCAGGTCGAGGAGCGCCGGTCCTTTTCCGGCCGGACGGTGACGCATGTCGAGCGGACCGAGTTCCTGGGCACCGACGGTGAGCTGGTCGCCGAGCTGTTCCGGACGCTGCGCCGGTTCGAGCGCGGCGAGGTGCGCGCCCGCGGGAAGTACCTTGACCTGCCCGAGCCGGCCTACTCCCCCGAGCAGATCCAGGCCATCGCCGATCAGTACGAGCGCGAGCCAGGACAGCGGCGCGGCGCGGCCACCAGGTACTTCGAGGACGTGTCCGCGGGTGACACCCTCATCACGCTGGTCAAGGGCCCGCTCACGCTGTCCGGCCTGTTTGCCTTCCTGCAGGGACTGGGCGGCTCGTCACCCGCTAACCGGCTGATGTACAGGTACCTGCGGGATAATCCGGGCGGCAGGGTCGTGAACGAGGACACCGGCATCGAGGACTACATCGGCGCGGCGCACTATGACTCCTACTTCGCGCGCAAGAGCGGACTGCCCCGCGGCTACGACCTCGGCGCGATGCGGAGCGCGTGGTTCGTTCATCTGCTCACCGACTGGATGGGCGACGATGGCTTCATCACCGCGTTTGACATGCGGCTGCGCCGGCCGAACTTCATCGGCGATACCACCTGGCTCAACGGCACGGTGGCCCGCACGCGCGGCGACGGCGCGGACGGACTGGTGGTGTGCGAGCTCACGGCCACCAACCAGCGCGACGAGATTTCCGCGTCCGCCACGGCCACAGTCCGCCTTCCCCGCCGGTCTCCGCAGTCGTGATCCGCATGCTGGCGCCGCCCGCGCACTGCGTCTGTCCCGGCAGCGCCCTCAGTCCCGACAACTCTTATTAAGGAGCACGGGTGGATTTTGAGTTCACGGCTGAGGAGGACGCCTTCCGCGCCGAGCTGCGCCAGTTCCTCGCAGCGGAGCTGCCGCCCTGGTGGGCTGGGTATTCCGCGAGCGACGAAGCGTTCGAAGTGGTCAAGCGGGTTACCAGAGGGATGGCCGAGCGCGGCTGGCTGACGATGGCGTGGCCGCGCGAATACGGCGGGGCCGACGCCTCAATCTGGCGGCAGGTCGTGCTGAAGGAAGAGATGACCGCGCATCACGAGCCGCGCGGCCCGCAGTACATGTCGCTGAACTGGATCGGCCCGAGCATCATGATGTACGGGACCGAAGAGCAGAAGCAGTTTCACCTCAGCCGCATCGCCCGCGGTGAGGGATTCTGGCTGCAGGGCTTCAGCGAGCCGGACGCAGGGTCTGACCTGGCGTCGCTGCGCACCCGCGCCGAGCGGGACGGCGACGAGTACGTCATCACCGGCGAGAAGATCTGGACGAGCCACATCCTGCGCGGCGAATGGGTGTTCCTGCTGGCTCGGACCGACCCGGCCGCGCCCAAGCACAAGGGCATCTCGGTGTTCCTGATCCCGATGAGCACGCCGGGGATCTCGAGGGCCCCCATCACGAGCATGGTCGGGACCAAGGGACGCGTCGGGCACATCTATTTCGACAACGCCCGGGTGCCCGCGTCCTGCCGGCTTGGCCCCGAGAACGACGGATGGCGGGTAGCGATGCAAGCGCTGGGCTTCGAGCGGGCGGGCAACCCCCGCTGGCTGAGCTCATTCCGCCAGCTCGACGCGCTCAAGGAATATGCGGTGCAGACGCCAGCGAACGGCCATTCGCTCTACGACGAGCCGCTGGTGTCGCAGCGGTTCGCGCAGCTCACGATCGAGGCTGAGGTCGCACGGCTGTCGTACTACCGGCAGGTCTCCGAGGACGCGGCGGGCCTGAACACCCGCTCGATCGCCTCGATCGGCCGCATCCAGGGAACCGTCTCCAACCAGAACGTCAGCCGCTTCGCGATGGAACTGCTCGGTGATGCCAGCGACCTCGCGCAGCAGGGCGAGGCGTGGGTGCCCCTCGGCGGGCAGGCGGGCTCGACCTGGATGGAGGGGCTGGTGGCCACGATCGTGGCCGGCACCCTCGAGGTGAACAAGAACACGCTGGCAACCCGGGGACTCGGGCTGCCGCGGTAGCGCGCGGCCTGACGACGGTACCGAGGAGACTGACCATGGATATCACGCTCTCAGACTCAGAGCAGCAGGTCCGCGATGGCGTCCGGCAGCTGCTGTCGGGCGAGGTCACGACCGATTTCGTGCAGTCGGTCGAAGATTCAGGACAGTTCCCCGCGGGGCTGTGGAAGCTGCTCGCGAGAGACGGCTGGCTCGGCGTAGGGGTCAGCGACGGTGACGGCGGCGGCGGCTCCTTTGTCGATTGGGCGCTGGTGCTCGAGGAAGCCGGCCGGGTCGCCTGCCCGGCGCCCGTAGCCGAGCACCTGGCGGCTGTGGCCTACCTTGCCCGCGTGCTGTCGCCCGATGACGACCGGCTTGCCAACGCTGCCGCAGGGCGCCTGGTCGTCACGCTGGCCCACCTGGACAAGCCGGGCGCACCGGTGACAGCCGCGCCCACTGACTCCGGCCACGCTGAGCTGACCGGCAGCAAGGTGCTCGTGCCGTACGCTCGCGGGGCGACGCATGTCATCGTCGTGGCCGGCACCGGGCAGGCCTACTTCTGGGTCGATGTGACGTCGCCCGGCGTCAGGCTGACACATCTGGACTCGGTGTCACGCAACCAGCAGTGCCTGCTGGAACTAGACGCGGCACCGGCTGAGCAGCTCGGGGACCAGGGCGGGGATCCGGCGAGCGACCTGATCGAGCTGTACACACTCGGGTCCGACGCCTACGCCGTCGGCCTGATGGGCCGCATGCTCGAGATGTCGCTTAGGTATGTGCAGGATCGCGTTCAGTTCGGCCAGCCGATCGGCCGGTTCCAGGCGGTCCAGCATCGCTGCGCCGACATGGCGGTCGCTTACAGCGGCGCCCAGTCGCTGCTGTACAAGGCGGCGTGGCTGCTCAGCACCGGCAAGCCGGCCGAGGAGACGCTGCTGATGTGCCACGCCTACGGGCGCGACGCGGCGGCGATCGTGCTGGGCCAGGCACACCAGGTACACGGCGCTATGGGATTCATGATCGAGTACCCGCTGCACCAGTTCTCCCGGCGGGCCAAGGTCTACGAGCTGTCCCTCGGCCAGGCCGCCCGCCATCGCGAGCGGTTCGCCCAGCTGGAGCGGCAGAAGCTGACCGAGCGCCTGGCCAGCAAGACGGATCCCGGGCAGACGCTCGTCCCGCACTGACCGGGGCGCTCACCCGGGCCAGCCCGGCCTGGTGGGCTCAGCCGGCGGCCAGAGCCTGCTCGGTGCGGTTGGTCGCCTTGCGGTAGGCGATGCGCCAGCCCCGCTCAGTACGCACGGCGATGTCCTCGTAGATGATGCTCACCGGAGCCACCTCAGCCCGGATCATGATGCCCTTGCAGATCATCCGGATGGTGCCGTCGGCGTCCTCGGTCACTACCGGGTTGGTGATGTGGTGAGCGAGCGGATGCCGCTTGATCCCGTCCTCGCTGGTCCACAGGGCGACCTTCTCGGCGATGCTGCCGGTGGTGTGCGTCAGGCCCTCATAGACCAGGTCGTCGGTGAAGACCAGGTGGAGATCGTCCCAGCGGCGCTGGTCGAGCAGGTGCCCGTAGAGCGCGGCGAGCTCGTGCAGCGCAATGCGGTCCGAGGCATCTAGCATGCGGTGAGTCCCTTCCTCGTAACCCGGTGGTCTCAGCAGGACCGGTCAGCGCGCTCCGGTCAGCATCTCGGCAGCGAACAGCTCCAGTGACCGCTGGCACAGGGCCGGCGGCACGCCCGGCGGGATGCCGTACCAGGCCACGCTGACCTCGTCGGTCTGCGCCTGCTCCGCTGCCTGCACGACGAGTTCCCTGGCCCGCGCGGGCGTGACCACGATGTCGGGGTTCCAGCTCCGGTCCTGCGTTGCCTGGTCCGGAAGCCCGGGATACAGGGCCGGATGGCCGTTGGCGGTGAGGAACTGGTTCGCGGTGCGCCGCTGATACAGCACGTGCTCGCCGATCGCCGCCCAGGCCGCGTCCGGATCCTCCGCGATAAGGGCCCAGGGCACGCCCGCCGAGCTCCTGGACACCTGGTCGGGCCGCACCCGGGCCAGCTCCTCCCGGTACTGGCGCGCGAGCGCGCCGCCGGCCAGCAGCCCGTCGCCGATGCGGGCGGCTCGCAGCGCCGTGGCCGGCGATCCGCCGCCGATCCAGACCGGGATCGGCTGCTGGACCGGCTTGGGCGTGACCTGGACGCCGTCATACGCAAAAAAACGCCCAGAGAAGTCCACCGGGCTTGGTCCCCACGCCTGCCGGAGGACCGAGACGATCTCCTCCAGCCGCTGACCCCGCGACCCGGTGGGGATGCCCAGGCCGGCGTATTCCTCGTCCCGGTAGCCGAGGCCGACGCCGAGAATCAGCCGGCCGCCGCTGAGCACATCGGCGGTCGCCGCGTCCTCGGCCAGCCGCACGGGGTTGTAGAGGGGGGCGAGCAGGACGCGGGTGCCGATGCCCACGCGGCTGGTCCGGGCGGCGATGGCCGCGCAGAGCATCAGGATGGCGGGCGAGTAGCCGTCCTCGATGAAATGATGCTCTGTCGTCCAGACATCGTCGAAGCCGAGTGCCTCGGCGAGCTGGATGTGCTCCAGGGTCTCGGCGTAGACGTCCTGCCAGGGGCGCTGCCACCGCACCGGGTTGCGGAAGTTGTAGTGGATGCCGAAGGTGACGCGACGGCCCGCCAGCTCAAGCACCCGGACCCGCCTTCGCCGGGATCAAAGTGATCATCGCTTTCACATCCCGAAGCTCGTGACCCCGTCCCAGGCGGCTCGTTCCCCGCCGTCCGGGTCGTCCACCACGTGACAGTGGCTGTCGAAGATCATCGTGCCGCGTCGCTTATCCTGGTAGGCCGGCCAGGGCGGAAGACCTGAATGACTCGGGTCGCCGGTCCTGGCGAACGCGACCCAGGCCGCGCTCACCCGGTCAGCCAGCTCCTGCGCGTCCGGACGGTCGCCATGCAGGCCCAGGTTGTGCTCGCCCTTCAGGTTGTCGAACACGAATGCGACCTCGATGCCGTGCGGCGCACCGAGCGTTCCGCCGGCTAGCGGGCTTTCATAATCGAACCGGAACATGTACACCGGAACGTCACTGGCTGCGACTCGCCGCTCGGCCAGACGAATGGACCCGACCCGGAACCGGTCCGTCGTGATGGCGCAGTAGACCTCCTGATCAGATGCCGATGGCCGGGACTTGCGGTACACGTCAGCGGCCTGGTCCACGCGGTCACCGAAGATGCGCGCGGCGGACGCCCGGAGTCCTGCCTCGCCCAGATTGAACAGTGTCATTTCGTCCTTGCAGGTGCCGATCAGCAGCGGCACGCCCAGCGACGCGGGGGCCGCATCGGGTTCGAACATGTGCCGCTGGATGGTGCGGCCGTCGAGGACAGGCCCGCAGGGAGCGCTCTTGCCCTGCAGCGGGCTGCCGAGCAGATCGAAGCCGGTCGCCACGAACTGTCTTACCGGTACCCGCACGAGCTCGTCGACCGACGAGACATGTAGCCGACCCATCAGCTCCCTGGCTACCGCCGTGGCGTCGGCGGGCTCGATTGCGGTCAGCTGTGGCCCGCTCTGGATGGCCGCCCGGTGGAACAGGCCTTCAGCGCGACGGCTGCCAAGCAGTGTCGAGACCTTATATCCGCCGCCGGACTCGCCGAAGATGGCTACGTTGCGGGGATCGCCGCCGAAGGCATCGATGTTGTCCCGCACCCACTCCAGCGCCGCGATCATGTCCAACGTGCCGGCGTTCCCGGAATCCGCGTACTCCTCGCCCGCCAGCTCGGCGAGGTACAGCCAGCCCAGGAAGCCGAGGCGATGATTGATCGAGACCACTACGACGCCGTGCCTGGCCAGCTGGTGGCCGTCGTCGCCAGCCCGCGCCGGCCCCGACGGTGAGGCCGCCCCCGTGCAGCCAGACCATGACCGGCCGGCGCTCGTCGTCGAGCCCCGGCGTGAAGATATTGAGTACCAGGCAGTCCTCGCCCTGGGGAGCAGGCGGCCCGAGCGGCGTGATCAGGGAGTTCAGTCCGATCCCCGACTTCTGCGGGCACGCGTTGCCGTTCTCGCGAGCGGGGCGCACTCCGTCCCACGGACGGGCCGGCGTCGGCGGCCGGAACCGGCCAGGCCCGGACACCGGCCCGCCGTACGGAACGCCGCGGAAGATGAAGACACCATCGGCTTCCGAGCCCTCGACGGCTCCGGCAACGGTCTGGGCAACAGGGGACATGACGCTCCTTGGGTGTTGATGTAAATAGGCTCCGGGCTGTCAAGAAACCCTCGCTTGCCCGGATGCCGCCCTCGCCACCGCGCTGTCGCAGATAACTCCCTGGCGCCGCAGGACGGCGGCCGCCTCGTCCCCGAGGCCTAGTTCGGCCAGCACTTCATCGTTGTACTCGCCCAGTCGCGAGCTGCCGATGCGGTAGGTGACGGGGGTGGCGGAGAAGCGGAAGGCGGCACCGCCGAACGGGAACGTCCCGAAGCTGTCGTGGCGGAGCTCCGGGTAGTAAGCACGTTCGGCGAGATGCCGGTTCTCGACCAGTTCCCTGGCGTTCAGCACCGCACCCGCGGCGATGCCCCGGTGCTGAAGCGCGAGCATCAGCTCCAGGTGGTCCTGCTGCCTGGTCCAGGCGGCGATTGCCGCGTCAAGCTCACCGTGCCTGGCTCGCCGCTCGGCCACCGGCAAGCCCGCCAGCTGGCCCGGCAGCCCGGCAAGGCGGCAGAGCCGCCGCCACTGGTCGTCAGTGTGAACGCTAATCGCGATCCACGCATCCTCCCCGGCTGCCGGATAGCAGCCTTGCGGCGCGTGCACGGGGTGGGTATTGCCGCGCAGCTCGGGCTCCTGGCCAGTGACCTGCGTCGCGAGCAACGCATCACCGGCAAAGCAAACCGTGGCCTCGAGCTGGGCCTCCTCCACATCGCGGGCCGCATGAGCGGGATCAGCGGCACGGTCCCACAGCGCGAGCAGGACCCCCGCGGCAGCACTCATGCCGGAGATGGCATCCGCGAAGGCATTGCCCTGCCGGTGGCGGCCACGATCCGGATAGCCCATCAGCGCGCAGATGCCAGCGGCCGCCTCGATGGTCGGGCCGAGCGACACGAGGTTGACGTCCGGGCCGGTCGTGCCGTAGCCGGGCATATGCGCGTAGATGACGGACGGGTTCCAGTCACGCAGTTGCTCGAAGCCGAACCCGAGCTTGGGCATCACCCGGGGCGAGAAATTCTCCAGCACGACGTCAGACCGGCTGACCAGCCTGCTGATGACGTCGCGGCTGCCAGCCTGGTCGAGCCGCATGCACAGGGTGCGCCGGTTCCGTCCCCACAGCGCGGGCATTGCCTGCGCCCAGAGCCCGGTCGTCATCCCGTCCCCGGCCGCGTAGTCGCTGGCGTCGGTGCTGGGCTGGCCACCGGCCAGGCTGCGCGCCCACGGCGGCTCGACCCGGATGACGTCGGCGCCAAGGTCCGCCAGCATGCGAGCCGCCAGCGGTCCCGCCCACCAGCTGCCGAGATCGAGAACGCGGATGCCGTCCAGCGGCCCGGCGGCGAGCCGGGTACCGTCGGACGACAGGTCAGGCTCCGCGGCAAACATCGCCAGCGTCGCCTGGTTAGCATCTCCGATCGCGGGCGCGGGCCGGATGCTGGCCGGGTGTCCGGAGACCACGAACGGCCCGCGCGGATATCTCACTCCGCTTGCCTCGTCCGGGACCTGCCAGAACCCGCGGGCCCGGAGATGCTCGTAGTCCAGGACATCGCGGATACGGCGCACGGGAGCCGCCGGAATGTGGATGGGCTCAAGCAGCCTCACGACCTCGGCCATGGTCCGGGCCAGGAACCACGGCGCGAGCGCGGCGTCGAACTCGGCCCGGTGCGATAGCAGCGCAGCCTCGGTGCTGAACATCGGGTCATCGAACAGACCGGACAAACCCATGGCCGCGAGCAGCAACGGGAGCCGGGCGCCGGCGGCAGTGATCGACAGATCGCCGTCCTTGCAGCGGACCTGGACGATCGGGTGCCACGGGCCGGGCGAGCAGTTGCCGGCCCGGTGCTGGAGGAAGCCGCTGTGAGTCCACATCGGCACGGTGTACTGATCCAGGCTTGCCATCACCTCAAGGTGCGCAATATCGACCGTCTGGCCGAGGCCGGTCCTCGCGCGCGCCAGCAACGCCGCCATTGCGCCGATAAAGCCGTGAATGCCGACGGCGAACTCCGATTCGTGCGGCGGCCCCTGCAACGGCGGGCGATCGGGGTCGCCATTCACGAACATGTGGCTGGACACAGCGAAATCGATGAAGTCACAGCTGCGGAAGCTGCCGTAGGGCCCGTCCAGGCCGAACGGCGTCAGGTAGACCCGCACCGCCCGCGGCAGATCCAGATCTGCGCCAAGCCGGCTGAGCGGCTCCGCCGAGGAACTCTCGATCACGACGTCGGCGCCCTGCGCCAGTGCCCTGAACCTGGTCGCATCGGACGGGTTTCCTGCCATATCCAGGACCAGCGATCGCTTGCCGGTATTGATGAGCGCGAACAGCGAGCCGGTGCCGTTGACCGCGGGCCCGACCCGGCGAAGCGGATCTCCGCCGGGTGGCTCGATCTTGACGACCAGCGCGCCGAAGTCGGCGAAGAGCTTGGCGGCGTAGGCGCCGGCCACCGATCCGACTACCTCGATGACGCGCAAGGCCGTGAACGGCGGCACGTGGCCTCCCCGCCCGGCCGACCGCGAACTCTCCGTCACGGCGGCTACTTCATCGCCAGGGCGTTGGGCGGCGAGCCTGCACCGCCCCGCTTGTTCATCGGCGCCGACGTCAGCATGCAGTCGTACACGTGGTCCTGCGCGCAATCGTCGGCCAGACCCTCCAGGTACCAGAACTCCCCCAGCGGGACGCCGCACAGCGCCATCAGGTCGCGGTGCAGGCTGACGTCCTCCTCCAGCGGATTGCGCTGCTCGCCCATGCGCAGCGCCTCGACCGCCATGTTGTCGGCGGCGATAGCGGCCACATGAAGGTTCCACAGGTAGCGGACCATGTCCCGGCTCGACTCCAGTCCGGGGATGACCGGGTTCCCGCCGATCTCGAACCGCCAGCGGCGCCGCTGGGCCAGGTAGAACTTCATCCACCCGGTCCGGATCAGCAGGACGTCGCCAGTACGGATCTCCACGTCCTGGTGCAGCCGGACCTTCTCGAGATCATCGACAGTGATCGCCGTGGTAGTCGTGTAGTCAAACTCCCGGCCTGTCTCCTCGAGCCAGCGGCCCACGTCGAGCAGCACGCCGCGCCCGGCGATGCCGCGGCGCGCCCAGTTCTCAATACCGCACTTCGGCGCGTCCGGGCTCATCACGTCCTCGAGCGTTGCCCCGTTGTAAAAGCCGTACTCGGGGTGCCCTGCATGGCTGAACGCGTCCCATTGAGACGAGCTCTGCGGGTAGTAGTTATCAAGGACATCCTCGATCGAGGTCTTCCCGTACACCACGTAGGAATGCCGGGGAAGCTGCCGGCGGGCCCGGCCGGCAATGATCGGATCGGGCAGTTCCATCTCCCAGTTGAGCGGGAACATGGCTCCCTTGCGGATCAGCCGGGAGGCCTCGACGAGACGCTCGCCGCCGAGCAGGTTGAGCGCGCCGAGCTGATCGTCATCACCCCACAGACCCCAGGCTGAGTGGGGTGGCGCTCCCTGGACGACCGGAAGTTCGTCGTAGCCCGGCAGGGAACCGGCGTCGCTCATGATCGCCTCACTCTCTACCCGGCGACCAGGGTGCGCTGCGGCTCGCCGGAGCCAGGATGACCCGAAGCTGTGCGGTCCTGGAGCTGAGCCCAGCGCTCACGGTGGGACGCGGCCTGCCCGAGCGATACCTCGTACACCTTCGCCCGCCGGGAGAAGTGATGCAACGGGTACTCCTTGGTGAAGCCGATACCGCCGTGCACCTGGTGCGCGTTGCCCAGGACCACGCCCGCGGCATCGCGCCCGTAGGCGTGGCAGAGGGCCAGCGTCTCAGCGGCGGGCTTGTCGTTGTCGACCAGCCAGACGGCGTTGTACAGAAGTGACTGGGCGCCGCTACAGGCGACCGCCATGTCGGCACAGCGGTGCTGCACGGCCTGGAACCGGCCGATGGGCTGATCGAACTGGACGCGCTGCTTGACGTAGCTGAGCGAGGTGTCCAGCATCGTCCCCATGAGCCCGACGGCGTAGGCGTCGCCCGCCAACGTGAACAGTTCGATCAGGTCACTGCGCGGATCGTCTGAGTAGGTTCCGAGCAGTTCGGCGCGCGCCCCGTCCAGCTCCAGCAGGCACTGCTGGTTCTTGGACAGGGACTTGACCGGGATCAGCGTTACTCCGGGCGCGGTGGCGTCGAGCCAGTAATAAGCCCGGCTGTCACCTGTGCCCACAACGACGACGAGGTGCGAGGCACCCTGGGCATACGGCACCAGCATTTTGGTGCCGCGGAGCTCCACGTTGCCCGCTTGCGTGGGCCCCGCCGTCACCGCGCTTCCGGGCTTGTCCTCGTGAGCGATCGTCACGATCAGCCGTCCCGCCGCAGCAGCCGCCAGCCGTTCGTCATCGGCGGCGGACACGGCGGCCAGGTAGGCGACCGCCGACATGTGCTCGGCTACCGGCGCCGGGCAGGCAACTCGGCCCATCTCCTCGAGCACGAGTGCCCAGTGGACCAGCGACCCGCCGTAGCCGGTGGCGGAGTCTTCGACGGCTACTCCCAGCCAGCCCTTGTCGGCCAGCTTCTGCCACAGATCCGACGGGAAGTCCACCGCGGTATGCGCCGCCTGCATGTACTCAGCCGTGACCTCGCGAGCAAGCAAGTGCCGAACTCCGTCACGCACCGTCCGCTCGGATTCTGAAAGTGTGATGTCCATCAGCAGTCTCCTTGATCAGGTGCCGGTAGGTCCGTGCTACCGAGGCAGCCCGAGGCCACGCTGGGCGAGCTGATTTTTATTGATCTCGAGCGTGCCGGCCACGATCGTGTGCACCAGCCCGAGCGACCACCTCTCCCCCGCCTCGCCATCGAGGGGCACCCAGTCCTGGTCCTCCTCGGCGACGTCGCAGAGCGGGCCGAGCAGCTCCATGGTGAACCGGCTCACGTTCTGGTTGGAGGTCGTGGCCTGGATCCTCGCGACCGACGAGATCACGGGCGTCTTCTCCCCCGTCGCGGCCTCGGAGACCTGCCGGTAATACGACAGCTGCGCGACCTTCGCCTCAGCGGTCAGCTGTGCGAAGCGCTGCCGGACGAGCGGCTCGTCGAACAGCGTGTGCCCGTTGACCGGCGTCTTCATGGCGTATTCCTTGAGCTCCTCGAGCTGAGCCAGTGAGCCCAGGTAACGCGGGGCACCAAGCCGCTCGTTCTGGAGCGCCTGGACCGCGACCATCCAGCCCTCGTTCTCCGGACCTAGCCGGCAGGAGGCGGGGACATGGCAGTCGGTGAAGTAGACGTGACCGATGTGGGTATCGCCGCCGGTCATGTCGACCATCGGCACGGCCTCAATGCCGGGCGTATCCAGCGGGATCAGGAACACCGAGATGCCCTTGTGCTTCGGCACGTCAGGGTCGGTCCTGGCCAGCAGATAGATCCACTCGCCCCGCGGGAGATGGCTGGTCCAGACCTTCTCGCCGTTGATGATGTACTCATCACCGTCGCGGTACGCCCGCGTCCGCATGGAGGCCAGGTCCGACCCGGCCTCCGGCTCGCTGAAGCCCTGCAGCCAGAATCCCTCGCCCCGAGAGATCCGGGGCAGGTGGAAGGCCTTCTGCTCCTCTGTCCCGTACATCATGATGCTCGGGCCGATCCAGTTCAGCGACATGTACTGCGGCCCGCGCGGCTCGTGATGCGCGGTCATCTCCTCCTTCAGCACCATCTGCCGCCAGATGGGCGCGTCCTGGCCACCGTATTCCGTCGGCCAGGCCTGAGTCAGCCAGCCATGGTCGGCCATCCCCCGGACGACGCGCTTCACCACCTCGAATGCCTCGTCGCCTGCTGCGTATCCGTTCCACCACGGCGGTAGTTCGGCGTCGAGGAACTCCCGGAGCTCGGCACGGAAACCGTCGTCTTCTGCGGTGAACTCGAAGTCCATTGGTCGGGCCTCCTGATCTCAGGGCGCTTGCTCGCGCATGGGCGATCCGCCAACGCGGTTCTCGCTGAGGTGATGCTCGTCAGGGCGGTACCCGCCCGGCCGGTGCGGCAGCCGGACGGTGGCAACGGCGGTGGTAGAGACCTCGTCGCGCTGGTTCCTGGCCAGCAGTTCGCACTCCACCAGCCCGCCCGGCTCTGCGTCTCGCTTGCGGACGACAGAGCCGCTCAGCCAGGTGGTGTCACCGACGAAGTTAGGCTTGCGCACCCGCATGTTGATCTCGGTGATGAAGCCGTCGTCCCCCATCCAGTCGGCCAGCAGATGAGCGAACCAGGCCGCCCGCACCGTCGCCACGTCATAGGGCCGGGGAAGCCCGCTCTGCCGGGAGAAATACGGATCCCAGTGGCCGGCGGCGATCGAGTCCTCGATCCCGGTGCCGGAGTTGACCAGGCGGGCGCCCGGGTGATCGCGCAGGTACTGGTACATGAGTCTGTTGGCCGGTGCCGACCCGCCAGACGCCTGGACGATCGCCAGCAGGCCGGTCATCGTCAGCGGGCCTTTGACCAGCGTCAGGACATCGTCGCCTTCGGTCACGTCCTCGAAGTACCGCGCCGCGCTACCTCGCCGCTGGCCGGGCTCACGGTCGTACTGCTCGTAGATCTCCGCGAGCTGCACTGCGGTGTAGGCGGGCTCCGGGATGTCCAGGTACTTGCTGTGCTGCCGGGCCGACCCGCGCTCGAACCTCCGGATGCTCGAGAAGAACTCCGCTATCAGCCCGCCGTCGCTGCCGACGAACTCTGTCCGTTCGGTATGCGTCACGGTCCGGCTGCCGGAAAACGAGCTCTGGCCTTCTTCCACCTCGTGAAGCGCCGTGGAACCCATGATGTCCTCACCGACCCAGGCCGGGCGGTGGAAGATCCACCGGTGCCCGACCCACAATCCGAGAACGCCGGGCAGGATCGTCTCCGCAGAATTCCCGTCATCCTTGTCGCCAGGACGGCTCCTGCCTCCGCCGAGGATGCTTGTCGGCGGACCGAACATCGCCCCCCAGCGGGTTGCCTCGGCATAACCGCGGTCCCACCAGAGCGGATTGTCGTCGCCGACGCCGAAGGCAAAGCGCTGGACGGACTCCTCGGTGATGACCGAGGACCGGATCGGTCTCGGGACGCCGATCCGGTCGATTGCGGCTTGAACCCCCTCGTCCGTGATCCGGCCATCGACCCACTCGACGGTGCCCGTCACGGGACCCCCAACTTAAACGGGTGATTCAATAATCGTGTATTATAAATCTAAATCATTTGACGGATAGTAGCAAGAGGCTGGCGCGCGGTCCGCCGGTCCCGCCGCCTCTGCCATCGCGAACCGCCGGGCTCTCGCCGGCGGTTCGCGATGCCCCTACCCGCAGGGCTAACCGCGGGACGGCAGCTCGACCGTGGCCTTGCCGACCGTCGTCCGCTCACCGCGCTGGTTCGTGATCCAGATGTGCAGGTCGGCCACCTTGTGACCATCCTCGTCCCGCTTCGCCACGACCTCGCCGGTACACCAGCTCAGGTCACCCACGAGTGCGGGAGCGCGCAGCTGGACCGCGATCTCGCGGAGCACACCGTCATCGCCCATCCAGTCGGTGATGAGATGGGCCAGGTTGTCGTAGCGCATGGGACCCTCGTCGTACGGGCGCGGGATGCCGCTCTGGCGGGCGAAATACTCATCCCAGTGCGCTGAGGCCCAGCCGTCCTCGATGTTGGTTTCCACATTGACCAGCCTGGTCGACGGATTGGCCTGCAGCTGGAAATGCTTGACCCGGTTGGTGTACCAGGGCCAGCCCTGGCCGATGAAATAGGCCGCGATGTCGGCGACCGTCAGCGGGCCCTTGGCCAGAGTGATGAGCTCGTCACCGACCTGCGTGTCCTCCCAGTGGCGGGGCTGCGCGCCGCGCCGCTGCGAGTACTCCTTCTCATAGTGCGCGTACAGCGCGTCGGCCTCGTCGGCCGTATAAGCGGCCGGCGGGATGTCGAGATACTTGCGCGACTCCCGCGCAGCGCCTCGTTCCATCCGGATGATGGAATCGTAGGCGGTCGCCACGAGCTCATCGTTCTGGTTGTAGTACCGGGTCTTGTTGACGAGCTCGAGCGAACGGCCAGCCATCCGGCTCGTGCGCTCGATCACGTCATGCGGAGCGCTCTGGGAGTGCAGCTGGTCACCCATGCGCACCGGCTGCTCAAAGACGATCCGGGTCCCGGCGATCATCGCGAACACGCCCTTGAGCACGTCCTCGCCCATGAAGGTGATCTGGGAGTCGTCGATCGGAACGGTCACCGAGCCCGGCGTCGCGTCGCTGCCATGCTTCAGCATCCGCGGCGGCGCGATGACTCCGCCCCACCGCGTTCCGGCGGCGTACTGCTCATCCCAGTACAGCGGATTGTCATCACCGACCGACGCCAGGTACCGGGTGACCGACCACTGGTTGTACGGCTCAGACTCAGGGCCCATCGGTCCCGGGGTGCCCAGCCGCGACCGGAGCACCGCAATGGCCTCGTCCGTGATCTTGCCGTACATCCATTCTTCGCCCGAGGTCACAGGGTCTCCTTCCGGGGGTTTGCAGAGCCGACGGTGGTCGCGGGTCAGTCACGCTCGACGCGGACGCCAAACAGGCCGTCCGGGCGCAGCAGCAGCACGACGAGAAGGAACAGGAACTCGAAGACTTCGGCATAGGACGAGGACACATAGGCTGTCGCGAACGCGTAGACCAGGCCCAGGATCATGCCGCCGAGCAAGGCCCCGCCCACGGAGCCGATGCCCGCGAAGATCACGATGGTGAAGGCGACGAACGCGACCGAGCCGCCGTAGGTGTAGTCGATGGGGAAGGCGGCAACCAGCAGGCCGCCGGCGATCCCGGCCAGTACCGAGCCGATCGCGAACGCCAGCATGGCATACCGCCGGCGGGGAATCCCGACGACGCTGGCGGCGACCGGGTTGACCGCCATGGCCCGCATACCACGCCCCCAGGTGGTGTGGCCGGTGATGTACATGACGCCGACGATCAGAACGACCGCCGCGACGATGACGATCAGCCAGGTGACCGGGATGTCAGCGCCGTCGATGGTGACGTGCGAAGCCGGCGCGGTGCGTAGCCCGAGCGGATCAAACCCGAAGGCATTGACCGAGATAGCCTGGATGACGAAAATCAGGCCCAATGACGCCATCAGGAGCGCGGTGAGCTCATTGTTGCGCAGGTAATCGTAGAAGGCTCCCAGTACGGTGCCGAGAAGGGTCGCCGCCACCGTGCCGATGAGGACCGCGGGGATGAATGGCACTCCGTGGATGCTCACTTCCGCCGCGACCAGGCCGCCGATCATCAGGATCTCGCCATGCGCGAGGTTCGGGACCCCGGCCACGCTGTACACCAGCACCAGTCCGGCTGCAGCGAGCGCGTAAGCACCGCCCTGGGCCAAGCCTGCGAAAAGGGTCAGCATCTCCGCCTCTTACTCAGGAGCCGGCACCAGCGGCCGGTCCCGGCGGGAGTGACATCCACTGGATGCTCCTTCCGCCGGGCCGGCAGCTAGCAGCCGATCCGGGTCCGGTTTAGTACCCGGGCATACCGATGGTCTTGCAGTCCTGCACGAACGAGCCGGTGCAGATGCCCGGCAGCGGATCATCACTAACGACCTTGCTGACCACGAAGTTGCTGCCGTTCCAGATGGACACGGTGCTGATGGGCAGCGTGTCGTGCTTGGTGAAGAGCAGCCCGCCAGGACCCGATTGCACCGGCTGGGCGAGATGATTCTGGACGGTGCTCACCTTCATCGCATTGAGCGCGCTCTCGACCGCCGGGATGTTGGTCGTGGTCTTGGCCGCGCTGATCGCCGCCGCCACCAGGTAGACGCTCGTATACGCATCAGCGCTCAGCAGGCCGGGCTGCGACTTGAACATCGCGACGTACGCTGAGTTGAACGCCTTGGCCGCGGTGACCTGCACTGCTGGGAACTGGCCCGGCGTCGAGGCGACGACGGCTGCGGTACTCGGATCTCCGACGTCAAAGAAGTTCTTCATGTCAGCGTTGGTGACACCGAGTGCCTGGACTTCGGCAGCAGTCGGACCCGAGGCATCCACGTAGTCGCCGGTGAAGCCGACCTGCCGGGACTCCAGGACGACGCGGAATGCGTCGTCGGCGTACTCGCCCGGCTCCATCGCAGCAGGATGCTTCGGCGCAATGACGCTCACCTGCGAGGTGTAGCTCGATGAGCCAGCGGTGTAGTTCTCGTAGGCAACTACATGGGTGATGTGCTGGATCAGGGCTTCCTGGGCACGGCTCTGGGGCGTCGACGGGTAGGTGTCGTCGTTCATGACCGCGAACGTCGGATATCCCTGGGACTTGATGAAGTTGACGATGGCCGTGTCGAGGACCTGGGGCGGGTCTGCGGTGCGGAAGGAATTCGAGCACTGCGTCAGCGCCGGCAGCACAGTTCCGCTCGACATGGCGAGCAGGCTCTTGCTGTTGCAGATCAATGGCAGATAGGCGTTGACAACGTCACTGGACAGCAGTCCGAACATAAAGTGAGCGCCAGAACCGATGATCCCGTGGACCTTCTCCACGCCGACGGACGCCACGCTGGTGTCGTCGCTGACCGTGGTGACGATCTTGTACTTGGCGCCGCCCACCGAGATGCCGCCCGCCTTGTTGATCTCGGCAACGGCAAGCTTGAACCCGTCGAGCTGGGGACCGCCCACTTCGGCGTCGGCCCCGGTCAGCCCGGTCTCCATGGCAAAGGTAACCGTCCCGCCGCTGCTGCTCGCACCGCTGCTTCGCTGCTGGAGCCGCACCCTGCCAGCGCTGCCGCCGCGGCGACAGCCACGCCGACCGCGAGAAGGCGGACAGACGTGACGCTGCCCGGCATGCGCCGTGACCAAGCCTTACTACCGCTCTCGCGATCCATCCATGATCGTCTTTTCACTTTCATCTCCAACGTAGGTCGCTGCCAGTCGAGCTGTCCGCACCGAGGTACATGGTGAACAGCTCCTCATCCGAGAACCCCTCTTTCCCTCGCTCGGCAAGCACCCGCCCGCCTACGAGCACGTACATCCGGTCGCACAAGCCCCGAGCGAGCTTGGCGCTCTGCTCTGCGATGATCACTGTCGTGCCGAGCCGGTCGCGCACCTCGGCGAGCCAATCGCCGAGCGCATCGACGAGCACCGGAGCTAGGCCCAGCGTCGGCTCGTCAACCAGCAGAAGCTTCGGCTGGGACATCAGGCCCCGGCCGATAGCCAGCATTTGCTGCTCACCGCCGGAGAGGCTGCCGGCGCGCTGCGACAGGCGCTCGGCCAGCCGCGGGAACAGCTCGAGAACCGTGCGCCAGATCTCCTCCTGTCCCTCCGGGCGGCTGAACGCGCCCAGCCGCAGGTTCTCCGCGACGGTCAGCGGGGCGAACACCTCACGCCCCTCCGGCACGTAGGTCACGCCCCGCTTGACGATGCTGTGAATCGGCAGCCGGGTCAGGTCGACGGAGTCGACCAGCACAGTCCCGGACCGGGATCGCACCAGGCCGCTGATGGTCTTCAGCAGCGTCGTCTTCCCCGCGCCGTTCGGGCCGACGATGGCCACGAGCTCGCCCCTGCGGGCAACCATCTCGACCCCGCGCAGGACGTCAATATGCTGGCCGTAGCCTGATCGCAGCGAGCTGACCGTCAGCAATTCGGCCCGGTCGGCCGCTCCCGGCTCCCCTGGCCGGCTCATCGCCGAGGCAAGGTCGCCGCCGGTGTCCGGCATCATCGACGCTGGCGGTGCGTCCGCCCCAGCGTCACCCAGGTACACGCGGCGGACCTGGGCATCGCCGCGCACCGCCTCCGGCGTGCCCCGGAAGATCGTGCGCCCGACGTCCAGTACCTCGACGCGATCGCAGAGCTCGAGCACGGCCTCCATGTCGTGCTCGACGATGCAGACGCCTACTCCCTGCTCGGCGAAGCTCTTGATCACGGTGCTCAGCCGCAGCACATCTTCCTTGGTGATGCCGGCGAACGGCTCGTCGAGCAGCAAGGCCTTGGGATTGTTCATGCTGACGAGGGCCAGATTCACGACCTTCTGCACCCCGTACGACAGCTCGCCGAGCTCCCGGTCCAGGCTGTCGGTGATGCCGAACCGGGCTGCTGTTTCGACCGTGCGCCCCGCCAGGTCGCCGGCCCGCCTGGCCCGGGCCGTCGTGCCCGACAGGCGGAGCGCGTTGCGGACGGTGAAACTCCGGAACGCGTGCACATGCTGATAGGTCCGGAGCAGGCCACGGTGAGACCTGCCCTCGACGCCTTGCCTCGTGACGTCCGCCCCGTCGAACCAGATGGTCCCGGAATCCGGCCGCATGAGACCGCCAAGCAGATTGATGAGGGTGGACTTCCCGGCGCCGTTCGGGCCGATGAGCGCCAGGATCTCGCCGGGACTGACCTGAAGGCTCACGTCATTAACGGCCTGGATTCCGCCGAATTGCTTGGCCAGGTTGCGGCCCTCGAGGACCGGCGCGCCTGCTGCCGAGTGGCCGTTCCAGCTGCTCACGGCTGCCCCCCGCCGATCTCGCGCGGCGTGGCCAGCGGCTCGCCGTCGGGCGCGTCGGCAGGCGCCGTGCCGGCCCCGGCATTGAGCATCTGCGCGCCCGGTTCCGGCCTCGCAAATCGAGAGCGGAACGATCGCAGCAGCCTTCTGGTCAGCCGGGCGGCACCGGGGCCGATGCCGTCCGGGACGATGACGACCACGATCAGGATTGCGGCACCATAGAAGAGCAGCGTGTCGTTAGGTGCCACGTTCACGTACTCGTCCGCCGCAGTTAGCAGAAACGCGGCCACGACCGGGCCCCAGATCGTGCCCATGCCGCCGAACGCCACGATGGCGAACGCCTCGAACGACGCGCCGCTGAGGTCAAACGGAGTGGGCGAGACGTACGAGATGTAGTACGCGTACATGACGCCAGCCAGGCCCGCTATCGCGGCCGAGACGACGAAAGCCGCTGATTTATACCGAAGCGGCCGGTAACCCAGGGACCGCGCCAGATACGGGTCGTCCCGCACGCCCCGGAGGACGGCGCCGAAATGGTTCCGCCCGATGTACTGACAGAGCGCAATCGTCGCCACCGCGAACAAAGCGATAAAGAAGTAACTCGACTTCGCGTTCGCTAGAAAGCTTGGGAATACTACCCCCGCTATGCCATTGGGCCCGCCCAGGAAGGTTACATTGTTAAAGATATCGTCCGCGATCACGCCGATCGCCAGCGTCAGGATCGCGAACTGCATGTGCTGCGTCCTGGCCAGGAGAACGGGGCCTATCAAGGCGGCGGCCGCCGCAGCGAAAACAGGTCCGGCAATCAGGACCAGTATGAAATTCACGTGGTAATTCACGGCCAGTACGGCCGCGGCGTACGCGCCGATGCCATAGAAGGCGCCGATGCCGAAGTTCACGACGCCGCCGAACCCCATGCTAATATTCAGCCCCGCGGCCAGGATGATCCAGATCATCGTGACCGATGCCACCGACAGCGTGAACGAGCCGAACTGAGCCCCGGCAAAGGCGACGGCGATGAAGACGGCCCACGGAACGCCCGTCCGCGCCAACGACATCACTCTCTGGGACACAGGCCCTCTTCCTTGCCCGAACTCTCTCCGGCTCGGTTAGGAGCAAGATGCAGGTGCAGTTCCACAGCTGGGCTTGACAGCCGGCTGTCGGCATCCATCCTCAAGGCCCCCCTCCCGGCGGAACCCGCTCCAAAGGTTAAATCATTGACCTAATGATGCACAAGATACCCGGGGCAGGCAAGCACGGATTCATACACATCTTTTGCCTGTATGCCATCGGGCTGCCGTGGCCGTCGGCTGCTCGCGCTGGCACGGGACGCGCAGAAGCGCCCGCCGGGTCCGGACGGTGGGCAGGATCTCCTGCGTCAGTCAGAGGCAGGCAGGCTTCGCGCCGCCTTGATCCCCAGGACGACTCCATCCAGGGTCAGCGGGCCGGCTCCGGCCACGGTGCAGACCAGCTCCAGGCGGCCTGCCTCGTCGGTATAGCGCTTGCCGAGCTCGACGCGCTCCTCGGTCGACGGTCCGGCCGGCGGTCCGGCCGGCGGTCCGGCCGACGCCTGCGGCACCATCGGCGCCCCGCCGCAGAACAGCCCTGTGGGCTCACCGGCGGGCGCCTTAACGACGATCACCGCCGCCGTGCTGGTCTGGCTCCACAACCTCGTTCCTGGCTTCAACTGCACGGCATCACTCCAGCTGTCAGGGGTTGATCGGGCGGGCGGAGGTCATTTGATGGCCAGGGCGTTCGGGGGGAGCCCGCCCCGCCCCGCTTGTTGAGCGGCGCCGACGTCAGCAGGAACTCATAGACGCCGTCGGTGGCGCAATCCTCGCTCAGTGCCTCGAGGTACCAGAACTCCCCCAGCGGAACGCCGCACAATGCGGTCAGGTCCTTGTGCAGGCTGACGTTCCCGCCGGCGTGAGCCTCGACGGAATAGTTGTCCGCCGCCAGGGCCGCGATGTGATGGTCCCAGAGGTAGGCGACCATCTCGCGCGAGGACTCCAGGCCAGGCACGGTTGGATCCTTGCCGATCTTGTATTTCCAGGACCGCCGCTGGGCCAGGTAGAAGCGCATCCACCCGGTCCGGACGAGCAGGATGTCACCGTCCTGCAGCTCGACCTGCTGGGCCCGGCGCACCTCCTCCAGGTCCGCCACCGTGATCGGGGTGGTCGTGGTGTAGTCGAACTCCCGCCCCGATTCCTCGACGAAGCGGCCGAAGTCCAGCAGCACGCCGCGGCCCGCGATACCCCGTCTGGCCCAGTGCTCGATCCCGTTCCTGGGGCGGTCGGCGTGAGTCACGTCCGCGAGGGAGGCGCCGTTGTAGAACCCGTGCTCAGGGTGGCCGGCGTGACTGAACGCGTCCCACTGCGACGAGCTCTGCGGGTAAAAGTTGTCGAGGACATCCTCGACGGTCGTGGGGCCGTAGACCACATAGGTATGCCGGGGCAGATCCCGGCGGCCCCGCGCGATCACCGGATCGGGGAGCTCGAGTTCCCAGTTCAGAGCGAACACCGCGCCTTTGCGCACCAGCCGGGCAGCCGCGGCGATACGCTCAGCGGTCAGCAGGTTCAGCGTCCCGAGCTGATCCTCAGCGCCCCACAGTCCCCAGGCCGAATGCGGCGGCGCCCCTTCCACGGAGGGAAGATCCGCATACTGCGGCAGCCGCTCCTGTCCTGCGCCCCCGGCCTGCACTCAGGCCGCCGGGATGTCAGCCGGCGGAGCGTCGCAGACAACCCCAGCCTCCCGCAGCGCGGCGATCTCCTCGTCGCCGCGCCCGAGCTCGCGGAGGACCTCGGTGTTGAACTCGCCGAGAGCGGGCCGGGCGATGCGGTAGGTGGGCGGTGTGTGGCTGAAGTAGATCGGTAGGCCGTGAGACGGGAACGGCCCGCACCCGCTGCCGGCCAGCATCTGATACAGGCCGCGGGCCGCGAGCTGCGGGTCGCCGACCAGCTCGCTGCTGCTCTGGACCGCCGCGGCGGTCACCCCATGCTGCTGGCAGCGCGCCATCAGCTCCCGGTGCTCGTGCTGCGCGGTCCATGCCGCGAGGGCGTTGTCGATCTCGTCATGCCGGGCCCGCCGGGCGGCTCCCGAGGACAGCCCGGCGAGCTCCTGCGGAAGGCCGGCCAGTGCTGCCAGCGCGCGCCACTGCGATTCGGTATGCACGGTGATCGCGATCCACGAGTCAGGGCCTGCTGCCGGGTAGACGCCCTGCGGCGCGTATTCGGGGTGGCGGTTGCCGTAGAGGTCCGGTTCCTGCTCCGTTGCCTGGGCGCCGAGCAGCGCGTCCCCGGCAAAGCACACCGTCGCTTCCAGCTGCGCGCCCTCGATGTCCACGCCGTGGTGGCCGGGATCGGCTGCCCGGTACCACAGGCCCAGAAGAGCTCCGGCCGCGCCGCTCATCCCGTTGATGGCATCAGCAATGGCGTAACCCTGCCGTTGCCGGCCCCGGTCGGGATACCCCTGCAGGGCACATAGCCCCGAGGCAGCCTCGACGGTCGGCCCGAGAGCCACGAAGTTGGCGTCAGGGCCATTCGACCCGTAACCAGGAAGATGCAGGTAGACCAGCTGCGGATTGAGCTCCTGCAGATGGCCGAAGGGCAGGCCCATGTTGGGCAGCACCCGCGGCGAGTAGTTCTCCAGCAGCAGGTCGCTGCGACGGATGAGGTCCTCCAGGACCTGGCGGCCTCCGGGCCGGTCGAACCGCATGCAGACTGCCCGCCGGTTGCGTGACCAAAGCGCTCCCATGCCCTCGCGGTTCCACGGCTCGTCGCCGGGATCGTCGTTCGGGTAAAGGTGAAAGATCCTCGCGTACTCCCGGGATACCACCCGCGGGCCGCGCGCCCAGGGCGGCTCGATCTTCACGATATCGGCGCCGAGGTCGCCGAGAATTCTCCCGCACATCGGCCCGGCCCAGCCCGCCCCAAGGTCGAGGATCCGGACTCCGCTGAGCGGTCCTTCGGGCAGCTCAGCCGATGGCAGGTCCGGGACGGGCCTGGGCTCGAAGCGCGCCAGGATCTCCGCACCGGCGTCGCCGAGCGCCGGCGCCACCGCGATGACCGCTGGGTGATCCTGGATGACGAAGGCTCCGCGCGGATAGCGGATGCCCCTCGCGCCGTCCGGCACCGACCAGAACCCGCGCCCGCTGATCTGCTCGTAGTCGAGCACGTCGCGCAGGCCGCGAACCGGGCCCGCGGGCACGCGGACCGCCTGGAACAGCTCGACGACGTCCGCAATCTTGTTGTCCAGGAACCACGGGGCGATGGCCTCGGAGAACTCGTCCCGGTGATCCAGCAGCGCCGCCGGGTCGGCGAAGCGGGGGTCATCCCACAGATGGTCCAGGCCCATGATGCTGACCATCGCTTCGCGGTGCGCCCGCCCGCCTGCGGTGATGGACAGGCTCCCGTCCTGGCAGCGGACGTGGGTGTTGGGGTGCCAGGGCCCGGGCGTGGCGTTGCCGACCCGCCGCTCGATGTGCCGGCTGTGCGTCCACATCGTGACCAGGTACTGGTCGATACTCGCCATCACCTCGAAATGCGATACGTCGACCGCCTGGCCCAGCCCGGTGCGCTCGCGGGCCCACAACGCGGCCATCGCGCCGATGAACGCGTGAATGCCACTGCAGTACTCGCTCAGATGCCGGGGTCCCTGCAGCGGGGGCCGGTCCGGATCACCATTGATGTACATGTGGCCAGCGATGGCGAAGTCGGTGAAATCAGAACTGGAGTACCCGGCGTACGGACCGTCCAGCCCGAACGGGCTCACGTAGAGGCGCACCAGGCGGGGCAAGTCTTCCCCGAGCGAGAGCGGCACCAGCGGAGCCGGCGAGGAACTTTCGATCAGCAGGTCAGCCCCGCGCGCCAGGGCAGCCAGCCGCTCCCTGTCCCGGTCGTTCCCGCGGACGTCCAGCACCAGCGACCGCTTCCCCGTGTTGGTGTAGGCGAACAGGGAACCCGAGCCGGCCACCTCCGGTCCGACCTGCCGCAGCGGATCGCCACCGGGCGGCTCCACCTTGACCACAGTCGCGCCGTAATCGGCGAAGAATTTCGCCGCGTAGGCACCCGCGGTAGATCCGGCGATCTCGATGACCCGCAGCTCAGCGAACGGTTTCACGGAGAAGCGGGCGAGCGGCGGGGGGTCAGTGTTCGTCATCCGGCAGCCTCACCAGATCGTCTCCTTCCACCGCCCGCGGGCGATACGCAGGCAGTCTAGCATTACAATGATTTATCTATTAAGAGCTAGATTCCGGGAGCGTTCCCTGCTATCGACGTCGGCGCCGGTGATCGGCATCGTCAGCGTTTCTCGGCGAAGCACAGGAAGCCCTCGGTCGCGTCGGGGGTGGCGAGGACCTGCCTGCGGAGGATCTCGCTCCGCTCGGCTACATCACGCGGCACGCGCGGGATGAGCGCGTCGACAAGCGACCGGTTGGCCAGCAGCGTCGCGCGCGGCAGGCGGCAGAGCTGCCGGCCCAGATCGATCGCGGCCGGGATTACCTCGGGCTCCGGGACCAGCCGGTTCACCAGGCCAAGCTCGTAGGCGCGCGGGCCGCTGATCCTCAAGCCCAGGGCGAGCTCCATGGCCACGTGCCGGGGCAGGCGGTGCAGGTAGCCGAGATCCCAGCCCGCGACCAGTCCCCGCGGGACCTCGCTGACCTCGAAGACTGCGGTATCCGCCGCGACGCACAGGTCCGCGGCGAGAGCCATCAGCAGGCCGCCGCCGAACGCGTACCCGTGCACGGCAGCGATCACGAGCTTCTCCAGCCGCCGGTGCTGATTCCTCATCAGGCTGGGGGCGTCCTCGTCCGAGGTTTCCCCGGGCCAGAAGACGTTGTAGTCGTCACCGATGTCCGGAGCCTGCATCGTCGTGCGCCCTGCCGCCAGGTTTTCCATCACGTCCATGCCGGCCGAGAACGCCCGGCCGGCTCCGGCCACGATCGCCACGAACGCGTCGCTGTCGGCGAATCTGCGGAAAGCCCGGGCGAACTCGGCTGCGACCGCGCTGCTGATGGCGTTGAGCTTCTCCGGCCGGTTGAACGTGATGACCACGATCTGACTGTCCGCGTCCTCGCCGACGGGCTCATACCGGATGTACTGGTAATCGCTCATGACGACCTCTCTCATCCGACTCACTGCGGGTCAGCGTAGTCGAATAATATGAAAGATTACTACGATTGGACAGGCATAGTCAGGCCGGGCACTGCCGGTGCCGCGGGACCAGGCTGACACCGCCAGCCAGCCAGGATCAGCCGCGAGGGCCGCAGCCGGCGCGGAGTGCCTACTCGGGAAGGTCGACGATCGAGTCCGCGTCGTCGCCGAGCACCATGGCGGCGGCGGCGAGCAAATGCTTGGTCCAGTACGCCTCGGCGCCATCAGCATCCTGGGATTCCAGCAGCTTCAGCAGCTTGTCGTTGGCACGTACCGACCGAAGGTTCTGGCGGATTTGCTCCTCAGCCTCTGCCGGCGTCATCGGGCGCGAATACCGGCGCGTCAGCTGCAATTCAATGATGTCCGCGATCGTCTGCAGGAGGACGGTGACTGTCTGATTCCTGGTCCCCTCGACCAGTCCTTTATGGAACAGCCAGGAATTGTGCGGGAATTGCTGGAAGTCCCGCACGGTGTCGCGGGCGGCCTCGTTGCGGCTTCGCAACAGCTCGATAGCGGCGCTGGGGTCTTTGGACTCGGCAATCTGCCGCGCTGCCATCGGCTCGATCATCGTCCGGGCCTCGTGAAGATCGCGCAAGCTAACTCCGCGAAGCTGCAGCAGAACTCCCACCGCGCGGGCGGCAACCTGGGGGTCAGGGGCGGTCACGAGCGCGCCGCCGCGCGACCCGCGCCGCATTCTCAGCAGAGATTCCATCTCCAGTACGCGGATCGCCTCGCGCAATGTCGGCCGGGAGACGCCGAAACGCTCCATCAGCTCGCTCTCGGCTGGCAGCGCGTCGCCCTCTTTGAGCTCGCGGCGGATGATCTGGCCCCGGATCCGGGCCGCGAGCAATTCGGCCGCCTTGGGCACCCGAAGCTGAGATCCGGACTGCTCGTAGTTCATGCAAGGTCTCCGCGTCTGGTGCTGGCGTGCGCCGGTGAGCCGACTCACCGGTAGTTATCATTGATATCTGTAGATTATTGCAACAGCTAGGAAGCACTCGCTGGGGATTGCCCGGCTCCCAGGTTGCTTGTAACGTCGCGAAACCAGAGTTTAACGTTCTGCGATCACCCGGCGCGCGGGGAGCCGGTTCGGCACGCTCGCGAGCGAAGCAGGCACCGAGCAAATGCGCAGCAGCATGAGTGAAGCCTGACTGCTGCGTCACCACGGCGACGCCGTGGTCGGACATCTCCGGACGGGACGGCGCCCCGCACCGGACGATTGCCTCGCCTCCGCCGTGGACCTGCTCAGGACCGCAACCTGAACCCGTCAGCCGTCTGGACGACTCGCGCCGCGCCGTATTAGCATCAGTTATAAGAACTAACTATATAAACCTTATTGAGGGCGCTCACGCGCCTGGCGTGGCGGCACCGGCAGGTGCGGGGCAACGGACGCGGAGGAAGCCGAGTGGAGCTTGACTGGTCGCCCGATGAGGATGAGATCAGGACCCGGCTGCGCTCCATTGTCGCCGACATCGTCCCGCCCGACTGGACTGCCCGGTATCGCGACGTCGCTACGCCCGACCGGCTCGCGATGACCATGCGGCTATGCGAGCGGCTCGCTGCGGAGGACCTGTGGATCCCGCACTGGCCTGCCGCCTACGGCGGCCGGGATGCCTCGCCCTGGGAGCAGATCATCATCGGCGAGGAACTGTGGGGCGCGGGCGAGCCGCGGGGCCCGCAGTACATGAACACGAACTGGATCGAGCCTGCGATCATTGCGGCAGGCACGGATGAGCAGAAGGAACGGTTCCTGCCCGCCATCGCGGCCGGCCAGGTGCTGTGGTGCCAGGGCTTCTCCGAACCCGAAGCCGGTTCCGATCTCGCCTCCATGCGCACAACCGCGATCCGGGACGGGGACTTCTACCTGGTCAACGGCCAGAAGATCTGGACCTCTTACGCGCACGTGGCGCAGTATTGCTTTCTGCTCGCCCGGACCAATCCGGACGCCGCCAAGCGGCGGGGAATCTCGATCCTGCTCGTCCCGATGAACCTTCCCGGCATCGAGGTGCGCGAGATCCCGAGCGTGCTGGGCTCGCACGCGATCCACGAGCTGTTCTTCACGGACGTGCACGTTCCGGAGGACTGCCGCCTCGGCGCCGAGAACGAGGGCTGGCCGCTGATCAGGAAGATCCTGGCCAACGAGCGTATCGGCGCGGCCCGGTTCGAACGCGCCACCCGGGTCATCACCGCCGGTGTCTCTGGCACTGCGACTGGGGTTCCCGCGGAACCGGTGGCGGCCGGGCAGGCACTGGCCGCGTGCCAGGCCGCGCGCATGCTCGCCTACGCGGCCGTCCAGGATCGTATCGACGGCAGGGACGACACCGGCAGCGCCAGCACGTCGCGGGTAGCCAGCATTGCCGCCGAGCGTGCCGCTACGCAGGTCCTGGTCAGCGAGTACGGCGAGGAGTCCGAGCTCGCCGGCAATCCGGCGGACGACCAGTTCACCGTGTCCATGCCCGTCAGCATCACTGCCGGCACCCTCGAGGTGCAGCTCGACCTGGTTGCCCGGCTCGCGCTCCGCCTCCCGAAGGAATAGCGATGGATCTGCGCCTGGATGACGAGCAGAAGGGCATTGTCGATGCGGTCCGCACCCTGTGTGCCCGCACGGCGGGCCCGCAGCGCGCACGAGACAGAGCCAGACCGGACGGACCGGCAGACACTGCAACGGCTGGACGAGGCAGGCTTCCTGGACGTCGCTCAGGGTGGCGGCGCCCGCGATCACCTGGCCGCGGTGCTGATCACTGAGCAGGCTGCACAGTCCCTCGTCATGGCGCCGGTCGGCGCCCGCGCCCTGGTCGCGGTCTATGCCGGCATCGAGAACCCGCCGCCCGCCATCGGGCTTGCCCTGGGCGGCCGGTCACATGTCAGGTTTGGCGCGGACGTCGACGCGGTGCTGATGCTGGACCAGGACGAGGTCCGCCTGCTCGGGCCCGATGACCTGAAGGCCGAGCCGGTGGCGTCCCGGCTGGCGTTCCCGCTGGCCAGGGTCACTGCGCGGCCCGGTAAGGGCCTGCTGCTCCCAGCGGGCTCGGCCGCCCGGATGACCAGGGCCTGGCGCACGCTGCTGGCCGCCGAGGCCGGGGCCGCGATGATCGGGGCCATCGAGATAGCGCGCCAGCACGTCTCCGTCCGCGTGCAGTTCGGCAAGCCGATCGGGTCGCTGCAGGCGGTCCAGCATCGTCTCGCCGAAGCACACGTCAAGGCTCAAGGCTCGATGTGGCTGGCCTTGCGCGCGGCCTGGCACCTCGACAGCGAGCTGGAAACCGCCCTGGCCGCGGCGTACGCGTCGGCGGCTGCTCTCGCAGTCTTCGATTCGGTTCATCAGGTGGTCGGCGCCATCGGGTTTACCCGTGAGTTTGATCTGCACCTGTGGAGCATGCGACTGCCGGTCCTGGCCGCTGAGCTGGGCGGACTGCGGGCGCACGCGGCGGCGGCCAGCGCAGCCAACTGGCCGGGCCACCCGGCGCCCGCGGCAGCTGGCTGAAGGGAGATAGCGCTTGTCGGTCGAGGACATCGAGCGCCAGCGGCGCGCCTGGCGTGCAGGCTGGCGTGCGGCCGGGCTGCATTCTGGGCGCTCCCTGGCAAGCCACGTCGCCCAGGGCGCTGCCGAGCACGGCGAGGACGTGCAGGTCTTCGTCGGTGAGCACGACGTCCGCACGTACTCTCTCGGTCAGCTGTACGAGCACGCGCTGTCGGTCGCCACGGCGATCGGCGACGCGGGGCTCGGGCCGGGCGACACAGTGGCCGTGCACCTGGCGAACAGTCCCGAGGCGATCATGTCCTACCTGGCCGTACATGCGGCCGGCGCGGCGCTCGTCCCGATCCCCAGCATCTACTCCGAGCGCGAGACACGCTTCATACTGGCTGACTCCGGCGCCCGGATGCTCATCACGGCCGCGGCCTGGCGCGGGCACACCTACCTGGACGCCGTACCCGGTTACCTCGCCGACGGGCAGCTCCAGCACGTTGTCGTGACTGGTGGTGACCGGCATGACTACCTGTCCTTCGGCGACCTGCTGACGGTCCCGGCGAGGCCTATGCCCCGGCCCGGACCTGTCAGCGGGGAGACGCCGGCCGCGATCATCTACACCTCGGGCAGCACGGCGAACCCCAAGGGCGCCATGCACTCGGACGACACGCTCGCCTTCGAAGTCCTGCAGAGCTACCCGCCGGAGCGGATGGCCGGGTCCAGGTGGCTGAACGCCGCGCCTGCCGGGCACATGGGAGGCTACCTCGCGGCACTGAAGCTGATGATGTTCGGCCGGCCCGGCGTGTGGATGGAGCGGTGGGATCCGTCGGCCGCGCTCGCGCTCATCAGGGAACACCGGGTCAGCGCAGCCACGCTCGTGCCGTTCCACCTGACGACGCTCCTGGAGACGATGCAGAAGCAGGGCGTACCGCACCTGAAGCTGGGCGACGTGCTGTGCGGGTCGACAACCGTCCCGACTGCGCTCATCGAGGACGCCGCCGCGCACGGCATCGGCGCATACCGCTGCTACGGCTCGACCGAGCACCCGACGATCAGCAAGTCCGACCGGCACGGGACGCTCGCGTATCGCAGTCAGACCGACGGGATCGTGCTGCCGGAGCTGACCGTCAAGGTCGTGACCGACGACGGCACGCTGCTGCCGGACGGGACCGAGGGCGAGATTCTGAGCAACGGACCTGATCAGTTCCTCCGGTATACCAGCGACGCGGACAACGAGTCCGCCTTCACTGCCGACGGGTACTTCCGGACCGGGGACATCGGCCTGCTGCGCGATGGCGTGCTCACGATCACCGGGCGCAAGAAGGAGATCATCATCCGCGGCGGGGAGAACATCTCGGTCCGGGAGATCGAGGAACTGCTGCTGCGTCATCCGGCAGTCCGCGACGCCGCCGTGGTGCCGCGATCACACGACCGCTACGGCGAGCAGGTGTGGGCCTTTCTTCGGACAGCCGGTAACCAGCAGCTCACGCTCGACGACGTCCGCCAGCACTTCCGCGCGCTTGGCGTGGCCCGCCAGAAGACCCCGGAGGGCGTTGTGGTCCTGGCGGAGTTCCCGCGCACCCCGGCCGGCAAGGTGGCCAAGCGGGACTTGCGCGAGAGCCTCGGCACGACGTCGACCTGACCAGCAGACCTAGCCGACCCCGCGAAAGGAACCCGCTAGTGACGATCACGATCACCGACCAGGCACTCGACGTCATGCGCAGCGAGCTGCACCGCAGCTGGCGGGTGCGCGGCTGGAACAGCACAGCCACAGCGGACGCGGTCTGGCACTTCGCCATGGGCGTCGGCGACGACAACCCGCTGTGGTGGGATCCGGGCTACGCCGCCTCCGCCGCCGGCGGACGGCCGTTTGCGCCGCCTGCCTTCCTTTACAGCTGCGAGGGCGCTCCGGTCCTGCCGGGGCTGCACGAGCAGGTCGACCGCGGGGTCGACACCTGGCTGCCCGGCGCGGTCGGCTTGTGGGCCGGGGACCGCTGGGTCTTCCACGGCCGTACCGCGATAGGCGAGGCGGTCGAGGCAGACGCCGAGCTGTGGGAAGTCAGGGAGATGAACGGCAAGTTCGGCGGCCGCAGCATTTACCAGACGACCAAGACGACCTTCACCGGCACCGGCGGCCGGGCTCTCGGCGAGCAGTACCGGACCATCTTCCGCACCGAACCAGGCGCAGCCTCCTCCGGCGGCCGCTACAGCGACCTGGAGCGCCCGGTCTACACCAAGGCGGACCGCGAGAGCCTGCGGGAGCAGTACCTGCAGGAAGCCAGCCGGCGGCGCGGCGCGCAGACTCGTTACGTCGAGGACGTCCAGGTCGGCGACGTTCTCCCGGAGCTACTCAAGGGCCCGCTGAGCGTCACTACGATCGTCGGCTGGCTCCTCGGCTGGGGATCGGCCTACTGCCTGCCGGACCGGATCGGCGAGACGTTCATGAGTCACCGGCCAGCCTCCGAGATCGTGCACCCGGTATTCGGCTATGCCGACACGATCGAGGGCCCGCACTGGGACAACGACCTCGCCCAGACCAGGGGTCTGCCGCGCGGCTACGACTTCGGCAGCCAGCGGATCTCCTGGTTCGCGCACTTGCTCTCAGACTGGTATGGCGACGACGGCGATCTCGCTGAGCTGGACATCCGGCTGCGCCGCCCCAACCTGCTCGGCGACCTCCAGCGGCTGTCGGGCGTCGTGACCGGAACGTCGGTGCAGGCCGGAACCGGCCGGGTCACGTGCGAGGTCAGCAGCCGGAACCAGCGAGACGAGGTCACCGCAATCGGCACCGCAGTGGTGCTGCTAAAGTCACGGGGCCTGTCCTGAGCGCCGACCGACCGGCAGCCACTCCCTCCGGCAGCGCCCGCGCGCCGGCGGTCGCAACCAGAGGCGACGCCCGCCGCGCTCCCGCTCACTGGAGTGATGCCGGCACTTATCCGGTAGCGCCCACCGTCTACCGGATCCCGCTGCCGCTGCCTTCCGATGCGCTGCGTGCGGTGAACATCTACGCCATCGACCACGGTGACTGCGTCACGCTGATCGACGGCGGCTGGGCCACGGCGCAGACGGCGCCAGCGCTGGAACGCGGCCTGGCCGCGCTCGGGTACCTGTTCACCGACATCAGCCGGATCCTCGTTACCCACGTGCACCGCGACCACTACTCGGAGGCCGTGGCGCTGCGACGGCGCTGGGGCACCCACATCGCGCTCGGCCGCGGCGAGGCCGACACGCTGCGCGCCATCCGCGCGATAGCCGAGGGCACCGAGGCCAGCTCGTACCCGGCCAGGCTGCGGGCGGCCGGAGCGGCCGAACTGGCCACGACGATCGAGCAGGCGCCGAGGCGTCCGATCGAGTCCGAGAACTTCGAGCTGCCGGACGAATGGCTCGGGCCGCGGCCGGCCATCGCCCTGAAGGACCGGTCGCTCGACGCCATCGAGACGCCGGGCCACACCCGCGGCCACCTCACGTTCCTGGATGGCGCGGCGGGCGCGCTCTACGCCGGGGACCACCTGCTACCGCACATCACTCCCTCGATCGGGTACGAGGCGGCGCCCGCAACCTCGCCGCTGGGCGCCTACCTGGAGTCGCTGGCCCTGATGAAAGAGCTGCCCGACCTGCAGCTGCTGCCGGCGCACGGGGCGCCGGGCCCGAGCACCCACCAGCGCGCCGACGAACTGCTGGCGCATCACGAGCGCCGACTCGACCTGTCGGCTGCCGCTGTGGCGGCAGGCGCGCAGACCGGGCTCGAGGTCGCCCAGCGGCTCCGCTGGACACGGCGGGAACGCAGGCTGACCGAGCTTGACCCGTTCAACCAGATGCTGGCGGTGCTGGAGACGGTGGCGCACCTGACCGTCCTGGTGGTGCAGGGCCGGGCACACCATTCCGTGCTGGATCACGTCGACCATTACCACGCGTAAGGACCCGGACTTGACCTCATCGCCGCCATCCCGCGACCCGGTGCCATCAGAGACGGAGCTGCTTGGCTACTTCGGCGCCCTGAGCAACTGGGGCAGGTGGGGACCGGACGACAGTCTCGGCACGGTCAATCACATCACCGACCGGTACCGCGCACAGGCCGCCGGGCTCATCCGCAGCGGCGTCACCGTGTCTCTGGCCTGGCCGATCGAGGCAGGACCAGCGTCCGGCGATGAGCCGGGATCAGTGCCACCGCAGCGGTTCATGCTCCGGACCGGGCAGGGCCTGGCGGACGCTGACCGAGTCCCGCGCGACGGCATCACGCTCGAGGACCGGATGGGCGGAGCCGCGGAGTACCTGGGCTACGCCCCGCACGGCTACCGGATCACCCATCTCGACGGGCTGTCCCACATCTTCTGGGACCGGAGGATGTACAACGGGCGGCCCGCCGAGCGCGTCAGCGCGCACAAGGGCGCGGTGGAGCACGACATCACCACGGTGGCGCGCGGCATCGTCACCCGCGGCATCCTCATCGACGCCGCCCGGCACCGCGGCGTGCCCTGGCTGGAGCCAGGCGAGGGAGTCGGCGACGCCGAGCTGCACGCGATCGTGTCCGCTGCCGGGTTGCAGGTGCAGCCGGGCGATGCTCTGCTGCTGCGCACTGGGTACGGCCGGAAGAGAAGGGAACGCGGCAGCGACGTTGCCGGCGGCGGACACGCCGGCTGGCACGCGTCCTGCCTGCCGACCCTGCACGCCTGGGGAGTCTCGCTGCTCGGCGCGGACACGGCGCAGGACGTGACTCCGTCTGGGTACGCGACGGTACGCGTCCCGGTGCACGCGGTCGGCATCGTGGCCATGGGTATGCCCCTGCTCGACAATGCTGACCTAGAAGAACTGAGCATCCAGTGTGAACTGCACGACCGCTTCGAGTTCTTCCTCGCCATCGCACCGCTGGCATTCGCCGGATCCACCGGGTCCGCCGTAAACCCGCTGGCGATCTTCTGAATCCGCGCCCCGACCGGAGGTAGTCCCATGTCAGAACTTGTCACGCTAGAGCCACCGGGCCGGGTCGCGCTTGCTGTCTTGCAGGCCCCGGAGGCCAACGCCCTGAGCGATGGCCTGACTGGCATTCCTCGCCCCGTGCCGGAAGAAAGGTTGTGATCAGTCTCGTGGCGACACATGCCAGCCAGGGCCGCCCCGGGCAGGATACGCGGGCTATTCCCTACCATGGCGCCCAGCCGGTCGGCATGCTGGCCGATTTTGTCCAGGAAGGCGCCCTGAACCTGGACGCTGATGACCGGCTCTGGGTACCGCAGGCGCCGGACGTGAAGTTCCGGCCGCTGCTGTTCTCGGTCAGCCAGGGCTACTTCGTGAACCTGCTCCGCGTCCGCAAGGCAGGCGTCTTGTCCCGGCACCAGCACACCGGGCCGGTACACGCGTTCGTGCTGCGCGGCGCCTGGCACTACCTCGAGCACGACTGGTACGCCGACACGGGCAACTACGCGTTCGAGCCGCCGGGCGAGACGCACACGCTCGAGGTGCCAGCCAGGGTCGCGGAGATGATCACGCTCTTTCACGTCACCGGCGCCTACATCTACGTGGAGCCGGACGGCACCCCGGTCGGTGTCGAGGACGTCTTCACGAAGCTGGCCGCGGCCCGCGCGCACTATGAAGCTGTCGGACTCGGGGCCAGTTACGCCGACAAATTCGTCCGGTAGACCGCGGAGGTGGGGAAGCGATCAAGGTCGCGATCGATGTCGGCGGCGCCGCGTCCGGCAACAGGCGTGACTGGTCGGAGCATGTCCGGTTGGCGCTCGAAGGCAATTGCCTGGGCGCCGACTTCTGAGAGACCCGTGCCGTCGTCGCGACTGGTCACAGGCGCACGCTTGTTATCGAGCAGTTCAACCTCTAGGAGCGAGCATGTCGATCCTTGATCAGTTTCTCTTGACCGACCGGGTCGCGATCGTGACAGGAGCTTCATCCGGACTCGGCGTCGCCTTTGCCAATGCCTTGTCCCAGGCCGGCGCCTCTGTCGTCCTTGGGGCACGTCGCACGGACCGCCTGACATCGGCCGCCGCGGCGATCCACGCCGAAGGCAGGCAGGCGCTCACCGTTACCACTGACGTGTCAGACCCGGCTTCCTGCGATGCGCTGGCTGCCGCCGCAATGACGGAGTTCGGCCGGATCGACATCCTCGTCAACAACGCCGGGTTGGGAACCGCTTATCCGGCCAGCCGAGAGACAAAGGAGCAATTCCGGTCCGTCATCGAGGTAAATCTGAACGGCAGCTACTGGATGGCGCAGGCATGCGGGCGGCTCATGCGACCCGGCAGCAGCATCGTGAGCATATCCAGCATCCTTGCCTTTACAACGCTAGGCCTGCCGCAGGCAGCCTATAGCGCAAGCAAGGCAGGTCTGGTCGGCTTGACACGCGATCTCGCAGCCCAGTGGACTAGCAGGAAGGGAATCCGGGTCAACGCCATAGCGCCTGGATACTTCCCCACGGAAATGACGGACCAATACTCCGAAGAGTATATCGACAGCATCCGCCCACGCATGCTCATCCCACGGCTGGGCCGCCCCGAGGAGTGCGCTGCCACACTCGTCTGGCTGGTGAGCCCCGCCGGGGGCTACGTCACTGGCCAGACCATCATCGTCGACGGTGGCGTGTCGATCACCTGAGCATCTCGACCAGCACCTACACGGCCTCACGGCACAGCAGCTTGCGGCCACCTGCCTGCGAATGAGCTCCCTCGGCTGCTAGGGCCACTACGGTCTTGAGCGGGTTCGGCGGGTCCGGTACCGAGTTGGCACCCAGTGGTCCGGAGTTCACGGCTCCGACCAGCGGCGCGAGCGCGGGGTTGTGCGCCGCCGACGCGTTGAAGCTGGCCAGGGCGTGAGCCAGGGTGGGACTGCTGGCTACCTTGGCGTGAATCGCCGCCGCCGCGTTGCTCAGCGTGATCGCGCCGACCACTGCGGGCCCGAGGGTGAAGCCGAAGTCGCGCAGCATGTTCGCCGCCGCGCTGGCCATCCCCTCCTGATGGTTCGGCACCGTGTCGACGAGCACCGCGGTCAGCGCGGAGACCGAGAGCGCGAACCCGATCCCGATCAGCACGTACGGGGCGATGACCGGACCGAGGCCGACCTGGGACGTGACCGGCACTCCGGAGGTCCACAAGTCGCCGGCCGCCATGAGCGCCAGCCCGGTGCCCATCGTCCACCGCGGGTTGTAATTGCGCAGCAGCCGTTCGGTGACCGGGATCAACGGCAGGGCGATGCCGTTGAACAGCACGAACGCGATCGCGGCGTGCAGCGGCGTGAAGAGCAGGATGGCCGTCAGCCTGATGCTCGTCGAATAGGCGGTCCCCAGGAAGCAGAACATGCCGATGGCCGATGCGATCGAGGCGACGCTGAAGGCCCGGTTCTTGAACAGGTCCAGGTCCAGGAGCGGGGCCGCCGCCCGCCTCTCGGCCATGATGAACAAGACCAGGAAGATCACGGCCACGATGAAGCCGACGATCACCTCGGTGCTGCCCCAGCCCGCCGTCGGCCCCTGGATCACGGCGAACATCAGCGCGAACAGGGCCACGGCGACCGTGACCTGGCCACCCCAGTCGAGCGAGCGGCCCTCGGGAGAGGAGGAGTTCTGCGCGAAGATGGCTGAGGCGACGACGCTGACCAGCGCGAGTATGCCGATGGCCACCGGCGCCCAGCGCCAGCTCGCGTTGGGGTCGCTCCCCCACCTGAACCCGGCGAGCCAGCCGCCGAGGACCGGCGACAGCATGTTGCCAGCGGACAGAGCCGCCGCCCAGATGGCCACCGCGCGGGCGCGAGTGTGGGGGGTATGTGTGCCGGCCGCAACCATGGCCAGGCTGGTCGGCATGATCGCGGCCGCGCCGGCCCCCGCGATGGCCATGCCGATCCACAGGATCGTGACCCGTGTCCCCGTCGAGCTGCTGATACCCGGCGTTAGCAGCGCCACCCCCTCGCCGACCGCGAGCATGACAGCGCCAATGATCATCAGCCGTTTGCGCCCGAACAGGTCACCGAGCACGCCAAACGTCAGCTCCAGCAAGGTCACCGGCACCAGGAAGGCGTCGGAGATCCAGGTCAGCTGGGAGGACGAGGGGACGAGATCCTTCTGGAACAAGCCCTGCAGCACCGCGGGTATCGCAAGGCGAGCTCGGTCGGTAGTGAACAGCGAGACGGCTATGCGCGGCAGAGCGGCATCGCCAGGTGTCTTGCGTTAGGAGAACGCGCAGGCGGACGGTCGGTAGCAGGACGCGGCCGGGGCGCGACGGGGCGTCGTACGGTTGCATTTACAGGCAGGAGAGGTGTCATCGTGGCCGAGACTCGGACGCTCACAATCGCCGGCTCACGCGGAGATCAGCTGGCGGCGCGGCTTGATATGCCAGACGGAGACCCACGAGCGGTTGCGCTGATGGCTCACCAATTTAGCGGAGGCAACGCAGGTCCGGCCGTGTCGTGCATCGCACGCAGCTTCAACGAGCAAAGCGTGGCCGTGCTCAGCCTGCACGTTGCGGGCAACGGGCTGGATGGTGAGAAGCCGGACGGCGGCGACCTCAGCTCGGTCATCGAGGACCTGGCTATCGTCGCCGATCAGCTCCGCATCAGCGTGGCCGCGCCCAGCATCGTGATCGGGCACTCATCGGCCGGGGCGACGGCTCTGGCTCTGGCGTCACAGATTCCTGAGGCACGCGCCGTGGTGGCCATAGCCACACCGGCCGCGACCTCGTCGCAAGCTCCCCCAGCTCAGGCTTCTGCAAAAACGCACGGTCATGAGGTCTTGCGCCGAGGGTTGCTCGTCCTGCACTCACCAGAGGATGAGGTGGTGAGAATTGGCCAGGCCCGCGCCATCTTCGAGGCAGCGTCAGGCCCCAGAGCCTTTGTCAGCTTGGACGGCGCAGATCACCGGCTGAGCCGTCCCGCCGATGCCGGGTATGCGGCCAGCGTCATGGCGGCGTGGGCGGCTCGCTACCTGCCGAGTTCCGCGTGCCCGGATGGCGGGCAGGCGTCAGCGCGCACTGCCCGCCATGAGGTGGTCGTGACCGAGTCTGACGCGCGACCGTACGGCCAGCGCATCACGGCAGGCGGTCATCACCTGACCGCCGACGAGCCGGCCGCCTTCGGTGGCGCCGACAGCGGCCCCGGTCCCTACGATCTGCTGCTGGCCGCGCTCGGCGCCTGTACCGCCATGACCGTCCGAATGTACGCCGAGCGCAAAGGCTGGGGACTGCGGCACACCACGGTGCGGCTGCGTCACGAACGCGTACACGCCACAGACTGCGCGGGATGCGAAAAACCCACCAGCCTGCTGGACCACATTCAACGCGAGCTCACGTTCGACGGCGATCTGAGCGACGAGCAGCGTGCCCGGCTCCTGGCCATTGCCGAACGCTGCCCGGTTCATCGCACGCTGAGCTCAGGAGCGCTGGTCTCGACAACTGAAAGCACATAGGGCAGCGCATCCCGCTCCCACGGTGCCCGGGGTTTTCCAGTAGTCAGGACAGAACCCGCAGCCGGACGGTCGGGCTCATCGCGCGCAGCTGCTCGACGGCGCCGTCTGGATAGTCGACTCCGATGTCGGTCAGCGCGTAGCCGAGGTCACCGCGCGTGCCCAGCAACTGGGCCTCGACGTTGACGCCGTGCGCCGCGAGCACCGAGTTCACCTCCGCCATGACACCCGGGACGTTGCTGTGAATGTGCGCTACGCGGTGCGAGCCGGTGGCCGGCGGGAGCGCCAGCCGCGGCATATTCACCGACAGCGACGTGGCGCCGTCGGCAACGAAGTCGGCCAGCTTGGCGCCGACGAAGGCGCCGATGTCGGCCTGCGCTTCCTCGGTCGAGCCGCCGATGTGCGGGGTGAGGATCACGTTCGGCAGCCCGCGCAGCACAGACACGAACTCCTCGCCTGCCGACCGGGGCTCCTCCGGGAAGACATCGACCGCTGCCCCGGCGAGGTGCCCGGAGACCAGATGGCGGCGCAGCGCCTCGTGGTCGATCACGAAGCCCCGGCACAGGTTCAGGAACAAGGCGCCCGGCCGCATCTGGCTGAACTCTTTCTCGCCGAACAGCGAGCTGTTCGAGGGACGCCCGTCCACGTGCAGGCTCACGACGTCGGACACGTCGAGCAGCTCGTCCATGCTCACGCAGCGCCGCGCGTTCCCGAGGGCAAGCTTGTCGGCGGTGTCGTAGAAGACGACCCGCATTCCCAGCGCCTCGCTGACGACCGAGAGCTGGGCGCCGATGTTGCCGTACCCGACGATCCCGAGCGTGCGGCCGCGCACCTCGTGAGCCCCGGTGGCCGACTTGTCCCACCGGCCCGCGTGCATGGCCTGGTCCTTCTCGGTGAGCCGCCGGGTCAGCGCGATGATCTCGGCCAGGGTCAGCTCGACCACGCTGCGCGTATTCGAGTACGGGGCGTTGAACACGGCGACGCCGCGCGCCGAGGCGCCCGCCAGGTCGATCTGGTCGGTGCCGATGCAGAACGCCCCGACCGCGAGCAGATCAGCGGCTCCGGCCAGCACGGCCTCGGTGACCCGGGTCTTGGACCGTATGCCCAGCAGCGCGACGCCGGGCAAGGCGGCGGCCAGGTCACTTTCGCCGAGGGCGGATCGCTGCTGGACGACCTCCAGCCCGGCATCCTCGAGCGGCCGGACGGCGTCCGGGTGGATGTTCTCGAGCAGCAGCGCCTTCACCGGCCCAGGCTACCGGACTCCGCATTCACCCAGGTCAGACGAATTTGTGGCTCCCTCACTGGCCCCGCAGCCAGGTCGCGGGCCGGGTCCGGGCAGCCACAGCGGCTGGCACAGATGTCAGCAGGTTGCCCGCCGCCACCACGACGGCACAGCCGAGCACAATCGCCAGCGCCGGGACCACCGTCACCGGCACGACACCTAGCGTTCCGGCGAAGCTGCGCCATGCCCACCGGCCCGCCAGCAGTCCCAGCGGGACGCCCACCGCCACAGCGACGGCCAGCGTGAAGGTGGTCTGCCAGGCGATGACCGACCTGATCTGGCGCCGGGTCATGCCGAGCGCCTTCAGCAGGGCGAGTTCGGTGCGCCGCCGCCGTACGGAACCCAGCACGGTCAGGGCCAGCGACAGCACCGCGCCGCCGGCCAGGCCGATGGCCAGCGCCAGTGGCTGGCCGCCCAGCTGCTCGGCGTTGACCACCTGCGCGGCGAGCGCCTGATCGCGGCGCAGCTCGTACGTGCCGCCCGGGGTTCTGTCGGGGTTGGCCGACACGATTCGGCTGATGAGCCGCGCGCGCTGGCTGGCCGTGGTGCCGGGAGCCAGGCGGATCGCCACAGCCGAAGGGTACGAGGGATGGGACTGCGCCTCATCGGCCGGATGCTGCCCGGTGAGGCCCTCGGTGGCCAGTAGCGTGTCCTCGGGCACCATCGCGCCCCGGCCCAGGGACACGTGCTCGGCGCCGCCCTGGCCGAACGAGGGCAGGGTTACGGTGCCCACGATCCTGACCGTGTGCGCGAACCGCCCGCTGCCGATCCGCACCGAGTCGCCGACGTGCTTGCCGAGCTCGGCCAGGGTCACGCTGCCCAGCTCGATCTGGTCCGGGCCGGACAGCGCCCGGCCGCCGGTGGTTGGCGGCTGCACAGACCCGCGATGACGCTGGATGCCGAGCACCGGGACACTCTGCCCGTCGACCTGCAGCTGGGTAAACGCCATCTCCGACCAGTCGGCCACGGCCGGCTGGCCGCGAAGCAACTGGGCGATCACGCCCGGAGCGAAGCTGCCGTAGCCGGCCTCGGCCTGGATCACCACGTCCCAGTTCCACCCGTACCTGGCCGGATGGCTGATCAGGCCGCTGAGACTGGCGTTGAACACGACCGCGGCGACCACCGCGGTCACCGCGGCAACAGATCCCAGCAATGTGGACCGCACCGGGACCGAATGCCGGCCGGATCCCGGCTGCAGCGCCTGGCGGATGCCCTCGGCCGCCGAGGCGGGGAGGCCCGAGGCTGCGATCTTCCTGGCGGTCAGGGACGGCCGGCCAGCCGCCGCGCGGCTGGCCAGCCGCACCGAGCGGACCGCCAAGAGCGCGAGCAGCCCCAGCAGTGCGGTGGCGAGCAGGACCGCTCCAGGACCGAGCACCAGCCAGTCGGCCTGGAACCCCCGGCTGGGATCGAGATGCCGCACGGGACCGACGGGTGCCAGCGGCGATACGGCCACGGCCCCCGCCAGAGCCAGCATGACGCCGCCCAGGATGCCGATGACACCCGGCAGGCCTGCCACCAGCGCGGCCTGGGCGCGGGTGCCGCCGACGGCGCGGACCACCGCCACGTCGGGCGCGGCCCGGCTCAGCATCTGGGCTAGGCCCTGACCCACCAGTATCAGCAGGGCCAGCGCGGCGGCCACCGCGAAAATCGTCAGCGCGGCGGCATCGGGCCGGATGGCCTGCTGCACCTGACCGTGAATGAGATCAGTACGCTCGACTGGGAAGCTCAGGTCAGTGACGTTCTGGTGAGTCGTCCGGCGGATCTGCCGTTGCATCGAGGCGGCCAGCTTGGCGAGAGCCTGCTGGAGCCCGGGGATGCCAGCCGTGCCGTGAGCCAGGCGCAGCCCGACCCAGGCGTACGTGTAGCCGGACAGCACCTGGCGGGTGGCCCCGGGCGGCAGGATCGCGCCCTCCTGCTGGTCGGACTCATCGACCAGGGCAGGTGGGACCTCCACGATGGCGGCCACCCGGTAGGTATGGGTGAACTGCCTGCCTACCGGCATCCCTTCCGCGTCCACCCGGTGGTAGGCGTACGTGACATGGCCACCAACTCCCGTACCGAACATCCGGGCGACGAGCGGGGTGAGCACGATCTCGCTGGCCGAGCCGAGCCGGGGCAGGCCGGCCAGGACCGTCGCCCGGTCCTGGGTGAACCACTCGCCGTCCAGGCTGGCGTCGACTCCGTCGGTGAGGAAGGACTGGTCGACGTGGCCGTGGACCACGGGGTAGGCGTAGACGCCGATGTACGCGACGTGGGAGACGACACCCGGCAGCGAGGAGATCAGCGAGATGGGCCGGAGCACCGGCGTGCCCGGCAGGATGCCATTCACATTGACGAGCGCGTCGCTGATCCGGCTCGCCGCCAGGTAACGCCCGTACGCGGTGTCCGTACGCCGAGCGCCCGCCACGGCACCCAGCGCAACGGCACCGAGCAGGCCGCCGAGCAGGGCCAGCACCAGCGACTGCCGCCAACTGCGCCGCACGGTCGCCCGCCACCAGTACATCGCCGTGGCCAACCTGCCACCCCCCTTTGGCGCGCACAAACTGTGATCGCCATTCGGCCAGTGTGCTACCCGAGCACGGGGAATGCAGCACGGGTGGCACTACCGAAGCTGACAGGCCACTACCACCGCGGACGGCGTTCTGGATCTTCGGGACGGTGACTAGCGCGCCACCGACCTGGGGAGAGATGCTGCTGGCATGGTCGGGCCCGCGGGTGGCGAGGCCTGTGAGGAGGGCGCATCAGTGAATGCCGTACGGCGCAAGTTCTGGGGCTGGGGACTGGAGGGCGAAGGGCTGACAGCGGACGAACTGCAGCAATTGGGGGCAGTCATCGCCGAACGCCTCGGCACCGACGGCATACGCGCGCAGGATCCGCCCCGGGTGGAAGAGCTGGACCTGCGCCCGCCACGGCTGGCGCCGCCGGCCTCGCTCGAGCCGGCATTCAGCACGGAGCCGTATGAGCGGGCCGCCCACACCTACGGCCGGTCGTTCCGCGATCTGGTGCGGGCGTTCCGCCGTGACTACGCGCACGCACCGGACCTGGTGGCATTCCCCCGGGACGAGGACGAGCTCGTCTCGGTGCTGGATTGGTGCAGCGAGGCCGGTGCCGCGGCGATCCCGTTCGGCGGCGGTTCCAGCGTGGTCGGCGGGGTCGAACCCGACGTCGGTGACGGCTATCGCGGCACGGTCAGCGTGGACCTCCGGCACCTGCAGGGTCTGCTGGAGGTTGATACCACCTCTCGTGCCGCACGAATCGCGGCGGGCACGCTCGGGCCGGCGCTGGAAGCGCAGCTGAAGCCGCACGGCCTGACCCTGCGGCATTTCCCGCAGTCGTTCGAGTGGTCGACGCTGGGCGGGTGGATAGCGACGCGGTCGGGCGGCCACTTTGCGACGCTGCACACCCACATCGACGAGTTCGTGGAGTCGCTCCGCGTGGTGACGCCGCGCGGCGTGCTGCAGACCAGGCGGCTGCCGGCCTCCGGCGCGGGCCCGTCGGCGGAGCGGCTGTTCTGCGGGTCCGAGGGCACCCTGGGCGTGATCACCGAGGCGTGGATGCGCGTGCAGGCCCGGCCGCGGTTCCGGGCAGGCACCTCGGTGCTGTTCGCCGACTTCGCCGACGCGGTGGAGGCGGCCCGGGAGGTGGCCCAGTCCGGGCTCCATCCGGCCAACTGCCGCCTGCTGGGCCACGACGAAGCGCTGATGTCGGGCAGCGGCGACGGGTCGCGATCGGTCCTGGTGCTCGGCTTCGAGTCCGCAGACCACGAACTAGGCCCGTGGCTGGACCGGGCGCTGGATATCTGCGCGAGTCACCGCGGCGCGGTCTCGCGCCGGGAGGGTGACCCGGCCGCGGCATGGCGGGCATCGTTCCTGCGTGGCCCCCACCTGCGCGATGGCCTGGTCCAGCTCGGGGTCGTCAGCGAGACCTTCGAGACGGCGGTCACCTGGGATCGCTTCTGGGAGTTTCACGAGGGTGTGCTCACGGCCGCGCGGCAGGCGGCGGCACGGGAGTGCGGCGGAGGCGTGGTCACCTGCCGCTTCGCGTACGTGTATCCCGACGGCCCCGCGCCGTATTACTCGGTCTTCGCGCCTGGCCGGCCCGGCCAGGAACTCGAGCAGTGGGATGCGATCAAGCACGCGGCGTCGGAGGCGATCGAGGCGCTCGGCGGCACGATCACCCATCACCACGCCGTGGGGCGCGATCACCGCCCGTGGTACCTGCGCGAGATGCCGCCGCTGTTCACCGACGCGCTCCGCGGCGCCAAGGCCGACCTTGACCCGGCCGGGATCATGAACCCGGGGGTCTTGCTGGAGCCAACGGGAGCCGTAACCTACAGCCGCGAGGGAGGTAGATGATGAGCGCTGAGCTGCCTGGTGCACCTGAGCACGGGAACGCGGGTGGCAAGGTCTTCCGCACCGAGCTCAACCCGGTCGATTTCCTGGAACGGGCCGCCTACATCTACCCCGGCAAGACCGCGGTTGTGGACGGCAAGCGGCGCCGCAGCTACCGCGAGCTCGCGGAGCGGTCCTGGCGGCTGGCGAACGCACTCAGGTCCGCGGGCCTGGCCAAAACAGACCGCGTCGCCACGCTGCTGTTCAATTCGTCGCCGATGCTGGAGGCCCACTTCGGCGTGCCCGCCGCGGGCGGGATCCTGGTCGCGGTCAACAACCGCCTGTCCGCAGCCGAGGTCGGCTACATCCTGCAGCACAGCGGCGCGAAGTACCTGCTGCTGGACACCGCGCTGGAAGCGCAGACGAAGCTGGCTGACCTGTCCGGCATGACCGTGATCCGCGTCGATGACACCGGCGCCCCGGGGGACGCGTATGAGGAGTTCCTGGCCGGCGCCGCGCCGGAGAGGCCGGCCAGCTGGCTGGAAGACGAAGAGGAGACGATCTCGATCAACTACACCTCCGGGACTACCGGGCGGCCCAAGGGGGTGCAGTACACCTATCGCGGCGCGTACCTGAACGCGCTCAACGAGGTGATCGTGGCCGGCCTGCGAACCGATTCGGTGTACCTGTGGACACTGCCGATGTTCCACTGCAACGGCTGGTGCTTCCCGTGGGCGGTCACGGCGGTGGCCGCGCGGCACGTGACCATCCATGCCGTGGATGCCGAGCTGGTCTGGGATCTGATCGACGGCGAGGGCGTGACGCACTACAACGGCGCGCCGACCGTCCACCTGATGGTCATCAACCATCCCCGGGCGCACCGGCTGGACCGGCCGGTGACCGCGATGGTGGCCGCCGCTCCCCCGTCACCGACGCTGCTGGGCCGGATGAGCGAGCTGAACTTCCACGTGGTGCACGTGTACGGCCTGACCGAGACGTACGGCCCGGTCACCGTGTGCCCCGAGCCAGAGGGCTTCGCCGGACTCCCGGTGGAGCAGCGCGCGAAATTCCTGGCCCGCCAGGGGCAGGCTTACATCTCCTCGGATCTCGTCCGCGTCGTCGACGATGAGATGCACGACGTCCCCCGCGACGGGGCCACGATGGGCGAGGTGGTCATGCGCGGGAACAACGTCATGAGCGGCTACTTCGACGACCAGACCGCCACCGGGACCGCGTTCAAGGGCGGTTGGTTCCATTCCGGGGACCTCGCCGTATGGCATCCCGACGGCAACATCGAACTGCGCGACCGCGGCAAGGACGTCATCATCTCCGGCGGGGAGAACATCTCCAGCATCGAGGTTGAGCAGGCCATCTCCGCCCACCCCGCGGTGCTCGAGTGCGCGGTCATCGGGATCCCGCACCCGCACTGGGGGGAACGGCCCAAGGCGTACGTCACCCTGAACGAGGGAGCTGCGGCGACTCCGGAAGAGATCATCGCGTTCTGCCGCGACCGCCTCGCGCACTACAAATGCCCGGACACGGTCGAGTTCGGGCCGCTGCCGAAGACCTCGACCGGCAAGATCCAGAAGTTCGTGCTGCGCCAGCGCGAGTGGGCAGGCGAGGACAAGCAGGTCGGCAGCGTGTAACGGGCGCGCCGGTCAGGGCCTATCGAGAATGGCGCAACCCCCGGCACGGGTAATCCCGCGCCGGGGGTTGCGGGCTTGGTTACTTCACGAAGTACCAGTTCTCCGGGTTGATCGACAGCGTGGACGACTGCGGCAGGGCGCCCTTGAGGTTGCCCGCGACCTCGGTGAGCTGGAAGGCGGGAGCCGGCTGCCACACCTGCGCCAGCTGCTTCGACAGGTAGTCCTCCCAGGCGTACATGTAGGACATGTTCCCGCTGAGGAGCGTCTTGTTGATCAGTGCGTCGTTCTCCGCGTCGTTGTAGCCGCCGGAGTTGGTCGCCGCGCCGGAGTAGTAGTACACGTCGCCCGTCGGCAGGTAGTCCGGCGAGAACGTGGCTCCGCCCCAGGCCGCGAAGTCCCAGTTGCACGAGATGTGCGCCACGACGCAGTTGGCCAGGCTCGTCTCGGTCAGCTGATTGATGGGCTTGGCCTGCAGGTTCACCTTGATGCCCACCTGCGACGCGTTCGACTGCAGCGCGGCCATCAGCGACGCGAGCCAGCCGATACCGGAGGCGTACGGGAAGGTGAAGCTGAGCGCCTTGCCCTTGGCGATCCCCGGCCCGCACTTGGCCGGATCGGCGCAGGTGGTGACGCCGCCCGGGTTCACCGTCCAGCCGTGGCTGGACAGCAGCGCCTTGGCCTTGGCGATGCTGAACGGGTACGGGCCCTCTCCGGATTTCGTCTCTGCCTGGCCCGTCGGGGACAGGAACTTGCTCAGCGGGGTATTCCCGACCGGGCCGACGGTCGGCTCGCCGTAGCCGCGCATCGGGCCCTGGATAATTGCCTTCTGGTTGGTCAGGTACTCCAGCGCCTGCCGGAAGTACAGCTGCTTGAAGACCGGGCCGTTGCCGGTCGTCGACTGGTAGTTCAGCACAAAGAAGTCGTAGCCCCACGTGTACAGCGGGGACAGCGTGTACCCCTTCGAGGCCAGCGGGTTGGCGCCGACGGCGGCATTCGCCGGCTTGGCCGGCGCATCCGCCTGTGGCAGGTACCCGTAATCGATCTTGGTGCTGGCGTTCGGCGACTGCAGCACGTCGTACTCGGCTGCGTCGGTGGTGAACGGCACCTCCTGGAACTCCGACAGCTTCGGCTTGATCGGGCCGGAGTAGGACTTGTTCGGCACGAACGTGATGTGCCCGTCGGAGTTGAACGCGCTCAGCTTCCACGGCCCGTCCACGACGCCCCAGAGGGGATTCGTGGCGTAGGTGTCCAGGTCGTTGGCCTGGCCGGACAGGTACTTGTATACCGCGGCGCAGTCGCTGACCGTCGTGTCACAGTTGCTGGGCCCGGATGCGGTCCGGTCCCACGCCGCGGGCATCGGGGTGATCTGAGTCAGCTGGTTGTACTGGAACCAGGTCGGTGAATACGCCTTGTTCATCGTCATCGTCAGGGTGGTCGAGTTGACGGCCTTGATGTTCGTCACGTTCGACGGGAAGCCGCCCGGGCTGTAGTCGAACCAGTCCTGCGGTACCGCCCGGTCCATGTTGATCCAGAACATGACGTCCTGCGCGGTCACGGGCGCCCCGTTGGACCATTTGTAGTTCTTCATCTTGATCGTCACGTTCCGGCCGTTGAAGGTAGGCGCGTCGGCGACGCTGAGGGCGGCGTTGAACACCGGCTGGGTGCCCTCACCGATCCAGTACATCGGCCGGTACATCAGGTAGGTGAAGTCGAACAGGTTCACGTTGTTGGAAACCGCCGAGTCCATGAACGGGAAGATGTAGTCCGGCGGCGAGTCCGGCGGCTCGGCGAACACCGCGGTGCCGCCTTTGACTGGCGTGCTGCTTCCCGAAGCGGTGCTGCTGCTGCTGTTGGTGCAGCCTGCCGCCACCAGCGCCAGCGCCACAACTCCGGCCGCCGGCAGCACCAGCCGACGCAACCATGATCGTGATCTAGGGTGCCGCACACGAGCTGACCCCATCGCCGATCCTCCTAACGAACTCGGGGAGCTCGCTCGGCCAGCACACCTGGTGGCGTTCTCCGGAAGTCAAAGGCGCAGCGACCCGCCACGGCCCCGTTGATGTTGATCACACGGATGAAGAGCATCTTCCCCGAAATATAGGCAGCTTCGCTAGAGCCTCTCAAGACTTAAACTATTAGAAACGCTTCACGCTTCTCTTAAGAAATCCGGGCTTGCACGAGAAGCCTGGCTTGGCCAAGATAAGATATGGCGTCTTGTTTTTCGCCATGCCTGTCATTAGCCGCGACTTTCGCCGGCTTAGTTCATTTAGCGCAGCGGGGCGTCGTGATTTGCCATTGCTCAACCTGGCCGCCGACGCGGAGCAGTTAAGCCGGACCGTTGTCGATCAGGATGACGAGGGCGTAGGCGACCGCCACGGATCCGGGGTCCTTGAGCCCGATGCTGCGCTCCTGGTGCCAGGCGGCGCGGCCTCGCCTGGAACGCCACGACGCGATCTCGCCGACGCGGCGGTCGAGGAAGGCGCGCAGGTGCCCGGCGGACGCGCCATCGTCGAGTTCGTCGAGTGCCGGCACGAGAACGTCGAGCAAGGTCTTGTCGCCGAGTTCTGCACCGCCCTTTGCCACAATGGCTGCGGCGATCGCGCGGCCAATGGCGACCGCTGCCTGCCTGTCGAGCGGTCGCGAGTCGTCGATGCCCGTCGATGCGGCCAGCATGCCCGACCCGACGAGGGCGGCGAAGGTAGACGGGTTGGCCGATGCGAACGCCATCGCGGCCTCGCGCATCAATGCGCTCGAGGTGATCGTGTCCGGCAGCTCGGAGATGCGGTCAGCCATCGCCACGACCCCTGCCGACACGGTCAGCCCGAGATCGCCATCCCCCAGGGCCGCGTCCAGGTCCCGCAGTTCATCGGTGTGTGCTGGCATCTGTTCGGCCAGAGCGAGGAACGCGGAACGCAGTGGGGACTCGAAGTCCACTGTGGGATGGCTTGCCTGCACGGCGACGGCTTGCTCGACGGTGGCGCTTGCCTCGCGGGGCTGGGAGATGGCGGTGCCGGGACGGTAGAAGGGCGAATGCGCAGGGGCGTTGAGCAGCGCCTCCAGCTCGCTATCCAGGTGCATGACCGAGACCGATGCGCCCGCCATCTCCAGGCTGGTCGCGTATTCCCCGACGAAGTTGTAGGCGATGTGCGCGCCCCGCTCCGCGGCCAGCCGGGCGATCGCCGAGTAGAGCAGGTACAGCTCCTCGAGTGGCGTTGCGCCGAGCCCGTTGACGAGCACGGCGACCCGCGATCCCGCGGTCAGCTCGAGTTCCGCATTGAGGTGCTCGAAGAGCGTTCCGGCAATCGAGTCCGCCGATGCGATCGGAACGGTGGCGATGCCACTTTCGCCGTGAATGCCGACGCCGACTTCCATCTCGCCTTCAGCCAGAGTGAAGGTAGGTTTTCCGGCTGCGGGGAGAATCGTCGGCGCGAGGCCCATTCCAGCGGTCCGCACCGCGTCGGCGGCGCGTTGGGCGATCATCGCGACCTCGTCGAGTGTGTAGCCGCGGTCCGCAGCCGCGCCGGCAATCTTGTACACCATCACCAGGCCCGCGATGCCGCGCCGCGTGGACGCCCGGTCCGCAGGCGCGGACAGCACGTCGTCCGCGCCGAGAACCGTGCGGGTCGGGATTCCATGGGCCGAGGCCATCTCTGCAGCAAGGTCGAAGTTATAGACGTCGCCGCCGTAGTTGCCGTAGAGGTACAGCACCCCGTTGCCGCCGTCGGCGGCCCTGGTGGCGGCGAAGATCTGCGCAGGAGACGGCGAGGAGAACACGTTCCCCACGGCAACGCCGGTGGCTAGCCCGGAGCCGACATAGCCGAGGAAGAGCGGCAGGTGCCCGCTCCCGCCGCCGGTGACGATTCCGACCCGCCCTGGCGTGGCGGGTGCGACAACCGCGCGCTTGTCCGCGGACGCGAAACGGTACGCGTCCGGATGAGCGCTGACGATGCCATCCAGCACCTCGTCCACGAACTCGCTGGGGTCGTTGATGATCTTCCGAAGGGCCATCGTCTGCTCCTGACACTGATCACGATCGGCACCCCTGATTGAATCCGACCGGCCGCGGCCCGGCCGACCCGGGGTGCGGCCCGGCCGACCCGGGTGCGGCCCGGCCGACCCGGGTGCGGCCCGATGCTCTGAGCCGTCCGGGCAGAGCCACTCCGACGGGACTAATCGCGCCGTGCCGCGCGGCGAGCGGTCTCGCCCGTCAGGCCGGCCGAGAGCAGCCGTATTTGGCGGGCCCGATGCACGGCCGAGGAGCGATCCTGGGCCTGGAGCTTGGCGTAGATGTTGCGGATGTGCGTATTCACCGTGTTGACCGAGACCGACAGCTCGCTGGCGATCTCCGGGCGGGAGAGATTCGTCGGCAGATACCGCAGCACCCGCAGTTCGCTGGGACTCAGCTGCTCGATCTCGGCTGGCGCAGGCTCATCTCGCGGAGCTGTCCGGGCTCCGTGAAGGATGTCAATGATGTCGTCAAGCAGCGCCGCGTGCGCCGTCTCGTGCCGCGGCATGGCCTCGAGCAGTTCAACGGAGCCGGTCATCGCGAACGGCAGCACGAGGCGGTCGGCTTCCGCCAGGGCCAGCGCGCTCTCGGTGGCCGCGATGGCGGCGCGCTGATCGCCGAGTTCCCGGTGCGCGAGTGCCGCCAGCAGGTTCGCCTCAGCGAGGGTCAGGTGTCCGATGGCCGGGGCTGTCCCGGCCAGGACATCCGAAGCTGCGGCCACAGCACCGGCTGGGTCGTCCTCAGCGAGACAGAGGGTGGCGCGCGCGTTGGCGATCTCACCGGATCCTGCCAGCTCGCCGCCGAGCGCAGACAGCGCGGTCCGGACTTCGGCGAGCTCCCCGAGGCGCGCCTGGGTGCTCAGCCGCCAGCCAGCCAGCTGCCCAGCGAGCGCGTATGAGCCTTCGAGCTCGGCCTGCAGGTCCTCGGCCGCCCGGTACTCGGCAAGCGCCGCGCGCAGCATGCCGCGGCCGGACGACAGCATGCCGATACCGTGGTGCAGCAGCAGCCTGATGACGGGCCCGGTGTCGGTCTCCATAGCCCTGGCGGCCCGCTGCAGCCAGCGCTCGGCATCGCCGAATTCGCCGGTGATGATGAAGGTTCCGGCGAGGTTCACCAGCGCTGGCGAGATGACCGGCTCGGCGCCCCAGCCATGGTGCTCGGCGAGGGCGATCGCCTCCTGGCACCGCCGCCGCGTGGTGGCGGGCGGCTCGATCTTCGACGCGAAGCCAAGTTCAGCCAGGCACGCCACTTCGAGATACGGACGCCCGATCCTGCGGGCGAGTGCGGCACCCTCCCGCAGGTGCCGTTCGCTGTCCCGGTTCGCCAGCGTCCATGCCTCGACGATGCCGAGGTTCATGAGCGCGACCGCTCGCAGGTCGCTGTCGAGCGCGATGTCCTCGTCGGAACGGCCGCTGACCGGCGAGGCGAGGAACCTGACCTGCTCGACCACGCTGGTGAGATGGCCGCGCTTGCGCGCCAGCGACAAGCGGAGTGCCGCGAACGCTACTTCGAGGCGGTGCTTACGGTCTGGCGACGTCGAACCGATCAGGGCCTCGGCCACGGTCAGGTGGGCGGCGGCATCGTTCAGGCGTCCCTCGGCAACGTCAATGGTGGCGCGCGCGAGTGGCAGATCGGGGCCGTCGGTAACGGCACCCGGCGGGAACGCCCGCAGCAGCGCCTGGATGGTCTGGGCCTGGCCGTCCAGCGTCAGGCTGAACGAGTGATCGGCCATCAGTCGCGCCGCCTCGCACCAGTCACCGGCGGCCTGCGTGTGCCGGATGGCGTCGACGATCTGACCGTGCTCGCTGAACCACGTCGCCGCGAGCCTGTGCAGGACCGGCAGCTCTTCGGGCAGCCTGCGGCGCAGTTCTAGCCGCAGCAGGTCAGCGAACAGGTAGTGATAACGGAACCACGTCCGGCCGGCGTTGAGCGAGACGACAAAGGCGTTGGCGTCCTCGAGGTTGAGCAGAATCCGTTCGGAGCCCGGATGACCGGTCAGCAGATCACCCAGCTCGCCGTTGACGCGGTCGAGCAGCGAGGTGCGCAGCAGCAGCTGCTGGACATCGGCCGGCTGGCTCTCCAGCATCTCGGCGAGCAGGTACTCGGCCACGGTCCGGCTGCTGCCAGAGAACTCCGCCACGAATCGTTCTGGGTCATGACTGTGCGCCAGGGAGATCGCCGCGAGCCGCAGGCCTGCGGCCCAGCCTTCCGTATGCTCGTGCAGCTTCGCGGCGCTGGCTGCCGAGAGCGCGATGCCCGATGCTTGCAGCAGCTCGCGAGTCTCGTCGGGCGTGAAACGCAGGTCCGCAGCGCGGATCTCGGCCAGATCACCGGAGAGGCGGAGTTTGTGCAACCGCAGCCGCAGATCGCGCCGCGTCGCGAGGATCGCGTGCACGTGCGGGGGAAGCCGTTCCAGCAGCCGCGTGAGCTGCAGGAGCGCGTCCGGAGACGTCAGCTCGTGCAGATCATCGATGACCAGGAACGTCCGTTCACGATGCTCAGCGAGCTCGGACAGGACCCACTCGCCGGCAGTTGCTTCGTTGAAGTCAGGTGTCGCCGCCAGTAGCTCCCCGTCAACAGGTGTACCGGATGCCTGCCGGACTGCGGAAAGAACGGCAAGCCAGAACTGCTGGGAGTCCTGCTGGTCGCGCTGCACCTGGACGACCGCCAGCCGGTAGCGCTGGCCGGGACCGGCTGCCCAGGCCCGCAGCAGCGAGGTCTTTCCGCTGCCGGCGGGGGCCGAGATAAGCGTTACCTTTGTTTCCGCCGCGCGATCGAGGGCCGCGACGAGTGCTGCCCGCTGAATCAGTCGCGGAGCTGCCGGACCCGGCTTGGCCGGATTTGCGCTAGACGCCACGCCTGAATCCGATCTGCACGGCGCAGGCCAGCCCTCCACTACTGCGCATCTGGCCAGGCTACGCGTCGGGGCGGTGGCGAGCGCAACACCGCCGGGGGACCGGGTGCCCTGCCAACCGGTCCCGGTCTCACCAGATCCTGGCGATGCGCCCTCACCCGGTCCGGCCAGATCGTGGCGGCATGGACCCTGCCTCCGCCAGGTACCTGATCCGGATCAACGGCCATCTCGGTGCCGCGCTGGTGTCCGCGCTTCCGGGGATGACCTGCAAGCGGCGCGGCCGGCAGACAGTCCTGACCGGCGAGCTGGACCGGCCTGGCCTGCACGGGGTCCTGGCCGAGATCGAATCACTCGGTCTCGAGCTGCTCGAGGTCCGCCAGATCACCGACCGAGAAAGCGATGTCACATGACCAGCGCACCCATCCGCGACCCGCTTGCCGACCACCTGATCACCCCGCAGAACGCGGCGCTGCTGCTGATCGACTATCAGCCCGCCCAGGTAGCCAGCGTCCGCTCGATGGATCACGAACTGCTCGTCAAGAACGCCGTATCGACAGTCCGGACGATCAAGGCCTTCGGCGTTCCGGTCGTCCACTCCACCGTGAACGTCGCAGCCGGCCAGGGACCGACGATTCCCGACCTCGCCGTGCTGCTGGAAAGCGACAAGCCGCTCGACCGGACTTCGGTGAACTCCTGGGAAGACACCGAATTCCTCGAGGCCGTCCGCGCGGCCGGCCGCCGGAAGCTGATCTTCTGCGCGCTCTGGACGGAGGTCTGCATGGCCTTCACCGCTCTCGACGCGCTCCGGGAGGGATACGAGGTGTACCCGGTCGTCGACGCGATCGGCGGGACCTCGCCCGAGGCACACCGCGCCGGCCTCGACCGCGTGATCCAGGCGGGCGGGCAGCCGGTCAGCTGGGTGTCGCTGGCGTGCGAGCTTCAGCGTGACTGGGGCCGCCAGGACACCGTCGCCGACGTCGTGGAGATCGTCCTCACCGACCGGCTGCGGAAGGAGTAGCCGAAAGATGGCTACGACCCAATAGGGAGGCGGCCTCTGCAACCGGACCAGGCACGGGGCACAGCCACGGCAGATGCTCCCGGCCTTTCGTACTCGTCGGTGCCGGGACGATGGGTGCTGGCGATCACTGTGCTCGGCTCGGGGATCGCCGCGCTGGATGCCACGGTTGTCAACATCGCCCTGCCGACGATCGGCCGCGACTTCCATACCGGCATCGCTGCCCTGCAGTGGGTGATGAACGGCTACGTTCTCACGCTTGCCGCGTTCCTGCTGATCGGCGGGTCGCTCGGCGACCGGTTCGGCAGGCGGAAGGTGTACCTGGCCGGCGCCGTGTGGTTTGCTCTGGCCTCGGCGGCGTGCGGGTTCGCCCCGAGCGTGGCGTTCCTCATCATGACCCGGGTACTGCAGGGCGCCGGGGCGGCGCTGCTGACCCCGGGCAGCCTGGCCATCCTGGAAGCGTCATTCCGGCCCGCCGACCGTGCCCGGGCGATCGGCGCCTGGTCGGGCCTGGGCGGCGTTGCCGTGGCCGCCGGGCCGCTGGTCGGCGGCTACCTGATCTCGGTAGCGTCCTGGCGGTGGATCTTCTTCATCAACGTCCCGATGGCCCGGGAACGCCGGGCAGCTTCGCCGATGCTGCCGCTGTCGATCTTCGCTGAGCGGCAGTTCGCGGCGACGAACGCCGTGGCGTTCATCGTGTATGCGGCGCTGACCGGAGCAACCTTCCTGCTGCCGGTGGTGCTCCAGGTCGTATCGGGTTATTCGCCGCTCGGCTCAGGTCTGGCGCTGCTGCCGCTGACCATCATCATGCTGGCGCTGTCGGCCCGATCCGGGCAGCTCGCCGCCAGGATAGGACCCCGGCTGCAGATGAGCGCCGGGCCTCTGCTGGCCGGCGCGGGCCTGGCGATGCTCACGCTGGCCACGTCCGGGGGGAGCTACCTGAGGGACGTACTGCCACCGGTCGTCGTGTTCGGGCTTGGGCTAGCGATCACGGTCGCGCCGCTCACCGCAACCGCGATGAGCTCGGCGCCCGCGGAACACTCGGGCATCGCGTCGGCCGTCAACAACGACGTGGCCCGGTTCGGCGGCCTGCTCGCGGTTGCCGTGCTGCCGGCGCTGGCGGGCATCACCGGGGATGTCTACCTGCACCCGCAGGCGCTCGCCGCCGGATTCCGGACCGCCGTGCTCATCTCGGGCGCGCTGTGCGCCGCAGGCGGCCTGCTCGCCGCGGTCACGATCACCAACCCTGCGCCTGTCAGCAGCCCAGCCGGCGCGGCCCTGCCGGAACAGTGCCTGCATTGCGGCCTCGACGCGCCGCCGCTGACAACCGCCGTCAGCCAGACCACCCGGTCTGCCTGACCACCCGTTTCCAAAGCCCGGCTCCGCTACCGCTGCGCCGGGCGCTGCGGCGTGCCTCAGCGGTCGCAGAGCGCGACGACCAGTGGCCAACGGCGGCCAGACGCCGGTTCCGCGGCGGCTATCACGAAGCGTGATAGCCGCCCCTCCAGGAGGCCCGCCAGTCCACGCGCCTCTATTCGGAAGAGAATGGCAACGCTGCGTAGGCGCGCTGGAGATGGATGCGGACGATGAGCCGGTGCGCTCCGGGCTCCGGAGGCGGCGTCGAGCCGCCCATGTAGAGGCCGTATATCACCTGGTGGAACGCGCCGTCAGGGTCGTCGGTGACCTCTGCGGTGCCGTGGACGGCAGCGTAAGCGCTGTTCGTTGCCGAGGCGTTAAGGCTGTGCAGCAGCAGCGTCACCCGCGGGTCGCGCAGCAAGTTCGTCGTCTTGCGCCGACCCTCGATCGTGCTGAAGAGGATGTCGTCCCCATCGGGTTTGACGAAGATCACCGACATCTGCGGTGCCCCGTCGGCGTTGGTGGTGGCCAGCACCGACAGGTGGGGACCACCGAGGATCTGCCTGGCCGCCTGCAAGGCGCGGTCCGCGGGCAGCCCTTTGGTCAGGGAGTCCTCATAGGCCGGGCCGGAGCTGGCGGGTCGGTGATTGTGTGATGTAGTCATGCTGGTACTGACTCGCGGGCGACCGCCTGAGAATCGGCCCCCGGCCGCCTTTTTTGGGTCGGCTGAGTCAGTAGGGTTGCGGCCATGCCCGAAGCGGACGTCGAGGAGTTCGAGGCTGTGGCCTCGAGCTACCGGAGGGAGCTGTTCGCGCACTGCTACCGGATGACCGGGTCCGTCCAGGAAGCCGAAGACATCGTGCAGGACACCTACCTCCGCGCCTGGCGGGCATTCGGCCGCTTCGAGGGGCGGTCCTCAGTACGGACCTGGCTGTATCGGATCGCCACCAACGCCTGCCTCACCGAACTCGAGCGCCGGTCCCGGCGGCCAATGCCGTCCGGGCTCGGGCCGCCGTCGCCCGACCCCCTGGCGCCGCCCCTGCCAGAGCCCCCGGGCGTGCGCTGGCTCGAACCGGTCCCCGACCACCTGGTAATCGACGGGACAGGCGACCCGGCGGACATCGTCACGGCCCGGGTGGGCGTCCGCCTCGCCCTCGTGGCCGCGCTCCAGGTCCTCCCGCCGCGCCAGCGGGCCGCCTTGATCCTCTGCGACGTGCTCTCCTTGACCCCCGCCGGCGCAGCAGAGGTGCTCGACGTCTCGGTTGCAGCCTTGAAAAGCCTGCTGCAGCGCGCCCGCGCCCGGCTTGCCAAGGTGCCGCTCAGCGACGAGGACCTGGCGGAGCCCTCCGACAGAGGTGCGCGCCGCGTGCTCGACCGGTACATGGCCGCCTTCGCACAATCGGACATGGCCGCTCTTGAACGCTTGCTCGCCGAGGACGCTGCGCTGGAGATGACCGGCACGACTACCTGGTTTTCTGGCAAGGCAACGTGCGTCCCGTATATCAGTGCTTTTGCCATCGGTTCCCCCCGCGACTGGAAGTTGGCCGGGCTTCATGCCAACGGCCAGCTAGGCGCAGCTGCCTACCGCCGCGGCGATGACGGGGGTTACCACCCGTTCGCCGTCGTCGTCCTGGCCACGACGGCTACGCACCTTAAACGCATCTCCTTGTTCACTGACCCGGCACTATTCGCCCGCTTTGACCTGCCCGCCGTCCTGCCTCCCCGCTGACTGGCCGCCATCACAGCGGTCGTGCGCTTCCCCTGCGCCGTTGCCGCTGCGCTCGGGCAGCGCGAACAGCCTCGACCTGTCCTCCTCGGCCAGCCAGCCGAGTCCATCAAGCTAGTGCTCGGTGCTGCAGATCTTGCCAAGAGAACTGCCCCGCGTGGGAGAGTACGGTGTCGACTCTCACGGGGAGAAGATCCTGACCTGGGGTGGAGCTAAGGGGTGATTACCACCGGAAGATCACCGCTGGCAGCGGTAACGGCGCGGGCGAGCGCCGCACCGGCCGGAGTGTCGATCTCGACCCACCTATGGGGCAGCTGCTGCCGGGCGGCGTAGGTGCGCGATGTGAACGCCCCGGCTGACATCTCGCTGCCCAGGATTTCGATGCTCCGGGCAGCCTCACCCCCGCGCAGGTTCCGGCGGCGGGCCATCAGGGCCCTCAAGATCACGTCAGACAAGTCCGGATCCTCATCCATCAGCTGCCGGAAGGAGACAGGTGAGATCCGGTGGACCTGTCCTGGCTTGGAGATCCGGCTGCTCAGATATGTCGCCTGCCTGGTGAGCAGGCTCAGCTCTCCGGCATACTGGCCCGTGCCGAAACGGGCGACGACGGCCTCGGCCGCCCGCGCGGTTGCGGCCCGGACGACCTCTGCCTCTCCGGAATCAACCAGGATCAGGTCAGGGGTAGCCTCGCCGGCATCCCACAGCAGCGCGCCCGATTCCACCTCGTGCGCAGATCCGTGGGCCTGCAGCCGCGCCCACTGCTCATCGCTGAGCGCCGGGAACGCCTCATCGCCGTAGTAGGTCATCAGTTATCGCGTCTTCCGTGCGGCAGTTATCGCGTCTTCCGTGCGGCGCGTGCGGCTGCGCAAGAACTTTAAATGCGTAGAAATGGGCCGTCAACAGCAACGGCACGTACACCGTCGGAATGATGTATGTAAGGCCGAAGCTGCCGGGATCCTTGATAAGGAAGGGGGCGGTAGCAAAGGCAAAGAGCAAGTCGGCAGTGCCGACGACGTTGAATATCCACACCGGCAGCAGGCGCGGCCTTTCGGCGCGTGAACGCTGCAAGCCGATGAACGCGATATATGCAAGGACGAGAGAGATCAAATCGCCAAACGCGGCGGGATCGGCGAATCCGGCAGGCAGCTTCCGCGTCACGAGGCCGGCAATCAGGAACGTCGTGGCAAAATAGCGGAAGAAGCTAATGGCCGTCAGTGATTTGAGTTGTTGAATTTTTGGCTGACTTTTCATTTTGGGCCAGATGATTGTGGCGAAGATTGTGAACCAGGCGATAAGTCCGAGGGCCACGCTCATGCCGAAATAAACGATTGTATTCATCTTGTTGTTCTCCTTACCTTTCTCATGTGCTAGCTCCCTTTGAGCCCCGCGCTGTTATCCAGCGTCGGCTGCTGTCAGGCTGCGACCGGGCCGATTTCGACTCCTGCCATTTCGGCGTAGATGAGGAAGCGGAACGGATCTTGCAGCTGGTGCCGCTCCATCAGCCGGTAAAGGGCTCGCTGACGCAGTTCCGCTAGCTCGCGGGACTCCGGATGCCTGGCTAGCCCGGCAGTAATGATCTCCAGGGCGAGCGCGCCGTCGCGCTGGGCTAGCAGGGTCCGTGCGGCCGAGGCGAACAGCTCGGGCCTGCCGCCGGCCAGCAGGTCGAGCGCCGCCGCCCGGTCGGCCGCGTCGACGGGCTCCAGTCCCTGCCCGTCCGGCTGCCAGTAGCCGGAGTGCTGGTGGTAGAGCCGCTGCACGAAATGGTCGCGGATGATCAGGTACGGGCCGACGGCCGCAGGGTGCTCGCGCAGCACCTCCGGCAGAACGCTGGCCTTCAGCAGCCCGGTCAGGGTCAGCCCGCGGCCGATGCCGGCGAGCGACCGGTCCCGCAACTCGGTGAGCGCGGCGCGCAGGCCGGGGACGGCGTCGGCGGTGAACAGCTCGGTCAGCGTTGTGTGACCGTGCACCAGCACCCGCGGGCCGAGCTCGGCGATGAGCCCCAGCGCCTCGAGCATTCCGTCTGGTGATCCCTCGGCGAAGAAGGGCGCGCCGAGGTAGGGCATCATCACGTCGCCGGTGAACAGGACGCCGCTACCTGGCAGGTAGACCATGAGGGCGTCGCTGGTCTCGCCGCCGGTCGTCGGGTACAGGACGAAGTCCGTCCCGCCGATCGATACCGGGGTGGGCTCGGAGATCAGCCGGTCCACCGCTATCTCCCCAGGCCTGACGGCCGTATCGGTGCTGCCGAACCCGGTGCCGCTTCCGGTGAAGTAGCGGAACGGGAACACGTTCGCGTGCTGCCGCTGCAGCTCGGACGGGAACCCGGCCTGTGCGATCAGCTGTGTGCCTTCGCTGGCGAGTGCGCCGATGCCGCCCGCATGGTCGAAGTGCGCGTGCGTCAGGATCACGTGGCCGACGTCGTCAGGGTGCAGGCCGCCGTCGGCCAGGGCGGCTCTGACGCGGTGTTCGGCCGTCCCGGCGTCGATCGCGACGACGCCGCTGTCGGTGCTGACAAAGGCGAAGTCGGCGAAGTCGTAGCCCTGCGCCACCCGGACGCCGGGCGCCACCTCGACGATCCTCGGATAGCCGAAATGGTAGCCGTCGGCCGCGTTCGCCCAGCCGCCGCCGAACTGAAGCCTCGCCTCAGCCGGAGCCGACGACAGGCCCGAATCTGCGGCGGCCTTGGCTGCCCGGTCGTGCTGGCCGGTGGCGGCATATGCCGCGGACAGGCCGTGGTAGACCGCACGGATCATGTTGCTCGGGAACTGGTCGCGGACGGCGAGTATGAACTCCAGGTCGGCGACGGCCTGCCCGGCATGGCCTGCCTCAGCCGGTAGCGGCGCGAGCGCGAGGCCGCGATAGTACTGCGCCGGTCCGAGATCCCTGCTGGCGGCGTCGTCCAGCCTGGCCACGCCAGCCGGGATGTCGTCGCCAGCGCGGACACCGAAGTACCCGGCCAGGGCCAGCGGCAGCACCTGGTCCGGCTGGCTGGCGGCGAGTGCCTCGAAGTAGCTCAGCCCGTCGTGGTCGGCTCCCGTCGCGGCGAGCACAGTCGCGAGCGTGACGAGCGTGGCCCGGTCAGCGCCCGGCCAGCTGGCGGCCACCTTCAGCGCCTCGATGTTCTGGTCCTTGCTGATCTGCTGTGACATTGCCTGCTTCTTCCTGTGCTAG
>CAWHZU010000014.1:0-184248 GCA_963833885.1 uncultured Actinomycetota bacterium | reverse complement strand
AAGCTGCGCTGCCGTCGTCATCAATATGGAGGGTCCCGTGCTGCGGCGCAGCCGAATTCGTCACAGTCATCGCGTCGTAGTGCGCACCGTCCTCGGGGGCCGAGGCGTGCCCTTAAACACGTGGGGAAAGTTGTCACAGGGATTCTGTTAGACGGTGGTTCCGGGTTGGCTGGGCTGACTCTAGTTGTCACCGGCTGGGTGCCTTGAATCTGATCCGTCGTCCGGCCCGGCCCGGGATCACCGCTGTGCCCGGTGGGCGTGGCGTGGTGACCTGATAAGAGCCTGGGTGCGTCCCCCGTCCCTGTGCTGTCCGTCGTTGCCGTCATACCGGTCAACTCTCTGTTGGGCTTTGACGAGCAGCGAAGGAGTCTCGTGGACAGCGAGATGTTGGTGACGGTGGGCGTGGACACTCATACCGACGTGCATGTGGCGGCGGTACTTGGCCCGGCGGGCCGCCTGCTGGAGACCAGGAGCTTCCCGGCCACGACCCGTGGCTATGCCCGGCTGGCGACGTGGGCTGAGTCGTTCGGCGAGGTCGACAAGGTGGGCATGGAGGGCACCGGCAGTTTCGGTGCGGGGCTGTTGCGGTTTCTGGCCGACTACGGGCTGACGGTGATCGAGGTCGACCGCCCCGACCGGGCAGGGCGCCGCCGTAACGGCAAGTCCGATCCCCTGGACGCTGAGTCCGCCGCCCGGGCTGTCCAGTCCGGACGCGCCTCCGGCACTCCGAAGTCACGGGATGCGCAGGTCGAGATGATTCGGGTCTTGCGCGTTGCCCGGCGGGGTGCGATGAAGGCCCGTATTCAAGCCGGTGCGCAGATCGACGCGCTTATCCTCACCGCGCCCGAGCCGGTCCGGGCCCCGCTGCGCAAGCTCGCGTCCAAGCAGCGGATCCGTGCTTGCGCTGCCCTGCGTCCCGGCCCGGTAGCCGACCCGGCTTCGGCGGTCAAGACAGCGCTGCGGGCGTTGGCTCGGCGCTGGCAGGCGCTGCAGGCCGAGATCGACGACCTCGACACGCAGCTCACCCCGCTCGTCACCGCCGTCGCGCCCGCGCTGCTCGCCCTGCCAGGGGTCGGGGTGGAGACCGCTGGGCAGCTGCTGGTCACCGCCGGGGACAACCGGGAACGCCTGCGCTCGGAGGCGTCCTTCGCCCGGCTGTGCGGCGCTGCCCCGATCCCGGTTTCGTCCGGGCGTACCGACCGGCACCGGTTGCACCGCGGCGGCGATCGGCAGGCCAACAGCGCCCTGTGGCGCATCGCCCTAGTCCGCATGGGCTGCCACCAGCCGACCAAGGACTACGTCGCCCGCCGCACCGCCGAAGGCAAGACCAAGACTGAGATCATGCGGTGCCTCAAGCGTTATATCGCCCGCGAGGTCTTCCCGCACCTGCTCGCGGACACGCTCACCCTGCAGGGCGCGTAAGAGAAACAAGACCGCAGGACATCAGCTATCGGTACGGATCGACCAAAGTATCTGGTGTCCGTAAACCGCGAATCCGAGTCGCTGGAGGATTGGCGAGGAGGTCGGCCTGGCATGGACAAGGGCGAACCGGGCTCCTCGGTCTCTGGCATGGATCGTGCGGGTATGCACCAGTGCGCGGTATACGCCCCGGCCGCGGAACCTTGGTATGACTGCGGTTCCCCAGAATCTGGCGACGTCTCCTGCGAGCCCGTAACCGCCTGCTCCAGCAGGCGTCTGCTGCCAGTACCCGACGAACATGCCTTCCGTCTGGCCGTCGAATGTCCGGTCAATGTCTTGCTCTGACGGGCGTGGATACCCCCAGGCCAGCGCACTGACCCGTTCGTACAGGGCAGTATCGGCTCTCGTCCGCACCGGCTCAGTCTTAGTGCCCGGCGGGAGGGAGCCGGAACTTAGCCCGCGATCGACAGGGTGCGCGCATATGTCGACGGTCTCAAGGACGCTTGCGCCCATGGCACGGAGCACTTCCCCTACGCCAGCAGGCAGATACTGAGGGCCGACGAGCCACTGCACCTCAGCTGCCCGCTGATCGCGTAGCTCTGCGATCACCCTGGGGACAAGCTCCTGAGCGGTCATTGCTCCGGGCCTGACCTGCATGACAGTGCCCACGCCGTCCACGAGGTAATACTCCAGCCAGCCCAGGTCAGCGTGCCCAGCATGCGCCGGGAACCACACAGAGGTCCAGGCGGCGGATGCGCGGAGCACCTCGTCATGCTGCAACCCCATGGCAACTGTCCTGTTCCGGTTGTTTGGGCTGATCCCCGCTGCGGCTGGATAGGATACCGCCGCGCACATCAGGGCGCGGGCTACAGGAGATGCTGCCTGTCCTGCCAACTCTCGCTGCCTAGTTGCCAAGCACCACAGAACTGGCTTGACAACAATAAGAGAGCATCAGGGCAGGCGAACTCAAATCTGGAGCGACTCGACCAACCGCTTGGCATCGATAAGGCGCAGCCCCGTAAGCTCCCGGACGCGACGCACCGCAGGTATGGACTTTCCGGCTGCCAGCAGGTCTTCGATTTCGGCCCGCCCCTGCTCGTCCAGGAGGGCGACGAGCTGTTCACCAGTCCGGCGATCCGCTTCCTGCTGGGCCGCCCGCGATATTCGGACTGGCCGGAGCCATGACCAACGTCGCGAGTCCGTTCCGTCGTCAGGCACGCCCTGATGCTATGCCTGGATCGGCATCTCCCGAAGTGTGTGACCCCCGGGGCGAACGGCGTTCAGTGCCCCGCCGGCTTCAGTATGGCTCGACAGCCGGCTCGTCTGTTGCGCTGTGGGCTTGCCAATCTGGGCGGCTGCAGTGTTGGCCTTCTGGGCGGTGGGCAAGTGCCTGGCAGCTGCCGCTAGGCCGAAGATCGGCATATTGCCGTAGACGGCCTCGTACTCGCCGGCCCGGATCTTGAACGTCTCGTGCCAGATCCCAACGTCGCCTGACGCCCTGACCGCGCAGTTGAACCGCCGCCACGGCTCCAGGTGCGGTAGGTCTCGATCCTTGGCGAACCGGTCCAGGGAATCGAAGTCCCGCCAGTACTGGACCAGTATCGTTGTCCGCCCGAACCACTGCTGTGGGCGAGGTCGTCGGCTGTCATGCGGGCGAGGCGGGTGGCGAACTGGCCGTAAAGGAGCAGCAGCGTCCCGGCGGCCCGCACGTCGAGCGGCGTCGAGGCAGCGGCTGAGTGGCGTTGTCGAGCCAGCCGTCGATGCCAGGTCGCGAAGGGCCGGATAATGCCGTCCGGGCTGGGACACCGAAGCCGGCCATCGGCTGGTCAGCCCGAGGAGGTGTTCTGCTTGCTGCCGACGAGATTGTCGGCGATCGAGGTCTTCTCGCCTTCGTCCGGAATGATCGCCCACGCCGCCAGGTAGGCCAGGACGCCCAAGCCTCCGGTGATGACGGCGATGACGGCCACGATGACCCGGACCAGGGTCACGTCCATGCCGAAGTAGTCGGCCAGCCCGGCGCATACCCCGGCTACCATCCGGCCCTTCCGGCTGCGCACCAGGACCTTGGTCTCGTTCCCGCTGTTCATGGGAGCCCCCCTTGCAGTGACCCTGGTGTGGGCCGCCGTCGGCGGCTGATCCCAGTGCCTGCTCCTGAGCCTACTGATGAAATCTGAAACTAGCAACATATTTCCAGAATTTAGAGTAGCCTATCGGCGTGGTCCCTCGCGCTGGATCGCCGAATCCGGCCAGCGCCGGGAATTGCCGCTATGGCTGGTAGGGAGGGGCCACGCCCCACCCCCAGCGGGGGACGGGCGCCTGCTGCACGACGTCCGCGCCGGGCTGGGAGTTGTGCATGGCCAGCCGGGTGCCCCATTCCAGGTAGCCGATCAGCGCCGCGCGGAACTCCGGGTCATCGGGCAGGCCGGCGTCGTCAGCGGCCAGGCTCATCAGCGTCACGAACCGCAACCGCTGCTCGGCCGTGATACCCAGGTCACGGTGATGCGCCAGCATGGTGGGGTACCCGCCGAGCCGTTCGGTGTAGTCGGCGGGGCCGCCGAGAACCTCGCACCACCAGGTCGTCACGTGCTCCCGGTGCTCCGCGCTGACCCCGCCTGGGAAAAACGGGCTGAGCAGGTCGTCGTGCTCCACGCGGTCGTAGAAGGAGTCGATCAGGCGGGCGATGGCCGGACGGCCCTGCGCCCACTCATACAGCGTCGGCGGCTCGCTCATGGCGGCAGTAACACTGTAATCACAGCATCCTCCCCGTGCCCCGGATGACGGCGCGCTGCCGGCCGGGCCAGGTCGAATACGGCAATCGCCCGCCCGCGGCCCGCCGCCGGGAGTTGCCCGCCGCAATTAGGCAGTCACCCGCACATCACCAGCCGGGAAGATCGCTAGCGTGACCGGGTGCTGGGTGCGGGCTGGACCGAGGTCGTGGCGCTCGTGGCAGCGTTCGCCATCGCGGTGCTGGCGACGCCCGCGGGGATTTCGGGTGCAGTGCTGCTGCTGCCGTTCCAGGTCAGCGTGCTGGGTACCCCGAGCCCGGCCGTCACCCCGACCAACCTGCTGTACAACGTGGTCGCGACTCCCGGCGCGCTGTACCGGTACTGGCGGCAGGGGCAGACCGGCGGCCGGCTCGCCCTGGTGCTCATCGCCGGAACGCTGCCCGGCGTCATCGCCGGATCGGTCATCCGAGTCGAGCTGCTGCCCGGCGCACACCTGTTCGATTTCGTTGTCGCGGCGGTCTTGATCCCGCTCGGGGCATGGCTGGCGCTGACCAGGCCGACACAGCCGGAAGGCGAAGTACGCGCGGTCCGGCTGATCCCGCCCCCCGTCCTGGTCCTGCTGGCGGCGGTCGTGGGCTGCGTCGGCGGGATCTATGGCATCGGCGGCGGGTCGATCCTGGCTCCCATCCTGATCGGCACCGGCCGGCCGCCGCGGGAAGTCGCTCCCGCCGCGCTGGCTTCGACGTTCGTGACGTCAGTCGCGGGCGTGGTGACCTTCATGATCTTGTCGATTCATCATCACGGGCCAGTTTCTCCGGACTGGTCCACCGGCGTAGCGCTGGGAATCGGCGGCCTGGCGGGCGCCTATGCCGGCGCCCGGCTACAGCGGCGGCTTCCTGACGTCCTGATCCGGCGCGTGATGGGCGTTTTGGTGATTGCCATCGGTGGCCGCTACCTGTGGGCGGGCCTGGGCTAGATCTGATAATTCGGCTCTGAGGGGGAGAATGGGCTGGTGGCTGCGCACTTCCCGAGGCGGGTGACTCTTGCTGAGCTGGTGGCGACGCTGTCGCTCGTCGCCGACCTTGGGATGGGGCGGCCGATGGAGCGGGTGCTGCGCCAGACGGTCGTTGCGATGCGGCTGGGGGCGGCGGCCGGGCTGGATCAGGGGGCCTGCACGTCGGCGTACTACACCTCACTGCTGGCGTGGGTTGGCTGTGCCGTCGACACCACTGAGCTCGCCGCGGTGTTCGGCGATGAAATCGGGTTGTACGCCGACACCCGTGACGAGGACCTGGACCGGGTCACCATGGCGGTGTTCGTCGGCCGTCATCTTGGCCGCGGTCAGTCGGGTTTCCGCCGCGTCGGGCTGATGGGGAAGTTCCTGGCGACGGCCGGCCGCTCGGTGCAGCAGCTGATGGAGTCGCACTGCCGGGTGACGAGCGAACTGGCCGACCGGCTCGGGCTGGGCCAGTCCGTGTGCGAGCCGCTGCTGCAGACGTTCGAGCGGTGGGACGGGAAAGGGGTGCCCGGATCGGTCGGCGCCGGTGATCTTGCTCCGGCCATCCGCCTGGTCCACCTGGCCGACGTCATCGAGGCGTTCCACCACACCGGCGGCGCCGGGGCCGCACTGCATGTGGCGCGGGAGCGGCGGGGCACGCAGTTCGACCCGGAGCTGGTCGACTGCTTCTGCGCCCGGCACACCGAGATCCTCGAGGGTCTGGGCGGTATCTCGGCGTGGGAGGAGGTGATCGCGCTCGACCCGGGGCTGGGCGCGGGACTGAGTGAGGACCACCTGGACCGGGCGCTGACGGCCTTCGCCGACTTCAGCGACCTGAAGTCGCCATTGCGCATCGGGCATTCCCGGGGCGTGGCCGAACTCGCCGCCCAGGCGGCCGCGAAGCTCGGGCTTCCGGACGCCGATCTCGTCATGCTGCGCCGGGCGGCGCTGGTCAAGGACATCGGCATGATAGGGATCCCGAGTTCTGTGTGGGACGAGCCTGGCGAATGGAGCCTGGGCCAGCGCGAGCGGGCGCGGACCCACCCGTATCTGACCGAACGGATGCTGGCCCGGGTACCGCAGCTGGCCGAGGTGGGGCGCTGCGCATCGCTGCACCATGAGCGTCTCGACGGGTCCGGCTACCCGCACGGGCTGCGCGGCGACGCCATCTCGCTGCCGGTGCGGATCCTCGGTGCCGCCGACGTCTACCAGGCCCTGCGCCAGCCCCGCCCGCATCGTCCGGCGCTCGGTGCTGCCGAGGCCGAGCGGGTGATGCGCGAGGAGGTGCGCGCCGGGCGGCTGGACGGCGAGTGCGTCAACGCGGTGCTCGAAGCGGCAGGCCACCGGGTCCGGCGCCGGGCGGGCCTGCCGTCGGGACTTACGGCCCGCGAGGTGGAGGTGCTGGTGCGGCTCGGCCAGGGCCGGTCCAATCCCGAGATCGCCGCCGAACTGCACGTCAGCCGCAAGACGGTCTCCTCCCACCTCGAGCACATCTACGCCAAGCTGGGCGTCAAGACGCGGACCGGGGCCGCGCTGTTCGCCATGCGCCACGGCCTGACCGCGGCAGCGGGCGAGCCCGGAACCTGACAGAAAGATCGGGCAGTTACCCGATTCGCCGCCGCTGGCCGGTCCGTAAAACGGATGCATGACCACAACCCACGACCACGGCGCGGCCAGCCTGGTGCCTCAGTTCGCCCGGGCCGGGTCGTTCCTGGAAGGCCTGGCCGCCCAGGATTTCGCCCAGCTAGGCGGCGCGCTCGCCGCCGGCGCCCGGCTCCGCGCCCTGCTGCCAGTGGGTCTGCGGGAGTGGACCGGGGCTGAAGCGATCGCCGGCCGGTTCGCGGGCTGGTTCGGCGACACTCAGGACTTCGACCTCGTGGAGGCCACCGTCGGCGAGGTCGGCGGCCGGCTGCACCTGCACTGGCGGCTGCGGCTGCGGGCAGAGCGGCTCGGCGCCGGCTGGTTCATCGTCGAACAGCAGGCCTACGCCGACACCGACGAGGGCGGCCGCATCGCCCAGCTTGACCTGCTGTGCACCGGCTACCGGCCGGAGGCCGACAATGCCTGACACCTTCGCGACCTGGGGCGGCTGGGAACCGGCGATCCGCGACGACCCGTTCGGTCACTTCGCCGAGACCCGGGCCCGGTGCCCGGTGCAGCGGATGCGCCTCGCCGACGGCCATCCGGCCTGGGTCGTCCTCGGCTACGACGCGGCCCGCCAGGCGCTCAGCGACCCCCGTTTCTCCAAGGACATGCTGGCCGCGCTCGAAGACAACGGCGACGTCGTGGCCGAGGGCCTGCCCGGGCCGGAGTTCTCCCGGCACATGCTCAACGTCGACCCGCCCGACCACACCCGGCTGCGGCGGCTGGTGTCCCGGGCCTTCGTGCCATCCCGGGTCGCCGCGCTCGAGCAGGCCGTGCGGGACATCGCCGACGACCTCCTCGACGAGCTCGACCACGCCGGTCCCGGCGCCACCGTCGATCTCGTCCAGGGATACGCCCATCCGCTGCCGTTCAGAGTGATCGGCGAGCTGCTGGGCATCCCCCCAGCCGACCGCCCGGACCTGCACGCCTGGTTCCAGGTGCTGCTGACCGGATGGGTCGGCGACCCGCCGGCCGAGGCGGTCGAGGCATCCGGCAAGATCGTGGCCTACCTGCGCGGCCTCGTCGCCACCAAGCAGCGGAACCCTGCCGAGGACCTGGTCAGCGTGCTGGTCGCGGCCAGCGACGACGCCCTGTCCACCCAGGAGCTGCTGTCCAGCCTGTTCCAGCTCATCGTGGCCGGCCACGACACCACGGCCAGCCTTATCGGCAACGGGATCGTGGCCCTGCTCGATCATCCCGACCAGCTGCGCGCGCTGCTGGCCGACCCGGGGCAGCTTCCCGCCGCGGTAGCCGAGCTCATCCGGTTCACCGCACCGGTGCCGCACGCCACGTTCCGGATGACGACCGAACCGGTGACCGTCCGCGGTGTGCAGATCCCCGCGCACGAACAGGTACTGGTCTGCCTCGGCGCAGCCAACCGCGACCCAGACCGCTTCCCTGCCCCCGACGTCCTTGACATCAGCCGCGACAACGGGTCGCACCTCGGATTCGGCCACGGCGCTCACTACTGCCTCGGGGCGCCGCTGGCCCGGCTGGAAGCCCGGGTCGCCTTCGAGACCCTGCTCGGCCGTCACCCTGGCCTGCGGCTTGCCGTCGACCGTGACGCGCTCGCCTGGGCGCACGGCGATGGCCTCGTGCTGCGCGGCCTCGTCTCGCTTCCCGTCGTCCTCGGGCCCACGCCACACCGGGCCGAATGATCATCCGATCGCACCGAATCAAGTCCGCATCAAAAGGAGACACAGATGACCATCACCGACCGTCCCGTCGACAACGGCGTGAACGTCCAGGCCCTGCTCGATGCCCGCGGCGCGCTGTCGGCCGCACCGGAAGCGGCGCAGTTCACCTGGCGGGCCAGCTGCACCTGGCGCAACGGCACCCACAGCCAGTCGACCGTGGCCGGCTTCACCGGCCTCGGCGCCGAGCAGCAGCACCGCACCACGTATGAGTTCGACGTCGATCACCCCGAGTGCTTCGCGTCCGAGGACAACGGCGCCACCCCGGTGGAGTTCGTGCTCGTCGGCCTCGTCGGCTGCCTGACCGCGGGCGTCGCCGCGGTAGCCCAGCACCGGAGCATCCAGCTCCGGTCGGTCACCGCCACGATCGAAGGCGCGATGAACATCCTGGGCATCCTGGGCGCCGACCCTGAGGTCCGCAACGGCTTCGAAGCGATCACGGTCCGGTTCGCCATCGACGCCGACGCCTCCCGCGAGGACCTCGAGGCGCTGATTGCCCAGTCGCAGAAGCGCTCCGCGGTGTTCGACGTCGTGACCAACCCGACGAACGTGCTCGTCGAGCTGGCCTGAGTCTGACCACCACGGTCTGGCCGCCCACATGATGAAGACCACGGCAGTCGTCATCGGCGCCGGCCATGCCGGCCTGGCCATGAGCCGCCGCCTCACCGAACGCTCGATCGACCACGTCGTCCTCGAGCGCGGTGAGGTGGCGAACTCGTGGCGGACGCAGCGCTGGCCCAGCCTGCGGCTGCTCACCCCCAACTGGCTCACCCGGCTGCCCGGCTACGACTACGCCGGCGATGACCCGGACGGCTACCTGCCCGCTGCTGGGCTCGTTGACGTCCTCGCCCGCTACGCCGACTTCGCCGACGCACCGGTGCGCACCGCCACCACGGTGCACGCGGTGCGCACCGTACCGGGGGGCTTTGAGATCCAGGCCAACGACGGCATGCTCCATGCCCGGGCCGTCGTGCTCGCGACCGGGGCGTGCGCCCGGCCAGCGGTCCCGGCCTTTGCCGGTGCCTTCCCGCGGTCGATCACGACGCTCACCCCGATCACCTACCGCGACCCCGGCCAGCTCCCCGAGGGCGGCGTGCTCGTCGTCGGCGCGTCAGCCACCGGTGTCCAGCTCGCCGGCGAGATCCGCCGGTCCGGGCGCCCGGTGACCCTGGCCGTCGGCGAGCACGTCCGGCTGCCCCGCCGCTACCGCGGCCGCGACGTCTTCTGGTGGCTGCACGCCACCGGGGTGCTGGCCGAACGCTACGACCAGGTCGACGACCTCACCCGGGCCCGCCACCTGCCTTCCCCTCAGCTCACCGGAACCCCCCAAGCCGCCACGACAGACCTCAACGCGCTCACCGCGCAAGGAGTCCGCATCGTCGGCCGCCTCGGCCGTGTTATCAACGGGGTTGCCCAGTTCTCCGGGTCGCTCGCCAACACCTGCAGCCTCGCCGACCTGAAGATGAACCGCTTCCTGGCCCGGGCCGACAGCTGGGCCACTGCACGCGGCCTTGACGATGAGCTCCCGCCACCGCACCGCTTCGCGCCTACTCGCGTCGATCCGCGCACCCGCCTGGAGCTGGACCTGGCCAGCGGGGAGATCACCACGGTGCTGTGGGCGACCGGCTTCCGGCCCGACCATTCCTGGCTCGACATCCCGGTGCGTGACCGCACCGGCCACATCCGCCACGACGGCGGAGTCGTCACCGGCGCCCCCGGGCTCTACGTCCTCGGCCTGCCGGTACTCCGCACCCGCGCCTCCACCTACATCCACGGCGCAGCCACCGACTCCCAAGACCTGTCCGACCACCTCTACTCGTTCCTAGGTGCTCTCTCGCGGCGGGGGAGTGGAGGTCAAAATCTGGGCAAGTGCCTGGGGCGGTCTTGAGATGTAGCTGTGGCGAGTGGCACCATCGGTGCTCGTGGCGGCCGGTCTTGGATCTATCGGCCCTGATCTAGACCAGCCGGGAGGCCGTTTGAGCGCCTATGCCCTAGCCAGGCGACCGGAACCGGGAAGAGCGCCGGTCCCCGCCATGGGTCAGCGGCGGTAGTCCATGTGGATACGGTGGCGTCCGAAACCGCGAGCAACGGTCGCCCAGGACATCGCCCGCGTTCACGGCAGGCTGCTTCCGACCCGTCGGGCAGCGCGCCCGTCGGGTCCGGGATCGATCACCTGGATGGCGCTGGCGCTGATAACGGTGGGATCGGTCGGCAATCTCGGGTCAGATCCCCCGCTGGCAGTCCTCGGGCTGGCCTCGGTGTTCCTGTATGTCCTGCCCGCGCTGGTGTTCTTGCTGCCGATAACGCTGGTCGCAGCGGAGCTGGCCTCCGGCTGGCCGGGCGGCGTCTACAACTGGGTGGAACAGGGCATATCCCCTCCGATGGGGCTGCTGGCGATATGGTGCCAGTTCGCCCAGACGTTCTTCTTCTACCCGGCGCTGCTCGCCTACGTCGCCGACACGCTCGCCTATGCCATCGATCCGCACCTGGCGGGTAACGGCGTCTACACCGCCGCCATCATCATCGTTTTGTTCTGGGGCGGCGTTCTGGTGGCCTCACGTGGCGTCCCATTCGTAGCCGGCCTCGCCTCCGGCGGGACGATCATCGGGACGCTGATCCCCGCCGCGATCATCGTCGCCCTGGGCGCCGTCTACCTTCTCCATGGCAGCCACTCGGACGCGCCGATGACCGCGCACCAACTCCTGCCGCCGTGGCATGGGCTGGCCAGCATCGTCCTGGTCATCAGCAGCTTCTTCACCTACGCGGGCATCGAAGTCAACGCAGTGCACGTCAACGATCTTCGCAACCCCGCACGGGAATATCCGCGGGCCATATTCGTAGCCATGGCGCTGGTCCTGGCGATCCTCATCTTCCCGACGCTGGCGATCTCCTGGGTGGTTCCCGCGCATCAGATCAGCTTCACCGCCGGCGTGATGCAGGCCTTCGACCGGCTGCTGACCCATTTCGGCGTGCGGTTCGCGCTGCCGCTGATCGCGATCGCCCTGGCGGCCGGGGCGATCGCCGGAATGCTCACCTGGCTGGACGGTCCGTCCGAGGGGCTGCGGAGGATCGGGCGCGAGCGGGGCTTTCTGCCCCCCTACTATCAGAAGGTCAACGGCCACGGCATCGAACTGCGCATTCTCACCACTCAAGGTGCCGTGATCACGCTCATCGCCCTGCTGTATGCCTTCATACCGAGCGTCTCGCACGCCTACTGGATCTTCGTGACGATGGCCACCCAGGTGTACCTGATCATGTACGTGCTGATGTTCATCGCGGCGATGAGGCTGCGCCGCACGCAGCCGGACCGCGCCCGCGGCTACCGGGCTCCGGCGCTGGGCCTGCTGTGCGTGCTAGGCATTGCGTCGTCGGTGGCCGCGCTCGTGTTCGGATTCATTCCGCCCGCGCAGTTCGGCCAGTCGAACCAGCTCACCTACGCAGTCCTGATACTTGCCGGGATTCTCGTCATCGGGATCGTGCCGCCGCTGCTGATGCACTGGTTCCACAAGCCAGCGTGGAAGGCAGCCGGCGACACGTCAGCCTCCCGGTCGTAGCCCGGTACGGTCACATTGACCAGGGCCGTCCCATGATCTACAGGACATGCTCTAGCCCCGCAAACACAACCACCCGATTACGCTCGGCATCTACACCGTCTGGCGCGACCTCGGCCGGATCCGAGACGGATCGCACTGGAACATCACCTGCGCGAAGTCGCCGAAGGATGAAGCGGAAATCGTCCGCGGCGTCGTGACCGGGCTGGAGCTCGCCGCGGATGGTCGCGGAGAGGTCATGTTATAGGCGGGCAATATGGTTGCCGCCGGTGGCGTGGGGTGAACGCGATAGTCTTCCATCACGGTGTCTGGCCAGCCTGGTGATCACCCCCGGGTCCTCCACAAGTGGACCTACTGGCTCGGTGCACACGAGCTAGACAGTGCGGAATTAACATCTGCGTTATCAACACCGGCATATTCGCGTCCGTATTCATTCTATCTGGTGACCGAAACAACCCTATTCAGTCGACGTGCTGCCCGCCCCCGGCACCCTGTTCTCGCGCGCTGAGGCTATACATAACCGTCTCCTGGCGGTCATTCGCTGCGCAGGATCTGCCCGGCCTGCAGACGCGCGGCGCGCCGCTGGGGCCAGGCGGCCAGCGCGTTCGCGGCCAGGAGAGCAGCCGGGGCGATCAGGAGCAGGGCCAGGAGGGCCACCGGCGGGTGGTAGGCCAGGGGAGTGAAACCGGCCACCGTGCGCCAGATGGCCCGGCCGACCGCAACGCCCACCGGCACCCCGACGACCAGGCCGATCAGGGCCAGCAGGCTGGCCTGGGTCGTGATCACCAGCCGCGCCTGCCGCCGGGTGATCCCGAGCGCGCGGAGCACCGCCAGGTCGTGACGCCGGCGGCGGACCGCCATGGACAGGGCGTAACCGACGGCGCTGATGGCCAGCAGGGCCAGGAAGGCGCTCAGCGCGACGGGCAGCAGCTCCAGGTCCTGGATCACCTGAACCTCGGGGATCGGATCCGGTGGCGTGAAGGTGAAGGCCTTGCCGCCCGGGATCGCCGCCGCCACCGCGTCGAGCCGGCGTGCGGCAGCCTGGACGTTCACGCCCGCCCGCAGCGACACGGTCGCGGCGTGGAACTTGAACCCGTAGTGTGCGCCGCCGAAGATGCGGTCGTACCCCGCGGGGGTAAGCCAGGCCCCGTCCGCGTAGTCGTTGTGCGGTCCAGGGGGAACGAAGCCGATGCCGGTGACCCGGACGGCCTTCGAGATGGGGGTACCGCCAGTCAGCCGGACCACCGAGCCCGTCTTCGCGTGCATCTCCTGCGCGGTCGTCGGGGCCAGCACGATCTCGTCCGGGCTGGCAGGCATCCGCCCGGCTGTGAGCACGACCGCCGGCCGCTTCCCGCCCACCGGGGCGTAGGTGAAGCTCTCGATCGACACCTGGCCGGCCTGCGCGCCGCCGATGCGGGCGTCGTCGACCCCGGTCACGTCCCGGTCGGCCGCCACGGCGCGCAGCACCCGGCTGGCCGGCCGAAGTCCTGCCCGTTGTAGCCGAAGAACGTGGTCAGCTGCCAGGTCTGCCCGAACCGGGCCGGGTGGCTGGCCGCATCGGAGACTCCGGCCGAGAAGGTAAATGCCGCCAGTACGCCCAGTACCCCGATCACGGCGCCCACTAGGGCCGACCGGACGGGCACGGTGGAGCGCCCGCGGCCGGGCTCGAGCGCGAACCGGGCCCCCACCACCAGCGGAACCGGGAAGTTCGCGGCGGCGGCCCCGGCCGCGACCACCGACCGGCGCTGCGGCGCCCGCCGCCGCCCGGCGTTCAGCGCGGCCGCCGCGGCGGCCGCCGACCCGGCCAGGGTCAGCAGCGGGACGATGACCCAGCCGGGCCCCAGGACTGCCCAGTCCACATCGATCCCCGGACGGGGCTCGGCGATCGACGCCAGGCCGATCGGCATCCAACGCGAGGCCACGATGGCCCCGGCCACGCCCAGCGTGGCGCCGGCCAGCCCGGCCAGGAAAGGCCCGGCCGCGGCGGCCGCGATGGCCTGCAGGCGGGTCATGCCGACGGACTGCAGCACCTGAAGATCCGCCGCGGTGGCCGACGTGTACCGGGCCACGGACTGGCCGATGAGGAACAGGGCCGCGACCAGCGCCGCGAGCCCGAACGCCAGCAGGCAAGCGGCCTCGTACGCGGACACCCTGTGCATGGGATCGCCGATTTGCTGCAGGTTGTCCCAGACGTCGATGTCCGACCGCCCGGTTACCCGGGCCAGGTCGGCCCGGAAGGCCGGAATCGCGGCCTGGCCGCCTTTGAGCCGGACGAGTGCGTTGATGTAGGCCTGCCCGTTCGTGCCTATCATGTTGGCGCGGTACCGCGCGTACAGGGCGGGCGTGGTGATGATGCCACCGGGCGACCCGGGAGTGTCAGCGTCGATACCCCACGGGGTACGGCCCACGCCCACGATCCGGGCCCGGATCCTCGGGCCCAGAGGCGGCCCGGTGGTTCCGTCATACCCCTGGTTGGCCTGCTGCACGCTGGCCAGCTCCAGGGTGAGCATGTCACCCACGTGCTTGCCGGAGGACGCGGCGAACTTGGGCGTAACGATGACCTCGTCGGCGCGGCGCGGGTTGAACGGCCGCCCGGCCACCATGACGGGCCGCTCGATGGTGCGGGTCATCTGGTCGTCGGCCAGCGGGAACCCGGTGCTGGCCGCCGGGTATCCCTGGGCCTCGAACCCGAACACCACCGGGAACCTGGTCAGCGCGGCGACTTCGGGCAGGGCCGCGACCTTGGCCCAGTCGAACCCCGGCTGGTTGGGCAGCACCGTGGCGGTCGCGGGCAGCGTGCGGGCCCAGAGCCGGTCGAACGCGGTCTGGCCGCGGCGGGCGCCCGCGATGGAGGTCAGGACGGTCGCCGTGGCCAGCGCGATGAGCAGGGCCAGGACAGCCAGTGACCGCCAGCGTCTGACCCCGTCCAAGCGCAACCAGGTCAGCGTGATCAGCATCTCCTGCCAGCCCCATCGGCCCGCGGCCCGACGAACCCCCCCGGCATCCATGCTCACGAGTAGAAGGCCTGCTGGGCCCCGGCGGCAAGAGTGCAGGAACGACCGGTCCATGGTGGCTACCCCCACCCAGGGGGGCGTAGTGGCCTCCCGGCGGCCGCGGCCCGCGCCCAGCTGCGAATGGCGGTCATTGCGACCAGGCCGACGCCTGGGGCAGCCTAATTCTGGGTGTCTGCGACGGCCGGACTCTTGTGCCGCATCCGGGCGCGAGACTGGCTCCAGCGGCACGCCAGAACCACCGCCAGCGGCCACACCGCCTGTGCCCCGGCCAGGACCCGCTCGGCCAGGCCGACCTGCCGGCCCCCGCCAATCAGCTCCGCGCCGAACCACACCAGCAGACCAAGCAACACCCCGGCGGCGCCGGCAGAAACACCCGGCCGCAGCCACGCCGGCACCAAAGGGCCCCGCTTCCGGGCAGCGAGCGGCCAGACCGCCAGGGCCACAAAACCAACGGCCGCCCAGAGCGTATGCGGCAGCGACCCGCCGCCCCCGGCCCGCTCAGGGAACGCCGCCACCAGCACCGTAGCTACTCCGCCGGCCATCAGTATGAGCCGGCCAGCTGACGCGGCCGGCCGCAGCGCCAGTCCCGTCACCACATGACAGGCCCCCACCCCCGCCAGCGCCAGCGTCATCACCCACCGGTCGGCAGCGCCCTCCGCCGCGAGCGAGCTGATCGTGTCGGCTACCGCGTTAAAGGAGCCTGGCTGCAACCCGGCAGCGACCGTCCAGCCACCCACCAGCAGCACCGGCGCCACGGCTGAGGAGACCAGACCCCACCACGGCACACCCCGCACGACCACCACCGTAGGCGAACGCCCTGCCAGCCAGGCATCCGGACGCGCTGATTTCGGCCTGATGGCGGTCCGGGCACTAAGGATCTTCAACGGTGGACATTACAGAAGGTCGGAGGATGGTCGACTCAAGGGCAGCCGCGGTACGCTTTGCGCGCATCGTGCTCCGGGGGAGGTACCGGTGATGGTAGGACCGGGAGACGAGATAGCAGCAGGCCGTGGTCACCTGCGGGCTTCGCACGCCGACCGGGAGCAGGCGATCGGGACGCTCAAGGCCGCGTACGTGGCGGGCATGCTGGCCAAAGACGAATTCGACCTGCGCGTCGGCCAGACACTGGCGTCGCGAACCTACGCAGAGCTGACCGCCCTCACCGCCGACCTGCCCGCAATACAGCCGCCCAAGCCCGCGCGGGCCGAGGGCGGACAGCCGGTGCTGCGACCCGGCCAAATAATCGTGGGCGCAACCGTGCTGTATGCAGTCGTGTGGGGGTTCCTTCTCTCTCCCGCGGGCGATAACCAGTACGCAGTCTCGATCTTCGTCTTGAGCAGTCTGACCTATTTGGGCATTTTGGCCATAGCCGTGGCAGTGGCGCTCGAAAACCGGCAGGCCCGGCGTTCTGGCAGGCAGCTACCCCGGGGGCAAGCGCCTGGTGCTGGCGGTCAGGCGTCCCGGCGCCTGCCATCAGCCGGCCCGGACAGAGAGCTCCCGCAGACCGGCCACGGCGACCAGCACGCAGCCGAAGCCGCACCGATCCGTCGCCCCCCGTCGCCCCGTTTGCCCGGCTGGCGGCTACCGGCCACGCGGAATACCTCTCGCATCCGGCATAGCGCCGTCGCGCGCCAGCCGCTAACCCTAGCCGTTAACGATCTTTAGCGGATCCCTTAGGTCACAGCCAACGCGCGTCGTTACCGGCTTGCCGGCGTATATCTGCGCGGCTCACCTCACGCGAACCGAAGGCCATTCAGCCACCGAACGGCGGCCCCGTGCCGGGCAGAGCGGGGTCGGCGATGCTGCTTACCAGCGGTCTACGTGCAGCACGTCCGCCAGCGGTCGGCGCGCAGCGGGGCGGAAGGTGTCGCCGGTGTAGTAGGCGGTGGGGATCAGCGCGCCCTGGCGGACGTCATCGGGGAGCCCGAGCAGTCCGGCGATCTCCGTCTCGTATTGCAGGTGCAGTGTGGTCCAGGCCGTGCCGAGGCCCCTGGCCCGGCAGGCCAGCATGTAGCTCCACGCGGCGGGCAGCAGCGATCCCCACAGCCCGGCCTGTGACTCGCTGGCTTGCCAGGCGGGTCGCACCGTGATGCACGGGATCACCTGCACCGGCGCCTGGCTCATGTGCTGGCCGAGGTACGCGGAGCTGCTGCTCACCCGGGCCATGACCTCGCTGCCGGTCCCCGCGCCCCGGCTCGGGTCGGCCGCGGCGTTGCTCAGGTAGCTCTCGGTCGAGCGACGGTAGAAGTCCCCGATCTGCGCTCGCATCTCCGGATCGGTCACCACGATCCAGTGCCAGCCCTGGCGCATGCCGCCGCTCGGTGCCTGGAGCGCGATCTCCAGGCACTCTTTCACCAAGTCGAGCGGCACGGGACGGGTCAGGTCCAGCCGCTTGCGGACGGATCTGGTGGTGGTCAGCAGCTCATCAGGAGTCAGCGGCATGTCAGGCATAGTCGCACACCGGGATCCCGACTTTGTGCTCCGAGCTTCGCGGACCGGCCACGGTCACCGGCGCCCTTGAGCAGGCACGCAGTCTGAGCTGGACCGCTCTGGTGGCGGTTCGCCTATCGGATTGTTGTGATGCCGACCAGGATGAGGTCGATGCCGGCGAGGAACTGTCCGCGGTCGTCGTGCCCGGGCAGTTGCGTCGCCACCTGATGCACGAACGGGTACTTCGCGGGGTCGAGTTGCGACCACCGTGCGGCGATGGTCGCGAGGAAGGCCGATCGATCCGTCTCGCGCGGGAGGAGACGGGCGGCCGCGGCGTACTGTCCCGCGAGGCCGAGGATGTAGTTCACGAGCGCGGACGCGCAGTCGAACTGGGCCCGGTCGGGGACGCCGAGCGCATGGAGTTGCCCGCCGACGCCCTCTAGGATCTGCAGTACCGTGGCCTGCCACGGCTCACGGGAGAGCTGGGTACCCACCCAGGGGTGTGCGTCGATCGCGTCGAACACCCCGAGGGCGATGGCCCGGATCACTTCCTGCGGCTCCGCACTACTGACCACCCCGGTCATGACGCGGGCGATGACGTCGTCGGTGGCAGCCGTGAGCAGATCGTTCTTGCTGGCGACGTGCCAGTAGATGGCTCCGCTGCCTGTCGCCAGGCGCGCCGCGAGCTCACGGAAGGTCAAAGCGCTCTCGCCGCCGGCATCGAGGACCTCGATCGCGGCCGCGACGATCCGCTCCCTCGAGAGCGCGTCCGTGCGCCGTTCGGCCCGTTTTGCCTTGGTCGCCACGAGCATCATCTTGACATAGCTGGAACGTTGTTCCAAACTCTCTTCTGGAACGGCGTTCCAACTGCAGCTTGAAAGGGACATTTTTATGACGACCCCAGTCACGATCATCGGGGCGGGCCTCGGCGGCCTCACTCTGGCCCGCGTCCTTCATGTCCACGGCATCCCCGCGACGATCTACGAGGCGGATGCCTCAGCGCAGGCCCGCACGCAGGGCGGCCAGCTCGACATCCACGAGAACAACGGTCAGCTCGCGCTCGAAGCGGCCGGCCTCACCGGCCAGTTCCGTGCGATCATCCACGAGGGCGGCGAAGCCACGCGCATGCTCGACCGGCACGGCAGGGTGCTGCTTGACCAGCCCTCGGCGAGTTCGGCTGGCCGTCCTGAGGTGCTCCGCGGAGACCTGCGGCGGATACTGATCGACTCCCTGCCCGCCGAGACGATCCAGTGGGGCAAGAAGCTCACCGGCGCCTCGGCCCTCGGCGACGGCCGCCACGAACTGACCTTCGCCGACGGGACGACCGTAACCACCGAACTCCTGGTCGGTGCCGACGGCGCCTGGTCGAAGGTCCGGCCGCTGCTGTCGGACGCCAAACCCGAGTACATCGGCACGACGTTCATCGAGACCTACCTGCACCGCGCCGACGAGCGGCACTCCGCAGCCGCCAAAGCGGTCGGCGGCGGCGCCATGTATGCGCTCACCCCAGGGAAGGGGATCGTTGCGCACCGTGAGGCCGGAGACATCCTGCACACCTACGTCGAGCTGAACCGCTCTGCCGAGTGGGTCGCCGGCGTCGACTTCACCGACGCCACCGCCGCGGCCGCCCGGGTCGCGGCCGAGTTCAGCGGGTGGGCGCCGGAGCTCACCGCGCTGATCACCGACGGCGAGACCGCGCCGGTTCCGCGCATGATCTACACGCTCCCGGACGCACACCGATGGGACCGCGTGCGCGGGGTGACGCTCCTCGGGGATGCCGCCCACCTGATGCCACCCTCCGGCGAGGGCGCGAACCTGGCGATGTTCGACGGCTCCGAGCTCGGCGTGGCGCTCGCCGCGCACCCCGGCGACATCGAAGCGGCCCTCACCACCTGCGAACAGGCCATGTTCGCCCGCAGCGCGGCGGAAGCCGCGGATGCGCACGAGATCCTGGATCTCTGCCTCGGCGACCGGGCACCGTACGGGCTCATCGAGTTCCTCACCGGCCTTCCGGAGTAGGGGCACGACCTGGCAAATCGGGCGCGCTGAGTACGGCGAGGAAGTCGTCAGCACACACGCGCCGAGTCGGCGACAGGGTTGCAGGCCGCGAGCATCAATGTCCGACCGTCCGGTTAGCTTGGCCTCATGTCTGCGGAGCCTGGCTGGTGCAGTGTGTGCGGGTTGCCGGTGCCGGCGGGTGGGAGGATCTGCCGCTGGCCGTTTGGCGGCCGGGCTGGTGATGGGCAGTATGACGACGAGGTTGTGCCGTGGGCATCCCACAGCCTGGCATTCATGACGGAACTGGTGGAGCTGCAGCACTGGCGCTGCCCGTGGTGCGGGGACTACTTGCCTGACTCTCCGCGCGGCACCGCGATCGATCACATCATCCCCAGGGCTTACGGCGGACCGCATCGCCGCTGGAATCTGCAGCTCCTGCACCAGGAGTGCAACTCGGCCAAGGGCAAAAAGATCACAGCCGAGGCGCTGGAGCTGGCCGGTGCTCACGGCGTGACGATCAGCATGGACATCGGGCAATACCGCGCTGGAGTCCGGCGCCGGGCGGCCACGTATGCCGTGCGGTCAACTCGCCAGGCCGGCAGCGATGCCCGCGACCGGGCACTGGCTGCGGCGAGGAATCTGACCGTGTTCTTCCCGGAGGGAAGGGTTCATGCCGTCATCAGGGCAGCGGTGGAAGGGACCGGGCCCGCTGACAGCCTCGGCTAGCCACCGGGATCCCTAGTCCAGGTGACCCTGGTCAGGCGATGATTTCGACCACGCCGCTGGCCATCGCGTAGCGTCCTCCGACGATCAGCTGGTTGCGGAGCAGCGGGTCTGCCTTCAGCCGCTGGACGGTCAGCCGGATCTGAGCCCGGACCATGTTGTCGAGCAGGTCGCCTGGCTGCGGCTTTGCCACGCAGTAGGCGGGCCTGAGCGCGTCCACCACGGCCTGGATGTGCCCGGGCGCGCGCCCGCCGCTCTCGATGACTCCGATGGCCTTCTCCACCGCGCCGCACCTCTGGTGGCCGAGCACGAACATGAGCCGTGCCGACGGGAAGAATTCCGGCCCGAACTCGATGCTTCCGAGGACCACCTGGTCGTCCAGGGTCTGCGCGCCCGTCCTGATCACAAACATCTCGCCGAGCCCGCAGTCGAACACGATCTCTGGCGGAACCCGCGAGTCGATGCAGGAGACCACGGTCGCGAACGGGTTCTGGTGGTTGGCCAGGAACCGGCGCCACTTCGGTGACTGCCGCGGGTGCCTGGCTGTGCCGCGGACCCAGCGCCGGTTGCCGGCCATGAGCACCCGCAGCGCAGCGTTCGGGCCGATCGGCCTGGACGCCTCGTCGGCGCTCGCGGCCAGCGCGTCGGTCGCACCCACGCCCGCCAGGCGGCCAGAAAGTTATCACCCGTGAGAGCTGCGGGCGGGTTACCTAGGTGAGCTATAGACGGGATCCGTGGGTCAGCTGGAGGACGATGACATCGCGGCGGGTCTCCATGGTGTGAGTGCCCATACCGCGCCGCCGGGAGGTCATGACGCTGCTTCAGCCGGCAGCGCTGGAACCGGGCGCGGCACGGTCAGCCATACTGGTCGCCGGCCGTGGGCAGTGAACGCCTCTCTGGGCAAGCGGCACGGGCCACGAGCAGCAAACCTCGCTGCCACCGCGGGCCAGGACGGCGGGGCTCGACGCAGGTGGACACTGGTCAGGGGCAGCGCTGGAACCGAACGCGGACGGTCAGCTATACGTCGCCGGCCGTGGGCAGTGAACGCCTCTCTGGGCAAGCGGCACGGGCCACGAGCAGCAACACCTCGCTGCCACCGCGGGCCAGGACGGCGGGGCTCGACGTGCCCGCAACGCCAGCATCTACGACGACGTCAGTATCGTCCGCCCGCATACCTGATTTCCCCGCGCCCGGCGACACTGCCGTCCGGCTCGGGTTCGGCCATGATCGTGTAGGTGCTGGCTGGCTCCATCACATCGGAACCCGGCCCGCGATCGAATGGCCTTCTCACGTCCTGGCCTTCGCCGTTCGTCCAGGTAAGGAATTCGAGGGGCCCGTTGAACAAGTGGCCCGAGGGGCACCTGATCATCACACTGTCGAGCGGCCCTCCGGTGGATTGCATCGTGTAGCTGCACCTGACCTCGGCGGGGAGCCCGCATCGCGCGGCGCCCTCATCGTCAAGGTAGGCGGGGCAGTCGAGGAACATCATTGGTTTCCCCCTTGACGGCTACGCATCGAGTATTAGCACGATCGTTCGTGCCAATCAAGAATGATGCTAGCACGAACGATCGTGCTGTACAATGTGGCTATGCCACGACGTGCCACCACCAGCGGCGCCCGAACAAGGACCGCGATCCTGGAAACTGCGGCAGACCTCGCCTCCGTCGACGGCCTGGACGGCCTGAGCATCGGGCGGCTGGCCAGTGAGCTGTCCATGAGCAAGAGCGGGCTGTTCGCCCATTTCGGCTCCAAGGAAGAACTGCAGCTGGCCACCATCGAGGAAGCCCGCCACCGCTACGCGCGGGAAGTCATCGAGCCCGCCTGCGCCGCAGGCACCGGCATCACCCGCCTGCACGCCCTCTGCGAAGCGTTCCTGTCCTACCTCGAACGCGCCGTATTCCCCGGAGGATGCTTCTTCGCCTCCGCCATGGCCGAATTCGACAGCAAGGCACCCGGACCCGTCCGCGACCGCATCGCCCACTGCCAAAACCAGTGGATGGCCACCCTCGAACACGCAGCCGCCGAAGCCCAGCAACACGGCGAGCTAACCGCCGCCACCGACCCCCGCCAGCTCGCCTTCGAACTCGAAGCAGCGCTGCTGTCAGCCAACTGGTACTACCACCTCTTCAACGACGCCACCTACTTCGACCGCGCCCGCCGAACCGTCCGGGCACGCCTGACCAGCGAAGCCACCCCCACCGGCCAGCACCTGATCCCCACGCCTAAAAAGGCGCTCTCGGGTCGGCGATAACTCGCCCGTCCTGCACGATCGTTCGCTGGCTGTCGGGTGACCACAGCACCGATGGGTCGTCGCAGATGTTGCCGCCGAGGATGAGCAGGTCGGCGGTGCAGCCCTCGGCAACCTTGCCGAGGTCAGGCCGGCCGATCAGCTCAGCGTTGACTGAGGTAGCCGAGGCCAGCGCGGTCCAGATCCCGCCTGCCTCGGCCTGCAGGCGCAGGCCGTTGAGCTGCTCGTCCTCCAGCAGACCCATAAGGTCGGTGCCGAAGCCAATGCTCACCCCGGCGGCGCGGGCAAGCTCGACGGCCAGCTGACCGGACTCCAGGACCTCCCGGTTTTTGTGCCGGGACACAGCCGGCATGCCGATCTGCTCCCCGCGGCGCTCCATCGCGTCATAGGCGGCCAGGGTTGGCACGAGGAAGGCCCCGGCCGAGGCCATCGCCGCCGCCGTCGGCGCATCGAGCAGGTTGCCGTGCTCGATGCTGCGCACGCCGTTGTCGATCGAGTGGCGTATCGCCTCGGGCGAGTAGGCGTGCGCGGCGACGTAGCTGCCGCGCCGGGCCGCCTCATCGGTCACCGCGCGGATCTCTTCGGCGGAGTACTGCGGGATCCGGATCGGGTCGGCCAGCGACATGACACCGCCGGAGGTCATGATCTTGATCGCGTGCGCGCCGCGGCGGAACCGTTCCCGGACCGCCCTGCGCAGCGGGTCGACTCCGTCGACAACCTCACAGCCGTGCGCATAGCACGGGCACGTCTCGCTGTCGGGACCGCGCGCGTCGCCGTGACCGCCGGTCTGGCTCAGTGCCGCGCCGGTCCACAGGTAACGGGGCGAGGGTATGAGTTTCTCGGCGATGGCCCGGGCCAGTCCCGCGTCCCCGCCTGCCGGGTCACGCACCGTGGTGAACCCGCGGGCCAGCGCCCGGCCCAGCCGCCGGGCGGCGGCCAGCGCGACGTAGCTGAGCGGCTGCGACTCAATTGCCATCATGTCCAGGCTGATGCCGTAGGCGTGGCAGTGCGCGTCGATCAGGCCGGGCAGCACCGTGCCGCCGCGCGCGTCGATTACCTGGTCGGCTGGCTGGGGCGGCCCGCCGACCGACACGATGCGGCCGTCGGCGACATGCACCGGCCCGTCAGCCAGGCCGTCAGACACACCGTCGAAGACGCCAGCATTAATGATCGACAAGGTACCCATGGCCGCAGGCTAACCGGTGCCAGCGCGACCCCCCGCGGCCCCCCTGCAGGTTCATCCGCCATCAGCCGCAGGATGGAACGATCGGTGCTGGTGTCTGAGAGGCGGAAATAGATGTCAGGAAGGGTCGAAGGCAAGGTTGCCTTCATCACCGGCGCGGCGCGGGGTCAGGGGCGCAGCCACGCGATCCGCTTGGCCGAGGAGGGCTGCGACATCATTGCCGTCGACATCCTTGAGGACTATCCGACGGTCCGCTATGCGATGTCTGGCCGTGCCGAGCTCAGCGAGACCGTCCGCGCTGTCGAGGCGCTCGACCGCAGGATCGTGGCGGCCAAAGCCGACGTGCGCGACGCCGCGACGCTCAGGGCGGCCCTCGACGCCGGCGTGGCAGAGCTGGGCCGGCTGGACATCGTCTGCGCCAACGCCGGGATCTACACCGTGCAGTCGTGGGACCAGGTCACCCCGGGGGTGTGGCAAGACACCATCGACACGAATCTGACCGGGGTCTGGAACACCATGGTCGTGGCGGTCCCGCACCTCATCGCCGCCGGCGGCGGGTCGATCATCGCCACCAGCTCCACCGCCGGCCTCAAGGGCATGCCCTTCCTCGCCCCTTACGTTGCGGCTAAGCACGCCGTGGTCGGCATCTGCCGGTCGCTGGCCAACGAACTCGCTGGCCATCACATCCGGGTCAACACGGTGCACCCAGCCGGGGTCGATACCCCGATGGTCGCCGGCCTAGAGACCCTCGGGCCGTTCCTCAGCCGAAGCCCCGAACTGGGCGCCATCTTCACCAATGGCCTGCCCGTCGAGGCGCTCGACCCGCGCGACGTCAGCAACGCGGTGCTGTGGCTCGCCTCTGAGGAAGCACGCTACGTCACCGGCGCTGCCCTGACGGTAGACGCCGGTAACACCATCCGCTGACCATCCTTTCTCCGCGGCGGTCACCGGATCTCGGTGATGTGGTTTCACCTGCCAGCCCGTGATCATGGCTTCATGGAGCCGGCACTCGTCCCGTTCATGATCCGGATTGGCGAACGCCACTCATCCCGTCCAGGACCTTGCCAACGGGCACGCTGGTAATCATGGGGTATGGCGCTGCGCAGGAGGCCGGGCATGAAGGTGTACGCAGGGGCCGGGCTTGAGCCGGGCACGCCGCCGGACTGCTGGCGGGCGCCGTGACAGCCCCGGGCCCGCTGTCTTCGGCTAGCGGGAGCCCGGCTGCGCCCGCCCACGAGAACCGGGACACCGCCCGCCGGGTGGTGCCGCTGTTTCGCCCTTACCGGGTACAGGTGGCCGCCGTCGTCGGGCTGATCGTGGTGACCTCGACGGTCGGCATCATCAACCCGCTGCTGATCCAGGTGGTGTTCAACAAGGCCCTGTTCGTGCATGGCGGCCCCAACATCCGGTTGCTCGTCATCCTGGTCTCCATCATGGCCGTTGTCCCGATCGTCAACGGCGCCATCGGCATCCTGCAGACCTACGAGACCACCCGGGTCGGGCAGCAGGTCATGCGGGACCTGCGTGACCGGCTGTACGCGCACCTGCAGACGCTCTCGCTTGCGTTTTTCACTGGCACCAAGACCGGCGAGATTCAGTCCCGGCTGGCCAACGACGTGGGCGGTGTCGAGTCGGTGGTCACCACCACCGCCTCAACCATCCTGGCCAACGTCGTGACCTTTGTCTCCACGGTCGTCGCCATGGTGATCCTCAGCTGGCAGCTGACCATCGTGGCAGTCTTCACCGTGCCGGGGTTCTTCTGGCTGACCAAGATGGTCGGCGAGCGGCGGCGCCGGGTGGCGCGCCTGACTCAGGAGTCGCTGGCGGCGATGAGCGCCCTGTCAGAGGAAACCTTGTCGGTGTCTGGGGTGCTGCTGGCAAAGGTGTTCGGCAACCAGGCGCGCGATACCGCCCGCTACCACCAGGAGAATCAGCGCCTGGCCGGCCTGGAAGTCCGCCAGCAGATGATCGGCCAGGGCTTCTACGCGATCGTGCAGTCGTTCCTGTCGATCACCCCGGCTGCGGTGTACCTGATCGCTGGCCTGCTGCTGGCGCACGGCAATGCCATCTCCGCGGGCACCATCGTCGCGTTCACCACGCTGCAGACGCGCCTGTACTTCCCGGTCGGGCAGCTGCTGCAGGTCTCGGTGGAGCTGCGATCGTCTCTGGCCTTGTTCGACCGGGTCTTCGAGTACCTGGACGTGGTGCCCGATATCGTCGATGCCCCCGACGCCGTCGATCTGCCGGCGATCAGCACCGGCGGCCGGGTGGCCCTCCAGGAGGTCCACTTCCGCTACCCCAGCACACCGGTGGACGCGCTGGCGGGCGTCAGCTTCGAAGCCGACCAAGCCCAGCTCGTGGCGCTGGTCGGGCCGAGCGGGGCCGGCAAGACCACCATCAGCTACCTGATCCCGCGGCTGTACGACGTCACCAGCGGTTCGGTCCAGATCGACGGCGCCGACGTGCGGCACGTCCGCCAGGCATCGCTGGCTGCCGCCATCGGCTTCGTGACCCAGGAGAGCTACCTCTTCCACGACACAATCCTGGCCAACATCCGTTACGGCCGTCCCGCCGCCTCCATGGCGGAGGTGGAGGAAGCCGCCCGGGCGGCGTACATCCACGACCGGATCATGCAGTTCTCCGACGGCTACGACACGATCGTGGGGGAGCGGGGCTACCGCCTGTCCGGCGGCGAGAAACAGCGCCTGGCCATCGCGCGGGTGCTGCTGCACGATCCCCGCATCCTGATCCTGGACGAGGCGACCTCGGCACTCGACACGGCCAGCGAGCGCGAGGTCCAGAAGGCCCTCGATGCCCTCATGGGATCGCGGACCACCATCGCCATCGCCCATCGCCTGTCCACGATCGTCAACGCCGACGTCATCAACGTCATCGACGCCGGACGGGTGGTCGAGTCCGGTACCCACAGCTCCCTGCTGCGCGAGGATGGCGTGTACGCGTCGCTGTACCAGGAACAGTTCGACGGCGGCAAGGTCCAGTGGCAGTGCACCGGCGGCGACATCATGGCCGACGGCACCATCCGGCACCGGCAACCACAGCCCGCGTAGCTACCTGGCGGTCAGCTCGTGTTTCCCGCGGTGTGCAGGCGTTCCTGCCCGCTGGGGATCGAGCAGCCGGCGCCGCCGGCGTAGGTGTTGCCGGCCGGGATCAGATCCCACGTGGTGCCGGTTTCGATGACGTTGTCCGCGAAGCGGTTGCCGTACGAGGCGCACTCGCGGTACTTCTTCGGGCTGGCGCCGTTCACGCACTGCTGATCGCAGAAATCGTCCAGGTAGGCGGCGACGCCACCGGTCGCCTTGAACGTGTTGCTGAAGATGTCGTTGTTGTTGCTGCGGTCCCGCACCTTGACGGCTTCGCCGTTGGTGTTCTCGAACAGGTTCTTGTCGACGGTGTTCCCGGAGCTGAAGTGCGTGATGTACAGCGCGTGGAGCTGGTCCGTGTCGCCCGAGTTATAGAGGTCGTCGAAGGTGTTATTGGAGATGACATCGTCTGAGGAGTCCGTGAACAGGATGGCGCCGTAGCCGGTCTGCGAGGGCGCGAACGAGTCACCGATGTCGTGGAACGTCATGCCGGACACGTCGTTGCCGTTCACGCCCGTGCTGGGCTGGATGTAAAAGGTCGAGTTGTGCCAGGAGTGGCCGGCCTGCCCGTTGAACGAGATGCCCTGGGTGTAGTCCTCGATGGTCAGGTAATAGAAGCGCAGGCCGGTGCTGCCGCCGTCGTGCAGCGGGGAGGGGGCGGGGGGAAGTACCGCGGTGAACCACGTCTGGCCGATGTGCGTGCCGCTGCTCGTCGGGTCGGCGAACACCGGGTCCCCGCCCGGCGGCCGCCCGCCACCGGAGTAGTTGACGGGCATGAACGAGACCGTGTGGCCGGGCACGTAGAACGACCACGTGATCGCGCTGGCCACGTAGGTGCCCTGCTTGATCCGGATCGTGACGTTGCCGGTCGGGTTCAGCCCCGTCAGCACCTGCTGTGCGTGTGCCAGGGTGAGGATCGGGCTCGACAGCGTCAGCCCGGTGTTGCTGTCTTTGCCGCCCTGCGAGGCGGGCGCCAGGTAGATGGTGACGTTCCCGGGCCTGGCCGCAACGCCGGCCAGGGCCCCAGCCGGCGCAACGCCCGCCTGGGCGGCAGCCGCGGTGAGGGCGGACCCCCCGCCGACGATCGCGGCCACAGCGAGCGAGACGAGCATCCAGCAGCGACGACGTCCTGACATTGGGCGGCCCCCTGAGTAGATGACTGGCCATGATGGCCAGCGCGCAGCGGATCGGTTCCGGCCCTTGCCGGTCTCAGCTACGACCGTGATCCTGTCACATCAAAAGGTCCTATAAGGATAGATTTCATTGTTTTCCGGAACGAGGGCTGATCGGATCGAGGCCCGGCCGCGACGGCAGCGCGCAGGACGCGCTCGCCGGCTGACTTCCGTGGCCGCTCGCCGCGAGCGGCCACGGTCGGTCGGCCAGTCAGTCGAGCGGCTGCCGGGCGACGGATGGCGGCCTGCGCCCGGCGAGGATCCAGCCGGCCAGGGCGGCGCCGGCCGGGACGCCGACAATGGTGAGGGTGAGGTCGAGAACTGGCACCTGGCTCAGCACACCGATGTCGCTGCGGTGTCCGGCGGCCAGCGCCAGGTAGGCGGCACCCGATCCGAGCAGCGCGCCCAGCAGCGCCAGGGTGCCGGCGGTGGTGGCGGTGAGGGTGCGCCGGGTCGAGCTGGCGGCTCCGATGGCGGTGAGGGTGCGCACGTCACCGGCCGCCTCGGCGCGGATCAGGCCGACCGTCAGCGCCAGCACGCCGAGAGCGATCAGCGCCCCGGCGGCGGTCGCCAGGGTTCTGATCGTGGCCAGCGAAGCCTGAGTGTTCCTGGACTCAATGACCAGGCCTGACCTGGCGGCGACCTCGCGTGCGGCCGCGATCTGCGCGGCGTGCAGTGGCCGGGCTGAGCTGACCATCCAGCCGGACCGGATCTGCGTCCAGTGCTCGCGGCGCAGGCCGTTCACGGTGATCAGCGAGGTGGGTTCAGAGCCGTAATCGGGAACATGGATCCGCTGGACGTTCGTCGCTTCGGTGCTGGTGGTGATGGTGGTGAGGACGTCCTGCCCGGCCTGGACGGTGAGGATGCCAGTGGCCGGGCCGACCGTCGCGGGATTGATGCCGAGGAGGTGGAGCACGGCGGGCGTGGCGACGTAGAGGTCCAACGAGCGGTAGACGCCGTTCCGGCCGACGGCCCCGTCCACCGGGGCGTTCAGGCTGACCACCGGCTGCTGGCCGCCGGGCTGCGGTCGGCTGGCCGGGTTGACGGGCATGTCGAGGGGGACCACGGCGGCGCCGCCCAGCGATCCGGCGATCCTATGTACGGCGGCAGCCAGAGTGCTGAGCTCGGCAGGCGTCCGGATGGGCACCAGCTGGTTCTGGCCGGGCTGGCCGATCCAGATCAGCATCTGGTTGTCCGGCAGGTTGCCCGCGCTGGCCGGGGTCGCGGCCGCGGCCAGGCCGATCATGATCGCGACGGCGATCCCCAGGGCCAGGCTGATCGCGGCCAGCGCCGCGGCGGAGCGGGCCTGGTAGCGGGCCAGGTCACGCAGGGCCAGCCGGACCGCCACCGGCGCCCGGCGGCCGGCCGTGGTCAGGAGCCGGATGCTCAGCGGGCTGATGAACGAGATGCCCAGAGCCATGGCCAGCGCGCCGACGATGATCAGCGGGCCGCTGGTCTGATTGGCCAGCGCGAGGCAGGCTAGGGCCAGCACGATCAGCGGGACGGCCATGATGGCGGAGCGGCGCGCTGGCCTGGGCTCAAGCGGCCGGGCCGACAGGGCATTGACGATCGGGACGCGGGATGCGGCCCGAGCTGGCCACCATGCCGCGGCGGCAGCCGTCAGTATCGCGAGCAGCATGCCCAGACCGACCAGGGGCCAGGGAATAGCGAACCTGTCGATCCGGTGACCGGCCGAGACTTGCAGGTGGGGGGCGGCCACGAACCACGCGGCCAGGCCGATGACCGCCCCGGTGACGGCGGCGATGACGCCCACCAGCGTTCCGCCTGCGACCATGACCATCCGGAGCTGCCGTCGTGTCGCACCTATGGCCGCGAGCATGCCGAGCTGGCGTTGGCGGCGCGCGGCGATAACGGTGAAGGCCGCAGCGGCGACCAGAGACACCAGCACCATCAGGACCGTGACGGCGCCGAGCGCGCCGGCCGCGACAGCTGCCTGGGTGCCGGCGCCGCGCGCCTGCCACACCAGCTGGCCATGGAAGGTGTCCCGGAAGGCACTGAACGCGGCCGGGCTGGCATCCAGCATGACCGTTATCCCTTGGGCCGGGCCAGCAGCCGACGGCGGCACGAGCGCGAACTGGTCGTTCAGGTCGCTGGGATCCTCAACGATGCCGGTCACCCTTTGGTGGTGTCCGGGCAGGGACAGCGCGGAGCCGATGTGGACCTGAAGAGCCTGCGCTAGCCCGCTGGTGACGGCGACCTGCCCGGCACCTGAGGGGTAGCGCCCCTGCACCAGGGCGAGCATCGGGCCGCTGTAGGGGCCGCCCGGGCTCTGCGCCCGGAATTCGACGGACTGGGCCGAGCCGGGGATGGGCACGAACTGGTGGCCAATCACCTCGATGGTGCCGAACGCTTTCCTGGCTGCGGCGATGTCTGCCGTCATGGCCTTGCCACCGGGCCCGGCGAACTGCAGCAGGTAGTCCGCTGAGCCCAGCTGCGGACTTGGCAGGGGCGCCAGGTTATAGGCCGCCGCCACGCCGAAGGACGCAGCGCCGACGGTCAGGACCAGCAGCGCCAGCACCAGCATCTGCTGCCGCCACTCCCGGCGCAGCAGCCGCCTCGCCCACCGGATCACGACCCGCCGGCCAGCCGTACCGCCGCTGGCCGGACCGCGAAGAACTGCGCGGTCTTGCAGCATCACGCTCACCGCCCTGCGCCATCTGCGAGCAGTGAATCGGGGCCGGAGGACGCCTGGGTCTGATCGATGACCTGCCCATCTTGCAGGAACACCACCCGGTCGGTGCGCGACGCCAGCTGCGCGTCATGGGTCACGACCACGCCGGCCACGCCGCGCCGGCAGATCGTCAGCATCAGCTGCATGACCGCCCCGGCGTTCACTGAGTCCAGGGCACCGGTCGGCTCGTCCGCGAGCAGGAGCGTGCGGTCACCGACCACCGCTCGGGCGATCGCGACGCGCTGGCGCTCCCCGCCGGACAGCTCATCAGGAAAATGCTGAGCCCGCTCGGCCATGCCCAGCTCTGCCAGGGCCTTCATCCCGGCCGCGTGCGCCGCCTTCGCTGAAACGCCGTCCAGTTCCAGCGGAACAGCGACGTTCTCGACCGCGGTAAATCCGGCCAGCAGGTTGAAATCCTGAAAGACGTAGCCGATGCGGCGCCGGCGCAGTCTCGCCTGATCGTTAGGTGACAGGTGGGTGAGGTCAGCCCCCATCACCAGCACCTGGCCACTAGTGGGTTCCTCCAGGCTGCCCGCTATGGTCAGCAGCGAGCTCTTGCCCGAGCCGCTCGGGCCCATGACCGCCACCAGCTCACCGCCGCGGACCGACAGGTTCACTCGCCGGAGCGCAGTTACCTGGGCGGGGCCGGTCCCGTAGACCTTCGACACCTCGCGCAGTTCAAGCACTGTCGTTGTCACTGATCCTCCACTTTTGCTGCCCGTCCCTTGCCGCCAGCGCGGCATGTTCCGGATCAGCGGCCTTGCCGGATTTCAGGCACTGCTCAGGCTGCCTGGCGGGCCGGGGCCGGGTCTTCACACCACGGAGTGGAATCTGCGGTCATACCAGGAAGGCAATCCGGGCAGGCCACAGGCCAAACTGATACCTGGGTATGACCACGCTGGGGTGATGAGCGGGCGCCCCCAGGCGGCCTACCCTGAGATCGTGAAACCCAGGCTCGGCGCCGCACCGGAAGCCGGAAGCACCCGGCGGGTGGTGCGCCGGGCGTGGCGCGGGCTGGTCGAGGTGCTGGTCGGCCCCGACCCGCCCGGCGTTTGGCGATTCCGTTCAGCACAGGAGCGCCGGGCCGCATACATCACGCTCGGCGTGGCGACGCTCGCGCTCTGCGCCGCTAACCTGGTCAGCGGCGTCGCGACACCGGGGCAGCTGGTGCTTGCCGTGCCGGTGGTGGCGCCGCTGCCACTGGCCGCCCGCTATCCGATGTGGGCGTGGCGGATCGGATGGCTGGCGCTGCTGCTGGCGCCGCTGGTACCCGCCCACTGGTGGGGTGGCTGGCCGTGGGGCCCCGGGCAGATCTTCGCCCTGCTGGGAGCATTCGCCCTCGCCGGGATCCGCCAGCAGCGGCCAGAACTGTGGTGGATGTGGGCGCTGACCCTCATCCCGTGGTGGCTGTGGCTCGCTGCCGACATCCCGGACCTGACCGGCCCGGTCGGCGCAACCTTCGTCTTCGCCGCCGCGGCGATCGCGGTGGACAGCATCGGCTCCCGGCTGCGCGCCCAGGGCGCCCTGGCCGCCCAGACCGAACGCGCCGAGAAAGAGCAGGCGCGACGGGCCGTTCTCGAGGAGCGCACCCGGATCGCCCGGGAACTGCACGACGTGGTGGCCCATCACATGTCGCTGATCGCGGTCCGCGCCGAGACCGCGTCCTACCGCCTCCCCGGCCTGCCCGCGTCAGCCCGGGCCGAGTTCGGCTCGCTGAGCGAAGTGGCCCGCGAAGCGCTGGCGGAGATGCGGCGGCTGCTCGGCGTGCTGCGCGACGACCAGCCCGCCGCCCTTGCGCCACAGCCCCAGCTGGCGGACCTGCCTGCGCTCGTCGACACCGCCCGCGCAGGCCGGGCTATCGGTCGAGCTGTCCGTTCCTGTTTCGCTGCATCAGGTGCCTTCCGGCATTGGGCTCTGCGCGTACCGGATCGTTCAGGAATCGCTGGCCAACGCCAGCCAGCACGCCCCCGGAGCCGCCGTCACCGTGTCGGTGGACCATGATGTCGCCTCGGTCTTGCTGCGTGTGGCCAACGGACCCGGCGGACATGCCAGCCCGGCCGGCCCGTCGCCGAACGAACGCGGGCCAGGCTACGGGCTGACCGGGATGCGTGAGCGGGTGGCGCTGCTCGGCGGCTCGCTGTCGGCTGGCCCGGCGCCCGACGGCGGGTTCGTGGTCTCGGCGGTGCTCCCGCTCGGCGAGACGGCATGACGGCCAGCGACGCGGCAGGCGGCAGCGTGACCACGCGATGCCTGATCGCCGACGACCAGGCGATGGTGCGCGAGGGCTTCGCCGCAGTGCTCACGGCGCAGCCGGGCCTGCTGGTGGTAGGCCTGGCTGCCGATGGCGCCGACGCGGTGGCCCAGACGCGGCAGCTGAATCCGGACGTCGTCTTGATGGACGTGCGGATGCCGGTCATGGACGGGCTGCAGGCAACCCGTCAGATCCTCCGCGCACCGGCCAGCCCGCAGCGGCCGCGGGTGCTGATGCTCACGACCTTCGACCTCGACGACTACGTCTATGAGGCGCTGCGGGCCGGCGCCAGCGGCTTCCTGCTCAAGGACGCCACCGCCGCCGAACTGGTCCACGCCGTTCGCGTGGTCGCCGCTGGCGACGCGCTGCTCGCCCCGTCGGTGACCCGGCGGCTGATCGCCGACTTCGCCCGCCGGCCACGCCCGGACGCGCCGCGCCCCGCCGCGCTCGGCGCGCTCACCCACCGGGAGGCCGAAGTGCTGCGGCTGATCGCCCGCGGCCTGTCCAACGCCGAGATCAGCCAGACCCTCGTTATCGCCGAACAGACCACCAAGACCTACGTCGGCCGCATCCTGGCCAAACTGGACCTCCGCGACCGCGCCCAGGCCGTCGTGCTGGCCTACGAAAGCGGCCTCGTCACGCCGGGCGGAACGGAACCGGCGCGAACAGACCCGGACACCCCCCGCCCTTCCCCCTGAGGCCAGCCCCGTGCGGCTGGTGCCAGAATAAGGAAGGATGAACACCACCCAGTTCGAGAAAGTCAGCACCGGCCGCGGCTTCTTTGCCGCCCTTGACCAGAGCGGCGGCAGCACACCCAAGGCGCTGGCCGAGTACGGCGTCGAGCGGGACCGCTATAGCTCCGACGCCCAGATGTTCGACCTCGTCCACGCCATGCGGACCCGTGTGCTGACCAGCCCGGCGTTTGATGGCTCGCGCGTTCTCGCGGCGATCTTGTTCGAGCAGACCATGGACCGCGACGTCAACGGCGTCCCCACCGCGCGGTACCTGTGGGACGAGAAGAACGTGGTGCCGTTCCTGAAAGTCGACAAGGGGCTTGCCCCCGAGCAGGACGGCGTGCAGCTCATGAAGCCCATCGACACCCTCGATGATCTGCTCGAGCGCGCGCAGCGGCACCAGATCTTCGGTACCAAGATGCGGTCGGTGATCAACGACGCCGACGAGGCCGGGATCTCGGCGATTGTGGACCAGCAGTTCGGCTACGCGAGCCGGATCCGGGCCGCCGGCCTCGTGCCGATCATGGAACCCGAGGTCAGCATTTCCAGCCCGCACAAGGAGCAGGCTGAGACGCTGCTGCACGACGCCATCATCAAGCACCTCGAGGCGCTTCCGCAGGGCGCGACCGTGATGCTGAAGATCACTATCCCGACCCGGCCTGGCCTGTACGGTGACCTGGCATCTGACCCGCGGGTGCTGCGGGTCCTCGCCTTGTCGGGCGGGTACAGCCGCGACGAGGCCTGCGCCCTGCTCGCCCGCGATCCGACCCTCATCGCCAGCTTCTCGCGCGCGCTTCTCGAAGGGCTGACCGAAAGCCAGACCGACGAGCAGTTCAACGCCCAGCTCGAGTCGTCGATCGAGCAGATCTACCAGGCCTCGGTACACAAGCAGCCGATCAGCTCCTGAGCCAGGCTCCGACAACAAACGTGCCGGATGGCCATGCGGCTAACATCGCCTGATGGGTGATCAGTTCTTCGTTCCGTCGGATTTCGCGGTACCGGAAGGGCTCACAGCCGGGGAATTCCGGCTGGAACCGCTCGGGCCCCAGCACAACGCCGCGGACTATGCAGCATGGACGTCCAGCATCGGCCACATCCAGGCGACGCCGGGATTCGCCGGGAAAAGCTGGCCGCACGAGATGAGCCTGGCGGAAAATCTGCGTGACCTCGAACGCCACGCGCAGGACTTCGCCGGGCGCCGCGGGTTCACCTACACCGTGCTCAGCGCCGGCACTGGCGACGTCATCGGCTGCGTGTACATCTACCCGCCGCGTGGCGAAAGCGAAGGCGGCACGAGCGCGGGTGAACAGCGCGCGGCCGTCAGTTCCTGGGTGCGCGCGGACCGTGCGGAACTCGACCCAGTGCTCTACCACAGGGTCCGGGAATGGCTGGAACGCGACTGGCCGTTCCACTCGATCCAGTACGCGCCACGGGCCTGACCTGGTGCCACCACCCATCCGGCTGACTGATCACATCCCCAGTCGGTACCTAACGGCGGTTTGCGTTTGCCTTGAGATGGCGGTGCGTCACCGATACGTACGCATCGGATCGCGGGCAAGGGGAGTCGCGCCGCGAAAAAGTGCTCGAACTTCCCGCCCTCGCAGGTCGAAGCGTGGCTTCGAAGAGGGCCTCGGCGTAGCTCCGGCCCGATCGACGGCGTTGGGCACCTGGCTCCTTGCGCTCGGCGGCCGCCGGCGTTCGGGGGCGAGGCTGCGTCATGTGCTCGTCGCCCCGGTCATCGCTGCGGGGAAGGCTTGTCGGCCAGCGTCGTGAGCACCGGGACGCTGCCTGCAGGAACCGGCCGTCGGGCCGGGCGCTCCCGCCATCCGCGTCCCTGACTCGCGGCATGCGTCCAACCGAACTGGGGTACGTGCAAGACCGAATCCCCACAACCGGGCCGGAGGTCACTGCCGTGGATGCCAAGGGTGAGCAGACTGCCTTCGTCTACACCACCTACATACAGGAGAGTCCCGAGCGCGTGTGGCAGGGCCTGACCGACCCTGCATTGATGAAGCGCTACTGGCGGCACCAGCTGGCTGGCCCGAAGACGTTCCATTCGGACTGGGAAAAGGGCTCCGCCTACGAGATGGCGCACGACGACGTCGGATTGGTTGTGAGCGGTCCCGGCCAGGTGATCCTCGAGGCCGATCCGCCCCGCCGGCTGGCCTACACGTGGCACACGATCACCCCTGAGTGGGCCGCGGCGGTCGGCATGGACGAGGCAACCGCCGTGGCCTGGCGCGCCGAAGCCCGTTCCAAGGTCGCCTTCGACATCGAGGACGTCGGCCACGGTGCCGTCAAGCTCACCGTCACCCACGACGGCTTCGCGCCGGGCAGCGCAGTGCTGCCGGCCATCTCCGAGGGGTGGCCCGCTGTCCTGGCGAGCCTGAAGACCTTGCTGGAGACGGGGTCGTCTTTGCGCACTTCGTGAAGCGGCCGCCGCGTCGCAGGTACCGCAGTACTCCCCGCGCTCACGACGCCGCCTGCGAGCACCTCTTCGGACAGCACAGTCCCGCCAATCGACACATCACCGAGCTCCCCATCTGAGCGGTAGGGAGCGCGGCATCCTGGCGTGCCGATGCCCTGCAGCCAGGTCAGTGTTCCCTCCCGCCGCAGGCATCATCGGCTGGACGGTGGCCGGGTCGAGGGACGCCTGGGAGGCGCCGGGATTTGCCCGGTCCTGGCCGCCGCCCCGAGCTCGGCCCATCGAAGGAGCGCCCGGATGGACCATGTCTCGTGTAGGCAGGGGCGAGAGTCGCGGGATGGTGGTGTGGATGAGTGATGAGCCGGATGTCCGGGCGTGGGTCAATGCGGACCAGGCCGCGGGGGAGTTCCGGGTCAGGTACGCCGAACTGTTCGATGCCGAGGCGCGCCTGCATGAACGGCGGCTGCATGCCGCCGCCAGCGTCGGTGCCGCCGAGCATGTGCTCGACATAGGCTGCGGGACGGGCCGGTCCACCCGCGCCGCCGGCCGCGCCGCGGCTGCGGGAACTGTCCTCGGCGTGGACATTTCCGCGGCTGTGCTCGAGCTGGCCCGGCGGCTGACGGACCGGGAAGGCCTGCGCAACGTTTCCTACCGGCTGGCCGATGCTCAGGTGGACGACCTGGCAGGCTCGCTATGACGTGTGTATCAGCTGTTTCGGCGTGATGTTCTTCGCCGACCCGGTGGCGGCGTTCACCAACATCGGGCACGCGCTGCGGCCCGGCGCGCGCATGGCGCTGCTGGCCTGGCAAGCCCCCGAGCGCAACGAGTGGTACACCGAGATCGACCAGGCCATCGGCGGCGCGTCTGCCCGCGGCGCCCGGATGTTCTCACTCGCCGACCAGCACACGACGGCCGGGATACTGGCTGCGGCCGGGTTCACCGGCGTCGCGTTCACCGACGTGCGCGAGCCCGTCCATTACGGCGCGGACAGCGCGCAGGCCTACGATTTCGTCACTGGCCTGCAGGCCACCAAAGACACGCTGGCCAGCCTGGATCCGGCCGCCGCCGAGGACGCGCTGCGCGGGCTGCGCGCAACGCTCGCCGGGCACACGACCCGCGACGGCGTGCTGTTCGGGGCGCGCACCTGGATCATCACCGCGCGAACACCGCGCCGGCCGCGCGGCCGCGCACCAGACATCGAGGATCCCGGCCGAATTGGGCAGGAGCGCGGCAACCCTGGACCCCCGCCGGACGCCGAGTGACGCCAGCGCGCTCGCCGCCTGCTCCGCCACTGTGAGTGATCTGAAGAGACCCTCCCGCCAAAACCCGGCACGCCAGATCGACCTGTTACGGCGCGGCTCGAGCGCGCATCACCCGGACACCTCCATCGCCACGCCGATCGATCGGATATCGCGCCTCGGGTGGTGAGCAGCGCAAACTACAGCGCGTGGCGAGAGGGCTGTGGCCCTCGCGCCGTATCGCCGAATATTCATTCAGATAGACGATCTTCGAACTGACTTGGCGGGCGCACATATTAGCTGGATAGAGAGGGCAAGGGAGCTGGGAGCGCTGCCACTTGACCGCCCGCATCTGGCGTGATTCGTGGCGTGAGCCCTGTCGGTCCGGGCGCTGACTCACAAAGCACGGGTGGACCGGCGGCTTGTCGCTTCGGGGCACGGCTGACCCCGGGCGCGGCGCGCTCGCCCGGGTGCCCGGACTGCGTGACCTGGGCCGGTGACCGCTGGCGGCCGCCCCGTGATCCTGCTCCTGCTTACCTGACAGCGGTAAGGAAGGCGGGGCGGCTGCCTGGGCGTGCGCTCAGTGGCCTGCCAGTTGACCGGCGCTGAGGCGCGCGTTGATGGTGAGCGCCGCGACGATGGCGGCGGCCGTGTAGATGGCGGCGCCCGCCAGGAGGCCGGCGGAGTATCCGTGGGTGAGCGCCACCGCGTAGGCGTGTCCTGTCTGCTGGTTTCTGGTCACCGCCGAGGCGATGGCCGCGAGCGCGGCGATGCCGAGCGCGGCGCCGCACTGCACGCTGGTATTCAGCAGGCCGGACGCGACGCCGGAGTCGCGCGGCGCGACGCCCCGCATGCCGGTCGACGTGCAACCGACGAACGTCAGGCCGGTGCCGATGCCGGTGGCCAGCATGCCCGGGAGCAGCACCGCGAAGTAGTTCGAGGTCGGGGTCAGCATCGCGGCGCTCCATAGCAGGCCGCCCGCGGAGATGAGCATCCCGGCCGCGATGACTGCCCGCGCGGGCAGTGCCGCGAACAGCCGGGGGCCGAGGCCGCCGGCGGCGATGCCGAGGCCGACCACGTTCGGCAGGTAGGACAGGCCGGTGTGCAGCGCCGAGTATCCGCGCACGATCTGCATGTAGAGGGTGAGCAGGTAGTACATGGCGAGCATGCCGGTGCCGAGGAGCAGCAGCACTGTGTACGCGCCACCCCGGTTGCGGTCGCGGATCACGCTCGCGGGCAGCATCGGCGCCCGGGAAAAGCGCTCGGCCAGCGCGAACGCGATCAGCAGGACGGCCCCGAGGGCGAACGCGACGAGGGTGCCGACGTCGGTCCAGCCGTTGCTGCTGCCTCGGCTCAGCGCGTAGATGAGCGAGGCGACGCCACCGGTCGCGGTGACTGCACCTGGCACATCGAGCTTGCCGCGCTCGGTGTCGCCGGGTACCAGCACGCCGGACCAGGTGCCTGCTAGCACGGCCACGGCGATCGGGGCGTTGATGAACAGCACCCAGCGCCAGCTTGCGTACTCGGTCAGCGTCCCGCCGAGCAGCAGGCCGATGACCGAGCCGAGGCCGGCCATCGAGCCGTAGACGCCCAGCGCCTTGGTCCTGGCCGGGCCGGCTGGAAACGTGGTGGCCAGCAGCGACAGTGCGCATGGCGCGGCGAGGGCGGCCCCGCAGCCCTGCACAATGCGCGCGGTGACCAGCACGGTCTGGTTCGGGGCGAACCCGCCGGCCATCGACGCCAGGGTGAACAGCACGAGCCCGGTGCGGAACACGCGCAGCCGGCCGAACAGGTCGCCCGCCCGGCCGCCGGCCAGCAGGAGGCCGCCGAAGGTGAGCGCGTAGAAGCTGATCACCCAGTTCAGGCTGGATGCCGGCAGGTGCAGCGACCGCTGCATGCTGGGCAGCGCGATGTTCACGATGGTGTCGTCGAGCACCAGCATCAGCTGCGCGGTGGCGATGACCAGCAGCGCAAGGCCGAGTTTGCGGCCCGCAGCTGCGGGCGCGGCGGCCTGGGGGACGGTTTGCGTTGAGTCGTGGACAGGCATGGTGTCTCCCTAACGGTCGCGTCCGGCGACTTGGGGCTGCGGCTCGCCTGTGGCAGGCCAGGTCTGCAGGGCGGCGTAGGTGGGCGCCCACTGCTCTCGATAGGCGGTCAGCAGGGGCGGGGGGAACTTGTCGAGGATCGCGTCGAGGATCTGCGGGCGCGCCTGGCTGAGCAGCCAGGGCATGTACCTCGACGCGTCAGGCAGGTTCCGCTCGCTATGGATCTGGGCGAAGTGCTGCCACTCGGCCGGGGTCAGCGAGGTATCGATCAGGGGCAGCCCGTCGGCCTCCTCGTGGGCCAGGTGCGCGGTCAGCTTGCCCGAGAGTTCGTCGATGATGTCGCCGAACCGCTGGTAGCCGTAGTCCGGGTCGGCCGCGGCCGCGTCGACGGCCTCCAGCAGCGGCTCGATGACGCCGTGCTCGGCCTCCAGCGCGTCCACCATCGCCACCCGGTCGGGCTGCCCGGCCACGCGGGCTCGCAGCGGCGGCCACAGGGCGTCATCTTCGGACTGGTGGTGGACCAGCAGGAACTTCTTGAACAGCTCCCAGCCCAGCGCAGCACGCAGCAGCGTGCCGGGGTGGTCGTCCCGCCGGCTCGCGATCCGCCCGACCTGCGCCAGGTCCCGGCGCAGCGCGTCGTGCATCGCGAGCATCATGCTCATGTCCAGCCTGTACTCCATGGTTCCTCCCTGCACGGATGCATCGGCCAGGTCCTCGGCCTGCGCCGGGGCGTCCCGGCACTGCCTTCAAGATTTTGGCACTCAGTACTATTTAAAGTCAAGTGCTGAAAGAAGCTGAGTGTATATAGCTCCCGGGTCGCGGAAACGGGTAGGATGCGGGGCATGACGAGCGACGCGTCCCCAGACCGCGCCTTGCCGCTGCGCGAGCGCAAGAAGCTGCGGACCCGGCGCGCGCTGGCCGACGCGGCGCTGCGCCTGTTCACGCAGAAGGGCTTCGACGCGACCACGCTCGAGGAAGTAGCCGACGAAGCCGAGGTGTCCAAGAGCACCTTCTTCCGCTTCTTCCCGGCCAAGGAGGCCGCGGCGGTCGAGGCCGAGACGGAGCTGTGGACCGCCTACCTGGCCGCGCTCGCCGACCGCAAGCTGTCCGGCCCCGTCCTCGGCGAGCTGCACCAGGCGCTGGCCGGGGCAGCCACCGGGCTCGACCCCGGCTGGGACCAGCGCTTCCTCGCCACCCGCCGCCTGATCATGGCCGAGCCGAACACCCTGCTCAAATACGTCGAGCACTACCGGGCGGGGATCAAAGACCAGGTGGTCGCCTGCCTCGCGGGCAAACTCCGCCTCGACCCCGAGGACCTCCGGCTGCACGTCCTGGCCGAACTCGCCATGACCGCCTTCAGCCTTGCTGGCCGCCCCTGGGTTCGCCGCGGCGGGCAGGGGGGCCGCAAAGCGCTCCTCGCACGCCACCAGGAGGCGGTCGAGGCCATCCCCGCCAGCCTGGACCTCTCAGCGCCCGCAAAGCCTGCCCAGAACGGCGGAACCTGAGTAAATCCCGGCCTCAAAGCGCTCGGGCCTAAAGGGCGCAGCGCGTCTGGCCAGACCGTGCGGCTCACATAATGCCTGATCATGCAGGTGCCTCACGGTCACCTGCATGTCAGCCATGAGCGCGCATCGCCGAGCTGTGTCCTTGCCGGGTGGCGTGGCCGACGGCACGACCACTGCCTTCTCGCGGGAGGCAGGGTCAACCGGGTGGTGCGAGGAAGCCGTTGATGATGCGACGGGCCGTCTCCGCGGCGCTGTCGTCGCCGAGCCGGAGCGCGGTGTTGGTGGCGGTGAGAACTGCGTCGATCTGGAATGCCACAAGGTCGGCGTCGAAAGCGGCGATCTGCCCGGTGCCGGCCGCGTGGCGCAGCTCGGCGGCGATCAGGCTACGCCAGGCCCGCTGCTGGCGGGCGAGGGTATCGCGGACCGGGCCTGGCTGGCTGTCGAAGACGGGCAGGTTGGCTGCCCAGAAGCAGCCGCCGGGGAACAGCGGTGCCTGCGCGTAGGCGATCCACCGGTCGGCCAGGGCGCGCAGCCGCGCGGCACCGGGCGGCTGCGCCCGCGCGGGGCGGGTCACGGCCTCCTCGAACGCTTCGCGCGCGGCTTCGGCCACTGCGACCTGCAGGTTCTCCTTCGTGCCGAACAGGGTCTGGATGCCCCCCTTGCTTACCCCCAGGTCGGTGGCGAGCCGGCCGAAGCTGAGTCCGTCGAGCCCGTCCAGTGATGCCACATCGACGGCGTGACGGACGATCGTCCGCCGCGACTGCGCGCCGCGCAGCAGCCGCCGGTCATGCGCGACCTCGCTCACCAGCACCATCCTGCCATACGCTCTTGCCAAATAAATACGGTCGATCGTATGTTTAGTTTATGAATGATCACCGGATGCTCGAGCTCGCGCATGACCTGGCGGTCGCCAAAAGCCGCCAGGATGTGCCCGCGGCCCTGCGGCTGCTGCACCCCAGCATGCTGCTGGAGTCGCCGGCCTTCGGGACCAGGGCGTGCGGCCCTGCCGAGAACCAGCGGGCGCTGACCCGGTTCTTCGCGTCCTTCCCGGATTACGACGTCGCCCTGCACGGCCACGCCAGCAACGGCGACACCCTGGTCTGCTGGGGTACAGCGCGGATGACAATGACCGGCGGCCGGTTCGGCGTGACGCCCAACGGCAGGCGTGCCGAGCTGCCGGTGTTCATCCAGTTCACGTTCAGCGACGATCTGATCGCCAGCGAGCGGTTCTTCTTCGACCTGTCGGAGTTGTGCGCGCAATCGGGTGTCTCGACCGACGCGGTCCGGCACAAGCTGTCCGGAGCCGGCTCATGACCCCCGACCCCCGCGTCAAAGCCATCGGCGAGATCACCACCCGGCATCTGTTCGACATGGTTGTCGATCTCAGCCCCCGCCTTGAAATCGGCGCCGGCCCCTCGGGCGGCGGACCGTGTTCGGCTCCGCCGGCGGCACCTTCCACGGGCCACAGCTGCGCGGCGAGGTGCTGCCGGGCGGCGGCGACTGGGCGTTGTTCCGCCCCGACGGCGCGATGACACTGGACGTCCGGCTGACCCTGCGCACCCACGACGACGCTCTGGTGCACATGACCTACAGCGGCCGCTGGGTCTTCCCGCCCGACCTGCAGGCCGACCTGGCCAACCCCGCCAAGCGACATCACATCGACCCGGCCCGCTACTACTTCCGGACTAACCCTCTTTTTGAGACCGGGGCGGAGCAATACACATGGCTGAACGACATCGTCTGCGTGGGATCGGGCTACCTGGTCGACGGCGGGATCGCCTACAAAGTCACCCAGGTCGTATGAGACACCACCCGCACATCGGCACTCCCCGCGAGGCGGCGCGCAGACCGGCCTACGGTCGGGGTGAACCGCCCCGGGTTCACCCCGGGGCCAGGAAGATGCCGGAGGTTGGGAATGGCGGAGCGTGCGGGGCTTGGCGGCGGGCGCCGGCAGGTGGTCGTGCCGGCCCAGTCCGGGCGCGCGGTCAGCGTCGGCTGCGGCGACCTGGTCCGTGTCGTTGATGTTGAGGGTCATCAGGTCGGGGACATGTGGGCGGTCGATCGGGCCACCCTAACTGCCGGCACAACTTCCTGGCCGCCGTGGCGTCGGCCGGGATTGTCCTGCCGGTCGTTCCCGACCCGGTGAACCTGTTCCAGGACTCCGGCCCGCGGCCCGACGGCACGCTGGCTGTCGGCGTGGCCGCCTCGTCGCCCGGAGACGCCATTACCTTCATCGGCCGCCGGGACCTCGTTGTCATCCTGACCGCATGCTCGGTCGACTACCCGCCCCTGAACGGGAGCGGCTGCAGCCCGCTTCGGATCGAGATCAGCCCCGCCGATGCCCCATAATCCGCGGTGCACGGGCGCCAGGCTGCGGCCTGGGCAGGCCTGCGTCGCCCGCCCAAAAGCAAGGTCGCGCGCAACGGTGTCCGGGCACCGCCGCCCGATCTGCCATTATCGAGCGCCGACTGGAAAGCCTTCGTTCGCGCTCTTGACGCGCCAGATCGGCGGCGATGCGCGCGCTGTCTCCGACCCGGCAAGGCACAAAGCGTGACCTCTTTCCCGCCGCGGCTGTGGCGGAGCGCTGATTCCGGGTTCTCGGCCCATTACGCGAAGTAGTGGCCGGTCTTCACGTCCTCGATCCAGCCGGGGTGGGTCGGCTCCCAGCCCAGCAGTTCGCGGGTCTTGTCGTTGGACGTCGGGTTGTCGAGCCCGGCGAAAGCGGCGAGGAAGCCCAGATACTGCGGCGCCTCCCCCTCGGTGATGCTCTTGGTCTCGACCCCGAGCTTGCCGGCGATCGTCTCGGCGATCACCTTGCGCGGTATGCCCGTGTCACCGACGCCGTGCAGCGTCGAGCCGGCGGGAGCCTTCTCCAGCGCCAGGCGGTAGAGCACGCCGATGTCGTAGGTGTTGGCTGCGGGCCAGCGGTTCGAGCCGTCACCGGTATATGCCGCAACCCCGTTTTCCCGGGCGAAGTCGATCAGGGCATGGGTGAAGCCGTGATGGTCGAGGTCGCTATGGACCATCGGCGCGAGCCGCACGACGGAGGAGCGCACACCATGCTGAGCCAGGCCGATCGTGTAGTTCGCCGCATCGACGCGGGGACCGCCATCGGACTGGTCGTCCTCGGTGCCGGGACGGCCGGTGATCCCGGCCATGGCGAGCATCAGGGTGCCGCCGGTCGTGACGAAGGGCTTGCCGGTGCCGGTCAGCGTCTCACCGATCGCCTGGATGGCAGCCAGGTCTGAGCCGACTGCGCCCATGAAGTCGCCGGTGCGCATCGCCTCGTGCTTGAAGGCGAGGTGGATCACGCCGTCGGTCTCAGCGGCCGCGGCCTTGAGACCGTCGAGGTCGTCGAGATCGCCGCGGCGGACCTCGGCACCCAGGGCGGCGACGGCCTCAGCCGAGGCATCAGATCGGGCGAGACCGACGACCTGATGTCCGCTGCTGACAAGCTCGGGGATGACGGCGGAGGCGATATGGCCTGACGCGCCGGTGACAAATACACGCATGAATACTCCCGCTGAGATCGGATGTCATCTGGTGTCATCACCATAGCACCTTAACGACACCCGGTGTCATCAGCTATGCTCAGCTGTCATGTCCCGCTGGAAGCCAGACGCCCAAGGCCGGCTCACCAAGGCCGCCATCACCCTGTTCGAGGAGCAGGGCTATGACCAGACGACGGTCGCGGAGATCGCCGAGGCCGCGGGGCTGACCAAGCGGACCTTCTTCCGCTACTTCTCCGACAAGCGCGAGGTGCTGTTCAACGGCTCACGCGAGCTTCAGGACCGCTGGATCAGCGGGATCGAAGCTGCCCCGCCGGACGCCACTCCGATGGCCGCGGTGTGTGCCGGGCTCGATGAGGTGGCGGAGTTGTTCGCCGACCGTCACCCCTTCGCCAGGATGCGGTCCCGGATCATCGCGGCCAACCCCGAACTGCAAGAGCGCGAGCTGATCAAGCTCCAGTCCCTGGCCGGCGCCATCAAGACAGCGCTCGCTGATCGCGGCGTCTCCGTGAACGCAGCGATCCTCGCCTCCCAGGCGGGCGTGACGGTCTTTCACGTGGCCTTCGCCCGCTGGGTGGAGCAGGACGACCCAGCCGCCTTCAGGCGACTAATGGACGAGTCGCTGCAGGAACTGCGGTCGGTGACCGCCGCCTAGCAGCAGCCGGGGCCGGCCCACGTCGACCGGCCGGAGGCATCTTGAGCCACACTGTCGCCATGACCGACCACTACGCCGACGGAACCTACCGGTGGTGGCATCTATCTGGGCCGTCGCCGGAACTGCTCGCGGCGCTCGGGGACGGCTGGCTGCGGCCAGGCGGGCGTGCGCTTGACGTCGGCTGTGGCCTGGGCGTCGAGGCGGGCTATCTCGCCGCAGCCGGCTGGCAGGTAGCCGGCGTTGACTTGTCGCAGGTGGCTTTGGCCCGGGCGGCTGCTGGAGGTGACGGCGCGGCGTTCATGCGCGCGGACGTCCGCCGGCTTCCGTTTCCCCAGGGCTGCTTTGATGCTGCGCTGGACCGTGGCTGCTTCCACTACCTGGACCCGCGAGAGCGGCTGCGGTACGCCGATGAACTGCGCCGCGTCCTGCGGCCCGGCGGCAGGCTGCTGCTGCGGGCCAGCCTCCACGCGGCCGGCGTGCGCAATGACATCGACGAAACGGTCATCGGTCACACGTTCGCGGCCTGGCAGATCGAGGACACGCAGAGGGCCGCGGTGCCCAGCGACACCCGCACGCTCGAGGTGATCCTCGCCCGCCTGTCAACGACAAGCCCGCCGTGACGTCCCGGGGTGGCTCGTCGCAGAAGGTCGCGTCGCAGGGACTTGATCTTCGTGCTGCCGGCCATCAGCGTGACGATCTCGTGGGGTGTCAGGACTCGGGGCAGACCCCGATACCACGGCTGGGGGTAGTCAGGCGAGATGTACTCGGCGTCGGGGACGCAGAGGAAGCTGCATGCGCTTGATCCCCGCAGTCGCGGGTGGCACGATCGCCGGGGTGAGCACTGCGTTGCGGGAGCTGCTGATTCGCCACGTTGACGCCGGCACAATTCCTGGCGGGGTCGCGCTCTTGGATGCTGGAAACGTCGAGGTGGTCACCGCGGGCGTGGCGTCGATCGGCGGCGGTCCTCTGGGCGAGGACGCGATCATGCGGATCCAGTCCATGACCAAGGCGATTACGTCGGTCGCCGCGCTTCGTCTTGTGGAGGCAGGGCGTCTGGATCTCGACCAGAGTCTGGTGGACTGGCTGCCGGAGCTGGCTGACCGTCAGGTGCTGCGCGATCCAGCGGCTGAGCTCGACGACACCATGCCGGCTCGCCGGGCCATCACGCTTCGCCACCTGCTGACCAATACCTCCGGGTACGGCATGGTGATCCAGGCTTCGCCGCTGCAGGAGGCGATGGCTGCGAACGGCACTGAGGCTGGCCCGGAGCCACCGGCGATGGGGGCTGATGAGTGGCTGCGTCGGCTGGCGGAACTTCCGCTGGCGTTCCAGCCGGGAGAAGGATGGCGGTATCACCATTCGTTTGGCGTGCTCGGCGTTCTCATCTCGCGGGTGACGGGCCGCCCGCTCGGTAAGCATCTGGCCGAGGACGTTTTCGGGCCGCTCGGGATGACCGACACGGCACTGTGGGTGGCGCAGAGCAAGCTGGACCGGCTGCCGGCGGCTTACCGGCACGGTGACGAGGGACTCGTGGAGACCGAGCCTGCCGGCGGCGGTTTCTACGCAGGGCCGCCGTCATTCGACGTCAGCCACGGTGAGGTCGTCTCCACCGCAGCGGACTATCACCGCTTCACCCGGATGCTTGCCGAGGGAGGGCAAGTCAACGGCCAGCCGATGATCTCACCTGATCACCTGCAGCAGATGACCAGCGACCAGATACCGGCAGCGTGCAAGACCGCGGACAGCTTCTTCCCGGGGTTTTGGGACGGCTTGGGATGGGGCTTTGGCGTGGCGGTGCAGACAGAGGGACCCCAGCGCGGCCGCATCGGCTGGTCCGGCGGACTGGGTACGGACTTCTTCGTCGACCCGGACGGCACGGTCGGCATCCTCCTCACTCAAGTAGAAATGGGTGAGGACATGTGGCCGCTGATCGAGCAGTTCCAGTCGCTGCACGAGCCGTCGTGATCGGCCGGCAGCGCCGTCTGGCGGCGGTGAAATCCTCCCGGTAGTCCCGGATGTGCGGTTGACCGCCAGCGTGGCAACTATCCTGCAAGCATGTCGGCTGCGGGTGATCCCATCGCCAACCGGGTGGCTGCTGCCGGTGCCCGGACGGTCGCGGCCGGCACCGCCCGGCTATTCGCCGCATGGTGCACGGGCTCGCCGCTGCCCGGCGCTGCAGACCGGCGCTGCGAGGGGGTTGCCGACCTTGACGCGCGCCGGGCCAGGGTGTCGCAGGCGCTGCTGTTTACCGACCGCGCCACGGCTGCGCTCAGCGAGCTCAGTGCCGACGATCCGGGCCTTCGGGAGCGCGTCGAGCAAAGTGAGATGATCTACGACGGCGCGAATGCCTACGTCCGGGTAGCCGACAGGTGGACGGGCTTCTTCCTGGCTGACCCGGGCGGCCCGCGCGGGCCGAATGACCCGCTGTGGCCGTTGGATGCCCTGTTCGGTGCCGGCGAGGATGCCGTGGAGATCGGGCCGGGGGCCGTGCGCGGCGTGCCTGCGACACGCTGCCGTCTCACCGTCGATCTGGCCCGGGCGGACGCGGCGCTGCCGAGCGGGGTGAGCGTGCCCGCCGGGCCGTATCGCTCGTTAAGCCGGCTGCCTGCCGAGGTGTGGCTGGACGCGGATGGGCTCGCCCGCCGTATCTCGGTGAGCTCCGAGCCGGCCGCGGCCGCGGATGCGCAGGTCTGGTCGGTCGTTGAGCTGTGGGATTACGGGTTGGCCGTCGACATCACGCCGCCCGGTCCCGATGAGGTCCTGGCGCCGGCCGAGGCCTATCGCATGGCCGAAGAGGAACCGCCTGGGCGGAACGCGTGACCACCCGCCCAGCGCCGAGCCGACGGCCATCGGCCGAGCTGGCGGCCATCGGCGGAGCCGGTCCGGTGGTCAGGTCCGCAGGGACATGACCACGATGGGCGTGGTCGTCGGCTGGCTGGTCCCGCCAGCCGGCTCCACGGTCACGCCCACGCTGTCGCCAGCGGCCAGCCCGGAGGCCAGCACCGGCGCGGTCCTTCCCGACGCGGGAGCCGGAAGCAGGCCCGCCCGGCGGATCCGGGGCGGCCCCATCAGCCAGAGCTCGTAGACCTTGCTCCCGGGAAGCCGGGGCAGCCCGGACGTGGTGAAGACGAGCTTCCGCTCGACGCGGGAGACCACGACGGTGGCCGTTCCCCCGTTCGTGACGGCCTCGGTCATGATCCGTGCGTCTGGGGCGGCGAGGACCGCGGCGAGTGCCTGGTTCTGCGCCCGTGCGGAGTCCAGCTCGCGCCGGGTGTGAAGTCCGACAGCCCCGAGCGCGACGGCCACCGCCAGGCTGACCACGGCCACCGCCGCGGCAAGCCGGGGCGTCCACGACTGGCGGAAAACCTGGCGCGGCGTCCAGTGTGCGGCCCGGCTGGGCCGGTCGACGGCGGGAGGCAGCTGCCTGGTCACCGCGGCGGCGGCCAGCACGTGCTCCTTAACTCTTGGCGGCGGCGGCAACGCCGCGGCCATCGCCAGTTCCGTTGCTGTCTCGGCCAGGCCGCGGACCTCGTTGCCGCACGGCCTGCAGCGGCGCAGGTGATGCTCGAACAGGTCCCGCTCGGCGCCGTCCACGGCGTCCAGGGCGTAGACGCCGGTCAGGGTATGCAGGTCATGGCGCGGGAATCTCACCAGGTCACCCCCATGCAGTCGCGCAGCCGGATCAGGCCGTCGCGGATCCGGGTTTTGACGGTTCCCAGCGCCGTGTGCAGCAGCCCGGCGACCTCCGGATACGTGTATCCGCCGTAGTACGCGAGCGTGATGGACTCACGCTGCAGGTCGGTCAGCCCGCCCAGGCAGCGGCGCACCCGCTCAGCGTCCAGGTTGGCCACGGCGGTCTCGGCAACCTCGTCGTTGGCCGTGAGGGGCTGCGCGGTCCGGTGCTCCCGCTCGGTCGCAGCCGCGGCCGAGCGCACCCGGTCGACGGCGCGCCGGTGTGCGATCGTCATCACCCAGGTCGTGGCGCTGCCCCGAGCGGGATCGAACCTGGACGCGGTGCGCCACACCTCGAGCAGCGCCTCCTGGGTGACCTCTTCGGACTGCGCCTGGTCCCTGACCACCTTGCGGATCAGGCCATACGCCGGTCCGGCCAGCCGGTCATACAGCGCCTCGAACGCGTCCTGATCGCCGCGGGCGACCCGGCCGACCAGGTCGTCCAGGCCCTGGTCTCTCCCCTCCGAGAGACCAGGGCCCGGCAGGGCGGCCCTCATGTCATGTCCGCTCATGGCCTCTATTCGGCGCAACCCGAGGATCGGATTGGTGGGCAGGCGCGCCCGCCGAATCGGAATCGAGACCAATCCGTAGGCCAGCAGGCCGCGAATACAGCGCGTGATCGGGACAAAGCTGAGCGGATCCGCGGCGAGACGCGCACTGACTGGCGCGACGTCCGGGCTGCTCGCCGCCGCCGCCGCGCTGGGCGTCGCCCAGCTGGTCGCGGGGCTCACCGGCCCGTTGGGCAGCCCCGTGGTGGCGGTGGGTGAGGTGGCCATCAACCTGACCCCGGTCCCGGTCAAGGATTTCGTGATCGGTCATGTCGGCAGCCACGACAAGCAGGTCCTGGTGGCCGGGATCCTGTTGATGCTCGCCGCGTTCGCGGCCGTGGTGGGGATGCTGGCGCTGCGAAGGGTCGGCTACGGGCTCGCCGGGCTGGGGGTTTTCGGCGTGCTGGGCGTCGCCGCGGCGATCACCCGGCCGAATTCCGGCGCGGCGGACCTCGTTCCGACGCTCGTGGGCGTCGCGGTGGCCGCGGTGGCGCTGACGTTGCTGGTCCGCGCCGGGGGCGGCCGCCAGCGGACCGGGCCGACGTCGCGCCCCGGGTCGGCTACGGCGGTTCTGGACTGGTCCGCTCCGGCACCTCTTGCCGAAGCACGGCGGGGGGCCTTGTCCGCGCGAACCCCGGACCGGCGCCGGTTCCTCGCCCTCGCGGCCGGCACGGCCGCGGTGGCCGCCGTCGGCGGCCTGGCCGGCCAGAAGCTGCTGAGCCGGTTCAACGTCGACCGGCTCCGTGCCGCCATCCGGCTCCCGGCGCCTGCCAAACAGGCCCCGGCCGTGACCGCCGGAACCCAGCTGCCGATCCCCGGCATCACCCCGTTCTTCACCTCCGACGCCAGCTTCTACCGGGTCGACACCGAGCTGGTCCTGCCGCAGATTGCGCCCGATGAGTGGACGCTACGGGTGCACGGGATGGTTGACCGGCCGCTGGAGCTGTCGTTCGGCGACTTGCTGCGGCGCCCGCTCACCGAGGCGGACATCACGCTGGCCTGTGTGTCCAACCAGGTCGGCGGGCCGCTGGCGGGGAACGCACGGTGGCTCGGCGCCAGCCTCGCGGCGCTGCTGCGCGAGGCCGGGGTGCACGCAGGCGCCGACCAGATCCTGTCCACCTCAAACGATGGATGGACCGCCGGAACGCCTACGGCCGTGGTGATGAGCGACCCGGACGCGCTGCTGGCCGTCGGCATGAACGGCCAGCCGCTGCCAATCGCGCACGGCTTCCCCGCCCGGATGATCGTTCCCGGCCTTTTCGGCTACGCCTCGGCCACCAAGTGGGTAACCGACATCGAGCTGACCACCTTCGCCGCCCAGCGCTCCTACTGGGTGCAGCGGGGCTACTCAGTCATGGGGCCGATCAAGACGATGTCGCGGATCGACGTGCCCAAGCCGTTCCAGCAAGTGCATGCGGGCCGCACCGCCGTGGCTGGTGTCGCCTGGGCACCGCATCGCGGCATCGAAAGGGTGCAGGTCCAAGCCGACGGCGGGCCCTGGCACGACGCCCAGCTGGCCGCGGCGGACGGCATCGACACCTGGCGGCAGTGGGTCTGGTACTGGGACGCCGCTCCCGGCCTGCATCAGCTCCAGGTCCGCGCGACCGACGGCACCGGCGCGACCCAGCCCGCCAAACGCACCGGGATCTTCCCCAACGGCGCCACCGGGTGGGACAGCGCCGCGGTGACCGTCACCTAAAGCCTTCAGTCCGCTGCGTCCCGCAGCGGTTCGCCAACACAGGAGAGAAGGAAGCTCATGAGATACAAGTTCCTTGGCGTCGCAGCAATCGCCGGAACACTCGCGCTCGGCGCGGCCGCCTGCAGTTCCAGCGGCTCGTCCGCTGCGTCCGCGGCAAGCCCGAAGGCGACAGCGAAGGCGCCGGCGGCTCAGCCGGCCGCCTCCACCTCGGGTTCGGCCATGGCCCCGTTCGGCCCGGGGTGCGCCTCGGTGCCCTCCTCAGGGAAGGGCAGCTTCACTGGCATGTCCACCGCCCCGGTCGCCACCGCCGCGTCCAGCAACCCGCTGCTGTCCACCCTGGTCACTGCCGTGACCAAGGCGGGCCTGGTGGACACGCTCAACTCGGCGCCGGGCATCACCGTGTTCGCGCCCGACAACGCAGCGTTCGCCAAGATCCCGACGGCGACCCTGAACTCAGTGCTGGGCAACAAGGCCGAGCTCACCAAGATCCTGACTTACCACGTCGCGTCCGGTCACATCACCCCGGCGCAGCTCGCCTCTGGCAAGCCGATCAAGACCCTGGAGGGCTCGACGGTGATGCCGTCCAAGATGGGCAGCTCCTACGAGGTCAACTCCGTCCCGGTGGTCTGCGGCGACGTGCAGACCGCGAACGCCACCGTCTACATCATCGGCTCCGTGCTCATGCCTCCTACCCACTGACGCTGGGAGGCAGGTAGCGCGGCAGCGTGCGGGGCGTGGCCACACGGGACCCCCGGGGTGGCCACGCCCACCAGCACGCGGATCTTGTTCATCCGCACGAAACTGGAATTCCTTTCCTCACCGTGCCGAGTTGTCAATCCCGGGCCTGGTGTGCCAGCGGCCGTAGCGGTGCCGGTACAGAAGGTAGGCCGGCGGTCCAGCGCACAGCGGTAGCCAGTAGGAGGCGAGGCGGTAGGCCAGCGTGGCCAGGAGCGCGTCACCTGCGTGGACGCCGGCCAGGACCAGCAGGCCGGTCAGGCTGGCCTCGACCAGGCCGAGCCCGCCCGGGGTAACCGGGACGAGCTCGATGACGTTGGCGGCGGCGTAGGCCAGCAGCACCAGCGCGTGCTGGGGATGGGTGCCGGTGGCACGCAGGGCGGCGAGCAGGCAGCCGAAATCGAATCCAAGCCGGCCGACGGTCAGCAGGAGCGCCTGCCACCAGTTGTGGCCTAGGACCGACCTGATCGTGTCGCGTTCGGACAGCAGCCGCGTGTCCAGGCCGGTCAGCGGCGGGCGGCCCCGGGTGATCCGGTTCCGCAGCGACTGAGCGGCGCGGCCGACCGCGGCCAGCGGCCGGTCGGTTTTCAGAAGGACTACGCCGGTGATGGCAAGAAGGCAGAACATCCCGAGTCCAAGCAGCGCGGTACGCACGAGTCCAGGGCTCACAGCCGTGCCAGCCAGCACGGCGGGCAGCGCGACCACGGGCAGCGCCAGCAGCGCGCCCACCTCCAGCAGCGAGAAGGTGGTCAGGGCGCCTGCCGCGGCGTCCGTGTCGAACCCGGCGTGCGAGAGCAACTCGAACTGCAGCCCGGCCCCGGCCGCCGCGCCGCCCGGCAGAATGCCGGACACCGAGTTGCCCGACAACCCGGCAGTGACCACCGAAAACCATTGGCGTGTCTGCAAGGCCAGCCGCTGCAAGGCGAAGGTGCAGGTAAAGGAGGCCAGCTCGGGTCTTCCGGCTCAGCGGCCACGACTTCGCTGACCGCCGGGATGCGTCGCCCGCAGCAGGCGAGTGCGGAGGGGCATGCGGATCGCGGCTGGTCACACGTGCCTCCCCAAACGGAGCCAAGCTTACTGAGGCCACAGCTTGGTCTCCGCACCGCTGGCAGGTATCAGGGACGTTGCTGCTGGCTCTACATCCCTAAACGCCGGTGCCATGCGCCTAGCGTTTGGCCGAGATGGGGGAGCGGCATGAAGTCATTGGGATTAAGTCCCGAGGCAGACGCGACGGGCGGCGGCGACTGGGCGATCTGCTGCTCGGGGGGCGGCATCCGGTCAGCCGCTTACTGCCTGGGGGCACTGCAGAGCCTCGACCTCGGCGGTCTGCTCGGGACCGCCAAGTGGATCCTGGGGGTGTCCGGCGGAAGCTACATCGCCTCCTCCCGCGCGCTCGTGGCGCACGACCTGCCGTCCGGCACGGTTCCCCACGCGTACGCCCCCGGTACCGCCGAAGAGCGGAACCTGCGCGACAACACCCGCTACATCGCGCCCAACGGCGCGACCGTGCTGGTCGGTGTCCTGTCGCTGCTGCTCGGTGCGATCGTCACGTTCATCATCGTGGCGGCCCCCCTCTACGCGTTCACGCACGCCTGGGGCTGGCTGCTGCGCTGGCAGGGCGTGCTGGTCCCGTCGGGTTCGCGCACGATGACGGCTGCGGTGACCGGGACCGCGTGGTGGCTGCTCCCGGTGATCGCCGCGGGGGTCACGCTGGTGCTCTTCGCGTTCTGGTGGCTGACGCTCGAGCCGCCGCTCAGCCACCGCCGCGCCGCCCGCGTGCGGTGGTGGGCCTGGCTGAAGCCGGACGACCCGGACCGCAGCGCTAACCGGGCACAGGTGGTGAGCTGGGCTGCTCTCCTGACGGTCGGTCTTAGCCTGGCGATGCTCGCGGCCCCGCCGCTGATCTCGTGGCTGACCCGCAGCACCGGGTCGTTCGGCACCGTCGCCCGCGCCATCGGCTTCGGCACGAGGCCGACCTGGTCGGCTGCGGCGGTGACGGGCCTGGTTGCCGCGGTGGCGGCGATTGCGAAGTACTGCCAGGCAGGGCTGGCCAAGTGGAACGCGCTGAGCAGGCAGGCTAACTCGGCGGCGGCCGGGCAGCCAGGCTTTCTCACCATGCTCGCCGGCTCGCTGCGTCAGCGGCTGCTGCCCTGGCTGGCCAGCGCCGTGATCGTCCTTGGCGGCGCGGTGCTCGCGCTGCTGTGGATCAGCGATGGCACCCGGTCCGGATTCACCGCGGCCCAGCTCCTGCAGGTCATCGCAGCGCTGGCCGTGATGGTGTTCGGCCGGGCTGCCGTGAACGTCAACCGCATATCGCTGCACGATGTCTACCGGTGGCGGCTGGCCAACGCTTTCGCCGTCACCCGGCGGGCGGCGCAGGAGCGGAATCCGGTGTCGGCACGCCGCCTGTTCGCCGAGGCCGCCGCGACCCGGCTGTCCGAGTTCCGGGACAGCACCGGCGCCGCCGACGAACCTGGCCTGGTGATCTGCGGCACCGCCAACATCAACGCGGACCGCGAGGTGCCACCGGGCAGCGGCGGCTTCTGCGTCAGCTTCGACCCGGACCACGTCACCTTGCGCCGCACAACCTGTTCCGAAGGGGAGGCTGACGCCCAGGCCCTGACGTCCGACTACGAGGCTCTCGTCGGGCAGCGGCGTAGCACCCTGTTTGATATCTCGGCGATCAGCGGCGCGGCCGTGTCGCCGCTGATGGGTTCCGCGACGCAGCAGGCTTACCGGATTCTGCTCACCGCGACGAACGTCCGCCTCGGCGTGTGGCTGCCGCACCCGACCCTGGTCCGGGCAGCGCGCAACCGCATCGAACAGCAGAAGGTGGGCAAGTCCGGGGAGCCCGACCGACGGTGGACGCGGCGGCCGATCCTCTTGCTGCTGTGGTACTTCTGGCCGCACCCGCTCTGGGAGCGTAAGGCACGCCGGAACAACGACCGCGAGGCCAGGCTCTGGGCCCACGTCCTCGACCTGCGGCTCCGCCGCAAGCTCCGGGGGGAACTGTGGTACCGGCTGATGCAGCCCACGGCCGGCCTGCTGTGGTCCGAGGCCGTCGGCCACCTGAGCTACCGCGATACGTGGATGTACGTGACCGACGGCGGCCACTACGACAACCTCGGCCTGGTCGAGGCGCTGCGCCGCGGGGCACGGCACATCGTGGTGCTGGACGCTTCTGGTGACAAGGCCGACACGTGGTTCACGCTCGGCGGATCCATGGCCCTGGCCAGGAGCGACGCTGGAGTGGACATCGACCTCGATCCCACCACGATGGTCAAGGGTGGCACCAAGCTGGCTCCGGGACAGGTGGTCCGCCCGTGGGCGCACGGCAAGTTCACCAGGCCGACCGGCACGCCCGGGCTGCCCGAGCAGGGTGACATCTGGGTGTGCAAGCTCGGCTGGTGGAACGGAGCGCCCTGGGACGTCCTCGCTTACGCCAAGGATCACTCGACCTACCCCTGCGACAGCACGCTAGAGCAGTTGTATGACGCCGCCGAGTTCGAGGCCTACGTCGAACTCGGCGGAGCCACGGTGCTGGCTGCTGCGCAGGAGTGCATGCCGCCCTTGAGCTGCCCTGTCGGCGCTGGCCTCGGCAGTCCGCCGGTGCTGCACCAACTCGGCGACGCCAGGCGATGAGTCAGGTGCAGGACAGGCGGTAGATGGCCATCGGGGCGTCGCTCGCTTCAGTGGCGACCGGCCGGACAGCCACGAGATGGAAGCCGTTCTTCTCCAGGACACGCCGGGAGGCCATGTTGGCGGCGTCCGGGTCGGTCAGTATCCCGGCGCTGGGATGACGGCGGCGCATTTCGGTCGTTAGCGCGGCGATCAGCGTGGTGCCGACGCCCCGGCCGACGTGTGCCGGGTCGCCGATCGCGTAGTCGATCCCGATCTCCCCGTCGTGTGCGCCGATGGCTTCGGCGTCAGCGGGGTAGTCTGCCCACCTGTACCACTGGCACCAGCCGACGGGCAGGCTGTCCAGGGTGACCATCAGCATGTGCGTGGCCGACTTGCTGTCCTGGTGGACTCGTTGCCGGTACTTGGCGATCTCCGCCCCGGCAGTGGTGTCCGGTGTCCACCAGCGGGCCACATGCGGCAGCCGGAGCCACGCCTCGACCGCCGGGAGATCTACTTCAGTCATCGGGCGCAGGGAAAGCATCCCGCCAGGGTAGGAGCAGATGCCCGGGTGCGCGGCTTCTCAGGAGCTCCGGCGAATAGGCAGCACTGGCGGAACCAGTATGCAGGCGGCATCGTGTCCTGTTGGCGCGGTGAGCTACCGATAATCTGCTGATGAGCAGAATGTGCGACGACGGCTGGAGGCGAGTGTGACCACGGAACCCGGTGACGCCGAGATCCGGTGGCTGCGCCCGTCGCATCTCCTGCTGCGAGCCCGGCGTATCCAGACCGCGCTGGTAACCGTGCCCGTCGCGGCCGTCGGCGGCGTCATTGCGGGTACCGCCGGGTCGGCCGCGCTGGGCCTCGGCATCGGGCTGGGGCTCGTGGTGGTCGGGCTGTTGTGCGAGCGGTTCTTCGCCCGGCGGGTCGCCGCGTGGGGTTATGCCGAGCGGCGCGATGACCTGATGGTCAAGCGCGGGGTCATGGTCCGCCGCCAGTCGGTCATCCCGTACGGGCGGATGCAGTTCATCGACGTCACCGCGGGCCCGGTGGAGCGCAGCCTGGGGCTGGCCACGGTGCGAATGCATACCGCCGCTGCGGCCAGCGACGCGCGCATTCCGGGCCTGGACAAGGCGGACGCGGCGAAACTGCGCGACCAGCTTGCCTCGCTCGGCGAATCGCAGGCAGCCGGCCTGTGACCGCGCCGCCCCCGCACTCGATCCCGCCCGCGCCTCCGATCCCGCCGGCGGACATGTCGGCGTGGCACCGGCTGCACCCGCTGTCCCCGCTGATCCGCACCGGGCGCCACCTCGTTGCCCTGGGCATTCTGGTGCTGTTCCTGATTTTCGCCAACCACAGCGGGAACAACGACGACTTCATCAGCGACATCGTCGTGGTCGGGATCGTGCTGATCGCCGGCGTGATCAGCTGGCTGGTCACCCGGTGGCAGGTCGCCGACGGCGTGCTGCGCATCGAGACCGGCCTGATCCGGCGCCAGTCGCTGCGCTTCCCGCTGTCGCAGGTCCAGGCCATCGACGTGGTGCAGACCGGGCTGGCACGGGTGTTCGGCCTTGCCGAGCTCCGGTTGCGGATGGCCGGAGCCGATTCCTCCGGCGGGCGCCTGGCCTGCCTGCCGCTCGCCGATGCCGAGCGGCTCCGGGAGCAGTTGCTGGCCATGGGCCAAGCAGCCGGAACCCGGGGGGCTGCGGCCGGTGCGCGGGCCGGCGCTATGGGGCCGGGCGGTTCGGCGGGCCCAGTCGGCGCCGTGGGCCCGGCCGGTGCGGCCGCACCGCCACGGCCCGAGCGGGTGCTGTTCCGGGTGCAGTCCGAGCGCCTGGCCGGTGCCATCATCCTGAGCCGTCCCGGCGCGTACGCAGGAACGGCGATCGCGGTGGTGATTCTGGTCATCGCGCTGACGGGCAAGCCGGGGATCATCGTGCCGTTCCTGGTCTTCGGCTTCGGGATCGTGACCAGCGTCTGGCGGCAGTTCAACACCGAGTTCGGGACCGTGGTCGCCGAGGCGCCGGACGGGCTGCGGCTGCGGTCCGGGCTCATACAGACCGCAGCCGAGACCATCCGGCCCGGGAGGGTGCAGGCCGTGCGCCTCGTCGAGCCGCTGTTCTGGCGCGCGTTCGGCTGGTGCAGGCTCGAAGTGGACGTCGCCGGGCCGCGCCAGCGCCGGGAGAACCGCTCCGAGGGGCAGCGCCTGCGCGCGCTCATCCCGGTCGGCTCCCGCGCCGACGCGGACCGGATGCTCGGCGAGCTGCTGACCGATCCGCCGCGGCCCACCCACGCTGCGCCAGCCGGCGCGCGGGTGAAGACGCTGCTGTCCTATCACTTCCTGGCGTGGGCCGGCGACGACCGGTACGTGGTGGCATCCCGCGGCCGGATCTGCCGTAAGACGACCTGGGTTCCGCTGGAGAAGGTGCAGAGCATCCGGTGGGTTCAGGGCCCCTGGCAGCGCCGGCTCCGGCTCGCCACGATCCGGCTCGACGTTGCCGGGCGGCGGGTGACCGCCAGCATCCAGGATCGCAGCGTTGCCGAGGCCGACGAACTCCTCGGCCAGCTGCCCGACCTCGCCCGTGCCGCGAGGTCGCGCGGCCTGGTCAGCTGACCGGCGGTAAGTTCGGGGGAGCGCTGCGTTCCAGGAAGTCTGGAGGACCGGCGTCCATCCCGCCGATGATCGCCCGCACAAAGCCCGGCCTGCGCACCGTCACGACGGCCATGATCAGCGTGAGCAGCACCGCCGTCCCCGCCGTGGTCCAGCCGAGCCCGATCCAGTCGATGATCGGTCCCTGAATGAGCGACCCGATCGGGTACGCGACGCCGAGCGCGACCAGGAAGAAGCTGAGCACCCGGCCGCGGTAGGCCTGCGGCGCCCGGAGCTGGACCAGCGTGGTGAGCCCGGACAGCACCCCGATGTACACGAGGCCCACAACGAACAGCAGGACGATGCCCTGCCACCGGGTTTGCGAGGCGCTGTAGCCGACGAGCACCGCCGGCAGCACGGCCAGGTTCCAGGCGAGCAGACGGCCGCGGCCGAGACGGCCCGCCAGCGGGGTGAGGCACAGCGCGCCGAGCACGGCGCCGGCGCCCTGGGCCGTGGTGAGCAGCGCCGTGGTCTGCGCGACCGCCCGGGCGCCGCCGTGCGTCAGGTGGTGCGCCATGACCGGGACCAGTGCGATGAACGGCGAGGCGAACAGGGCCACCACCGCGATCGTGACGATGGCCGCCCAGCACGACGGCTCCTGCCTGGCCGCGGTGAATCCCTCCCTGAGCGAAGACAGGAGCCCGGTTCGTATCCCGCTGGGCGGGCTGAACCTGACGAACAGGAGCGCCACGACGACGGCGAGAAACGACACCGCGTTCGCCACGAACGCGACCGAGTACCCGAACGCGGCCACGGTGATGCCCGCCAGCGCCGGGCCGACGATGCGGCCGAGGTTCCACTCGGCCGAGTTGAGCGAGGCGGCCGCGAGGAACTCCCGCTGCGGCACCAGGTCAGGCAGGATGGCCTGCTGGAACGGCCCGATCAGCGCGGAGGCCGAACCCTGCAGCGTCACGAGCGCTACGAGCGCGCCCGGGTTGTCATGCCCGCCTGCGACCAGGACCGCGATCAGCGCGGCGGTGGCCGCGGCGGCGAGGTTCCCGATCACCAGCACCGGGCGGCGCGGCAGCCGGTCGGCCAGCGCGCCGCCGATGGGGGAGAGGAGGCCGATCGGCAGGAACCCTCCGGCGGCCACCAGGACCGCCCACGTCGCGCTGCCGGTGTCGGAGATGATGAGCGCGCCCACGGCGACGGTCTGCATCCAGGAACCGACGGTGGAGATCAGCCCCCCGGTCCACAGCAGCGTGAAGCTGCGGTGACGGAACGGCCGCAGCGACGAGAACCCGCGATCGGTGTCTCCGGCTGGCGTCCGGTCTGGCGTCCCGGCTACCCGGTCCGCGGACCTCATTCGGTCATGACCGCTGGTCCGCTAACCGTCCCTGCTGCGTTGCTGCCCCGCCGCTCAGTCCAGCGCCCGCCCCGGTCCATGGCCGTCAACCTACATGGTTCCGCGGGCTGTCAATCGGGCGAACGCCACTCGGCTACACGGCGGATCCGGAGCATGAGCGTTGCCGAGGGAACTACTTTGCCAGAAGCATAAGTAGACAGCCGCGAGGCGGAAGTCCCGATCCGGGAGGCGAATTCTGCCTGGCTCAGTTCGGACCGCTCGACAGCGTCCCGGATTTCTGTGGTGACAACGGCGCGTTCATTTGCCTCAGCTCGTTGGCGGGCACGTGACAACGCTGTCTGCATGGCTTCCGTGACCCCGTACGGATGTGAGTGGCTGAGCACCTCTTCCAGTTGTCGCGCGGTCTTACCCCAGGGATCGGCCTGTATTGCGACGACAATCCGGTGCCAGTCCGCGAGATCACCTCGTTCGAGTGCGGCCTGTATGGCCTCGGTCGGCCACTCCGGAACGGGGGCATCGGGTGTAATGGTCAAGTTGCGGAATGCCAGCGGCATGAGCTACACCTCGGCTTCGAGCATCTCGGCGGCGAGTTGTCGGCATACCGATCGCACTTCGCCCCAGTCGGTCCAGCGGACCGCGAGGTTCCGGTACGCATCAAGTTGCCCCGTCACGGATGAGTCTTTTGGCCGGGGATCGGCAAGCTGGCGGGCGAGCTGGGCCGCAACACCCTTGCCTCTGCCGTGCTGGTCCGAGTAGTAATCGTCGATCCTGGCCAGGACTTCTGCAGCTTCATGGATGCCGTAGCTATCGGACAAAGCGGCCACATCCAGATAGTCGCGAGTCTGGTTCCGCCGCACGATCAGGAATCCCTTGATCCGGAGCGTCTCTTCCGCGGTGGGAACCGTCAGCACACGGCCTGACGGAAGGATGACCTGCATCGTTTCCAGCGGCCGGGTGCGGATCATCTGGCGAACGCCAGCTTCGATATCTCCCAGCTGGCCGAGGATGATTCTTCCCGGAACCACTCGGTTGGTCACCCAGTCACCCTCGGATTCGAGAGCCTCGAGCACGACGTCAAACCGGTCCCGCAGGTCCGCGAGGACATGATCATGATCGTAAGAGTCCCGGTGGCCCGCGTACAGTGCGGCAGCCGACCTGCCTACCAGAACGGCGCCGGGAACCATCTGCTGCAAGCGTGATGCGGACTCCAGCACCGCCAACAGATCGGGGCTCGCCTCGGCGAGCGAGTGCTCACCTGACGGATTCTGGCCCGGGCGCTTCCCCACCATAGGCTGATTATATCAGATGTGATAATTCGATCAACGATCAAGCGGAGCTCAGCGGTAGCTTTCGTCGTCGGCAGACAAGGATTCATGATCGGCTCGCCCTGAGCGGGCTTCGAGGCTAAATCATGATGCTGATGGCAGCGCGACGAGGATAAGGGTGTCCGTATGACTGGAACTTGCCAGAAGGACGTCCCGTCCACCTGGCATGATCGCTATCGCGGTGACGCCATAGCCGTGCTCGCCGAGTTTTCTGCCGTGGTAGCTGCGCGCACGGCGTTCCCGCAATCGCACGAAGCCCTCACGGTCAGCAGAGACGATGTTCCCCCGGGATGTAATGGCGACAGCGGTAACCGGATGCTGGTGCTGTCCCACCTCCCGGCCGTGGTTGCTCGCCAGTCGGCAACCCCCGCCCCGGGTTCCGGGTGACGGGGGCTGCTGGCTTGCTATCCAGCCGGCCTGTCAGGCCGCACCGATCAGTGACCGCGCCTCTGCAGGGCTGACTACGAGATCGTGAAGGTCGCCGCCCACCTCGAGCCGGCTCGACTGCTCGATCCCGCCGGCCTTCACCGGCTCGAAGCCGGCCGTCCGGATCAGCCGCTCGACTTCCTCGCCAGCACGGTCGTCGTCGGCCGCGTAGAAGAGGGCCGCCGGCTCCGGCGACCGGTTGCTGGAGGACTCGAAGATATTGGCCGACATGCTTCCAAACGCCATGGCCAAGCGCGCCCCGGCCGGCAGCCACCCGGCCACAACCTCTCCAGAGGTTTGCCCTTCCGGCAGGACACGTCGGACGTTACCTTGTGCGTCGAGAGTTACCGGGTTGCTCGGAACGACCACGAGCTTGCCGGTTAGCGCGTCGGCGATCTCGTCGATGACGCTCTTCAGCACGGTAAACCGAAGCGCGAGGACGACGGCATCGGCGCCCTGCAACGCGTCGTGGTTGTCGGCGGCAGCGACCGCAGCCCCGCCGATCTTTGCAGCCAGCGTTCGTGCCGACTCGTTGTCGGCGCTCGAGAGCCGCAGGGACTCGCCGCCTGAGGCGAGCTGGCGGGCGATGGCCGATCCGAGCCCTCCAGTGCCGATGATCGCGGTGGTCATGACGGAAGCTCGGTGACCGCCCCGGACTCCTCGGCGGACGTACTCGATGGCCAGTGAGCGGGCGACCAGTCACCGTTTGGGTCCGTGGTCTGCCCCACCTCGATCAGATGACCGTCGGGATCGCGGATGTAGCAGCGGATCTCGTACTGGTGCTGCTTCGGCGGCGTCAGGAACTGAGCACCCCGGGCGCTCCAATCGGCGTACACGGTGGCGATGTCTTTAACCCGGATGTTAAGGAAGCTGCTGACGCGGTCAAGATCGCGCGGCGTCTCCAGGGCGACCGTTGGCTTGTCGTCGGTCGGGCCTCCGCCGACATTGATGATGATCCAGGTGTTGGCCAGCGCGACATAGGTCAGCCCTCCGGGGCCGGAAAAGATCACCCTGCCGCCGAGTACTTCGGTGTAGAAGCGCCGGGAGCGCTCGACATCGTCCGAGACGATGAAGTGAGCCAGCGCAATTCCCTCTGGGCGCGGTGGGAGCTCGGCCATCTGGCACCTCCACTGGTTAGTTCTCACCCCCCACGACGGGGTCTGCAGCTGAAGGCTATCGGCGCTTGCCGGCCAGCAGCACCCAGAGGAAGCCCTGGCCGAAACACGGGTCCTTTCCGTCCGTCTCGCGCATCTGCCGGAGTTCGCGCACGCGGAACGGAGCCTCATCCCACAGAGCGCGCAGGCGGCTTCTGAGAAGCAGCCGAAGCCGTAGACCAGGTCGTAGCTCCCGTCCGAGAACGTCGCGTCAAAGATCGAGCAGCACTGGACGGTCACCGCGGCCCCGGCCGATCTCGCTCGCTGCTGCGTCAACTCGACGGCCCGTTCCGAGAAGTCGACGGCATCGACGGTGCATCCCAGGCTGGCCAGGTGGACCGCGTTCCGGCCATTTCCGCAACCGAGTTCGAGCACGCGCCCGGGGGCGAGCAGGCCCTGACTGAACCATGCGACAAGGCTTTCGTCGGGCCAGTCGACCAGGAACGGGCACGGGCTGGCACTGTCTTTGGCGCGGTCCGTGAAGAACGCGCTCCACCAGCCGCCGCCGCGGTCCTCGAGCAGGGCGTCGAGCTCGCGCGGGTCGTCGGGCACGCGCCGACTCTAGCGGCGGCGGGCCGCCCGCAGGACCGTGTCCCTGAGCGTCACGGGCTGGCCGTCCAGGTCGGTCGCCTGGCCGACGGCGTCGGCGACGACGATCTCCCAGGATCCGGGATCGAGCGTGGCGGCGAGCTGCTCGGCGGACGGGAACAGGGCCACGTGCCCGGTCCGGCCGACGTTCACGCGCAGGTCGTCGGGGTGGTGGGCGACGATCAGCAGCGTGCCGCCCGGGCGCACGGCCGCGGCCAGCCGGTCGTGCAGCGATTGCAGCTCGGGGTTCGGCAGATGCATGAACTGCGCCATCACCAGGTCAAACCGGCCGGGCCCCGGATCCCAGGTGAGCAGGTCCTCGCGCTGCCAGTTGACGTGTACCCCCTCGGCCGCGGCGTGGGCGGCGGCCCGGTCCAGTGCCACGGCGGACACGTCGACCGCGGTGACGGCCCACCCGCGGGACGCCAGCCAGATGGCGTCGGCGCCCTCGCCGCTGCCGGCGTCGAGGGCGTCGCCGGGCGGCAGGCCCGCTATCTGGGCGACGAGCTGCGGATTCGGCTGCCCGCTCCACAGCCGGTCGGCCGAGCGGTAGCGCTCATCCCAGAACTCCTGGGTGAAATGATTGCGGTCGTCGGGGTCGAACTCGGCGGTGTCGCCGTGCGGGTGATCATGTCCGTGGCTCATGGCAGGACCTTGCCGCCGAGCTGGCCAGATTCGCAAGCTATCTTGCCGGTATGGCAAACTGACGGCATGGACGATGACCTCGACGCCGTGCTGAGTGCGGTCGGCCCGAGGCTGCGGGCGCTGCGGCGGCAGCGCGACACCACGCTGGCCGCGCTGGCCGAGGCGACCGGGATCTCGGTGAGCACGCTGTCCCGCCTGGAGAGCGGGCAGCGCCGTCCGACGCTGGAGCTGTTGCTGCCGCTGGCCAGGGCGCACGGCGTGCAGATCGATGAGCTGGTCGGCGCGCCGGCGACCGGCGATCCGCGCGTGCACATGCGCCCGGTGCACCGCGGCGACGAGACGCTGATACCGCTCACCAAGCGCACTGGCGGCGTGCAGGCCTACAAGCTGATCCTCCCGCACCGCGGATCCGAGCCCGACCCGCGGGTCCACGAGGGCTACGAGTGGATGTACGTGCTGGACGGGCAGCTCCGGCTGGTGCTCGGCGATCAGGATCTCGTGCTGCACCCGGGTGAGGCCGCCGAGTTCGACACCCGGGTCCCGCACTGGTTCAGCAGCGCCACCGACGGCCCGGTCGAGCTGCTGACCCTGTTCGGACGGCAGGGCGAACGCGCTCACCTGCGCGCCCGCAGCCGCGGCTGACCCAAACCCGCGAGCCACTTGCAGTTGCGGTCGCCTGCAGTTGCGGTCAGCGTGCTGTTGTCGAGGTGCTGCAACCCGGTTTTCCCGGCACCCTGGGACCATGAGCCGGATCCCGCACGCGCTGCACCCGCATTCGCATGACGCCGCCGACAAGGTGGACGCCGCCATGGAGGCGAGCGGCCAGGGCATGCGGGTGCTCTGGGTGTCCGCCTCGATCCTGGCGGCCACGGCGCTGCTGCAGGCCGTGGTCGTCGCCATGTCGGGTTCGGTGGCGCTGCTCAGCGACACCCTGCACAACGCGATCGACGCCCTGTCGGTGGTGCCGCTCGCGATCGCGTTCGTCGCCGGCAGGCGCCCGCCGACGCGCCGCTACACCTACGGGTACGGGCGGGCCGAGGACCTGGCCGGCGTCGTGATCGTGATGCTCATCGCCGTGTCGGCGGCGGCGACCACGTGGGTGGCGGCCAGCAGGCTCACCCACCCGCACCGGGTGTCCGGGCTTGGTGCCGTCGCCGTGGCCGCGGTTGTGGGGTTCGCCGGCAACGAGCTTGTGGCCAGGTACCGCGTTAACGCGGGGCGCAGGATCGGCTCGGCCGCGCTGGTCGCCGACGGGCTGCACGCCCGGACCGACGGCCTCGCCTCGCTCGCCGTGCTGCTCGGCGTCGGCGGGTCCGCGCTCGGCTGGCAGTGGGCCGACCCGGTCGTCGGCCTGCTGATCACGCTGGCGATCCTCGCGGTGCTCCGGCAGGCCGCCGTCCAGATCTGGCACCGCCTCATGGACGCCGTCGATCCTGACCTGCTCGACCAGGCCGAGCAGGCATTGTCCGGAACGCCCGGCGTGCTCGGTATCGGCCAGCTTCGGCTGCGCTGGGTCGGCCACCAACTGCACGCCGAGTGCGAAGTGATCGTCGACGCCGGTGCCAGCGTGGTCGAGGCACACCAGGTGGCCGTCGCCGCGGAGCACGCGCTCCGGCACGCCGTGCCGCACCTGCGGATGGCGCTGGTGCACGCCGACCCGCAGCCCGGCGAAGGCATCGACTACCACGCCTCCGCAGGGCTGACTACGAGATCGTGAAGGTCGCCGCCCACCTCGAGCCGGCTCGACTGCTCGATCCCGCCGGCCTTCACCGGCTCGAAGCCGGCCGTCCGGATCAGCCGCTCGACTTCCTCGCCAGCACGGTCGTCGTCGGCCGCGTAGAAGAGGGCCGCCGGCTCCGGCGACCGGTTGCTGGAGGACTCGAAGATATTGGCCGACATGCTTCCAAACGCCATGGCCAAGCGCGCCCCGGCCGGCAGCCACCCGGCTACAGCCTCTCCGGAGGTCTGCCCTTCCGGCAGGACACGTCGGACGTTGCCTTGTGCGTCGAGAGTTACCGGGTTGCTCGGAACGACCACGAGCTTGCCGGTTAGCGCGTCGGCGATCTCGTCGATGACGCTCTTCAGCACGGTAAACCGAAGCGCGAGGACGACGGCATCGGCGCCCTGCAACGCGTCGCGGTTGTCGGCGGCAGCGACCGCAGCCCCGCCGACCTTTGCAGCCAGCGTTCGTGCCGACTCGTTGTCGGCGCTCGAGAGCCGCAGGGACTCGCCGCCTGAGGCGAGCACGCGGGCGATGGCCGATCCGAGCCCTCCAGTGCCGATGATCGCGGTGGTCATGACGGAAGCTCGGTGACCGCCCCGGACTCCTCGGCGGACGTACTCGATGGCCAGTGAGCGGGCGACCAGTCACCGTTTGGGTCCGTGGTCTGCCCCACCTCGATCAGATGACCGTCGGGATCGCGGATGTAGCAGCGGATCTCGTACTGGTGCTGCTTCGGCGGCGTCAGGAACTGAGCACCCCGGGCGCTCCAATCGGCGTACACGGTGGCGATGTCTTTAACCCGGATGTTAAGGAAGCTGCTGACGCGGTCAAGATCGCGCGGCGTCTCCAGGGCGACCGTTGGCTTGTCGTCGGTCGGGCCTCCGCCGACATTGATGATGATCCAGGTGTTGGCCAGCGCGACATAGGTCAGCCCTCCGGGGCCGGAAAAGATCACCCTGCCGCCGAGTACTTCGGTGTAGAAGCGCCGGGAGCGCTCGACATCGTCCGAGACGATGAAGTGAGCCAGCGCAATTCCCTCTGGGCGCGGTGGGAGCTCGGCCATCTGGCACCTCCACTGGTTAGTTCTCACCCCCCACGACGGGGTCTGCAGCTGAAGGCTATCGGCGCTTGCCGGCCAGCAGCACCCAGAGGAAGCCCTGGCCGAAACACGGGTCCTTTCCGTCCGTCTCGCGCATCTGCCGGAGTTCGCGCACGCGGAACGGAGCCTCATCCCACAGGGCGCGCAGGCGGTCTTCTGAGAAGCAGCCGGAGTCGTAGACCAGGTCGTAGCTCCCGTCCGAGAACGTCGCGTCAAAGATCGAGCAGCACTGGACGGTCACCGCGGCCCCGGCCGATCTCGCTCGCTGCTGCGTCAACTCGACGGCCCGTTCCGAGAAGTCGACGGCATCGACGGTGCATCCCAGGCTGGCCAGGTGGACCGCGTTCCGGCCATTTCCGCAACCGAGTTCGAGCACACGCCCGGGGGCGAGCAGGCCCTGAACCATGCGACAAGGCTTTCGTCGGGCCAGTCCACCAGGAACGGGCACGGGCTGGCACTGTCTTTGGCGCGGTCCGTGAAGAACGCGCTCCGCCAGCCGCCGCCGCGGTCCTCGAGCAGGGCGTCGAGCGCGCGCGGGTCGTCGGGCACGCGCCGACTCTAGCGGCGGCGGGCCGCCCGCAGGACCGTGTCCCTGAGCGTCACGGGCTGGCCGTCCAGGTCGGTCGCCTGGCCGACGGCGTCGGCGACGACGATCTCCCAGGATCCGGGATCGAGCGTGGCGGCGAGCTGCTCGGCGGACGGGAACAGGGCCACGTGCCCGGTCCGGCCGACGTTCACGCGCAGGTCGTCGGGGTGGTGGGCGACGATCAGCAGCGTGCCGCCCGGGCGCACGGCCGCGGCCAGCCGGGCGTGCAGCGATTGCAGCTCGGGGTTCGGCAGATGCATGAACTGCGCCATCACCAGGTCAAACCGGCCGGGCCCCGGATCCCAGGTGAGCAGGTCCTCGCGCTGCCAGTTGACGTGTACCCCCTCGGCCGCGGCGTGGGCGGCGGCCCGGTCCAGTGCCACGGCGGACACGTCGACCGCGGTGACGGCCCACCCGCGGGACGCCAGCCAGATGGCGTCGGCGCCCTCGCCGCTGCCGGCGTCGAGGGCGTCGCCGGGCGGCAGGCCCGCTATCTGGGCGACGAGCTGCGGATTCGGCTGCCCGCTCCACAGCCGGTCGGCCGAGCGGTAGCGCTCATCCCAGAACTCCTGGGTGAAATGATTGCGGTCGTCGGGGTCGAACTCGGCGGTGTGGCCGTGCGGGTGATCATGTCCATGGCTCATGGCAGGACCTTGCCGCCGAGCTGGCCAGATTCGCAAGCTATCTTGCCGGTATGGCAAACTGACGGCATGGACGATGACCTCGACGCCGTGCTGAGTGCGGTCGGCCCGAGGCTGCGGGCGCTGCGGCGGCAGCGCGACACCACGCTGGCCGCGCTGGCCGAGGCGACCGGGATCTCGGTGAGCACGCTGTCCCGCCTGGAGAGCGGGCAGCGCCGTCCGACGCTGGAGCTGTTGCTGCCGCTGGCCAGGGCGCACGGCGTGCAGATCGATGAGCTGGTCGGCGCGCCGGCGACCGGCGATCCGCGCGTGCACATGCGCCCGGTGCACCGCGGCGACGAGACGCTGATACCGCTCACCAAGCGCACTGGCGGCGTGCAGGCCTACAAGCTGATCCTCCCGCACCGCGGATCCGAGCCCGACCCGCGGGTCCACGAGGGCTACGAGTGGATGTACGTGCTGGACGGGCAGCTCCGGCTGGTGCTCGGCGATCAGGATCTCGTGCTGCACCCGGGTGAGGCCGCCGAGTTCGACACCCGGGTCCCGCACTGGTTCAGCAGCGCCACCGACGGCCCGGTCGAGCTGCTGACCCTGTTCGGACGGCAGGGCGAACGCGCTCACCTGCGCGCCCGCAGCCGCGGCTGACCCAAACCCGCGAGCCACTTGCAGTTGCGGTCGCCTGCAGTTGCGGTCAGCGTGCTGTTGTCGAGGTGCTGCAACCCGGTTTTCCCGGCACCCTGGGACCATGAGCCGGATCCCGCACGCGCTGCACCCGCATTCGCATGACGCCGCCGACAAGGTGGACGCCGCCATGGAGGCGAGCGGCCAGGGCATGCGGGTGCTCTGGGTGTCCGCCTCGATCCTGGCGGCCACGGCGCTGCTGCAGGCCGTGGTCGTCGCCATGTCGGGTTCGGTGGCGCTGCTCAGCGACACCCTGCACAACGCGATCGACGCCCTGTCGGTGGTGCCGCTCGCGATCGCGTTCGTCGCCGGCAGGCGCCCGCCGACGCGCCGCTACACCTACGGGTACGGGCGGGCCGAGGACCTGGCCGGCGTCGTGATCGTGATGCTCATCGCCGTGTCGGCGGCGGCGACCACGTGGGTGGCGGCCAGCAGGCTCACCCACCCGCACCGGGTGTCCGGGCTTGGTGCCGTCGCCGTGGCCGCGGTTGTGGGGTTCGCCGGCAACGAGCTTGTGGCCAGGTACCGCGTTAACGCGGGGCGCAGGATCGGCTCGGCCGCGCTGGTCGCCGACGGGCTGCACGCCCGGACCGACGGCCTCGCCTCGCTCGCCGTGCTGCTCGGCGTCGGCGGGTCCGCGCTCGGCTGGCAGTGGGCCGACCCGGTCGTCGGCCTGCTGATCACGCTGGCGATCCTCGCGGTGCTCCGGCAGGCCGCCGTCCAGATCTGGCACCGCCTCATGGACGCCGTCGATCCTGACCTGCTCGACCAGGCCGAGCAGGCATTGTCCGGAACGCCCGGCGTGCTCGGTATCGGCCAGCTTCGGCTGCGCTGGGTCGGCCACCAACTGCACGCCGAGTGCGAAGTGATCGTCGACGCCGGTGCCAGCGTGGTCGAGGCACACCAGGTGGCCGTCGCCGCGGAGCACGCGCTCCGGCACGCCGTGCCGCACCTGCGGATGGCGCTGGTGCACGCCGACCCGCAGCCCGGCGAAGGCATCGACTACCACGCAGACCTGGTTTCACATCACCATCACTGACAGCCGTCGGGTTGGGATTGTGGCCGGCCGTGGCGCGGGGGCGGCCGTCAGGGTTGCGGGCCTGGCTGTTACGGCTGCGGGTTGTCATCCGTCATAGAGACGACGGATCACGACCCTAGGAGGAGCCACGACTTCACCGATCTTGGTCACCGGAGGCACCGGCACGCTCGGGCGGCTCGTCGTCCAGCAGCTCGGCGACGCCGGCCGTGACGTGCGAGTGCTGAGCCGGCGCGGCCCGCGGTCCCAGGCGGCAGCGGACGGCGTCGACTTCGTGACCGGGGATCTGGTGGCCGGAACGGGCATCGATCCCGCAGTCGACGGGGTCTCGGCGATCGTGCACTGCGCGAGCGACAACAAGGGCGACGCCGAGGCGACCAGGAACCTGGTCGCGGCGGCGACCGCAAGCGGCGGAAAGCCGCACCTGGTGTACATCTCGATCGTGGGGGCCGACCGGGTCACGTTCGGCTACGTCCGCGCCAAGCTCGAGGCGGAGCAGATCGTCACCGACTCCGGGCTGCCGTGGACCACGCTGCGGGCCACCCAGTTCTACGACCTGATCCTGAACGGGACGCAGAAGCTGGCCCGGCTACCTATGGTGCCGGTGCCGGCCGGTTTCCCCACGCAGCCGGTCGACGCGGGCGAGGTGGCGGCCCGGCTCGCCGAGCTGACGCTGGGGAGCCGGCCGGCCGGGTGCCCGACATGGCCGGCCCGCAGGTACTCAGCTTCGCCGACCTGGTCCGCGGCTATCTGCGGGCCTCAGGCCGCAGGCGGCCGGTGCTGCCGGTGTGGCTGCCCGGGCTGCGCCGGATCCGGGACGGCGCGCTGATCCCCGGGCCGTCGGCGGACACCCTGATCGGCTCCCGGACCTGGGCGGACTTCCTCGCCGGCCGGCTGAGCTGACGACCTACGCCAGTCGTGCCCAGCTAACTGACGATCACGACAGAGCTCCCCAACGGGACGCGGGATAGTACCCGCAGTGCGGCGGCGGGAACTCGCACACAGCCGTGACTGACACCATGGCCGAACACGGCCGGATCCGGCCAGCCATGCAGACCGACCGTGCCGGGGCCGCCACCATAAGTGCTCAGGGTGTCTGAGTGCGCGCCTAGCGGAAGAATCAACGGGCTGTAGGTCGGATGGATGGGTGCCAGCGAGGCAAGCACGAACGTCCGCCCTGCCGGAGTGGGCGTGCCTCGAGCCCCGACGGCCACCATCCACGACCCTAGTCTGCGGGCAGCGTCAAACACGGTCAGCCGGTAAGCGGCCGTGTTGATCTCTACTCGGTAGGCACTGTAGGCACTCTGCAGCCGGCCGCCGCCTAGGTAGATCCAGCCGGTAGACCGGTTCGGCCGGGTCGGCAGCAGGATCCGGTCCCACTCAGGTTGCGACTGCACTACCGGGACCCAGGTCGGACTCTTGAGCTCAGTTGTGGGCAGCGCCGCTACTGGCGGTCCGCCCGGGCGGAGGTAGACCGCCTGCGTGACCGTGGGATGCAGCACGGTCCCTGTCTCGGGCGCAAACGGATCCGGATCCTGCGGCGCCGCGGGCAATTTCGCATAAGTCGTCGCCATCGGCAGTTGTGCCAGCTGTGCTGCTGAGACGTGCACGGGCAGCGCAGGCCGGGGCGAGGCGGCGTCCGGCGAGCTCGCTGCTGAGCAGGCGGTAAGGAGCGCAACGAAACAGAGCGCGATGAGCCGCATGAGCGGCTTTGTCCTTCCTGCAATACGGCAGAGCCATTCAAATCGAAGGCGATCACGCATTAAGAGACCTCCGGGAAAGAAGGCGCAAGATTGATGATAGGCCGGTTAAGTGAGCGTGTGGGCCGTAGCCATGCCGACACCATGAATGGTCCGATTCGGTCGTCACGACCGGTGAGCATCTATTGCGCTCCGCATCGTAACACCGAAGAAGCCAGCAAGGGGCGAGCCTCGCGGGGGGCCGAACGCGAAAGTCAGATCGGGGATTAGACCTCTCGGATGCCTGCTGGCATTTACCCGATTTATGTCCACGCGTCTATCGCATCACTTGGGAGAAAAATTACCTGGCCGAGCGGTGCGTGCGCACGATTGATAGGCGCCCCGGTGTATCTTGCCATTGATCTGGGCAGGATTTCAGATTGATTGCCAATGGCATATCGCAGGTCATGTGCAATCGCATCGCTGCTATTCATCTGGACGTCTAGACAATGCGTCCACGCGACCATCTTGAATGTTCGGGCAAGTACTATTAGTGAAGGGTTTGGCAAATGGAAGCGGTCGGCCGTCATGCCTCGGGTAAGCCCAGTCGCTACCGCTGGCTGGCAGCATTCTTGGTGATCATGACTATCATTGCTGCGTTCGTTGCCCTGCAGTTGAGCGCCGGTGAGGCGGCGACGACGGTGGATCTCGGAACTGCCAGTCCTTACGGGGTCTTGGCCGGGAGCACGGTCACCAACACTGGCGCGACTGTTGTGAACGGGGACCTCGGTGTAAGCCCGGGCACCGCCGTGACCGGATTCCCCCCTGGCCTTGTGACCGGCACCACATTGGTGGGCGGCGCCGCGGCGGGAGCCAAGTCCGACTTGACCATCGCGTATAACGATGCCGCTGGGCAGCCCTCAACGGGCAGTGTCGGCACCATCGGTGCCGGCCAGACGCTCACGTCCGGCGTATATACCGCCTCGAGTGCACTGCATGTCACCGGCACGCTCACCCTCGACGGCCAGGGTGATCCGGGCGCGGTATTCATCTTCCAGGCTGGTTCCACGCTTATCACCAGCACGGGCACCACCGTCGTCCTCACCAACGGTGCTCAAGCCTGCAATGTCTTCTGGCAAGTGGGCAGTTCCGCGACAATCCAAACAGGCACTACCTTCCAGGGCAGCGTCCTTGCCCTGACGTCTATTACGGTGGACACCGGCGACACTATTGACGGCCGCGCGCTGGCTCGTAACGGCGCCGTCACCCTCGACGACGACACCATCAACACGCCTACTACCTGCGTATCCGCGACTCAGACCCCGACCCCGACGCCGACCCCGACAGCGACGCCCACTCCGACGCCGACGCCGACTCCCACGCCGACGCCGACGCCGACTCCCACGCCGACGCCGACTCCCACGCCGACGCCGACTCCCACGCCGACTCCCACGCCGACGCCGACTCCCACGCCGACGCCGACTCCCACGCCGACGCCCACGCCCACGCCGACGCCGACGGTGACGCCGACTCCGACGCCGACTCCGACGCCCACGCCGACGCCCACGCCGACGCCGACGCCGACGCCGACTCCCACGCCGACGCCGAAGCCGCACCACCACAGGCACCACCACCCCAGGCCGGCGCCTCATCCCAGGCCGATCCCCTCTCCGTTCCCGGTGACCGGCTGACGATCTTGCCGCCCGCCAGGAAGGTTCACCCCGGTCAGACCGGCCCCGACCTGGCGGGCGCGCAGCAGGTGCCGTTGACCACGCCAGACTTACCGGGCGTGCGTAGCTGAGGTGGGCCTTGATGGCAGTTTCCCGGAAGCCTCGGAGGGTGAGGCCGTCCGGCGCCAGGGTGGATGAGTTGTGCGGGAGCCTGGCCCAGCGCCTGGTGCCGCCGATGCCCGGTAGCGCCGTCTGGGGCTGGGTCGGGCCGCTGCTGGTGACGCTGTTCGGGGCCTTCCTGCGGTTCGACCGGCTCAGCGTGCCGAAGGCGGTGGTCTTCGACGAGACCTACTACGTCGGGGACGCGTGGGCCATCCTCAATCACGGCGTCGAGATCACCCACGTGAAAAACGCCGACGCGCTGCTAGCCGAGGGCAAGACCAACATCCTGGCGGGCACCCAGGCCGAGCTGGTCGTGCATCCGCCGCTGGGCAAGGAGATGATCGCGGTCGGCGAGTGGCTGTTCGGGCTGACCCCGTTCGGCTGGCGGTTCTCAGTCGCCCTGATCGGGTCGCTGTCCATCCTGCTGCTGGCCCGGATCGTGCGGCGGATGACCCGGTCCACGCTGCTCGGCTGCGTGGCGGGGCTGCTGATGGCGCTGGACGGCCTGGAGCTGGTGCTGTCGCGGACCGCGATCCTGGACATCTTCGTCATGTTCTGGGTGCTGGCCGCCTTCGGCTTGGTGGTGATCGACCGGGACCGCACCCGTGCCCGGCTGGCCGCCGCGGCCGCCGCCCGCGACGCCGGGCAGGACAGCGACGACGGGGTCGGCCCGAAGCTCGGCATGCGCTGGCTGCTGGTGGCCGCCGGGGGCTGCCTGGGCGCGGCTACCGCGTGCAAGTGGAACGCCGTGTGGTACATCGCCGCGTTCACCGGGCTGGTCATCCTCTGGGATCTCGGCGCCCGCCGCGCCGCGGGCTACCCGGCGCGCTGGCGCGGGGTGCTCCGCAGCGACGGGCCGTGGCTGCCGCTGTGGTTCGTGGCGCTGCCCGCCGTCGTCTACACCGCCTCGTGGACCGGCTGGTTCGCCACTCCCTACGGCTACGACCGCAACGGCGCCGCCTTCAACAACGGCCATCCGACGTCCACGATCGCGGCCTGGCTGGAGTACAACCGGTGGACGCTCCAGTACGGCCTCGGACTCCATCAACCCCAGACCTACCAGTCGAATCCGCTGGACTGGCTGATCCTGGCCCGGCCGATCTCGTTCTACTCCTCCTGCCTGCCCGCCAAGGCGTGTGGCGCGCCCGGCTCCACCGAGCAGGAGGTGCTGGCCATCGGCACGCCGCTGCTGTGGTGGGGCGCCACCGCCGCGATCGTGTTCTGCCTGGCGTGGTGGATGATGCGCCGGGACTGGCGGGCCGGCGCGGCGCTGCTGGGGGTGGCTGCCGGGTGGCTGCCGTGGATCTGGTTTTACGTGCATAACCAGCGCACCGAGTTTTACTACTACGCCGTCACCTTCGAGCCGTTCCTGATCATTGCCCTCACCTTGTGCCTGGGCCTGATCATCGGGCCCGAACGGGCATCGCCCGCCCGGCGCGCGGTCGGCGCAGTGGTCACCGGCGCCTACCTCACGGCGGTACTAGCTAATTTCGCCTACTTGTACCCCATCCTCGCGGCCAAGGCCATCCCGTACTCCTCCTGGCTGTCATGCATGTGGTTCCACAGCTGGATATGAGGCGGGGCGAGCTGCCCGACGTCCTAGCGGCCGGCCCGGCTGGCCCACCCGGTGCCGCCGGTCGTGCCGGTCTGCTTGCCGAGCATCTTGCCACGACTTCACCGATCTTGGTCACCGGAGGCACCGGAACGCTCGGGCGGCTCGTCGTCCAGCAGCTCGGCGACGCCGGCCGTGACGTGCGAGTACTGAGCCGGCGCGGCCCGCGGTCCCAGGCGGCGGCGGACGGCGTCGACTTCGTGACCGGGGACCTGGTGGCCGGAACGGGCATCGATCCCGCGGTCGACGGGGTCTCGGCGATCGTGCACTGCGCGAGCGACAACAAGGGCGACGCCGAGGCGACCAGGAACCTGGTCGCGGCGGCGACCGCAAGCGGCGGAAAGCCGCACCTGGTGTACATCTCGATCGTGGGGGCCGACCGGGTCACGTTCGGCTACGTCCGCGCCAAGCTCGAGGCGGAGCAGATCGTCACCGACTCCGGGCTGCCGTGGACCACGCTGCGGGCCACCCAGTTCTACGACCTGATCCTGAACGGGACGCAGAAGCTGGCCCGGCTACCTATGGTGCCGGTGCCGGCCGGTTTCCCCACGCAGCCGGTCGACGCGGGCGAAGTGGCGGCCCGGCTCGCCGAGCTGACGCTGGGGAGCCGGCCGGCCGGGTGCCCGACATGGCCGGGCCGCAGGTACTCAGCTTCGCCGACCTGGTCCGCGGTTATCTTCGGGCCTCAGGCCGCAGGCGGCCGGTGCTGCCCCTGTGGCTGCCCGGGCTCCGCAAGATCCGGGACGGCGCGCTGATCCCGGAGCCGTCGGCGGAAACCCTCATCGGCACGCGGACCTGGGCGGACTTCCTGGCCGGCCGGCTGAGCTGACGGCCCGCGGAGGCCCCAGCGACCGGATCAAGTGCTAGAGGCCACTCTGTGCGCCCATGACACCTGGAGCGGGCTTCTAATCCGTCCTGGATCCAGCGGCGATAAGGGTGTAACACCCGAAAGGACGGTTACGTCCAGGGAACCCGGCAGAGGGTCGGAATGGCGGCAGCAGAATGTCTTTAACTCCCCGCAAGGCCGTTTCGTTGCTCGGTGCGGCCGCACTCGGCATCACAGGGATAACCGGCACTAGCTGGGCAGCCGGTTCGGCCGCCCGAGCCAGTGTGCCGACGCCCAGCTTTTCTAAGTTGAGCCCGAGCCAGGTCAAAACCCGCTCGTCCGGCAAGCGAGAGCGCGTGGTGGTCGTGTTCGGCGACCAGCTCACCAACCTGCCGGCGAACCAGGCCCACCGGCACGCCCGAGAATCAACGGCTGCGTCCATGCAGGCTCCGCTCGTAGCCCAGCTGAAGCAGGTCGGGGCCACGCATATCACGACCCTTTCGCTCCTCAACGCGGTCGCGGCGACAATGCCTGCGGCCGAAGCACAGGCACTCAGCCACACCCGGGGCGTCAAGGCGGTCGTCCCCGACGGAACCATCATCATCGGGGACGCCGCGTCGAACACGAAGACGGTGGCCGCTTCCCGGGTGCGGAAGGCCACCATTCCGGCAAGGGCGGCCGACGGGCAGCAGTTGTGCAATACATCTCCTGGCAAACCGCTGTTGGAGCCCGAAGCCCTCACCAGCATCAACGACGCATCCAACAACCCGTTCGACCAATTCGAAGCGTCCAAGATCGCGACGGGCAAGGGCGTCATCATCGGGAACGTCGACGCCGACACGCTGGCCGGGAACCCCAACATGATCCGGCCCAACGGGCAGCACGTGATCATCGACGCCCCGAACCCGAACGAGAACGTCTTCAGCGACGAGTTCAACGGAGACGTCTCCACCATGGCCGCCCAGGGCACGGTCACCTACACCTACGCATCTCAGCTGCCCTTCTCGAACATCCCCGCGAACTGCAGCTTCCGAATCGTGGGTGACGCCACCGGCGCCTCTCTCCTCACCACCGGTGCCTTCACCGACACCAACTCGCTGGGTCAAATCGTGGCTCCCGAGTCGCAGGTCATCGCCGGGCTGCAGCAGGCGGTGAACGAGGGCGTCAACGTCGTGTCCGAGTCCTACGGCTTCGGCGCTCTGCCGGGTGCCAACGACGACCTGCTCGAACCGACGAATGTAGCCATGGTGCAGGCGGGTGTTGTCGTAGTCGAGAGCGCGGGCGACAGCGGCTCGTCCGGCACGGTCGAGGAGCCCGCCGCTAACCCCAGCATCATTGACGTCGGCGGTACGAACGACCTCAGGCTCCTTGCCCAGGCCGACGGCTACACGAGGGGCTGGGAAGACAACAACATGACGACCCTGTCGTCGGGCGGCACCGCTGCCAATGGCGTAGTGGTGGACCTGGTCGCCCCCGGCTACCTGGCGCTCGCTGCCGTCGGCGCCGGCAACACACCGCCAGTCCCGACCGAGGGCTTTGGCGGCACCAGCGAGTCGGCCCCCTTCGTCTCCGGCGCCGCCGCCGACGTGATCCAGGCCTACCGTGACACCCACGGCGGAGCCACCCCGACGCCAGCCCTGGTGAAGGAGATCCTCACCAGCACGGCAACCGACATCGGGGCTCCGGCCGACCAGCAGGGCGCTGGCCTCCTGAATGTGTACGCGGCCGTTGAGGCGGCCCGCCAGATGCCGGGCGCGTCGGAGACGCATTTCAACGCTCCCGAATTGGTGGACAGCCCCACCCAACTCGACGTACAGGGCCCGGGCGGCTCATCAGTGAACACATCGGTCACGCTGGACAACGCCTCCTCCATCCCCGAAAGGGTCACCGGCACCTACCGGGTACTTGGAAGCGAGACGAGCTTCGGCAATCCCGTCACCGAGAACGTCAGCGCCCCGTCGCCGAGCGCCGCGATTCCCGCCCAGGGGGCGACCGCGGCGGCACCGATCACCTTCACGGTGCCGAGGGGCGTCAGCGTGCTCGATGCCGACATGCGCTGGCCGGACCCGACCAACAGTGATGACAACATCCTGTCGTTCATCTTGACCGACCCGGCCGGGAGGCTGGCCCAGAGTTCGTACGACTACGGCGCCGCCAACGGGCCCAACGCCAGCCCTGACATCCAGCACAGCACGGTCGAGCATCCGATGCCCGGGACCTGGACGGCCCAGATCCTCTGGGCCAATGGCCGCGGCCACGTGCAGAGTCCGCCGGACGTCCCAGGGCCCTACACCGGAACCGTGACCTTCCAGGCCAGCGGCCAGAACTTCACGTATCGCCCGGCGTCGGCGCCCGTCTTCATCCCGCCGCACAGCTCGGTGAGCGTGCCGCTGCGCATCGCCCTCCCGCAGGCCCCCGGCGATGCCCCCGAGTCGGTGCAGTTCACGACGCCGTCCGGGCTCGAGAGCTCGGTGCCGATCGCCCGGCGTACCCTCATCCCGTCGGCCGGTGGCTCGTTCAGCGCCACACTGACCAGCTCAGTATCTCGCGGTGCCGGGCAGATCAAGACGTTCTATGTCGACGTGCCCCCGGGTGAGAACGACCTCGACCTGTCGTTCACCGCGCCGGACCACGCTGCCGACGACCCGGTCTACTACTACCTGTTCTCGCCCGCCGACCTCGCGTCTACTGGCCCCGAGTCATTCAACTTCGAGGTCACAGCAACCGACACCACACCGACGCCCGGCAACCCGACCGGAAACGCCTCGCTCATCACCCCCGATCCCCAGCCAGGCTTGTGGGAGATCGACGTGATGCAGGGCGCTACGACCGACGGGACGGAGTTCTCCCAGACCGTCACCGGGGTCCTCGCGTACAACCAGCTCGCACCCGTCACCGAGACCGGTCTCCCGACGTCGGCGTCGACGACCATCGACACCGGCTCCAGCGTCCCGATCTCGGCCACGGTCACGAACACGACGAACCACGTCGGGTTTTTCGAACTGCAACCGTCGGGCAACGACATCAGTGGCGGCAACACCGTCACGCCGGAAGAGCTGGCGCCAGGAGCCACGGGGACACTGACAGCGACGCTGTCGCCCACGGCAGCTGCGGGCTCTGCGGTGAGCGGCACCCTCAGCGTCATCGACTCGACGGACTTCGCAGCCACTGAGCCCGCCATCGGGTTCCCGGCGTCGTTCTCCGACTTCCACGACTTTGCCTACGCCTACACGGTCGGGGGCTAGCTCGAGCGGCTAGCACTGGCGACACCGGCACGGCCCGGGCCTCGTCGCAGGCCCGGGCCGTACCCGGCGTTCGTGGGGTTGGACGGACTCGAGGCTCGGCCGGCCGTCTGGCAATTCGACGTCTGCCGAGCAGGGCACTGGCCCTAGCGGCCGGCCCGGCTGGCCCACCCGGTGCCGCCGGTCGTGCCGGTCTGCTTGCCGAGCATCTTGTCGATCGCGGCCCCCATGCTGCCGTCCGCGTTGATGACCCGGCGGATGGCGACGATGAGGGCCGGGATGGCCCAGAAGTCGCCGCAGACCCACAGGATGCCCGCGCCGATCTGCTGGTCGGCGAACGGCGGCAGGGTGACGCCCGGAATGTGGTTGTAGACCGAGTACCAGGACGTCTGGGTCAGGAAGCTCATCGACATCGCCAGCAGCCACATGATCACGTTGGTCGCGACGAGGGCGATCGCCTGCCCCTCGGGCGGCATCCGCATCCGCAGCGGCGGCGACGGGATGAACAGCAGCCAGAACAAGATCCCGGCGACGAGGTAGGAGGAGTGCAGCAGCCAGATCTTCACGGCCGGGTTGTTCTCGGCCAGGTCGAGCGCTGCCGGAATGTGCCAGAACAGCATCACGGCGTTGAACGCCACGACCGTGATCCAGGGCCGGAGCAGGAAGTCGACGGCCGCGCGCAGCGGCTGTGACCACTTAACGACAACCGCCGCTGCCCGGCGGGGGACGGCGTCGGCCAGCGGCTGCCACGGCGCGCCGGCCACGAGCAGCGACGGCGCGGCGAACATCAGCAGCAGGTGCTGCAGCATGTGCATGAAGAAGTAGCGGTCGGCGAAGTACTCGACCGCCGAGTCGACGGCCAGCAGCACCACGGCAAGCCCGGCGTAGAAGGCTACCGAGCGCAGCCTGCGCTTGCCCGCATGCTCTGGATCGGAGCGGGCCAGCCGGGCCAGGCCGATCTCGTGCCAGATGACCAGGATGACCGCGAAGATCAGAAACGGGTCGAACGACCAGTGCTCCAGGTAGCTCATCGCGGGTCAGCCCGACGACCCGTAGGGGATCTGGACGTGAAGCGTCTGGGCCAGGCTCCATCCGCCCGAGGCCAGCTGGTATTCCCGGAACGTCTGGCCGTTGGCCACGACCACCTCCACCTGCGGTCCCAGCGCCAGCGTGGACGCCCGCTTGGGCAGCGCCGGCAGCGTTTGCCACGCCTTGCCGGGCCCGGCCAGGGTCGCGCCCTTGACGGCGTTCCAGGTCACTCCGATGGACCCGCCCGGGCCGAGCGCGGTCGAGCCCAGCTTGCCGGCGCCGATGCGCAGCGGGGACGAAAGTGTCCACCGGCCGCCGCTGTACCAGGCCCCGATGATGCTCGCCGAGGTTCGGCTCGTGGCCCGCAACAGGGCCACGAGGCCGGAGCCGGAAGCGGCCAGCGCGAGCACGTCGACCGTGTCACCGGACATGGACGGGCCCGCCGCGTGCCAGGTTCCGGCGGTGTCGGCGAAGACCCCGGCCACCCCCGGCCGGCCGCAGCTCGCGGCGACGATCGGCGTGCTGCCGCTGAACGCGGCCGCGGTGAGCCCGGTCACGCCACAGGCCCGGCCCGCCGGCGTCGCGTTCAGGGAACTAACTGTGGCCAGCCGGGTCCACGTCGCACCGAGCCGCCGCCCGAGCTCGGCCTTGGTCCCACCGCTGGTCAGCGCCATGAGCTGGCCGTTCGGCCCGGCCGCGAGCGCATCAGCGGCGCTGGCCAGGCTGGCGTTCAGCGGGCCCGCCGAGGACCACTTCGCCCCGTTGTCGGTGCTGGCGGCGAGCGGGGTGTAGGTGAGGTGCTGGCTGGGGCGGAACGCGGTGATCAGCGACCCGCTGCCGGGGCTGGCGACCACGAGACCGCCGTTGTCGGCCACGCCGGGCGGGGTCACCTGGCGCCAGCCGCCGTCCGCCGTCGGCCGCACGAACACCTGCCAGAAGTTGTCGTCCTGTGCGGCTGACCCGCCCATCTCCACGACCGTCCAGCTCGCGCCGCCGGCCGCCGCGAACGAGGTCGTCAGCGGCGGCGCGGCCGGAGCGGCCGGCAGCGACGCGGAGGGCGCTGGCTTGCTGCCGCAGCCGGCCACCAGCAGGCACGAGACGGCGATGATGGCGCACGCGGCGGTGCGTGCGCCCGGCGCGGCCGGGCGCGGGCGCTCGGATGTGTTGCGGGTCGCTGAGCTCATCATGACCTCACGAATCGCTCGGCCGCCTTGGTGAGCTCCACGGAGAACGACGACTCCGAGCTGGCCGTGCCAGGTCCCGGGTCGAAGTCCAGCTCGTTGCGGGTATAGCCGCTCGGGTCGATGACGTAGGCCACGTCGTTGTGGGCGATCATCCCGCCACTCGGCACGATCTCCGCGGCGATCGCGTAGTTCTTCCACGTCTGCTGGAGCTGGGCCAGGCTCCCGGTCAGGTAGAGCCAGTTCGGCACCTTGGTGAGGCGCTGCTCCGCGTCGAATGCCCTGGTGTATGCCGTAGAGCGGTACAGCGGATTGGCCACGATCGCCACGAGCTCCACGTTCCGCGACTTGGCGCCGAGTACCTGGTCGGTGCCCTTGAACTCCTGCGCGATCTGCGGGCAGTCGCTGGTGCAGACCGGGTCGAGGAACGTCAGCAGCACGACCTTGCCGCGCAGGCTCGCGAGGCTGACCTGCTTGCCGTTCTGATCGGTCAGGGTAAACGCGGGAGCCTTGGAGTCCATCGGGGCGGAGTCCCCGTCGATCGCCTGGGCGATGATCGGCGAGGCGGTGCGGTTCGTCTGGGCCAGCGCCATCGGCGCCGCGCCCAGCAGGACGATCGCCACGGCCCAGACGGCGACGACCGCGCCCGTGCTCGCCGCGCCGAACGAGCGCGCCAGCCGGGCCGGCTGGGCCTGCCAGCCCCGCCGTGTGACCGGGTCCCGCTCGGGCACCACGGCTGGCTCGGGCAGCAAGGCTGGCTCGGTCACCACGGCTGGCTCGGGCACCACGGCTGGCTCGGTCACCACGGCTGGCTCGGTCACCACGGCAGGGGCCGGGCTCAGGGCCAGATAGCCGGCCACCACCACGAGCGCCATCGGAATCATGCTGTTCGGGTCAGTGCCCAGGCCACCGAAGAAGCCGAAGTCCTCGATCAGCACCCAGTCCGCGAGGCAGAGCACCACCATGGCAATGACGGTCGCTTTGAGCAGCCAGGGAGCGGAGCCGGCAGGCCCACCTCGGGCAGGCCGGCGCTGAGCAGGCCTGCCCCGATGGCCGCCAGCGCGATCACGGCGAACAGGTTCACCGCGAAGCCGTGCGCGGCGGTGAACGAGGCGAAGCTGCGCACCCATGCTTCCAGGAATGCCGGCTGCGGCGTGCTGGCCATCGAGCTGACCATGCCGGTGAGCGTGCCCTGCTGGCCGTGCACCGTGCCCTGCCAGAAGCCCCGTCCGGGCCAGGCCTGCAGCACGGCCATGCCGATGAAGAACAACCCCAGCACCGACAGCACCGCCCGGCCGAGCCGTGCGGAGCGCCAGGTGCGCTCGGGCAGGGCGATCAGGGCGCCTGCCGCGCAGTAGAACAGCGCCGCGCCGGGCGCGCCGAACAGCCAGGTCAGGCCGGGAGCGAAGATCCCGCCAAAGGCCTCGCCGAACACCCAGACCACCAGGCCCCAGGCCACGCTGGCCAGTCCGGCCAGGCGCGACCAGAAGCCCCGGGGCGCGGCGATCAGCCATACGCCGATCCCGAGCTGGATCCAGACCGCCGAGGCACCCGCCTGAATCGGGTGGTACGACCATGTGGTGCCGGCCCAGTTCACCACGTGCTGCACCCAGGCGGGTGAGCTCGAAGCCGTAGGCTCGATCACCTGGGAGGGCAGCCCGGCGGCCATGGCGGGCTGGGCCTGCAGCAGGCCATCGAAGATCCAGATGACGCCGAAGCCGACCCGCAGCAGCTGCCGCCAGGCCGGCTCGGGTGTGACGAACCGCTCTGCCCTGGCCGGGCGGAGCCACTCCCTGGCGCTGACCCAGGCCACTGCCAGGATGGCGAAGATCAGCAGCACGTAGATGCCCTGATGCAGCAGCGCCGCACGGAATGCCGCGACCAGGGTCGGGTTATTGTCGTTCAGTCCGGAATTCATCCCAGGCATCGGGAATCAATGTCTCCCTACGTGTGTCACCCTGGCAGCTTGGGTGGCGATGCGTGCGCGGACAGCGACCTGCTCGCGGCCTGAATGGTCGCGTCGATGGTCACGCGCTGAGCGTTAAGCTTCCGCAACGCCCGCTGCAAGTTTGCCGTGTCTTTGGTCTTGGCTTGCGGGTTTGGGGCCGCCATCAGCGCGGCGACGTCAGTCTGCACGTCGACGGCGTCGGGTGCCGCCCAGTTCACCAGCCCGGTCACGACGCTGGGCAGGTGGAAGCTGGCCAGGGACTCGGTGACCTGGTACTGCTCCAGGTCGTCGATCTGCTCGTTGTTCGCGGGCTCGCAGTTGGCCGCGCCCTGGTTGGCGATGCTGATCGTGTCCTGGATTTCCGACGCGTTGCTGGCCTCGCGCATCGCGGTCAGCGACTCACCGACCCCGGCCGCGCATGACTCGATGTCGTAGTTCACATCGCTCACGAAGCCGCGCAGGTCGGAGGTGCGCTGCGCCTGCGACGGCTTGTGCACCAAGGCGACCAGCAAGGCGCCGACCACCAGCAGGGCAAGCGCCAGCAGCACCCACCGCGGGGTGCGGCGCGTTCCCCACCCGCTGCCCCGAATCGGCACGTACGGGGGATCGGCGTCCGGGTGCCCGCCGGCCGGTCCGGTCTGCCCTGCCACCGGGCCGGGGGGTATGGCCATGGGTCAGCTCCGCGCATCCATCAGGGCGACGCCCTGGTTGAGGTCGGTCACGGTCACGGCGCCGATGACGTGCTTGACGATGCGGTGCTTCGCGTTGAGGAAGAACGTCTGCGGCAGCGCGTACACGCCGTAGGACGTCGTGACCGGAGAGGGGAACGGGTCGACGCCGACCGGGTACGTGACGCCGGCCGCCTGCACGAACTTCTGGGCTGGCCCCGCCTGGTCGTTGGCGTCGATGCCGATGATCAGGTCCTTGCCGTGGTGCTCGGCGTTGTACTTGGCCAGCAGCGGAGTCTCGCGCTTGCATGCAGTGCACCAGGACGCGAAGAAGTTGATGATCAGCGGCCGCCCGGCGTACCCGGCCAGCGAGACGTGCTGGCCGGCGTGGCCGAGCAGGCCGATCGTGAAGGCCTTGGCCACGGGCTGGACCCGCGGCGGCGTCGCCTTGCTGCCGGCGGTGACGGCGGTTATCGCCGCGATCGCGAGCAGCGCGGCGGCGGCACCGGCCAGGACGATCTTGCTCTGGCGGCTCATGCCGCGGAGCCGGCCGGCGACCGCGCGCGGAACCGGGCCGGCCGCTGCGCGTTCGTCTGTCTGCTGCGATGGGTGGCCAGTCATAACACGCTCATATTGCCGCCCGCGACACCAGCGGGTACGTCGTTCGTCGCGGTTGCGCCGGTGAGCTGGGCGGAATCCGCTGAATCGGCCGGAAGCACGACCTCGAATGTAGCGCCCGCACCTGGCGTGCTGCGCGCCAGTACCTCTCCGCCGTGCCCGTGTGCGATCGCACGGGCCAGCGCCAGGCCCAGGCCGGTGCCCCTCGGCCTGCCCGAGCCGGTGCGGAACCGGTCGAAGATGTAGGGGAGCTCGGATTGCGGAATGCCCGACCCGGAGTCCGCAACGATCACCCGGACCGAGCCTCGGACCCGCCGCACGGCGAGCCTGATCACGTCGCCGGAGCGAGTGTGCTGGATCGCGTTCTCCAGCAGCGCGTCCACCGCCAGGCCGAGGCGCTCGCGGTCGGCGCTGACCGTGACCGGGTCGAGCCTGCCGAGCTGCCAGCGCCGCTCCGCCGTGGGCCGCCAGCGTCGCAGGACCTCCATGATGAAGCCATCAAGGGCGACGGGCTCGGGCCGGAGAAAGTCGGAATTCTCCGACGTGGCGATCAGCAGCAGCTTCTCGGCGAGGCTCTTGAGCCTGGTCAGCTCGCCGACCACGACGTGGACGTCACGGCTGTGCCGCGGGTCGGTGAGGCTGCCCGCGAGCAGCTCGGCGTGGCCGAGGGCGATCGTGATCGGGGTCTTCAGCTGATGCGAGGCGTCCTGCAGGAACCTGCGCTGGGCCGCGAGCAGCCGGGCGTTCTCCTCGCTGACCCTGGCCCGCTCGGTGTCCGCAGCCTGCCGGCGGTGGGCGTACCGCATCACGAGCGCGAACATCAGCAGCAGCAGGGTGATCCAGACGAAATGGAACGGCACGGCCTGCCACCGGGCATAGATCGCGATGCAGGCGAGCCCGAGCAGCACGAGCGAGACCCAGGCGGCGTCGAGCGCATCGGGCCTGCCGCGCCAGCCGCGCGGCTGGCCGAGGCGTCGCAGCACCACCGGGAGCCCGGCGCCGCTATGAAGCGAGCTGATACCCGGCACCGCGCACCGTCTTGATCAGCTCGAAACCGAGCTTCGACCGGAGCCGCCGCACGCAGACGTCGACGACGTTGGAGCCGGGGTCGAAGTCGTATCCCCAGATGGACGCCAGCAGCTGCTCCTTGCGCACCGATTGGCCCGCGTGCTCCATCAGCGCCTTGAGCAGCAGGAACTCCAGCCGGGTCAGGGCCACCGGACCCGCGCCGATGTCGGCCTGGAGGCGGCCGACGTCGAGCACCAGCTCGCCGGCCCTGAGCACCTCGTTGGCCTGGTGCTGCTCGCCGCGCAGCTGGACCCGCACCCGGGCCAGCAGTTCCTCGAGCGAGAACGGCTTGGTCAGGTAGTCGTGTGCGCCGAGGTCAAGGCAGGTGACCTTCGTGGTCACGTCGTCCAGGCAGGACAGTACGAGCACCGGCTGCTCGGGACGCTCGCGCATCAGCGCGGTCAGCACCGACCTTCCGTCCATGTCCGGCATGATCAAATCGAGGATGACCAGGCCGTACTCGCCGACACTTGCCCGCCGGAGCGCCTCTGATCCGTCCGAGGCGCAATCGATCGCATACCCAGCCGCCGACAGTGCCCGGGCAATGAACCCCCGGATCTTCGGCTCGTCGTCAACCAGCAATATGCGGGCCGATGGCGGCGAATATGGGGCCAAACGGTCTGTGATCATTGCGCACTTCGCTATCGCACTGGCCACATCAGCGGGTGTGGCGACCGACCCGCCCCTCGGCACGCGTATGTGCTTAGCACAGGATCTACTCCATATGCCGGGTTCAGGTCAAGCGTCATGAAGTTCACCGCAAACCTTTGCACATCGTGATGTAAGTGGCCAGAGGGATGTGATTCCTGTGGCTGAATTGATATTCAGCCCGGCTTCGCGCTATGGTGACTCTCCGCAATTATGGGTAAGCAGAAAGTGACCAACCTGCAGGGTACGTGCGGCAAGGGTGGCCATTGACGCTGCCGGCGGTGCCGGGTCTGACCATGACAATTTCGTCATTCAGGGCGGTCTTCCTTGCCGTGCTCGCTGCGAGGGCCGGAAGATTCGAGGCGTCAGACAGCTTCCGGTGGCCGGACGCGCCATGGTGTGTGCCCGGGTCGGGCTGCTTGCGTACAGAAGCGAGGTGATGGCTGGTGTCATTGCCGGCCAGGATTTCACTCCTCGTCGTGGCGTTCCTCGCGGTCGTCGCGATCGGGGCCTTTGTCGTGCTCCACTACTTCCTCGGCGGCCCGCCGACCGAGGACTACGCCTCGGGCGTCACGCCGAACACCGGCGCGGTGGTGCACGTGGTGCTGCAGGAGGACGCGCAGAACACGGTCAGCACCCACCCGGACTGGGTGTCCTACTTCATCCAGAACCCGCAGACCAAGGCCTGGGTGCATACCACGTTGTTCAAGGTGCCCGCGGGCAGCCGGATCGACATGACCATCTACGGGTTCGACGGCTGCACGCCGCTGCGCAACAACTTCTGGGGCCAGGTGACCGGGACTCTCGGCGACGTCGAGTTCGTCAACGGGAAGGCGGTTCACCAGATCAACTCCTGGTCGGGCTGCAACGTCGGGCACACGTTCTCGATCCCCGGGATCAACCTGAACGCCCCGATGGCCACGCCGTCGAATCCCAATGCAAACCTCTGCGGCACCTCGCCGTGCAGCCCGACGACGACCCCGAAGAGCGACTACAAGGTGATGAGGTTCAGCTTCAACTCCCCGCGCTCGACCGGCACCTACTTCTGGCAGTGCCGGGTTCCGTGCGGCGGCGGCTTCGTCACCGGATTTGGCGGTCCCATGCAGACGCTCGGCTTCATGACCGGCAACATGGAGGTGGTCTCCTGATGGCCGCTGAGTCGCCGGCACCGGCGCATTCGGCCGGGCCATCGGGCGAGCCGAACCACGGCATCCGGATCTTCATCCCATGGCTGATCCTGTCCGTGGTGGCGGACGTGCTGATCTGGGCGGTATGGGGCCCGCACCTGCCGCCGGGCGACATGTCCTCGTCAGCCTCCAACCAGCAGTTCGACATCAAGGTGATGGCCGTGATGGCCGCCCCGGTGATGCTGTTCGTGCTGGTGTACTTCGTGTACGCGCTGATCGTGTGGCGCCACCGCGAGGGCGACGAGGAGGACGGGCCGCCGATCCACGGCAACACCCGGGTGTCGGCCACCTGGATCACCCTGAGTTCGGTGATCGTGCTGGCGCTGTTCGTGTTCGGCACCGTCGAGCTGGTCACGGTACAGGGCGCGGGCTCGGGCCAGGGCGCCAGCCCGGTCTTCGACACGGGAGTGTCTGCACATCCGCTGCAGGTGCAGGTCATAGCGCAGCAGTGGAAGTTCACCTACCGGTACCCGCAGTACGGCGGGTTCGAGACCACGCACCTGGTGCTCCCGGTCGGTGTGTGGGTGGAGTTCCACGTCACCTCGATCGACGTGATCCATAGCTTCTGGGCCTACCAGCTTGGGGTCAAGGCCGACGCGAACCCGGGCGTGGACAACGTCGCGTACACCAAGATCAATAACGCCGGCACGATCACGGTGCGCTGCGCCGAGCTGTGCGGGCTCTGGCACGGCGCGATGTTCGACTACGGCCAGGCCGTGTCCCCGAGCGCGTTTGATTCCTGGGCTAGGGGCACCGAGACGCAGCTCGCCTCGGTGACGAAGATACTGCCGCCGTACGCGCTCACCTACGACCCGACGGTGGTCGCGCAGATGAGCAAGGCCATGGTCGCGGCCGGGCTCAGCGGCGGCGCCGGCCTGTACTACCCGCCAAACGATCCGGCCCAGCCGTGAGTGATTGCCGGTCTGACACTGCGATGAGGAGATGACCGCATGGCCATCGAGACACAGCCGGAGCAGGCGCATGGTGCTGGCGGGGCAGAGCCCGCAGGCCCGCGGCGGCGGCCGTGGTGGATGCGCCCGGCGATCCACACGGCGATCATCGGCGCGGTAATCGGCTACCTGCTCGGGCACCTGCTCGGCAACTTCCTGGAATCGAACAACGTAGCCACCGAGTACCCGAACCTGGCGCTGTCCGACTCCAGCGACTGGCCGATCGTGCTCGGCTACGGCTTTGCCATCGTCGGCTGGATGATCGGGCTGGGCGTGTTCAGCGACCTGTTCCGGCAGGTGATCGGGCGCCCGGTCCGGGTCGAGGCGCACGAGGAGACGGAAGCCGTCAACGTCGGCGTGGCCAAGTACTTCCGGTTCACCCTCGACCACAAGGTCGTCGGGATCCAGTACCTGGTCGGCATGGTCATCTACTTCTGCACGGCCGGCCTGTTCGCGATGGCGATCCGGGCCGAGTTGCTGTCGCCCTCGTATCACCTGTTCAGCTCGTCGGCGTACGTCCAGATCGTGGGCGAGCACGGCACGATGATGATGATGCTGATGAGCTCGGTCATCCTCGGCCCGTTCGGCAACTACCTCGTGCCGCTGATGATCGGGTCCAAGCGGGTCGCGTTCCCCAGGCTCGAGGCGCTGTCGTTCTGGCTCACCCCGATGGCGTTCCTGATCCTGCTGTCCGGGCTGATGCTCGGCGGGTTCCCGTTCGGCTGGACCGGCTACGCACCGCTCTCGATCCAGTCCACCGTCGGCGCCGACTCGTACGCGATGGCGTTCGGGCTGATGGGGTTCTCGGTCATCCTGGCCGGGTTCAACATCATAGTCACGGTGATCTGCTACCGGGCACCCGGCATGCGCTGGAGCCGGCTGCCCATCTTCGTGTGGTCGATGGTCGCGACCTCGTTCCTGATGGTGCTCGCCGCTCCGGTGCTGATCGGCGGCATGTACATGATGATCACCGACCGGACCGCGCAGACCGCGTTCTTCATCGACACGCTCGGCGGCAGCAGCTACCTGTACCAGAACCTGTTCTGGTTCTTCGGCCACCCCGAGGTGTACATCCTCGCGCTGCCCGGGTTCGGCATCGTGCTGGAGATCCTTCCGGTGTTCTGCCGCAAGCCGCTGTTCGGCTACAAGGTCGCCGCGGCCGGGATGATCGGGGTGACGCTGCTGAGCTTCTTCGTTTGGCAGCATCACCTGTTCGACTCGGGCATCAACCCGGACATGCGCCCGGTGTTCATGCTCACCACCGAGCTGATCTCGATCCCGACCGGGTTCATCTTCCTGGTGGCCGCCGGCACGCTGTGGAAGGCGAAGATCAGGTTCACGGTGCCGATGCTGTTCGCGCTCGCGTTCTTCTTCAACTTCCTGATCGGCGGGATCTCCGGGGTGTTCCTTTCCGACGTCCCGGCGGATACCACCGAGCACGGCAGTTTCTTCGTGATGGCGCACTTCCATTACACGATCATGGGCGGGCTGATCTTCGCGTTCATGGGCGGCTGCTACTACTGGCTGCCGAAGATGATGGGCATCAGGCTCAACCAGACGCTGGGCAAGTGGCAGTTCTGGACCATGTTCATCTTCTTCAACTCCACGTTCCTGCCGCTGTTCGCGGTCGGCATGGCAGGCCAGCCGCGGCGGGTGTTCGAGTACGCGCGGAACCTGCAGACGCTGAACGACTGGGTGTCGATCTCCGCGTTCTGCCTGGGCGGCTCGATCCTGATCTTCGTGATCAACTTCGTCTGGTCCACGGTGATCGCGCGGGTGCCCGAGGTTGGCAACCCCTGGCGGTCCCGCGGCCTGGAATGGCAGGTCTCCTCGCCGCCGCCGCCCGGAAACTTCGACCACGTCCCCGTCGTGCTCTCCGGCCCGTATGAGTACGGCACGCCCGGCGCCCCGCCGGTCGCCGACCTCAACCCGCCGGCCGGGGTGGTCAGCGCGGCGTATGCCGGGGCCGATACCGCAAGAGCGGAGGCATAGCGATGGCCGAGACAACCGAGCAGCCCCCGCCGGGGCTGACCAGGGAAGCCGAGGAGGCGGGCTTCTACCACGAGGCGGCGCTGAACGCCGCGTGGACCGGCGCCCGGCTGGCCCTCGGCGGCCTCTCGTTCGGGTTCGGCGCGTTCGTGTTCGCGTTCTTCTACCTGAAGTCGCTGAACTCGCACCACCTGTGGTATCCGTCGGGCTTCAAGGCCCCGCAGGCCTGGGTGGGCATCGTGGTCATGCTGGCGGTCGTGGTCAGCGCGCTGCTGCAGTACGGGGTGCTGCAGCGGATCAAGGCCGGCCACAAGGGTGTCTGGCTGAGTGGCGCCTGGGTGGCCCTGGTGCTCGGCCTGGCCGCCGTCGGAATCGAGATCTGGCAGCTGACCGCGCTGCCGTTCTATCCGGGTGCCGCCGGGTTCGCCAGCGTGTTCGTGGGCTTCTGGCCGGTCTTCCTGACCGTTGTCTTCTGCGCCATGGTGTGGCTCGAAACCCTGATCATGCGGGCGCGGCAGATCCCCGAGATTGCCTTCGTGGAGCAGCCGCCGACCTACGTGGAGGCCTTCGCCGTGCAGCGTTTCCAGGCCTCGCTGAGCGCGTTCACCGTGGTCTGGAACTATCTGGCTGTGGTCGCGATCGTGGCCTGGGTGCTGTTCTACCTGGTCCACTGATCCGATGAGCCCGGTCCTGGCGCACTGGTCGGCCGTCTGGCCGGCTGCGGCCATATACCTGGCGGTGGCCGGTGCGCACCTGGCCGGGACGCTCCGCGGCGGGCTTGGCGGCGCGGCCGGCCGCCGCGCGGTGATCAGCGAGGCGGCCCTGTTCCAGGGCGGGCTGCTGCTCGCGCTGCTGGCCATCGTGTCGCCGCTGCGCTACTGGTCCGGGATCTACATCTGGGTGCGCGCGATCCAGGACCTCGTCCTGGCCATCGTGGCGCCCGGGCTGATCGTGGTCGGCGCGCCGTGGCCGGCCCTGGCGAGGTCGGTGGGCCGGCGGCAGATCGGCCAGCGCGCGCCGGACGGCCCTGCCGCGGGGCTGCGGCGGCCCTGGTGGCTGCGATGGCCGCTGGCCACGGTGGTGGCGTTCAACGTGATCTGGCTGGGCTGGCATCTGCCCGCGCTGTTCGACAAGGTGCCGGCCAGCGCCGCGGCCGGGGCCCTCGAGTACGTGCTCTACCTCGGCGCGGGCACCCTGTTCTGGCTGCAGCTCATCGGGTCGCGGCCATGGACACCGACGGCCCCGCCGATGCGCCGGGTCGCGCTGCTGATCGGCACCGTGGCCGCGGACACCATCCTCGGCATGGTGCTGGTCTTCGGCTCCGGCGTCTTCTACCGGTACTACGGCAACTCCTCGCATCACGTGATGACCTTGGTCGACGACCAGCAGCTAGCAGGCGCCGTCCTGTGGATGGGCGTGCTGCCGGCCATGATCTCGGCCGCAGTGGCCGTGCTCATACGATGGCTGAACGACGAGGAGTCTGAGGATCTCTCGGCGGGCATCGACCGCCTGCTGACCCAGCGAAGCTCAGCCTGGCCATCGCGGCCGAGGTTCCGATGAGTGAATTTGTTTGCAGGAGGCGCAAGTGCCTATAACGTTCCTCGCGCAGTCGACGTCTGACAACGCCCCCGGTGGTGCTGTGCTCACGTTCGCCTTCCCGATCATCCTGTTCGCCATCATCGCCGTGGTGCTGTACTACCTGCTGTTCGCCAGGCCCCACCCGCGGGTCCCGTCCCGGCGGATCGTGCTGGCGAGCTCGGCTGCCGGGGCGCCAGAGGGCGGGACGGCGCACGCCGCGGCGGTCGCGGCCGGGCTGCCGACGGCGTCCGGCGGCGGCGCGGCCGAGTCGGCTTCCGAGCCCGCGGGCGCCAAGCGGGATACGCTGGCCGATGCCGCTGATGGGGGCACGACTACGACCGGTAGTGTATCGGGCGAGACACCAGGCGACTCGGAGCAAGCAGGCGACTCGGAGCAAGGCACGGAGGCCGGCGAGTGACACAAGCCACGGACGCGCTGTCCGGGCACGAAGCCGGGTCGGCGCTTGACGCCCCCGGCCGGCGTTCGGCACGCCTGCTGGCCAAGTCGCTGTACGCCCTGACCAAGCCGCGGATCATCGTCGAGCTGCTGATCACGACCGTGCCGACGATGCTGCTGGCCCGGCGCGGGGTGCCCGCGGTCGAGCTGATCGTCGTCACCCTGCTCGGCGGCACGCTCGCCGCCGGCAGCGCCAACACGATCAACTGCTTCATCGACCGCGACATCGACGCCGTGATGAAGCGCACGTCGCGCCGGCCCCTCGTGGCCAAGGGGAGCGCCGCGGCCATCAAGCCGGCCGAGGCCCTGGTGTTCGGGATCCTGCTCGGCGCCGCCTCGACCGTGCTGCTCGGCACCGTGGTCAACTGGCTGGCGGCCGCGCTCGCCGACGCGGCGATCTTGTTCTACATCTTCGTCTACACGCTTGGGCTGAAACGGCGGACGGCATCGAACATCGTCATCGGCGGTGCGGCGGGCTGCTTCCCGGTGCTGGTCGGCTGGGCGGCGGTGACCGGCCGCATCGGCCTGCCGTCGATCGTGCTCTTCGCCGTGATCTTCTTCTGGACCCCGCCGCACTTCTGGGCCCTGGCGATGAAGTTCCGTGACGACTACGCGGCGGCCAACGTGCCGATGCTGCCGGTGGTGGCTTCGGCCTCGATAGTGACCCGCAAGATCGTGGTGTACTCCTACATCATGGTCGCCGCCACGCTCGCGCTGGTCCCGTACGCCGGCTGGCTGTACGGGTGCTGCGCGGTCGGGCTCGGCACCTGGTTCCTGGCCGAGGCCCACGCCCTGCGGGGCCGGGTCGTCGCCGGGGATGCCCCGGCGCCGATGCGCCTTTTCCACCGGTCCATCCTTTATCTGACGCTATTGTTCACAGCCGTCGCGGTGAGTGCGCTACTACCTGTGGGGCGGTGGTAGCGGCCTGTAGGCCGCGACGGACAATCTGAGCTATGAGCCCGGAGGGTGGTCATAGCTCAGAAGGAAGCCATACCCGGCGAGTCTTCCTTCGCCGCGCCGCCAGCGCAGCCGCGATCGCGGCCGTTCCCGGTGCCGTCGCCGCGGGCTGCGGTGAGGCCGGCGGCTCGGCCAGGCCCACAGCGACAGGCAGGCGGGCCGCAGCCGTGCGCCAGGTGCCGGAGAACTCGCTGCCCGGCGACCCGGACTGGTGGATCACCAAAACCGGCGCCCCGGACGAGGTCATGGGGTACGCGGGGCAGAGCAGCGTGCTGCCGGGCCGGCCGGTCGACCTGTATGTGTCCACGACCGCACGGGAGTTCAAGGTCGTGGCGTTCCGCGTCGGCTGGTACAACGGCGACCTGGCCCGCCGGGTCTGGGAGTCGGGCCCGGTGCGCGGGGTGCGGCAGAAGCCGGCCGGCTTCACCGAGAAGACCAGCACGGTCACCACCGACTGGGGCGCCTCGGTGACCGTGCCGACCGACGGCTGGCCGGCCGGGTCCTACCTGCTCCGCCTCGACGCGTGCTCCGGCGCGCAGCGCTACATCCCGCTGACCATCCGCTCCTCGGACACGGCGGGCAAGGTGGTGCTGAAGAACTGCGTCGCGACCTGGCAGGCCTACAACACCTGGGGCGGCTACGACCTCTACAAGGGCCCGGACGGCAGCTACGGCACACGTTCGTATGCGGTCAGCCTTGACCGGCCCTACGACCAGGAGGGCGCCTACCTGTTCATGGTCTACGAGCGCAAGCTGATCAACCTGGCTGAGCGCATGGGGCTGCCGCTCGCGTACCTGACCAGCATGGACATCGCCAGTGACGCGCACGCGCTGGACGGCGCGAGCGCGCTGGCCTCGCTCGGCCACGACGAGTACTGGTCTCCGCCGGAACGCGCCAGCGTGACGGCGGCCAGGGACGCCGGGGTGAACCTGGCGTTCCTCGGCGCGAACGCGATGTTCCGGCGGACCCGGCTCGAGCCGACCTCGCTCGGCGCCGACCGGCTGGTGATCTGCTACAAGACCAGCTACCAGCAGGACCCCATGTACGGCAAGGACAACGCCCTGGTGACCAACAACGCCTGGCGGGAGCCGCCGGACCCGGATCCGGAGTCGTCGGTGATCGGGACCCTGTACGAGAGCTACCCGACCGTGGCCGACTACGTCGTGGCCACGCCGGACGCCTGGATGTTCGCCGGAACCGGCGCGCGCAAGGGCACCAGGTTCGCGTCCCTGGTGGGCATCGAGTACGACCGGGTGAACCCCGGCTACCCGGTGCAGCGGCCGATCCAGATCCTGTCCCACTCGCCGCTGACCTGCAACGGGGTCAACAGCTACTCGGATTCCGCCTACTACACGCACCGCAGCGGGGCCGGGGTGTTCAACGCAGGGACGATGCGCTGGGTGGAGTCGTTCGGGCCGCCGCTGTACCACTGGGGGATCAGCAAGGCGTGCGGCACGTTCACCCGCCGGGTGACCGCCAACATCCTGCGCGCCTTCGCCGACGGCCCGGCCGCGGCGAAGCACCCGGCGCACGACAACCTGGACGCGATGCACGAATGGCCCGGCGACCCGATCTCGGCCGGGCACAACCTCTGGCCTCCGGTTACGCTCTTAGCCCGCGTATGCTCGAAGGCATCTCCCTCCCCCTGGAGGTTCCAGTGAGTGCGGCAACGAACTTGCTGCGCGGACGCCAGGCCAGATGGGCGGTGCCGGTCGGCGCGGTGGCGGCGGTCGGAATCGTCGTCGCGGGATCTGTGATCGCCCGCGGCCAGGCCACGCCCGCGCTTTCCGCCCGGACCACGGCGCAGCTGCTGGCCGCGGTCGACAATCCCGCCGCGCTGCCGTCCGCGATGACGGCGACCGTCCAGGAGACCGCGTCGCTCGGCCTGCCCGACCTGCCGGGCTCGTCCGACCCACTGTCCGGCCTCTCGCTGCTGTCCGGCACGCACACGTTCAAGATCTGGTACGACGGCCCGGCCAAGGTGCGGGTGGCGGTCCCGGTGTCCATGGGCGAGACCGACGTGCGCCGGGACGGCCGCAACGTCTGGCTCTGGGACAGCCAGACCAACAAGGCGACGCACTACATCCTGCCGGCCGGAGCAGCGGGCGCCTCCCCGAACACCGCCACGGCGCAGAGCGTCCCGACGCCGCCGCAGATCGCAAAGCAGATCCTGGCCGCAGTGGGCTCCACAACCACCGTCGGCCTTCAGCAGAACGTGACCGTCGCGGGCCAGCCCGCTTACCAGCTCTCGCTGGCGCCCAAGGACAGCCGCTCGCTGATCGGGCAGGTCAGGATCGCCGTCGACGCGAGCAACTCGCTTCCGCTGCAGGTGCAGGTCTTCGCGCGCGGCGCGGCCAGTCCCGCGTTCAGCGTGGGCTACACCTCGCTCTCGTTCGCCAGGCCCGCCGCGTCCAACTTCGCGTTCTCCCCGCCGCCGGGCGCGAAGGTGAAGACGGTCACGGTCCCGGCCGACGCGCCATCCGGACTGTCCAGCCTGCCGAACCTGCCCGCCGGCAGTTTTTACGCCAGCCGCAAGGGTGCCGCGCCGACCGGCTCGATCGTTTTCCGGATGAACGCCAGCAACGGCCAGGTCGTGACCGAGAACGACGACCAACAGATTCCGGCCGCCGCGCGCAAGCAGCTCGAGGCGTCCGTCGCGCAGAGCCTGCCCGCGTCGATGCCCAAGGCGCAGCGGGCCGCGCTGCTGAAGAGCGTGGCCAGCGGGAAGCCGGTAACGATCACGACGACCGGGAAACCGGGCAGCAGCGGCTGGACCGGGTACGCGCCAATGTCGGGGTACAGCTCTGCAGCCATCAGCGTAAGTACGCCCTCCCCGGCCGGGCCCACGGTGCTGGGCAAGGACTGGCTGTCGGTCGCGGTGCTGTCTGGCGCGTTCTCCGCCCACGGCGGCCTCGCCCCGGACGGCGGATCAGCCAACATCCTCGGTGCGCTGATGAGCGCGTCCACGCCGGTGCACGGATCCTGGGGCAGCGGGCGCCTGCTGCGCACCAGCCTGCTCTCGGTGCTGATGCTGTCCGACGGCAAGGTCCTGGTCGGCGCGGTCGTCCCCTCGGTCCTGTACGCGGACGCGGCGCACCTGCGGTGAGCCTGGGCACCGGCCAGGACGAGGTCAGCTTCGGCGGAGCTGAGCGCGTCGAACCCAAGCCCAGTTCCCTGAACGTTGACGCCAGCGGGCTGGCCATCGCCACGATGGAGCTGGCCAAGCGGTTCCGCTTTCAGCTTGCCGTCGCCGGGATCGACCTGGCCGTGCCGCGCGGAACCGTCTACGGGTTCCTCGGGCCGAACGGTTCCGGCAAGACGACCACGATCCGGATGCTGCTCGGGCTGATCCAGCCCACCGGTGGCAGCCAGCGGCTGCTCGGCGTGAGCATGCCGGCGGGCGCGAACGCCGTGCTGCCGAGGGTGGGATCGCTGGTGGAGGGGCCGGCCTTTTACCCCCAGCTGTCCGGCCTGGACAACCTGGCCAGGCTGGACGCGGCAGACCGGACCGCCAGCCCGCGGACCGCCGCGGCCAGGATCGACGCGGCACTTGACCGGGTCGGGCTGCTCCCAGCCGGCGGCAAGCACTACCGCGCTTACTCGCTCGGCATGAAGCAGCGCCTGGCCATCGCGGCCGGACTGCTGCAGCCGCGTGAGCTGATGATCCTGGACGAGCCGACCAACGGCCTCGACCCGCAGGGCACCCGCGAGGTCCGGAGCCTGATCAAGCAGATCGCCGCCGACGGCACCACGGTCTTCGTGTCTTCGCACCTGCTGGCCGAGGTGGAGCAGATCTGCTCGCACGTCGGCGTGATGCGGGCCGGCGAGCTCGTGTTCCAGGGGACTCTCGAGGAACTGCGCGGCCGCGGCACCGCCAGGATCCTGGTGCGCACCGGCGAGCCCACGCTCGCCGCGCGGGTGCTGGACCGGCTCGGGCTCACCGACGTGCGCGCCGACGGCAGGGAAGTGACGGCGCAGCTCGGCGAGCTGGCCCCGGAGACCGTGTGCGCCGAGCTCGTGCACTCCGGCGTGCCCGTGGCCGGCCTGGAAACCCCCAGGGCCAGCCTGGAGGACCTGTTCGTCGAGCTCACCGGCGAGGGCTTCGATGTCAACGGCTGACGTGGCGGCGCCGGCGGCCCTCTCACAGCCGGCCGCGGTGGCGCGCTGGCTCCGGCTGCTGCGGTCCGAGCTGCGGCTGACCTTCGGCCGCAAGCGCAACCTCGTGCTGCTGGCCGTGCTCGCCGCGGTCCCGGTGCTGCTCGGCCTCGTGCTCAGGTTCTCCTCGGGCGCCAGCAACGGCGGCGGCGGTGGCGGCAACGGCAACGGCAACGGGCCGGCGTTCCTCAGCCAGGTCACCGGCAACGGCGTCTTCCTGGCGTTCCTCACCCTCGTGGTCGAGTCGACGCTGATCCTGCCGCTCGTCGTCGCGATCGTGACCGGCGACTCGATCGCGGGCGAGGCGAACCGGGGCACGCTGCGCTACCTGCTCACGGTGCCGGCCGGACGGACGCGGCTGCTCGGGATCAAGCTCACCGCGAACATGGCCTTCTGCGCGGGCGCGTGCCTGCTCGTTTCCGCGGTCGCCGTGGTCGTCGGCGCGATCCTGTTCCCGGTCGGGCCGGTCACGCTGCTGTCCGGCAACGCGGTCCCGCTGGGGGAGGGGCTGCTGCGGCTGCTGTTCGTGACCCTCTACCTGGCCGCGGCGATGGCCGCGCTCGGCGCGATCGGGCTGGCGATCTCCACGCTCACCGAGCACCCGATCGGCGCGATCGCGGCGGTCCTGGTGATCGCGGTGGCCAGCGAAGTCGCCGACAGCGTGTCACAGCTCGACGTGATCCACCCGTACTTGCCGACGCACTGGTGGCTGTCGTTCGACTCGCTGCTGCGGGTGCCGATCGTGTGGCCCGAACTCGGCCACGGCCTGCTCTCGTTCGCCGTCTACATCGTCATCTTCTGCTCGATCGCGTGGGCTCGCTTCACCACCGCCGACGTGACCAGCTAGCCCCGCAGCGGGGTTCGTCCAGTAATCGGCCCGCTGCGAGAGTCGCCACGGACTAGCTCCGCCGGTACCGGAGGTAGACGACCTGCGAGAAGGTCTGCGTCTCGACGAGTTCGAGGTCGAGTCTCTTCGGCAGTGGCGGGAAGTACGGGGTGCCGCCCCCCAGCACGACGGGACTGACGAACAGCCGGTACTCATCGATGAGGTCTTTCTCGGCGAGTGAGGCGGCGAGCCTGGCACCGCCGACGGAAACGATGCCGGCGCCGGATTGATTCTTCAGCTCGGCGACCTCGTCAGCGACGGCACTTCGGGCCAGGCGGGCGTTACCTTCCACCGTCGTCAGGCTGGTTGAGAACACCACTTTCGGGATGGCCTTCCATAGCCGGGCGAACTCAAGGGCCCGGGGATCCGACCAGGTCTGCTCGGCCGTCTCCCAGACCAGCATGTCCTCGTAGAGCCCCCGCCCAGACAGGTGGCCGGTGAGTTCTCGGGTCTGCTCGTTGTGGAACCGCATCAATTCCTCGTCCGGCGCGGCCCAGTCGATGGCGCCGTCCGGCCCGGCGATGTGGCCGTCCAGCGACACGGACATGGAGTAGATCAACGTAGGCATAAACAGACTGTAAGCTTCCCGAGGTATGACCGTCCCTGCTGATTCGGCCAAAGATCAGGTCCAAGCGGCCACCACTGGCTTGGTGAACCTGCGAGAAAGTAGTCGCTGGGCCGGGGGCAGCCTCATGTACGACGGCGGCGAGCAGCTAATCACTGGCTGGCACTTTCACGATGTGCACGAAATCGAGTACGCCTGCCGCGGGATGGTGGAAGTTAAGACGGAGGCCGGCCACTACCTGCTGCCACCCCACCAAGCCGCGTGGATCCCGGCGGGCCTGCACCATCAGACGACGTTGAACGCTGGTGTGCAGACCGTCGCGGTGCTCTTTGAGCCAAGACTCGTTCCGGTGGCCGGAGACCGGGTTCGGATTATCGCCGTCTCCGCATTGCTTCGCGAGATGATGCTCTACTCGGTGCGATGGCCGATTTCGCGCATCGAGTCGGGGATGGAAGCAGACTCGTTCTTCCAGACCCTTGGGCACGTGGTCGCAGAAGCACTAGATGACGAGAAGCCGTTGCACTTGCCGGCCTCGAACGATCCGGTTGTCACCGCGGCCACCGACTACACCCATGCTCACCTCGACTACGTCACGCTCAGCGACGTAACTCGCGCGATCGGGGTTTCGGAACGAACGCTGCGCCGCATCTTCAACAGCCACTTGGGCATGTCGTGGCGAACTTACCTACTCCGCGCACGTGTGCTTCGTTCCATGGCCCTGCTGGCCCAGCCGGACCGTTCCGTCCTAGAGGTCTCAATCGCCGTGGGTTTCGACGATGCCGGGGCGTTCGCTCGATCCTTCGCCAGGCACTGCGGGGAGACCCCCTCCGCCTACAAACGACGAATCAGCGGAGCATCTTGAATCGCCGGAACTGTCCGAATTCCTGGTCAGCGGGTCTGTCTCGCTCGGCCCGCAGGCTGTGTTGAGCCTGTTAGGGGGCTGGCCGGTAGCGGGCGCGTATCACGCCTGAGCGGTAGGTTCTGGCGTCGATCAGCTCCAGGCTGGTCTTGCCGGTGAATATTCGCTTGCCGCTGCCGAGTGCGACGGGGTGCACGGTGAGGAAGAATCCGTCGAGACTCATGGTCATGGTGAGAACGAGGTTGGCCATGGCTGTCTCCTGTCTTGGTCGTCCGTGCGGATGGCTGGCGGGTTATCCAGGCCGGTCAGCGGCGCGTGATGGCTGCGGCCAGGTTCCTGATCTGCTCGCGCCGGCTTGCTGCGATGAGCGTGAACGCGGCGCAGAGCGGGACGGTCATCGCGACAGCGCCGCTGTGCAGCACGGCGGCGTTGATGATGGACGCGCCAGCCATGTCGGCAGCGAGCCCGGCCGCGGCAAGCCCGGCCAGCCGCGGGATGAGCAGGCCGGCCGCTCCGGCGAGCTCGGCGGCTCCGACCAGGTACCGCAGCCACTGCCCGGCTCCGATCTGGCCGAACATCGTCACCGCGGTGTGCGCCCCGGCGAGCTTGGGCACGGCCGCGAACGCGAAGAACGCGGCCAGCACGATCTGAGCTGCCCACAGCAGCGTGTTCGCGCGGCCGCCGGTGCGGGCAGCGGGGCGGGCGGTGACGGTTGTGGTGTTCATGATCTGCTCCCTTTCTTGATGGCTGGCAGCGAGGTCAGCTGTTCTGCATCCGGGCAAGAAGTTCAGCCAGGCGCTCGCCGGAATCGTGGACACCGTGCTCCATCCCCGAGGCGACCATGGCGTCGCGGTCCTCCACCGACTGGAAGGCGGAGACAGTGCGCACCAGCGTCTTGCCGCCGCGCTCGGCTAGGGTCCCGGTTTGCAGGCAGACATGACCGGGCGCGCCTTCGAATTCGAAGGTCTGCACGATGGCATCCGGTGACGGGTCGCCGTGGAAGACGCCATGGAAGCCGTAGCTGTTGCCCTGAGCATCGCTTTGCGTGTAGCGCCAGGTGCCGCCGTTGCGGGCCTCGTACCGGTCGATGGTCATGGCTAGGTCCCGGGGGCCAAGCCACTGCACCAGCAGGCGCGGGTCGGTGTGGGCACGGAACACGAGGTCGCGCGGCGCGTCGAACTCGCGAGTGACGATGATCTGCGGGATGCCCGGTTCTGCGGTGATCGTGGTCTTACTCATCGTCGTTTCCCTTCACTGTTGCCGCCGGGTCATGGCCCGGAGCGTGTTCCTGGCTGGCTTGCAGTGCCGCCAGCAGGTCGTCGAGCCGCTCATGGCTTTCGTCCCAGAACCGCTGGTAGCGGGCCAGCCAGGTGGTCACCTCCCGGAGCGGTTCGGCCTCCAGGCGGCTGAGCCGCGCGGTGGCCCGCCGTGTCCGTGAGATCAGGCCCGCCTGCTCCAGGACCTTCAGGTGCTTAGAGATGGCGGGCTGGGACACGCGGAACGGCGCGGCGAGCTCGGCGACGGTCGCCTCGCCGTCGGCCAGCCGGGTCAAGATCGCCCGCCGCGTCGGGTCGGCGAGCGCCCCGAATACGAGGCTCAGCCGGTCTGCCGCCATCTATAACCATCCTTTTTTAGAACCATCTGGTTATAGAGTGCCTGGCGCGGTCCACCTTGTCAACGGCGCCCGATAAGGGCCCAGCCCTGCGCGGCGCATTGCCGGTCAGCGGACCGGTCTGCTATGGCCCGGTCCTGCGGCGCTCCGCGCCGGAGCCGCTGCCGGTCGGCCGGCTTATCCCCGGCAGGTCCAGCACCGGGACGGCCTGGCCTGCACGTACTCACTCATCTGTTGCAATAGCCGAGCATTTGTAGATGCGGCCCTGCTGGTCCACCCGGATTTGCTCGCCATCGCGGGCATCTGGCGGTGCGGGCAGGAGGACCACGGAGGGCCCGCGGCCGTAGATCTCCCACGCCGCGGCTACACCGACGGCCAGTATGGTGTCGCGCTCGGTAAGCAGCAGCATCGCCGGGGCGGTTTCCAGCCTGACGCATTCCAGCAGCGTGCTGCTCGAGGAGCTGGACCCGCGGGCCGCCCCCATCAGCAGAGCGGTGCCTGCCAGACAGACCTCGAACTGGGGATGGTGCTGGTCGATGATCTGGCCGGTCTTCTCGTCGACCCCTCCCCAGAAGCTGACCGGTTCGGTCAACCTGAGCAGCGGCCCGGACGTGGCCTGGCCGAGGATGAGCTCCCCGGCCATCAGCAGGCTGCCGTCAGCCATGACGGCCGGTCAGGGTGATCTCGCCGTACACGGCGCTTTCGATGCAGTCGGACTGGCTGGCGAGGATGACCGTGCAGCCGATCTTCGCGGGTGCGTAGTAGGCCCACTTGGCCGAGTTCGTCATGACGGCTCCGGCTGGGTCCATGATGTCCGGCTGGAAGTAGGTGCAGGTGTCGCGGATGATCGTCACTCCGCATGCTTCCAGCCCTTGGGCTGCCGCGGGCTCCGACGCGATCACGGACCGGCTGGTGGTGGCGTAGGTGGGCACCCTGACCCGGCGCCCGGCGAGCTGCGCGGCGAGGCGGCGGAGCTGCTGGGCGGACAAGTGCGGGGTACCGATGCTGACCCCGCCGAGCCGCTCATCCGGCGCTCCGGTGGTGAGCTGGCGGTGCGCGGCGATCAGGTCCGCGCCGGTTACCCGCTCGCTGAGAACCGGGATCTTCCCCTGCGTCGCCGTCGCCAGGTCCGGCGCTTCCGGGGTGGCGCCGAGGATGTGGAACATGGCCACTCCGCCGCTGGAGGCCGCCGCGGCGCCGAAGGCCTTGCCCCAGTCCTCGGTGATGGGCACCGTTTGCAGGCCGTCCAGCGCCGGGACCAGTGTTCCGGTGCGGCGGCCGATGTGATGGCCGAGCAGCGCAGGCAGCAGGTCCGCGTCCACCCTCCGGATCGCGTCCTGCTCCACCGTGAAGAGGCCCCGCGCGGCGCGGTTCTCCCGGATGTGCAGCCCGGCATGGGGGACGCGGCCCGTGATCGCTGCGCAGATGTCGATCAGATCCCCGTACCTGTCGGTGCGCAGGCCGATCATGCTGTTGCCGAACACGATCGCATTGGACTCCGCCCACGCCACGTCGGTGCCCGGGGCAGGGCGGCCGGGCAGCTGGTAGGGCGCGCATGTAAACGTGGGCTGGCATCCCATTTCGACATAGCTGTCCATGAGCTGCCGTGCCGCCTCGCCGTGGCTGGCGGGCCCGGCGAACAGGTCCGGACGGCTGCGGTCCAGCCCGCCAACGTTCAGGGTGGTCGGCACGCGGACCCGGCCGCCACCGGACAAGAGGGCGCGAGCAAAGTCGAGGCTAGACGGCCCATGGTAGAGACAGCTATCCACGTGCGCGGAGGCGATCGGGACCAGCCGCCCTGCGCCCTGGATCCTTGCGGCCGTCAGAATCACGCGCATCGACAGCGCCGCCGCCGGGCCGGAGCCTCCGGCCAGCATCCCGGTCTCGTCGTCACTCAGCCGGATCATCCCGCGGGACCAGCCTTCAGGCCGGGGAAGTCCTCCTCCCAGAACTCGGTGTCGCCGCGGCTGTCGCCGGGACGGCCCGCCTCCTGCTCGCGCAGTTCGACCCGGCGAATCTTTCCGGAGATCGTCTTCGGCAGGTCGGCGAACTCCAGCCGCCGGACCCGCTTGTACGGGGCCAGCCGCTCCCTGGCATAGGCGAGGATCGCGAGCGCGGTGTCGCCGTCGGGCTCGTGGCCTGCGGCCAGGATGACGAAGGCCTTGGGGACCGCGAGCCGGAGCGGGTCCGGCGAGGGCACCACGGCCGCCTCGGCGACGGCCTCGTGCTCGATCAGCACGCTCTCCAGCTCGAACGGCGAGATCCGGTAGTCGGACGCCTTGAAGACGTCGTCCGTCCGGCCGACGTAGGTGATGTAGCCGTCCGCGTCGCGGGAGGCGACGTCGCCGGTGTGGTAGTAACCGTCGCGCATGGCCTCGGCGGCGCGCTGCGGGTCGTCCTTGTAGCCGGTCATCAGCCCGAGCGGGCGGTGAGCGAGCGGCAGGCAGATCTCGCCCTCCTCGCCTTGCTCGCCGGTCACCGGGTCGACCAGCGCCACCTCGTAGCCGGGCAGCGGACGGCCCATCGAGCCGAGGCGCAGCTGCGCCCCTGGCGGGTTGCCGATCTGCGCCGTGGTCTCTGTCTGGCCGTACCCATCACGGACCGTCACGTTCCAGGCTCTGCGTACTTGCTCGATGACCTCAGGATTCAGCGGCTCGCCGGCACCGACGCACTCGCGCAGGCTGCGGACGTCCGCGCCGGCGAGGTCGGCCTGCACCAGCATCCGCCAGACCGTGGGCGGCGCGCACAGCGAGGTCACGCCGCAGGCGGGCAGCGCATCGAACAGCGCCTGGGCGCTGAACCGCTCGTGGCCCAGGATCAGCGAGGTCGCGCCCGCGATCCACGGCGCGAACACGTTGCTCCAGGCGTGCTTGGCCCAGCCGGGGGAGGAGATGTTCAGGTGCACGTCGCCGGGCTGCAGGCCGATCCAGTACATCGTGGACAGGTGGCCGGCCGGGTACGACACGTGGGTGTGCTCGACCAGCTTCGGCTGCGCGGTCGTGCCCGACGTGAAATACAGCAGCAGCGGGTCGGTCGCTCTGGTCGGGCCGTCGGGAGTGAAGCCGGACGGTGCGCTCCCGGCGTCGTCGTAGTGGTGCCAGCCCGGTGCGGCCGCGCCGACCACGACCCGGGTCCACGTCCCGTTGAGCCCCTCGAACTTCGGGGTATGAGCGTCCTCGGTGATCACGTGCCGCACGTCGCCGCGGGCGATCCGGTCGGCCAGGTCCTCGGGCCCGAGCAGCGTGGACGCCGGGATGATCACCGCGCCGAGCTTGATCGAGGCGAGGATGACCTCCCATAGCGGCGCGATGTTGCCGAGCATGAGCAGCACCCGGTCGCCGCGGCGCGCCCCGAGATCGCGCAGCCAGTTGGCGACCTGGTTCGAGCGCGCGGCCATCTGCGCGTACGTCAGCCGGGTGTCGCTGTCGGCCGTGATCACCCGCAGCGCGTCGCGGTCCGGGTGCTCGGCGGCAAGCACGTCGAACCAGTCGAGCGCCCAGTTGAACTCGTCGAGCCTCGGCCAGGCGAACGCTGCGTTGGCGGCCTCGTAGTCCTCCCGGTGGCGCAGCAGCAGGTCGCGCGCTGCACGGTAGGCCGCGGTGCCGCTGGATTCGCGGATTGGCTCACTCATGCGACCTATCGTGGCAGCTACGCGCGCTGGCCTGCTAGGTCGCCTCGCTCATGTGGACGGCCTGTTGACCGACAGCAGGAGCGCGAGGCGGTGCCATTGCTCCGCGGTGATCTGCTCGACCAGCGCGGCCGGGTCGACGCCGGCCCGGATCAGCAGCCGCCTGCCGTTGGTCGCGCTCGTGTCTGCGAGTGCCGTGCTTGCCCTGGTGCCGGGCCTGCGGTAGGCGGCGCGCAGGAGCGCGCGCAGCTGCCGCTGCGCCGGGGCGGGCGTTGGCCGCCGCCTGATCGACAGCCGCGCCGCAGCCACGCTGGGCGGCGGCGTGAAGCTCGCTGAGCTGACCGTCCTGGCCAGCCGCACCTCGTAACGGGCGGTCCACCATGCGGTCTCGGCGTCGCGCGGCCGCGCGCTTGCCAGCCACCTGGCGGCGCCGTCCTGAATGATCAGCTCGGCGGCGGCGAGCCTGACCCCCGGATCGCCGAGCAGGCGACGGCACAGTGCGGTCGTGAGCGAGAACGGCGGGCTGGCCACGACCAGGAACTCCCGGCGCGGCAGCTTCACCTGGCGCAAGTCAGCCTCGACCACGCGGACCCTCGGGTCGTGGCCGAAGCGCTGCCGCAGCCGGGCCGCCAGGCGCGGGTCCCTTTCCACGGCGATGACCCGGGCCCCGGCCTCGGCGAGCCTGGCCGTGATCGCGCCACTGCCGGCTCCGAGGTCGAGCACGAGCCGTCCGTCGCCAGCGCCAGCTGCGCGGACGAGCTGGATGATCAGCGCGCGGTCATGCAGGAAGTGGGCACCGGCTGGGTTCGGTGCTGGTGGTCGCCGCCCGGACACGGCGGACCATGACCATGGACAAGGCCATTTCTCCTCTGTGGGTGGCGCTCACACCGCCGCCACCTCGCTAGACGTCGCCGCTCACGCTACGGCGTGCCGACGCGTGACTGCCACCGAATAAATCCGGGCTCAGCCGCGCTCTCGCCAGATCCTGGCCACTCCGACGGCCAGCACCACGAGCGCGGGCAGGTAGAACGCGCCGGTGTGCGCGATCCCCGCGATGATGCCGACGGCGAGGACCACGGCGGCGACGACGGCGAGGGGCAGGTTTGCCGGGGCCGGTGCGAACGCGGCCGCGGCCACCAGCAGCGCCGGGGCGACCGCCAGCAGCAGCGAGTACCAGGTGGCTGCCAGCGGATCTGCGCTGGTCAGCGCCGAGATCGTGATCAGCTGCGCGGCGCCGGCGAGGATCAGCGCGCCGCGCATCCAGGCCCAGCTTGGCGGCGCGGGAACCGCGGCCTGGCGGGCCACGGGGGCCGCGCTGGTGGTGGATGCGGTGTCAGCAGGTGCGTATTCGGCGGTCATCGGGTTCTCCTGGCGGACGCGTACGGATATGTCGCGCCGACCAGGCTTCCCGGCTCACCTAGTTCCACCGTAGACCTCCAGAGCATCCCCGCCAAGAGGACTAAATGCTCCCTTTTCGCCCGCCTCCCTAGCACCCCTCGCGGTTACCAATGCGGTCGTGGGACCCACGCTGTTGCTCTACAAGCAGCGTGGGTCCCACGACACTATTGGTGCGTTGCGGCCCGAGGCCGGAGCTGGGCGGGCCGTGCCGCCGGAGCGGGCACGCGCCGCGCCCGCTACCCCGGCCAGGGCCGGGCACCTAGATCGCCGGCGTGACCTGGATTTCCTTCGTGCCTGTCCGGGAGTTACCGGGAATTTCTGGGACAATGAAGCGACCACGTCCGGTGCTGCCTCGGTGGCTCCGGGAGAGTATTTGCTTAGTGCGAACTAAGTCATATGATGGAGCCGTTCCTACGAAGCGGAGCATGAACCGCAAGGACCAATCTCATGGAGCAGCTAGGGCCCGAGCCGCGCTGGGACCAGCCTGACCGCGCGGATGGCCCGCAAAGGCCGCCCCAACAGGCACGCCGGGAAGCACACGGCCGCCCTGGTGAGCGTGCCGAGCCGGAACCGCTGGCGGCGCAGCAGGATCAGTCCGCCCGGGCGCCCGGTGCCCGCGGGCCCGGCCACCCCGTCGTGATCGGCTATGACGCGTCCCCGTCCAGCCGGAACGCGCTGGCCTACGCGGCCGGGCTGGCCCGCCGGCTTGGCCGGCCGCTGCTCGTCGTCTACGTGATCCCGTTCGGCGTCTACTGTGAGCCGATGACCGGGCAGGTCATCTGCACCGCAAGGGAACGCCAGGACTTCGAGCCGTGGCTGCTCGCCGAGCTGCACCAGGTATGCGACGCCGAGGGACTCGACGTCAGCGTGATGGCACGGCGCGGGAACGCGGCCAAGGAACTCGCGGCCACCGCCGATTCCAGCAGCGCCGACGCGCTCGTCGTCGGGGCTTCGGCGCACAAGCTGCGCCATGTGGCCGGCTCGATTCCGGGCTGGCTGGCGCGGCACGCGCGCTGCCCGGTCATTGTTGTGCCGTAGCGCGTTTGGCTGCCGCGGATCGTCGTAGGAGAGCGATACGTTTCAGGTGTGGCCGGCGAACCAAGTGAACTACCCGATGTGCCGACGCTGCTGGCCGCCGCGGTCGCCGGGATAGGCGGCGCCGAGCGGCCCGGGCAGGTCAAGATGGCCGAGGCGGTGGCCCGGTCCATGGATGGCGGCGAGCACCTCGCGGTCCAGGCGGGCACCGGCACCGGAAAGTCGCTGGCGTACCTGGTGCCGGCGGCCAGGCACGCGGCCGGGCTCGACGCCACGGTCGTGGTGTCCACGGCCACGATCGCGCTGCAGAGCCAGCTCATCGACCGCGACCTGCCGCGGCTCGCCGAAGCGCTCAAGCCACTGCTCGGCCGGGCACCGACGTTCGCGATCCTCAAGGGACGGCGCAACTACCTGTGCAAGCACCGGCTGCAGACCGGTGCCGCCGACGACTCGCAGGACGCTCTGTTCGACCCCTCGCCGAGCACGGAGATCGGCCGGCAGGTGACCCGGCTGCGGGAGTGGGCCGAGCAGACCGAGACCGGTGACCGGGACGAGCTCGTGCCGGGCGTGGACGAGCGGGCCTGGCGGCAGGTCGCGGTCACCGCACGGGAGTGCATCGGGTCCCAGCGCTGCGGCTTCGGCACCCGGTGCTTCGCGGAGAAGGCCCGCGAGATCGCCGCTCGCGCCGACATCGTGGTCACCAACCACGCGCTGCTGGCCATCGACGCGCTCGAGGACGGCAACGTGCTTCCCGAGCACGAAGTCGTGATCATCGACGAGGCCCATGACCTCGTCGACCGGGTGACGTCGATTGCCACGGCCGAGCTCTCGGCCCCCGCGGTGGAGGCCGCGGCCCGGCGATGCGGCAAGCAGGTCACCGACGACGCCGCGGGCAGGCTCAAGGATGCGGGGGAGGGGCTGGCCCTGATGCTGGCCGATGCGCCCGCCGGGCGCATCGACGTGCTGACGGAGCACCTCGCCGTCGCGCTCGCTGCGCTCAGGGACGCCGCCGGATCGTGCGCCACCGAGATCCGTACCGGCGCGAAGAACGCGGATGACGAGCCGGAGCAGCTCGCGGCGCGGCGGGTCGCGCTGGCGGCGCTCGACGAGCTGCACGATGCCGCGGACCGCATGCTGAGCGCGTTCGGCCCGGACGTCGCCGCGCGCCCGGACGTGGTGTGGCTGGATGTCCCGGCGGATCCCGATGCGCGCCGCCCGCCGACGCTCCGGGTCGCACCGCTCGCGGTCGGCGGGCTGCTGGCCGAGCGGCTGTTCGGCCAGCGGACGGTGGCGCTGACCTCCGCCACGCTGCTCGTCGGCGGTTCGTTCGACCCGCTGGCGAGGCAGTGGGGGCTGCCCGCGGGTGAAGCGGCCATGCCGCAGGCGACGCCGGACGCGGCGGTGCGGCCAGCCACGTCCGAGACGGTGCCGTCTGAGGCTGTGCCGGCCGACACTGTGCCGTCCTACGATGGCGAACCGGCCGGCCACGAAGATCATGCAGCCGAACCGCACCCTCTGACCTGGTCCGGGATGGACGTCGGCTCACCGTTCGACCACCCGCGCAGCGGCATCCTTTACGTCGCCCGGCACCTGCCGCCGCCGGGCCGGGACGGGCTCGCGCCGCAGTATCTGGACGAGATCTGCGAGCTGGTCACCGCGGCCGGGGGCCGCACGCTCGGCCTGTTCTCCTCGATGCGGGCCGCGAAGCAGGCCGCCGCCGAGTTGCGTGAGCGGATCGAGTTTCCGCTGCTGTGCCAGGGCGAGGATCCGACGTCCCAGCTCATCGCCAGGTTCGCGGCTGACGAGGCGACCTGCCTGTTCGGCACCTTGTCGCTGTGGCAGGGAGTGGACGTTCCCGGCCGGTCGCTGCAGCTCGTGATCATCGACCGGATCCCGTTCCCCAGGCCCGACGACCCGCTGGCCTCGGCCAGGCAGCGCGCCGTCGAGGCGCGCGGCGGCAACGGCTTCATGACGGTCGCCGCGGCGCAGGCCGGGCTGCTGCTCGCCCAGGGCACCGGCCGCCTGCTGCGCACGATGAGCGACAGGGGTGTGGTCGCGATCCTGGATCCCCGGCTGGTGACCAAGCGGTACGGCGGGTTCCTGCGAGCGTCGCTGCCGCCGTTCTGGGCCACCACCGACCCCGAGGTTGTTCGCGGCGCGCTGCGCCGTCTGGCCGAATCGCCAGGCTAGGCCCGGCCTGCAGGCCAACTCGCCCGCTGCCTAAGCCCCTAACCTGGCTCATTCCAAAGCTGATAGTCCTGCCAGGCAGGCCAGCAGTTACAGTCAGCCGCATGATCGTGCTTCGCAGCGTCGGGCTGTTCATCGCTGCCGGGCTGGCAGAGATCGGCGGCGGCTATCTCGTCTGGCGGTGGCTGCGTGAGGGCTCCCCGTGGCCAGTCGGCCTCGCTGGAGCGGTCATCCTGATCATTTACGGCGTGATTCCGACCTTCCAGCCAGCAACTGACAACTTCGGCCGGGTCTACGCGGCATACGGCGGTGTGTTCGTCATCATGAGTCTTTTGTGGGGATGGGCAATCGACGGGCACCGGCCAGACAACTACGAGTGGCTGGGTGCCGCCATCGTCGCAGTAGGCGTTGGAGTGATCTTCTTCAGCCCGCGTCACGCTTGACCAGCGCCTCCGAGAACTCCGATCACTGCCCGGCAGTGCCGTCAGCGTGAGTATGTCTGCCAGATCCTGATCGGTGCTGCGCTGAGGATGTTTCGAGCTATTGTCGCGAACCGGAAAGCTTCTGGCCTGAGCCGGAGATTCATGAGGCGTAAGCAACTCGGTTGCGAGGAGCATCTGTGGCGAGCGCTGACGAAGCTAGTGATGAACCAGAAGTCCGGTTTCATCGGCTCTACCAGGCGTACTTCCGTCCGGTCCAGGCCTATGCGGTAAATCGCCTGGGCCCTGTGGACGAGGTGGCTGACGTCGTCGCGGAGGTATTCATGACCGCCTGGCGACGCCTGGCCGACGTTCCGCCGCCTCCCGGTGATCGTTTCTGGCTCTACGGGACGGCCCGCCGGGTAATCTCCCGGCGCTACCGCAGTGCCAGTCGCCGGGACAACCTGATCCACCGCCTCGCGGCCGACCGGCGCCAAGCCGAGCAGCACGACAAGGGGCACTTCGCCGGCCCGGTTCAGGATCCAGCACAAGAGCGCTTGCTCGCGGCGATCGCCCGGCTGAAGCCCGCTGATCGCGAGGCGCTACTGCTCGTGCACTGGGAGCAGCTCACGTATGCCGAGGCTGCCCAGACTCTCGGGTGCTCGGTGAACGCCGTTGGGATCCGGGTGCACAAGGCGAAGGCACGTCTGCGGGAGTTGCTTGCGACCAAAATCCAGACCGGCCGCCCCGTTCCGGCCAGTCGTCAAGCCGAGCGGAGTTAGTGATGGATCTTGACACGATGCTCACCGAGGCGGCACCGGCCCGGCATGTCACCCTCGACGACCCGGACTCCCCGGCCGGGGTCGCGGTCTACCGGCAGATCATCGCGCAGCGGCCCGCGCCAGGCCCGGCCCGCCGCCGTATCAAGGTTGCAGCCCTGGCGGGTGTCGCCGTGGCTGCTGCGGCGAGCGCAGCCGTGGCGCTTGCCATCATCCCCGGCTCGCCGGCGAAGGCTCCCGGCCTTCACCCGCGATCAAAAGCTCCGGCCGCCGTGGTCCTCGCCGAGGCGGCGCAGACTGCGGCCAGCCAGCCATCAGCCGCCAGTACGGGGCCGGGCCGCTACGTCTACGTCAAGACCATCGAGGGCCAGTGGAACGGCGGGGTGGCAAGCCAGCCAGATACCGCAGGCATTTGCGTCCAGACTGTTCAGGTCTGGGCGGAGCCCGACGGCAAGGGGCGCGAAGTAGCCAGTGCACCTGCGGGCCCATGCAGTGACGGCGTTATCCCCTCGCAGACATTCGCGAAGGGACAGGAGATTGACCTTACTGTTTATCCCCGTACTGCAGACCTGCCGAAAGAACCGGCCGCGCTCGAACGGTTCGTTGTGCAGCACTTCGAAGATGGGCATGCGGACACCGACGCCACGTTCGATTTCGCCGGAACGTTTCTGCAGTCGGGCGCCCCGCCGAGGATCAGGGCCGAGCTCTACCGCATGATCGAGAACCTGCCAGGCATCGAATCGCTTGGCCCAATGACGGACAAGCTCGGCCGCCGAGGCATCGGTGTGGGCGTGACCGAGTATGGCACCCGGGACACACTCATCTTCGACCCGGCGACCTCAGCGGTGCTTGAGGAGGAAGTGGTCGCCGTTGACCCCTTCCAGATAGCTGTCTCGCCGGGAAGCGCCAGGCCCAACACGGGTGAGGTGATGAACTACACGGTCTACGAAGCGTCTGGCGTAGTGAACTCCATGACAGCCGTGCCCTAGCGCGGGCCCATGCGGGCACCGGGTTCGCGGTCGGCCCAGTAGTGCATCGGCTCGCCGTTCCAGTGGGCCGCTCCCAGCAGGCCGTAGTCCGTCAGGCCGAGGCGGCGCGCCACGCCCTGCGATGGGGCGTTGTCCTCGTGGATCCAGGCGACCAGCGGCAGGTCCGGATCGACGGACTCCGCCGCGCGCTGGGCGGCCCGGGCCAGCTCGGTCGCGTAGCCGTTGCCCCAGAAACCGGAATCCAGGAGGTAGAAGAGGTTCCAGAATCCGGGGCGGCACTCGGCGCCCCCGATCCCGATCACCTCCCCGGTCGCCCGGAGCCGGACCGTCCAGTAGCTGAGCCCGGTGATGTCCCACCGGCCGCGGAAGCGCTCGATCCAGGCGCGGGTGCTCTCCGGGGTCTCCTGCAGCCCCCCGGGGATGTGGTCGGAATGTACCGGATCGGAGGTGAGGCGGTGCAGGGCACCGCCGTCGGCCTCGGCGACCGCGCGAAGGTCCAGGCGGTCGGTCAGCACGTGCCGGTGTCCGCCGGAGCTGCTCATCGCCGCTGCGGTTGGTCAGCCGGCGCTGGACGCGGCCCAGATGTTGATGCCCGCTTCCACGGCGTCCCGGTCGATCGCCGCGAGCTCGTCATCGGTGAACGCCGAGTGCCCCGCCGCTGCCACGTTCTCCTCGAGCTGCGCGACGCTGCTGGCTCCGATCAGCACCGACGTGACTCGCTGGTCCCGCAGCGCCCAGGAGAGGGCGAGCTGCGCGGTCGACTGGCCGCGTGCCCGCGCGATCTCGCCGAGCGCGCGCACATGGTTCAGCGTCGCGTCGCTGAGCTGGGCTGTGTCCAGCGACGTGTGACGGCTGGCGCGGGAGTCCTCGGGAATCCCGTTGTCGTACTTGCCGGTAAGCACGCCCTGGGCGAGCGGCGAGAACGCGATGCAGCCGATGCCTTCCTGGCCGAGCACCTCCAGCAGGCCACCCTCGATCCAGCGGTTCAGCATCGAGTACGAGGGCTGGTGAATGAGGATCGGCGTGCCCATCCGGCGCATGATCCCGGCCGCCTCGGCCGTCCGCTCCGCCGAGTAGGACGAGATGCCCGCGTACAGCGCCTTGCCCGACTTCACGGCCGTGTCGAGCGCCCCGAGCGTCTCCTGCATCGGGGTGTTCGGGTCGAACCGGTGGCTGTAGAAGATGTCGACGTAGTCCAGGCCCATCCGGTGCAGCGACTGGTCCAGGCTGGCCAGCAGGTACTTCCGCGAGCCCCACTCGCCGTACGGTCCCGGCCACATGTCGTAACCGGCCTTGGTCGAGATGATCAGCTCGTCCCGGTACGGCCGGAAGTCCTCGCGCAGGATCCGGCCGAAGTTCTTTTCCGCCGAGCCGTACGGGACCCCGTAGTTGTTGGCCAGGTCGAAGTGGGTGATGCCCAGGTCGAACGCCCGCCGCAGGATCGCCCGGCTGTTTTCCAGCGGGCGGTCGTCGCCGAAGTTGTGCCACAGCCCGAGCGACACCTCGGGGAGCTGGATCCCGCTGCGCCCGCAGCGGCGGTACGGGATGGACTCATAACGGTCGGCGGCGGCGATATATGTCATGCCGCGAGTCTCTCATCTCCGATCCTGAACGCTGCCCGCCCGGCTCGCCCGGCTACCCGCCTAGAGGACGTCGTGCCCGGGATGCGGCTCGGCCGGAATCGTGCCGAGCCGTCCGGCCTGGAAGTCCTCGAAGGCCTGGACCAGCTCGTCCCTGGTGTTCATGACGAACGGCCCGTACGCCGCGACCGGCTCGCGAATCGGCTCGCCGCCGAGCACGAGGATGTCGAGTCCCTGGCTCGGGCCGTCGGCGCGGCTGCCCGCGGCGACGGTGATCACGTCGCCGGGCCCGAACACCGCCAGCTGCCCGGTCCGCACCGGCCGCGCGTCGCGGCCAACCGTGCCGGAGCCCGCGAGCACGTAGCCGAGCGCGTTGAAGTCGGCCCGCCACGGCAGCCGCAGCTGGGCTCCGGGCTCGAGCGTGGCGTGCAGCAGGGTGATCGGGGTGTGGGTCACGCCGGGGCCCGCGCGCCCGTCGACCTCGCCCGCGATCACGCGGACCAGGGTCCCGCCGTCCGGCGAGCTGAGCAGCGCGACCTGGCCGGCCCTGATGTCCTGGTAGCGGGGGTTGGCCATCTTGAGCCTGGCCGGCAGGTTCACCCACAGCTGGAAGCCGTGGAACAGCCCGCCGCTGACCACCAGCTCCTCGGGCGGCTCCTCGATGTGCAGGATGCCGCCGCCGGCGGTCATCCACTGGGTGTCGCCGTTGGTGATCAGGCCGCCGCCGCCGTTGGAGTCCTGGTGCCGGAACGTCCCGTCGATGATGTAGGTCACGGTCTCGAACCCGCGGTGCGGGTGCCAGGCCGTGCCCTTCGGCTCACCGGGCGCGTAGTCCACCTCGCCCATCTGGTCCATGTGAATGAACGGGTCCAGCGCCCCCAGGTCGACGCCGGCGAACGCGCGGCGGACCGGGAAACCCTCGCCCTCGAAAGCTGAGGGCGCGGTCGTCACCGCGAGGACCTGGCGATCCCGCGCGACCGCGGGGTCCGGCTCCGAGATCCGGGGCAGCAGCAGAATGTCGTCGACGGTAACCGCTGGCATGGCTCCTCCTCAAAGGGCGCCCGGCCCCTGCGCGTCCGAGCCTACCCGCCGCCAGTAACGATAGTTGAACGCGCAACATTCCTTCGGCCCTTCCATGATCGCGGCGGATTCTTCGCAGATGCGACAAACAATCCGCCGCGATCATGAAACGTGAGGCCTGGAGCGGCGGCGCCAGACATCAATCCGCCGCGATCATGAGACGTGGGGCCTGGGCGGCGGCGCGGGCATGGGGCAGCGGGTGGGGTGGCTAGAGCGGGAGGCCGGCCTCCAGGTGCGCCAGGGCGGCGTCGACGCGGGCGAACGTGTCGGCCGTGTGGTGGCCCGGGGCCCAGGGCATGGTGGCAGACAAGATCACGCCGATGATCGCTCCTACAAGGTTGCGCACGGCAAAGTCGCCGGGGTCGCGCCCGATCCGCCTCGCCGTGGCCTCGGCGATGACGTCGATTGTCCGGCTGAGCTCGTCGACCGACCGAGCGCGCAGCTCCGGGATTTCCATGGTCATTGCGGAGGTCTCCTCGAGCCGGGCCACTTCCTCCTCGGTGAACCCTGCGTAGGCTTCGGCCCATGCGGCGCGGAACGCGGCGATCGTGCTCAGCTCGGCGGGCTGCCGCTCGAACGCGGCGATGACGACGGCGTCCATGTCATCCTGGATCACCACGTCTTCCTTGGTCGGGAAGTAGCGGAAGAACGTGCTCGGCGAGACCTCGGCTGCCTCGGCGATCTGCTCGATGGTCGTGGCGTGGTAACCCTGCTCCCGGAACAGCCGGAGCGCGTGCTCCCTGATGGAAGCACGCGTCCTGGCCTTCTTGCGCTCACGGAGGCCCTCCGGTCTGGCCGGGCCCTGTTCGCTCATGGTGGTCATTCTGTCCTCACCGGGTCGGATGCCATAGCGGGCGCACCGGCCGGGGCGGCGGTTGCGGCCGGGCCGCGCTCTGGCGCTGGCTGGACCGCCGCGTTGGCGGGCGTGCCCGCGCGGCGTGGCAGGAAGGCCAGCGCCAGCAACGCCGCGGCCAGGGCGATGCCCGCGCAGCACCACAGCATCACGTCCAGGCCGTGCACGAACGCGACGTCCACGTCGTGCATCAGCGACGCCGAACCCAGCGTGCGGGCAACCTGGACGCCGCCGGAGATCCCGGAGCGCACCGCGCCCGCGGCCGAGGCCGGCAGCCCGGTCAGGTTCAGCCTGGCCTGGTAGGCGTTGTTGAGCAGGGTGCCCAGGATGGCCGCGCCCAGTGTGGCGCCGACCTGGCGGAGCGCCGTGATCACGGCGGAGCCGGCGCCGCTGCGCTCGGCGGACAGGGTGCCGAGGGCCGCGTTCATCGCGGACGGCATGGCCAGGCCAAGACCGGCGCCGGCAACGGCGAACCACGCGGCGCCGTAACCGGTGCCGCTCGTGACGCTGGTGAGTGCGCCGGTCGCGAGGGCCGCCGCCATCACTGCGAAACCGACGGTGACCAGTGCCTTAGCGCCTACGCGCGGGGCGCCGGGCGTGCCGTCGGCGGTCTTGACCGGGCTCTGCAGCCGGGTGCCCGCGATCATGCCGACCACCATTCCGCCGATCATCGGCAGCAGCCGCACGCCGGCGCCGAGCGAGTCGAGCCCGCGGACGTCGCGGAAGTAGAGCGGCATCGCGAACAGGATCCCGAACAGCGCGAATGACACCAGCGTGGACAGGATCGTGCCCCAGGTGAAGCCCGCCGACTTGAACAGCGACAGCTGGACCAGCGGCTGGCCGCCGGGCCGCCGGGACACCCGGCGCTCCCAGGCAACGAACGCGATCAGCACCACGACGCCGGCCACGATCGTGGCCAGCGCGGTCGCGTCGCTCCAGCCGTCCTGCCCGGCCTTGATGAACCCGTAGACCAGGGCGACCAGCCCGGCGCTCGACACGACGACGCCGACCAGGTCCAGCCGGGGACGGTGCTCGCTGCGGGACTCGGGCATCAGCAGGACCACGGCGATCAGCGCGAGCACGATCACCGGCACGTTGATCAGGAACACCGAGCCCCACCAGAAGGTGTCCAGCAGCCAGCCGCCGAGGATCGGGCCAAGCGGGTAACCGATGAACACGGCCGACATCACGACCGCGATGGCCTTCTGCCGCTCCGCCGGGGTGAACAGCACCGGGATCACCGCGAGCGACAGCGGCATGATCACGGCCGCGCCGACGCCGAGCACGGCCCGGGCGGCGACGAGCTCGCCCGACGTGTGCGAGTACGCGCAGGCCAGCGACGCCAGGCCGAAGAGCACCAGCGCCGGGACCAGAATCTTCTTACGTCCGAACCGGTCGCCGAGCAGCCCGGCGGGCAGCAGCAAGGCGGCAAGGACGAGGCTGTAGGAGTCCACGAACCACTGCAGGTCGCTGGTTGAGGCGTGCAGATCGGTCCCGAGCGTGGGCAGCGCCAGGTTCAGCACGGTCAGGTCGAGGCCCACGACGAGCACGCTGAGCGCGAGCGCGCCAAGCGCCCACCAGCGGCGCCGCTCCTGGTTGTTCATGCAACCCACCTTCTTTCGGAAGTTCATCCGAAGTAGAAGTTACAATATTTTGAGAGTCACTGTCAATGCATAGCTAGCCTCAGGATCTCGGCCATCGTCAGAATTCCGTATGAACTCGCCAGGAAGGCGTTTGCGGCGCGTCAGCTTGTCCCGCATTGCGCTCCGCTGAGGGTTACCTTGGAGTAGACAGTCCCTTCTGAAAGGAGCGGTACCGTGTCCGGCGTACGTCGGATCGTCGTCGGCGTGAGCGGGTCACCGGGAAGTCTCCAGGCGCTCCGCCATGCCGCAGATCTTGCTCGCATGCATCAAGTCCCGCTGGTCTCGATCCTGGCCTGGGTGCCTCCCGGTGGTGACCTGGCCGACCGCGGTCACCCGTCGGCCTACCTGCGGGGCATCTGGCGTGATGCCGCCTGGCAGCGGCTCTGGGAAGCCATCGACCTCGCGTTTGGCTGCCTTCCCGAGGACGTGGCCATCGAGCCGGACGTGATCAGGGGCGAACCGGGGCATGTGCTCGTCGGTGTTGCGTGCAACCCGGGTGATGTGCTGGTCATCGGGGCCGGGCGGCGTGGTGTGCTGGCGCACGCCCTGTCCTGCCGGATCAGCCGCTACTGCCTGGCGCACGCGGAAAGCCCCGTGATAGCCGTGCCGCCCCCGGCGCTCGCGCAGGTGAGCCACGGGCTGCGGGGCTGGGCGTTCCGGCATCGGGGGCTGAGCCCGGATCACGCCCACCAGTCGGCCGCATAATGGACTGTGACCACCACCGACGAGGGAGGCGGGCATGCCACAGCCGACGGGTGCCGAGCTTGACCGGATCCAAGCGCGCAGGCAGGAACTGCGCGAGCGCTACCTGCGCCCGCTAGCCGAGCGGCCGCTGTCCACCGTTCAGGGGGTCCACCACCTGGCCCTGATCTGCAAGGACACCGAGGAGACCATCAAGTTCTACCAGGAGTTCCTCGGCTTCCCGCTGGTGGAGCTCGTGGAGAACCGCGACTACGCGGGCTCGAACCACTTCTTCTTCGACATCGGCGACCACAACCTGCTCGGGTTCTTCGACTTCCCCGGCTACGACCTGCCGCCGTTCATGGAGACGATCGGGGCCGTGCAGCACCTGGCGATCTCCATCTCCTCGGACCAGTTCGAGGCGACGAAGAAGAAGCTGGATCAGGCCGGCCTGGACTACCTGGGCCCGGACCGGGGCGCGGACGACAGCATGTACTTCCGCGACCCGAACGGCGTCGGGCTCGAGCTGTACCGGGAGACGCTCGGCGTGTTCGAGGGCGAGCGCCTGCTGGACTACTGAGCCGGCGCCGTCCCGATCAGCGGTTCTCCCGCCGGATTACCAGCCGCAGCGCGGACCAGGTCTCGTCGATCGCGCAGACCTTGTTGTCGACCAGGCCGGTGGGCAGCGCGACCTCGCGGACCACGTTGTCGCTCATGTCGGTGGGGACCTTCGCCGCCTTCTTCGGCCAGGCGACCCAGAGGCCACAGGCCGGAGCCATCCGGTCGCGCAGCCTGCCGAGCTCGGCCTCCAGCTCGGCGCGCCAGGACACGAACACGACGATGACGTCGAACAGCGCGTCACCGTCCAGGTCGGTGTGCAGCTGGGCCACGCTGGGCACCTCGCCGAGCAGGTCTTCCAGCCACTCCGGCGCCCCGATCAGCGCGACCGCGTCGCCGTCCCCGATGCCCAGCTTCCGCGGCAACGGCGTTCCCGAGTACCCGGCGGCCTGGCTCATCCCCGCTCGGCCCCCCTCCTGCTAGCTGCTCCCGAAACGACAGCTTGTCACTTTCGTGCAACGGCCGTCAGGCACAAGCGCCGAGTTCCATCGGTTCTACACAGGCCGCTCGGCGACGGTCATCCGTGGCGCCAGGCCTGGCGGCCAGCGTGAGGATCACCCCGCAGCCATAGGCGGCCAGCGTGCCGGCCGGAACGTCGCCGCCCGGGGCGAACCCGAGGATCGCGATCCTGGCCAATGCCACGCCGGCGGCGCCAACGCCGACGGCAACCAGCGCTGCCCGGAGCGCCGCGGGCCCGCGAGCGGGAGGTGCGGCCTCGCCGCGAAGCGGCTGTGCCGCCCGGCCGCTTAGCCGCTGTGCCGCCTGGCCGCGAAGCGGCTGTGTGTCGGGCTGGCGGCGCAGCGGCCGCTCGAACCTGGCCAGCCAGATGGCGGCAGGCGCCAGGACCAGGGTAAGCGCGGCGATCCAGGCCGGCCGCAGCGCCCACCACCCGGCCGAGCCGATGGCCGGCTGGGGCAGCAGGCCGGTGGGGTATAGGGCGACGGCGACGACCACGACCGGCGTCATGTGCCACAGGTAGACGGTGAGCACGCGGTCGTTGAGCCAGCTGATCTGCTCCCGGAGCTGAGGCAACCGCGCGAGCAGCTGCGACACGGCGGGCTCGGCGGCGAGCAGCAGCCCGGTCTGAACGGCGGCGAACGCGAGCAGCGCAACCGACGGCGGCACGGTGTTGTTCACCCCGCCGCCGGTCGTGCCGACCATGTTCACCGGAAACGGGCTCCAGGCCAGCAGCCCGCCCAGGAGGGCCGCGCCGGCGACGGCGAGCCCGTACGGACGCCACCGGCGGCGGGTGAGCGTCCCGTCCTGCCAGGCGAACCCCCACTGGTGCATCGAGCCCCAGACCAGCAGGTAATTGGCATAACCGAGGCCCGAAAGGCCGGCGCCGAGCAGGCCGGCGTCGACGGCCGCCACGGCGAGGAGCATCGCCACCGGCACTGCGAGGCCCCAGCGCCGGTGCGCCGCGTGCAGCGCCGGCGTCAGCGCGATCAGCAGCAGGTAGACCGGCAGGAACCATAGCTGGAGCGCGACGCCCCAGCCCGCCTGCGCCAGCTCAGTGGCGTTCGCGCCGGCCAGCCGGCTCGCCGCGACCGCGGCCGCGACCACGGCCACGTACACGGTGGTCGGCCGCAGCAGCCGGATCGCCCGGTGCCGCACCCAGTCCGCCCACGTCGCGCCCTCCGCCTGGTGCCGGGTCCAGGACAGCGCGTTGGCGTACCCTCCGACGACGAAGAAGACCGGCATGACCTGGAACACCAGGGTGCCAAGGCCGGACCAGCCGATGTCTGACATGGCGTCGATGCCGGACAGCCGTCCGCCGCTGTAGCTGATGCTGGTCAGCAGCCAGTGGCCGAGCACCACCATGCCGATGGCGACGACCCGCAGCAGATCCGCGTACCGGTTGCGCGGTGGCGGGACCATCGCACCGGGGGCGGCGTCAGAAGGCGAACCCGCCAGGGCGGCCGTTGCGGTCGGCGATCAGGCCGGCCAGCGTAGCGATCGCGATCTCGGCGGGCGCCCTGGAACCGATGTTGAGGCCGACCGGCCGGTGCACGCGGCTGATTTCATCCGGTTCGACGCCGAGTTCGGCGAGAGCCGGGATGTGCGGAGCCGGGTGCCGTGGATTGCCCAGGACGCCGACCCAGCGGGCATCGCTGGCCAGCGCGTCGCGGAGCACCGGGCCGAGCTCGGCCCGGTGGTGATCGGTGACGATCACGTCGGCCGGCCCGTCCGGGTAGCTGCCGACGCTGTCGTGCACCTCGGAGGCGCTGTCGAGCATGGCCTTCGCCCGCTCGGGGTCGGGCTCAACCAGCACCGTCCGGTAGCCGGTGTCCCGCGCGTAGCGGAGCAGGAAACCGGCGACGGGCGAGGCGAACACGGCCACGAGCACCCGCCCGACCGTGGCCGGGGCCGGAGCGGTGCCGTGCGCAACCTCGCAGGAAGGGTCATCGTGCGCACTGCTCATGAATCGAGCTTGTCACGCCGGGGGCGGTCTTGGCGACCTGCGACCGCCCCCGGATCGGGCACAATGAGCGGCATGAAGCTGAGCGCTCGCAACAGGATTGACGGAACGGTCACGGGCATCACGCGTGGCGAGGCGACCGCGAACGTGGCGCTCGACGCTGGCGGCGTCCGCCTCGTGGCCTCGATCACCGTCGAGGCCGCTGACGAGCTGGGGCTCACCGAGGGCTGCAGCGTGACGGCGATAATCAAGGCGTCCGACGTGATCCTGGCCGTCTCCGACTGAGCCAGGTCAGCTGGCCAGCAGGGCCGCCACCGCCTCGCGCAGCGCGCCGAGCCGCCCGGCGGCAGACTGCCTGGCCTGCTCCAGCCGCCCGCCGATGACCGGCTCCACGATCTCGAGGTAGGCCTTGATCTTGGGCTCGGTGCCGCTGGGCCGGATCACCACCCGCGCGCCGAGCAGCTGATAGCTGAGCACGTCGGCGGAGGGCAGGTTCGGCGTCCCGCCGGTCAGGTCGGCGGTGTCGATCACCCTCGCCCCGCCGAACTCCCTCGGCGGCACCGCCCGCAGCCGCGCCATGACGCCGCCCGGTGCCGTGGTGCCGACCGAGACCTGGCCGGTCAGGTGCACGCCGTGTGCGGTCTCCAGCGCGTCATACGCGTCGAGCAGCGACAAGCCGCGCGACCGGGCCCGCGCCGCGAGGCCGAGCAGCGCCAGGGCGGCCCCGATCCCGTCCTTGTCCCGCACGATCTCGCCGACCGCGTACCCGAGCGCCTCCTCGTAGCCGAAGATGAACCGGCTGCCCGGGCGCTCGGCCCGCACGATCCACTTGAACCCGGTGAGGGTCTCCGCGTACTGGGCGCTGGCCGTGGCCGCTATCCGGGCCAGCAGCGTTGACGACACGATCGTGGTGACCAGCAGCCGGTCGCCGGGGCTCTCGGTGGTCGTGACATCCAGCAGGTAGGAGCCGAGCAGCGCGCCCACCTGGTCGCCGGTGAGCGTCCGCCAGGCCCCGTCCGCGTCGGGCACGGCCACGGCCAGCCGGTCGCCATCCGGGTCGTTGGCCAGCACCAGGTCGGCGGCGGACCGGCGGGCCTGGGCGAGCGCCAGGTCGAGCGCGCCCGGCTCCTCAGGGTTGGGGAACGTGACGCTCGGAAAGTCGGGGTCGGGCTCGGCCTGGGCGGCGACCAGGTCCGGGGGAGTGAAGCCGGCCTGCTCGAAAGCCCGCATCGCCAGCGTGCCCGCGACGCCATGCAGCGGGGTGTAGACGAACCGCAGCCACGCGGCGTCGGGCGGCGCCGGGGATGCGGCGCAGATCAAGTCGAGGTAGGCCCGGGCCACCTCGTCGCCGTGCTGGACGATCAGCGGGTTGTCCGGCGGCGCCAGCGGAACCGCGGACAGCGGGCCGAGGCTGCGGATCTCCGCCTCGATCTCGGCGTCGGCGGGCGGGATGATCTGTGCGCCGTCGCGGAGGTAGAGTTTGTAGCCGTTGTAGGCCGGGGGATTGTGGCTCGCCGTGATCATGATCCCGGCCGCGGCGTGCAGGTGCCGGACCGCGAAGGCGAGCAGCGGGGTGGGCTGCTGCCTGGGCAGCAGGTGAACCCGGATGCCCGCGCCGGCCAGCACCCGGGCCGCCTCGTCGGCGAATTCGTCCGAGCGGTGCCGCGCGTCGCAGCCGATGACCACTCCGGCCTCGGCCGCTCCGGTCCCGGCGATGCCTCGCCCTCGGCCGAGCAGCCATCTGGCGAGCGCGGCGGTGGTGCCCCGCACCACCGCCCGGTTCATCCGGTTCGGCCCGGCGCCGATCGTGCCGCGCAGCCCGGCGGTGCCGAACTCCAGCCTGCCGCTGAACCTGTCGGTGAGCTCGTCCGCTGCGCCGCCGTCGTCCTCGGCGGCCAGCGCCTCGAGCTCGGCCCGGTCCCGTTCGTCCGGGTCGTCGGCCAGCCACGCGTCCAGCCGCACACGAAGATCGTCGAGCATCACGTCACCGTACCCCCGGCAGCACCGCTGCCAGCAGCGCACCCATCCGGCCCGCTGCGGCGTCACCGGCGGCGGTGACCTCCGCGTGGTCCAGCGCCTCCGCCGCCAGGCCCGCGGCCAGGTTTGTGACCAGCGAGATCCCCAGCACCTCGGCGCCCAGGTGGCGTGCTGCGATCGCCTCCAGCACGGTGGACATGCCGACCAGGTCGGCGCCGAGCGTCCGCAGCATCCGGATCTCGGCCGGGGTCTCGTAGTGCGGGCCCGGCAGGCCCGCGTAGACGCCCTCGGCAAGACCCGGGCTGGCCGCGCGGGCAACCCCCCGGAGCCGCTCCGAGTACAGGTCGGTGAGGTCGACGAACCGGTGCCCGTCGGGCGGCGGGCTCCCGGTCAGCGGGGAGCGGCCGGTCAGGTTGAGGTGGTCGCTGATCAGTACCGGCTGGCCGGGCCGGAACTCCGCCCGGATGCCGCCCGACGCGTTGGTGAGTACGATCACCCGGCAGCCCGCGGCGACCGCGGTGCGCACGCCGTGCACCACGGTGGCGACGGGGTGTCCCTCGTACAGGTGCGTTCGGCCGAGAAACACGAGCACGCGTAGTTCCCCGAGGCGTATTGACCGGACCACGGGAACGTGGCCGGGCACGGTCGGCGGCGGGAACCCGCCGAGGTCGGCGAGCGGCACCTCGGGCCCGGTGCCGAGCGCGTCGGCGGCCTGAGCCCAGCCGGACCCGAGCACCACGGCGACATCGTGGGTCGCCTCGCCGGTGCGCTCCGCCAGCCGCGCCGCGCTCGCCGCCGCCGCGGCATACGGATCTGATGTGCTGGTATTGGCGGCACTCGTCGCTATGTGGGGAGCCATCAGCAGGATGGTAGAGCGATCGGCACGCTGATGCATGCCAGGACGCTCTGCGGCTCCAGCAAGAGGCCGCACCCGACGCTGACGCTCAGGCCGGCTGGTTACAGCGGGCTCTTCGTGGCCGGCTTGATCTGGCCGCTGATGAGCTGTGCCTTGATCGCGAGAAGCTCGGACTCCAGCGGCGCCGGCACGTGGCTGGCGAAGTCGTGGAAGGGGGAGAGCGCGACTCCGCCATTGGCCAGGTCGCCGACGTAGGTACCGCCCTTGAAGGTGCCGGTGGCCGCGCTCAGCACGGCGTTCCTCACGGCGGCCTGGATGCTTTGGGTCACGCTGCTGATGAAGTACTTGCAGTACTGCGGTGCGCTGAAGCATCCGTCGGTGTTCGCCCACTCCATCGCGACCTTGGTACTGCCCGCCGCCGCGTCGGCGGCCTGCACCGCCTTGGCAGCCCCGAGGCCGGCGTCGCCGGCGACCGGGAGGATTACATCGGCGCCCTCGCTGATCAGCGTCTGGGCGTCGGCCTGGCCCGCGGCCTGGTCGGTCAAGTTGCCGGTGAACAGGCCGGTGTGGGTCCGCTCGTTCCAGCCGAGGACCTTGACCTTGGTGTGGTGCTGCTGGTTGTAGTACTGGACGCCGTCCCAGAACCCGTCCATATAGATGGTCACCGTCGGCAGTTCCTCCCCGCCGAACGTGCCGACCGCGCCGCTCTTCGAGATGCCCGCGGCCAGGTAGCCGCCGAGGAAGCCGTCCTGCACGGTGTTGAACATGAGCGCGTCGATGTTCTTGACCGGCGGACTGTAGTCGTAGTCAACGATCGCGAACTTCTGGTTCGGGTGGGACTCGGCCGCGGCCTCGGTGTTGTTGCCCATCAGCAACCCCACGGTGACGATGATCCCGCACTTCTCGCTGATGGACGTGTTGATGTTCGACGTGTAGTCGCCGGAGGTGGACTGCAGGTATTTCACGGTGATCTTGCCGGGCGCCGCTGCCCGGGCCTCCTGCATGCCCTGCCAGGCGGCGGCGTTGAAGGACCGGTCGTCGATACCGCTGGTGTCGGTCACCATGCAGCCGAGGAGCTTGCCGATCGACAAGGCGCCGGAGCCCGATGTGGACGACGGTGCTTTGGACGACGGCGCTTTGGGCGAGGGTGAACTCGCTTTGATCGCCGATGTGCATGCGGTGATTAAGAAGGCGAGGGCGCCGAGTGCCACCGCGCTTCTGGTCACTGTTCGCACCGTTAACCCTCCTGTAGGGGTGACCCGCCGGTGGGCTCTGGGCCGCCCCGGACGGCTTGAGGGCACGCCGAGCACTACGCCCGGGTTACGAACTTAATTCCCGCGTGACCGTCCGTGAAAGCTGCAAACTGTCCAGATTGCCCGCGCTGTTGCCGAACCGAGACACGATCGGATCGTAGACACGAAACTGTGGCAAAGGCCTAAAGCTCATGCCTCACTGGCCTGGCCAAAGACCTAAAGGTGGCCTGGCCAAAGACCTAAAGCTCATGCCTCATTGGCCTGGCCTTCGCGGCTCTCGGTTCTCGGTGCGCTGCACCCGGCCGGCGATTTGTCATCAAGTGCGATTGTGAATGCCTGGCACTTGGTGCCACTATACGGTCTCGATTCAGCAACGTCGTGCCTGGACTGCGGATTCATGCTTCCCCGGCGGCGACGCCAGGATTACTCTTCGGGCAATCCCGGGGCCATCCGGGACGACTCGCCCGCAGCTGGCACGCTTCCGGGCAAAAATCTGGCGGTCCCTCCGGGGCCGCCTGACCCGCCCCCGCAGAGGAGGTACCGGTGAGAGTCAAACTGAGGGCTGTTGCCGTGATCGGCGCATTTGCCCTTCTGGCCGCCGCATGCGGCAGCCCGTCGAGCAGCTCGCCAAGCAGTAATTCCGGCTCGTCAGCCAGCGGAAAGTTCCTGGGCTGCATGGTCACCGACACCGGCGGCATCGACGATAAGTCGTTCAATCAGTCCTCGTGGCAAGGCATGCAGGCGGCCGCGGCAACCGACCCGGGCAAGATCAAGGTTACGTACCTGCCGTCCACCACCTCGGCTGACTACGCCTCCAACATCAGCACCTTCATCGGCAAGAAGTGCGGGATCATCGTCACGGTCGGCTTCCTGATGGCGGACGCGACCGAGGCGGCAGCCAAGGCCAACCCGAAGCAGAAGTTCGCGATCGTCGACTGCTCGTATGCCTCCGAATGCCTGAGCGGCGCCAAGGAGACGAACATCGACCAGCTGGTGTTCGACACCGTGGAGGACGGCTTCCTCGGCGGCTACCTGGCGGCCGCCATGAGCAAGTCACACGTCGTGGCCACCTACGGCGGTGAGAACTTCGGCACGGTCACCATCTACGAGGACGGCTTCTGGGACGGAGTCCAGTACTACAACAAGCAGAAGCACGCCAGCGTCAAGGTCCTCGGCTGGAACGAGCAGACCCAGAAGGGCGACTTCGTCGGCAACTTCACCAACGTCGGCGCGGGCCAGACGCTGACGAACACCTACATCGGCGAGGGTGCGGACGTCATCTTCCCGGTGGCCGGCGGCGTCGGCCTGGGTACCGCGAAGGCCGTCCAGACCGCCGACACGTCCGGCAAGAGCGTGTCGATGGAGTGGGTGGACACCGACGGCTGCATCAGCGCCGCGCAGTACTGCAAGTACATGCTGACCAGCGTGACGAAGGGCATCACCGAAGCCGTCAAGACTGCGGTGCTCGCGGCGGCGAACGGCACCTTCAAGGGCGGTACCTACATCGGTACCCTCGCCAACGGCGGCGCCGTGCTGTCCCCGTACCACGACTTCTCATCCACGGTGCCTGCCTCCGTGCAGGCTGAGATCAACACGCTGAAGCAAGACATCATCAGCGGGAAGATCAAGCCGGCGACCAAGAGCCCGGTCTGATCACGGATCAAGAGCCGAGTAACGATCGCATGAGCTGGTCAGTGCCCCGGCAACGCCGGGGCACTGACCAGCGGGTTCACACGGAGACAGCCGGTGAAGCTTGAACTGCGCGGTATCACCAAGCGATTCGGCAGTCTCGTGGCCAACGACCACATCGATCTGGTCGTCCAGCCTGGCGAGATCAAGGCATTGCTCGGCGAGAACGGCGCGGGCAAGACAACCCTGATGAACGTGCTGTACGGGCTGATGCAGCCGGACGACGGTGAGATTCTCATCGACGACGAGCCCGCGGCTATCCGCTCCCCCAAGGACGCGATCAGCGCCGGCGTGGGCATGGTGCACCAGCACTTCATGCTCGTCCCGGTCTTCACCGTCGCGGAGAACGTAACGCTCGGCGCGGAGCCGATCCGGAAGCTCACCCTGCCCGGCGGACTGAACGTGCCATCGCTCGGGCTGCTTGACCGGCGCCAGGCGCGCAAATCGGTCCGCGAGCTGTCACAGCGCTTCGGGCTCCGGGTCGATCCCGATGCCTACGTCGAGGACCTGCCCGTGGGCGTGCAGCAGCGGGTCGAGATCATCAAGGCGCTGCTCAGGGACGCCAAGATGCTCGTGCTGGACGAGCCAACGGCGGTACTGACGCCCGGCGAGACCGAGGACTTGTTCCAGATCATGCGCCAGCTGCGCGACAGCGGCCGGTCGATCGTCTTCATCTCGCACAAGCTCCGCGAAGTCCAGGCCATCGCCGACAACATCACGGTGCTCCGCCGCGGCAAAGTCGTCGCCGAGCGGCCACCGAGCACCAGCGGCGCGGAGCTGGCCGCCCTCATGGTCGGCCGGGCCGTCCAGCTTCGCGTCAGCAAGGAGACGGCCACGCCGGCCGAAGTCATGCTCGACGTCCGTGACCTCAGCGTGCCGGCCGAGTACGGCGGCCTGGCCGTGGATTCGATCTCCCTCGACGTGCGGGCCGGCGAGATCCTCGGCATCGCGGGGGTGCAGGGCAACGGGCAGACCGAGCTCTGCGAGGCCCTGATGGGCCTGCGGCCATCGACTGGGTCGGTGCTGCTCGCGGGGACGGATATCGCCGGGGCGAGCACCCGCGACCGGCTCCGCGCGGGGATCGGCTACGTACCTGAGGACCGGCAGGAAGACGGTCTGGTGGGGGCGTTCCCGGTCGCCGAGAACCTGGTGCTCGACGTTTACGACCAGCCGCCCTACGCCCGCCGCATCGTCATGAAGCCGGACGCCGTCAGAAAGGCGGCTGTCCGGCTCGTCGACGAGTACGACGTCCGGACGCAGTCGGTGCTGACCCCGGCCGGGACGCTGTCCGGCGGCAACCAGCAGAAGGTCGTCGTCGCCCGCGAGCTGAGCCGGCCGAACAAGCTGCTGCTGGCCAGCCAGCCCACCCGTGGCCTGGACGTCGGGTCGATCGAGTTCGTCCACTCGCAAATCGTCAAGGCGCGCGACCAAGGGGTCGCCGTCATCATCGTGTCCTCCGAGCTGGACGAGATCTACGCGTTGTCTGACCGGATCGCCGTCATGTACGAGGGCAAGATCGTCGGGATGCGCGCGCCCGACGTACCAGAGCAGGAGCTTGGCCTGCTGATGATCGGCGCCGGGGACGCAGCGTCTGACGGCCAGCCGGACAGCGGCACGGGTCCGCACTCACCCGACGCCGACGAGATCCTGGAGATGCCCGGCACGCTGGCCGACCAACCCGCGCCCCGACCCGAGGAGCCGACGCAGTGACTGAGACCCCGGCGACCGGGCCGGATCCGGCGCCAGCCTCGACCGGCTCAGCAGCGGCCCAGCCGGCCGAGCCCGCAGCGGCCGGGTCGGCGGATGCCGGGCAGACCGAGGCCGGGCAAACCGGGCCGGGCAAGCCTGCAGGGTCGCGTGCCAGGCTGACCGGAACCGTGATCATACAGGCGATCACGCAGGGCAGCTCCACAGTGATAACGATCCTGGCGATCTTCCTGGCGCTGGTCGTCGGCGCCATTCTCATCGCGTTCAGCGACCCGGTCGTGACCAAGGCGTGGAGCACGTTCTTCTCGTACCCCTTCTATGCGCTCACACAGACCTGGGACTCGGTGTCGTTCGCCTATTCCCAGATGTTCGAGGGCGCCATCCTCAATCCGTCCACGGTCAGCGCGGCCTTCCATGGCGGCTCGATCGCGGCGATCTTCTACCCGCTGTCATCGACCTGCGCCCAGGCCACGCCGCTCATCCTGACCGGCTTGTCGGTGGCGATCGCGTTCCGGGCCGGATTGTTCAACATCGGCGCGGCAGGCCAGTGGGTGGGCGGCGCGATCGTGGCGACCTGGCTCGGTTTCGGGGTCAGCCTGCCACCGGTCATCCACGTCATCGTCTGCCTGATCGGCGCATTCGTCGGCGGCGCGGTGATCGGCTGGTTCGTCGGCTTTCTCAAGGCCAGGACCGGAGCCCACGAGGTCATCGTCACGATCATGCTCAACTACGTGATGTACGACCTGCTCTCCTATCTGCTGTCCCACCCAACCATGCTCCAGCAGCCGCACCAGACAAACGAGATCGCGCCGTTCATCGCGAACGACGCCAACCTCGCGCACGTCGGCGGGCCGCCACCGCAGGTCGGCATCGGCTTCCTGATCGCTGTCGCGGCCGCGCTCGCGGTCGCCTGGCTGCTGTCGCGCACAACGACCGGATTCCAGTTCCGTACCGTGGGCGCAAGCCCGAGTGCCGCGCGCACGGCCGGCATCAAGGTCGAGCGGTCCTGGATCCTGGTGATGCTGCTGGCGGGCGGGCTGGCCGGGCTCTCCGCGGCGACGGTGATCCAGGGCACGAATACCCAGCTCACCTTCAACAGCTACGGCACCTACGGTCCCGACGGCATCACCGTCGCCCTGCTCGGGCGCGCCAGGCCGATCGGCGTCGTGCTCGCCGGGCTGCTGTTCGGTGCGCTGCACGTGGGCGGGACCTACGTCGAGGCGGCCACGCTCGGCCAGGTTCCGGCCGACATCGTCCAGGTGCTCGAGGGGCTGATCGTGCTCTTCGTCGCCGCGCCCGCGCTGATCCGCGCCGTCTTCCGGCTGCGGAGCACCGCGGGTACCGGCCTTGAGGCGGTCGCGAAGGGGTGGAACGGTTGACCACGGTCGCCACGGCGGTACGCCCACCGCTCACTACGGAAAGCCGTCGGCACCTGGCGGGTGCCACCTTCATCGTCATCGGCCTGATCAACATCGCTGTCTTCGGCGTGCTCGCCCATGCAGGCGACGCCAGCTTCGAGCTGTCGCTGGCGTCAGCGAGCGTCAAGATTCCGGTGATCAGGGTGCCGGCCGCACCGGTCTGCTACGCGCTGGGAGCCGTCTCGGTGGGGCTGGGCGTGCTGCGCTTGACGGTGCCGTTCAGCCGGCTGGCCAAGCGGCTGGCCATCGCCGGCGTGCTGGTGTGCTTCCTGCTGTCCCTGCTGTGCTGGGCCGACGCCGGCGCGCTCCCGCTCAACGTGATCATCATCTCGCAGGGGACGTTCACCGAATCTATCCCGCTGATTCTGGGCGCCCTGGCGGGCTGCCTCTGCGAGCGCTCCGGCGTGATCAACATCGCCATCGAGGGCCAGTTGCTGTTCGGGGCGTTTACCGCCGCGATCGTGGCCAGCGCGTTCGGCGGGCTGTGGGTCGGGCTGGTGGCCGGATCGCTGGCCGGCGGCCTCGTCGGAGTGCTGCTCGCGGTGTTCGCGATCAGCTTCCTGACGGACCAGATCGTCCTCGGCGTGGTGCTGAACGTGCTCGTTCTCGGCATGACGGACTACCTGTACGACCGGCTGATGTCCCAGAACCCGAACTACAACACCGGGATCACCTTCGGCAGCATCAAGATCCCCGGGCTCAGCGAGATCCCGATCATCGGCCCGATCTTCTTCGATTCGACCGTCTTCCTGTACATCACGTACGCCGCGATCATCGTCATCCAGGTGGCCCTGTTCCACAGCCGCTGGGGACTGCGGGTCCGCGCGGTCGGCGAGCACCCGACCGCCGCCGACACGGTGGGAATCAGTGTGCTGTGGATCCGCTACCGCAACGTCATACTCGGCGGGCTGGTGGCGGGTATCGGCGGCGCCTACCTGACCATCGGCTCGGTCGGCAGCTTCATCCCGGACATCAGCTCAGGCTTCGGGTACATCGCGCTGGCGGCACTGATCTTCGGTCGGTGGACCCCGCTCGGCGCGCTCGGCGCGGCGCTGCTCTTCGGGTTCTGCGAGGAAATGGCCCTGGTACTCCCGACGGTGAACCCGGTACTGCCGGCCCCGATCATGAACATGGCACCCTACGTGGCCACGATCATCGCCGTGGCTGGCCTCGTCGGCAAGGTCCGGCCACCCAAGGCCGACGGCCAGCCGTACGTCAAGGCGTGACAGTGTGAACCCTGGGATGGCGCCATTGCGCGCCGCAGCCACGGCAGTGGCCGCCCGCGCGCAGACGGCGTGGTTCGGAACGTCGGCTGCGCGTTCTGCCACACTGACGGCGTCTTGGCCTCAGATTTGACCGGGAAAGGAGCGACCTTGGCGATCGACTGGCCCGCGCTGCGTGCGGCGGCGCAAGCCGTGGCGCAGAGCGCCTACGCCCCCTACTCACAGCTTCGCGTCGGAGCTGCGGGCCAGGTCAGAGCGGAGAACGGCGCGGACCGGATCGTCGTCGGCTGCAACGTGGAGAACGCCTCCTACGGCCTGACACTGTGCGCCGAATGCGGCCTGGTGTCGGCGCTGCACGCGAGCGGCGGCGGGACCCTGGTCGCGGTCAGCGTCGTGGCCGGGGACGGCGCCCCGCTGGTCCCGTGCGGGCGCTGCCGCCAGCTGCTGCTCGAGCACGGAGGCACCGGGCTGCTGCTCGACGCGGACGGCGGGCCGCAGGAGATCGGCACGCTGCTGCCGGCGGCCTTCACCGGGACTGATCTCGCTGCCCGGCGCGACACCAGTGGCTGACCCTGCGCCTCCTGCGCCGCCGGCCGCCATCGACGTCATCCTGGCCAAGCGGGACGGCCGGGCGCTGACCGACGCCGAGATCCGCTGGCTGATCGCCGCCTACACCGAGAGCGCGGTGGCCGACGAGCAGATGTCCGCGCTGCTCATGGCCATCTACTTCCGCGGCATGGCGCCGGCCGAGCTGCGCGCCTGGACGTCGGCCATGGTCAGCTCGGGCGAGCGGCTCGACCTGGGTGCCGTGGCCGCGCCTACCGTCGACAAGCACTCAACCGGCGGGGTCGGCGACAAGGTCTCGCTGATCCTCGCGCCGCTGGTCGCGAGCTGCGGCGCCGCCGTGCCGCAGCTGTCCGGGCGCGGCCTCGGCCACACCGGCGGGACCCTGGACAAGCTGGAGTCGATACCCGGCTGGCGGGCCGCTCTTTCCGCCGACGAGATGGTCGCGGTGCTCAACTCGGCCGGCTGCGTGATCTGCGCGGCAGGGGCCGGCCTGGCCCCGGCCGACCGGAGGCTGTACGCACTGCGTGACGTCACCGGGACCGTCGAGTCGATCCCGCTGATCGCGAGCTCGATCATGTCCAAGAAGATCGCCGAGGGCACGGCCGCGCTGGTCCTCGACGTCAAGGTGGGCAGCGGCGCGTTCATGCGGGAACTGCCGGCCGCGCAGGAGCTGGCGCGGACCATGGTCGGCCTCGGCGGCGAGGCAGGAGTGCGCACCTCGGCGCTGCTGACCAGCATGGACACGCCGCTCGGCCGGGCGGTCGGCAATGCGGTCGAGGTCGAGGAGGCAGTAGCGACGCTGCGCGGCGAGGGCCCGCCCGACCTGGTCGAGGTGACCCTCGCGCTGGCCAGGGAGATGCTCGCGCTGGCAGGCGTCGACGGCGACCCGGCGGCCGCGCTCGCCGACGGCAGCGCGCTCGACCGGTACCGCCTGATGATCGCCGCCCAGGGCGGGGATCCGGACGCGCCGCTGCCGCAGGCCCGGCACCGCGAGGTGCTCACCGCCGATCAGGACGGCTGGCTGCGGCGGCTCGACGCCCGCGCGGTCGGCGTGGCAGCGTGGCGGCTCGGCGCGGGCCGGGCCCGCAAGGAAGACGACGTGAACCACGCGGCGGGCATCGTCTGCCTGGCCAAGCCGGGCGACCCGGTCGCGGCGGGCCAGCCCATCCTCGAGCTGCGCGCCGACGACGAGGCCCGGTTCGGGCCGGCGATGGCGGCCCTCGCCGGCGCCGCGCAGGTCGGCCCCGAGCCCGCCGCCACGGAGCCGCTCGTGATCGAGCGGATCACCGGCGGCTAAGCAGTTGCTGGCGGCAGCGGGGGGAGTGTGACAATGGGCAGGTGCCGGAGACCCAGTTGACGACCCTCGAAGAGATCCGCGGCGTGCCGAAGGTGCTGCTGCACGACCACCTCGACGGCGGGCTGCGCCCGGAGACGATCGTCGAGCTGGCCGCCGAGACCGGGTATCACGGCCTGCCCACCACGGACGTGGCCGGGCTGACTCGCTGGATGACCGGCGTGGCACAGCGCGGCAGCCTCGAGCTCTTCCTGGAGGCGTTCGAGCACACGATCGGGGTTATGCAGACCCGGGAAGCGCTGATCCGGGTGGCGGCCGAGTGCGCCGAGGACCTGGCCGCCGACGGCGTCGTGTACGCGGAGATCAGGTTCGCGCCGGAGCAGCACGTGAGCGCCGGCCTGAGCCTGGACCAAGTGGTCGAGGCGGTGCTCGAGGGGTTCCGGCGGGGCAGCCGGGGCCGGGGCATCACGATCTATGCGCTGCTCACCGCCATGCGCACCGCGGCCAGGTCGCTGGAGATCGCCGAGCTGGCCGTGCGGCACCGCGACGCCGGGGTCGCCGGGTTCGACATCGCGGGCGCCGAGGCCGGTAGCCCGCCCAGCCGGCACCTCGACGCGTTCCAGTATGTCGCCCGGGAGAACTTCCACAACACGATCCACGCGGGCGAGGGATTCGGGCTCCCGTCGATCTGGGAAGCGCTGCAGTGGTGCGGCGCCGAGCGGCTCGGGCACGGGGTCCGGATCATCGACGACGTCCGGGTGGCATCAGGTGGCGGGCACGCCTCGCTCGGCCGGCTGGCCAGCTACGTCCGGGACCGCCGGATCCCGCTGGAGATGTGCCCGACGTCGAACGTGCAGACCGGTGCCGTCGCGTCGATCAAGGACCACCCGATCGGGCTGCTGCGTGAGCTGCTGTTCCGGGTGACGGTCAACACCGACAACCGGCTGATGAGCGGGATCACGCTGTCGTCGGAGTTCCACGCGCTTGCCGAGGCGTTCGGCTACGGCTGGGGAGACATCGAGTGGCTCACCATCAACGCGATGAAGAGCGCATTCGCGCCGTTTGACGAGCGGCTGAAGATCATCAATACGGTGATCAAGCCGGGCTTCGCCGCGGTCAGGCCAGGGCGGGCGGGGGAGCGGGCGAGGGCGGGGGGGTGGGCGTGAACGAGGTGGCGACCGACCGGCGGTGGCTGTCCGAGGTGGCCACCTCCGACGCCGCGCTGCGCCAGGTGCTGCACGGGCTGCCCGGCGTCGACCAGGTGGCCACCGAGGCACGGGCGGCCGGGCTCGCAACCAGGTCGATCAAGCGCGACTCCAAGATGCAGGCGCTGGACATGGCGATCCGCATGGTCGACCTGACCACGCTGGAGGGCGCCGACACGCCGGGGAAGGTCCGGGCGATGTGCGCCAAGGCCCGCAGGCCGGACCCGGCCGACCCCGCGGTGCCGCCGGTCGCCGCGGTCTGCATCTACCCGGACCTGGTCGGCGTGGCCCGCGCCGCGGTGGCGGGCAGCGGGGTCGCCGTGGCGTCCGTGGCCACCGCGTTCCCGTCCGGCCGGGCGTCGCTCGCGGTGAAGCTCGCCGACGTGCGCGACGCCGTGACCGCCGGCGCCGACGAGGTGGACATGGTCATCGACCGGGGCGCGTTCCTGGCCGGCCGGTACGGCCAGGTCTACGAGGAGGTGCGGCAGGTGCGCGAGGCCTGCGGCACCGCGCACCTCAAGGTGATCCTGGAGACCGCCGAGCTGGCCACCCTCGACAACGTCTCCCGGGCGTCCTGGCTGGCGATGCTGGCGGGCGCGGACTTCATCAAGACCTCGACCGGCAAGGTCACGCCGGCGGCGACGCCTCCGGTCGCGCTGGTCATGCTGGCCGCGGTGCGCGACTACGCTCAGGCGACCGGCCGCCGCGTGGGCGTGAAGGTGGCGGGCGGGGTCCGGACCGCCAAGGACGCCATCCGATACCTGGTGCTGGTGCGCGAGACCGCCGGGCAGCCGTGGCTGACCCCGGCCCTGTTCCGGATCGGCGCGTCCAGCCTGCTCAACGACCTGCTGATGCAGCGCAGCAAGCAGCTCACCGGCCGCTACGCGGGCCCCGACTACTTCACCATTGACTAGCGCGCTGGCCGGCCGGGCTCGCCGTGGCGGGTTACCGCCAGCTCGCCACCAGGCCCGTAGCCAGGTGGGTGCTCGTGGCCATCTGCGCCCGGCTTCCGGTCGCGATGACCCCGCTCGGGCTCGTGTTCCTGGTCCGCGACCGCCCCGGCGGGTATGCGCTGGGCGCCGGGCTCGCCGCCGCCTACGTGCTCGGCGAGGTGGCCGGGGCCTCGGTCCTCGGGCCGCGGCTGAAGCCGGAGCGGGCCCGAGTCCAGCTGGCGGCCGGGCTGGCCGTGGGCGGGTGCTCGTTCGCCGGGCTCGGCCTGCTGCCGCACGCGCCCCTGCTGGTGCTCGGCGTCCTGGCCGTCCTCGCGGGAGCCGCACCCGCCGCTGCGCCCGGCGGGCTGCGCACCCTGCTGATCTCGCAACTCCCCGACACGCTCGTCGTTACCGCGCTGAGCGCCGAGTCCGTTCTTATCTACGGTTTGTGGACCATCTCGCCCGCTCTCACCGTCGGGCTCGCGCTCGGCGTCGCCACGCCGGGGCCGCTCGTGCTCGCCGCCGGGCTCATGGCCGCGGCGGCCGCCGGGCTATGGGCGCTGCCCGCGGGCTGGCAAACCGACGGCGGTGACCATGAGGGCGCCTCGATGGCGCGGACGCTCGCCCGCGCCTGGCCGATCTACGTCACCGGCGCCGCATCGGTGTCCCTGCTCGCGCTCGCCGAGCTCGTGCTGCCCGCGCTCCTGCACCAGCGGGCCATCGGTGTGGGCTGGGCAGGGCCGCTGCTCGCCGGGTTCTCGGTCGCGGCGGCGCTCGGCGCCATCCTGTACGCCCTGCGCGGGAGCTGGCCCGGCTCGCTGCACACGCAGAGCGTGATCCTGCTCGTGGGCATGACCGGCTGCGTGGCGCTGGTGGCCACGGCGCCTTCGGTGGCGTGGATGGCGGTCGCGCTCGTGCTGGCCGGGCTCATGCAGGCGGGGGTGCAGCTGGCCCGCAACCTGTCGCTGCGTCAGGCCCTGCCGTCACGCGCGCACGCGGCGGGCTACTCGGTGCTGTACGCCGCGACCGGCGTCGGTTACGCCGGAAGCGCGATCCTGGCCGGGGCGGTGCAGCGAGCGGCCTCACCGGAGGACGCCATTCTGGCCGGGGCCGGGCTGACCCTGCTGCTGACGGCGGTGAGCGCGCTGGCCGAGCTCACGCCCCGGCGGCGCACGCCCATCCGGCGCGCCGCGAAAGCGGTGATCGACTGCGCCAGCGAATCGCAGTTAGTGCCCGGCCGCCGTGCCCGGACGGCTTCGGCGGCAACGGCGGTATGGCCACCGCACCCAGCACCAGGGACCTTAGGTGTTTGAGGTATTCCGGGGCGTTACGGTCTTGGCGTCCTGCACCTGCCTTTGAGTCTGTTTTCGCGAGGTGCGCCTGGAGAGGGCGATGGCGGCGATGCCGATCCATAGCAGTTCCAGGCCAAGGAAGATGCGCTCGTAAAGGCCGCCGGGGGCGTGGTGATGCTTGTGGACGGTGCCGAGTAGCAGGTAGGCGATGGCACCGGCGACCGAGATGGCGAGCAGGACGGGGGCGGCGGGGCGCCAGGCCGGGTCGGACATGAGGCTGGCCGATATCAGGATGGCGCCGATTGCGATAGCGGTGAACGCGATGAAGGCCAGGACCAGGTGCACGATGCCGCTGCCGTGCTGCGGGGTGCCCTCGATGTCGTCGGCGAAGAACGCGAGCAGGCCGGAGCAGATCGCCCAGGTGACCAGCAGGACCAGGCCGCCGCGGGCACGGCCGCCGAGACGGACAGTTCGGTACAGGGCGCCGGCGATGGCTAGGGACAGGGCGCAGCGCAGCAGGAAGTTCAGGTCCATCACCCAGTACCACGGGCCACGGCCGTAGTCGCTTTCTGCGTTGTAGAGCAGGCTGTACCCGGGCCGCAGGAAGGCCAGCAGGACGTCGATGGCCACATAAACGGCGACCCCGGCAAGCGCGAGCCGGGCCAGGGGCTTGGCGCGGGACGAGACGGGACGCTGCCGCGGCGGCGAGACGGCGGCAGTCATCTTGGCCCCTGGCAGGGCAGGCCCGGGCGGGGACCGCGGGTCCGCGGCTGGGGGAGGTGCCGAGAGAAAGGGCAACCTGGTTGCATATCGTTAGTATGTGAGAGTGATGGGCGCGGAGTCAACTGCCACGTACCGGATCGGCGACCTGATCGCGCTGGCCAGGTGGAGCTGGCTCGGCCAGATGACCAGCCGCCTGGAACGGCTCGGTTACGCCGGCTACCGGCGCGGCGACTCGGCCGTGTTGCCGATGCTGTGGCGGGATCCGCTGCCGGTCGGTCGGCTTGGCGCGGGCCTGGGCGTGACCCGGCAGGCGGCCAGGAAGATCGCCGACGCGCTCGAGCAGCGGGGCTACGCCACGACCGAACGCGACTCGCGTGACACGAGGCAGCTGAACGTCACCCTCACCCAGCTCGGCCGCGACTATGCCCGCGCCGTCGCCGCCGTTGTCGAGGAACTCAACCAGGAAGTCGCCGGGCGGGTCAGCCCGGACCAGCTCGCCGCGGCGGACAACGTCCTGCGCGCCGCCCTGTTCGATGACAGCGCCAGGCAGCGAGCCAGCCGGCTGCCTCGGCCGCCGGGGGAACCTTCCGCCGGGTCACCGTCTTAGCCTGGGCACTGAGCGTCGGCAGCCAGCGCTGCCAGGCTCTGAGGAACCTCCATCAACGGATTGCGCGCCCTGATCTCGACCCGGGATCGGCGAGAACGGCGGCTACGTGGACGCGGTGGGGCTTGCCGTCGCGGTCGGCGTGGGCGTCGGGGTAGGCGTTGGCGACGGTGTGGGGCTAGGCGTCGGTGACGGGGTCGGGCTCGGCGTTGGCGACGGTGTGGGGCTCGGCGTGGGTGACGGGGTCGGGCTCGGGGTCGGCGACGCGGTCGGCTTCGTGGTCGGCACGACCAGGTTCGGGGTCTGCACGTGGGTGCGGCCCGGCAGCAGCAGCAACAGCGCGGCGATCACCACGCCGGAGACCGTGACCAGCCCGCCGAGCGCCGCACTGCGGACGAACGTCTGGCGGCGCTGGCTGCGCTTCCACTCCATCGTGCGGACCTCGACCAGGTCCGGCGGCAGCGCCGCCCGCTGCGCGGCCCAGCTGTTGAACGGCGCCGCCGCCATGCCGAGGGTCGGGAACAGCAGCAGGCCGGCCAGCAGCGGCCCGGCCAGCTCGGTGGCCTTGGTCAGCCCGGCCGCGATGCCGAGAAAGCCGAGCAGCGCCAGGGTCGACTCGGCCCAGTTCGCCCGGAACGCCTCCCACCACTTGGCCTTCTCGCTGGTCTTGGGCGTGCGCAGGAACGCGGCCTTCTTGGCGAACAGGCCAAGTATCGAGGCCCGCGCCACCACCAGGGAGGTGGACTGCCAGATGAAGAACGCGCCGAGCGCGTCCCGCCACGACGCGCCGGTGCCGCGGCGCAGCAGGGCGACCGCGCGCACCAGGCCGAGCAGCACCAGCACCGGGACCGTGGCGACAAGGAACGGGGTGAGCTTGCGGAACAGCTCGCCGCCGCCGGTGGCCAGGTTGACGGCCCCGGCCAGCAGGAAGACCAGGAACACCAGGCCGAGCAGGTCGCCGTACCACTGCACGGCGCCGGACAGATACGCCCAGCGCTGGCCGCCGGTGAGCCGGTTCTCCTTGGACTGCCGGCCCGGCATCATCGAGCGCCAGTGCATCCGCAGGATCTGGATGCCGCCGAAGCACCACCGGTAGCGCTGGCCCTTGAGCGCCTCGAACGTCAGCGGCATGATGCCTTTGCCGTAGGACTGGTCGATGTGCTGCCCGGTCCAGCCAGCCCGCAGCAGCCGCAGCGACAGCTCGGCGTCCTCCGTGATGCACCACTCGTCCCAGCCGCCGAGCTGCTCGAGCGCGACCCGCCGGATCAGCCCCATCGTGCCCGCGAAGATCGCTCCGTCGCGCTCGTTGCGCGACGGCTGGGACACCGCGAAGAAGTACTTGTAGGAGTAGTACAGCCGCCGGTAGTACGGCGCGCGCTCCCAGCCGCGGTAGTCCTGCGGCGCCTGGGTGAACCCGAGCCAGCTCTCCATGAGCAGGGGTGCACAACGTCTCAGGAACCCCCGGTCAAGCTGGTAGTCGGAGTCGACCACGCCGATGATCTCGGCCCGCTCGTCGGTCATCTGAGTGAGCGCGTAGTTCAGCGCCCCGGACTTGTAGCCCGGCCAGTCCTCCAGGTGCGCGAACTTCACGTTGTGCCGGTGGCACCAGGCCTCGACCGGCCGCCACAGGCTCTCGTCGTCGGTGTTGTCGTCGATCAGGATGATCTCGTAGCGCGGGTAGTCCAGGCGAACCAGCGAGCGCAGCGTGTCGATGACCATGTCCGGCGGCTCATTGTGCGCCGGGACGTGCAGGCTGACGAACGGCAGCTCGCCGAGCGCCGGCAGCATCGCGGTGGCGACCGGCTCGATCCGCCGGTGCCAGGTCTCCGAGCCGATCGCGTCGCAGATCTCCCACAGGTAGGCGCTGGCCAGGATCGCGGCGAACAGCTCGAAGAGCCACAGCAGCACCCCGCCCGCCTCGCTGGCCGGGTCGAGATGGCTGTAGAAGGTCCACTCCAGGATGTAGACGAGGTAGACGGCGAACAGGAAGATGCTCGTCGACCAGCACAGGTGGGCGCGCGCGTTCCAGCGCCGGGTCACCGGCAGCCAGATCAGGCTGCCCACGATCAGCCCGGCCACGCCCGCGATCGTGTTGTGCTCGCTGACCCCGAGCAGCCGCATGGCGACCGCGACCAGCGCGCCGAGCACCACCGTGCCGATGATCGCCGAGGCGAACCTGCGGGTGGTCGGCCACGCCCCGGTGCTGCGCGCCGGGCGCGCGGAGTGGATAAGCAGCGCGATGGTGCCTATCGGCGCGGCTATGATCCCGGCCAGCACAAGCGCAGCGAGCATAGCCCTGCCTTCCGCCGCTTCCTGACGTGACGACCGCCGCCAGCTACCCGCAATTTAGCCACAGCTAACAATTCCCTGGCGTGATTTGGTGCGACCGAGGCGTGAGAACATGCCCAGACCGGCCGATCAAGGAGTTCGGAGGAAGACGTGCTTTACGAGCAGCGCATCTATCACACCATGCCGGGCCGCATGCCCGATCTGCTCAACCGTTTCGAGCAGGTGACCCTGGCGATCTGGGCGCGTCACGGCATCCGCCAGGCCGGATTCTGGACCGCTGTGGTCGGCGGCTCCAGTCACGACCTCATCTACTTGCTCGCCTGGGAGTCGATGGCGGAGCGAGAGCAGAAGTGGGCGGCTTTCCTGGCGGACCCTGAGTGGAAGGAGAAGTTCCGCAAGAGCGAAGAGAACGGCCCGCTCATCAGCTCGTTCAGCAACGCCTTCTGGGCGCCAACGGCGTTCTCGGCGGTGCGGTAGGCAGCTCGCGCCGGGCGTTACGTGCCGGAGGCAGCTGGGTAGGGTCCCCCCGAGCTGGGCATATAACGGGGGGTATGTGATGCGTAACCGATGGTGGGCGCCGGCCGGTCTGGCCGCAATGGCGCTGATGGTTGCAGCTTGCGCAGGTACCGGGGCGGCCAGCGCGGCCGGGTCGGCCGGTTCCTCTGTCAGGACCGTTTCATCTCCGAGCACGGGCTCGTCGAGCACGGCGCTGAAGACCAGGAAGATCAACGGTGTCACCGTGCTGACGAACGCGAAGGGCTTCACGCTGTACTGGTTCGCCCCGGACACGAGCACGAAGTCCAACTGCAACGGGTCGTGCGCGGCCATCTGGCCCCCGGTGAAGGGACCGGCAACGGCCGGCCCGGGCGTCACCGGCAAGCTGGGCACGATCAAGCGGTCGGACGGCTCAATCCAGGCCACCTACGACGGGCATCCGCTGTACACCTACGTTGCCGACACGGCCCCGGGCCAGGCTCGCGGCAACGGGCTCAACGTGAACGGCGGGCTATGGCACGAGGTGACCGCCTCCGGCGCGGCCGCGCCGAAGGCGTCAGCCAGCTCCGCCGGCGGAAACGGGTACTGACCAGCGGCGAGGACATCACGCCGTCATGGACAGAACGCGGCCGGCCGGACTCCGGCGGCCGCAGCGGGCCGGGCTGCGCGTGGCCGGAGCCGGGCTGCTGGCCGCGACCGGGGGAATCCACCTTGACCTGTACCTGACCGGGTACCGGTCGATCCCGGTGATCGGCTGGCTCTTCCTGCTCCAGGTGATCGCGGCCTTCGGCCTCGCCCTGGCCGTGCTCGCGTCCGGCAGCCGGCTGGCCGCGGCCGCCGGGGCCGGGTTTGCCCTGTCCACCCTCGGCGGCTACCTGCTGTCGGTGTGGATCGGGCTGTTCGGGTTCAAGGAGGTGCGGACCACCGCCGGAATCGTCGCCGGGGTGATCGAGGTCGCCGCCTTCGCCGTGCTGGCCGTCCTGGCCGCAGTCCCCGCTGCTTCCCGCCAGCCGTCCGCGGCGGCGGCCCCGCGGGGCGGGCTGCTAGTCAGGTTGCAGGCGGGCATCCCTGGCGCTCGCGCGGTGGTCGCTGGCCTGTGCTGCATTGCCCTGGTCCTGCTGGCGGTCGCCGTGGCGGGAGCAGGCGGGCCGGGACCAGCGAGCGCGGCGGGCGCACTGAAGGCCGAATCGATCGGGGGCGTGAGCGTTCTGGCCAATGCCAAGGGCTTCACGCTGTACTGGTTCGTCCCGGACACCGCCACCAGGTCGAACTGCAACGGGTCGTGCGCGGCCTATCTGGCCCCCGGTGCAGGGGCCTGCAACGGCCGGCCCGGGCGTCACCGGCAAGCTGGGCACGATCAAGCGGTCGGACGGCTCAACCCAGGCCACCTACAACGGGCATCCGCTGTACACCTACGTGGGTGACACGGCCCCGGGCCAGGCCCACGGCAACGGGCTCAACCTGAACGGCGGGCTGTGGCACGAGGTCACCGTCCGGCGCGGCCGAGCCGAAGGCGTCAGCGGAGATGCGCCGGCGGAAACGGGTACTGACTCAAGCGGTCGGACGGCTCAACCCAGGCCACCTGGTCCGCGCACTCCCGGGAAGGCCTCGGCAGCGTGCGAGAATGAGTCCTGGCAACGACGCCGAGCGACGGGAACGGTGCTGATGCAGGGCGAGCTGGCCGCGCAGGCCGAGTGGGACTACGCGCCGGCGCCCGAGTCACGCGACATCGTGTCGATCGCGCCGGAATACGGGCTGTTCATCGACGGCGAGTTCGTGCCGGCTGCCGACGGGCGGCAGTTCGCGACCGTGAACCCGGCCACCGAGGAGCCGCTGGCGCAGGTCGCCGACGCGGGCGAGGCCGACGTCGACCGCGCCGTTGCCGCCGCGCGCGCCGCCTACGAGCGCGTCTGGGGGCCGATGCCCGGCGCCGAGCGGGCCAAGTACCTGTACCGGATCGCCCGGCTGCTGCAGGAGCGGTCCCGCGAGTTCGCGGTGCTGGAGAGCCTCGACAACGGCAAGCCGATCAAGGAATCCCGCGACGTCGACATCCCGCTGGCCGCGGCGCACTTCTTCTACCACGCGGGCTGGGCCGACAAGCTGGAGCACGCCGGGTTCGGGCCGTCGCCCCGGCCGCTGGGGGTAGCCGGCCAGGTGATCCCGTGGAACTTCCCGCTGCTGATGGCCGCGTGGAAGCTGGCGCCCGCACTCGCCGCCGGCAATACCTGCGTGCTCAAGCCAGCCGAGACCACCCCGCTGACCGCGCTGCTGCTGGCTGAGGTCTGTCAGCAGGCCGGGCTCCCGCCGGGAGTCCTGAACGTGACGACCGGTGCTGGGTCGACCGGCGCCGCGCTGGTGTCGCATCCGGGCGTAGACAAGATCGCGTTCACCGGGTCGACCGAGGTCGGCATCCAGATCCAGCGTGCGCTGGCGGGCACCGGCAAGCGGCTGACCCTGGAGCTCGGCGGCAAGGCGGCGAACATCGTCTTCGACGACGCGCCAGTCGAGGGCGCGGTCGAGGGGATCGTGAACGGCATCTTCTTCAACCAGGGCCACGTCTGCTGCGCCGGTTCCCGGCTGCTGGTGCAGGAGTCGGTCGCCGACGCGGTGCTCGGCCGGCTCCGCGACCGGCTCGGCACGCTGCGGCTCGGCGACCCGCTGGACAAGAACACCGACATCGGCGCCATCAACTCACGCCAGCAGCTCGACAAGATCCGCGAGCTGTCCGACGCGGGGGAGGCGGAGGGCGCGGAGCGCTGGTCCCCGCCGTGCCAGCTGCCGGACCGCGGCTACTGGTTCCCGCCGACGTTGTTCACCGGCGTCAGCCAGTCGCACCGGATCGCGCGGGAAGAGATCTTCGGGCCGGTGCTCTCCGTGCTCACGTTCCGGACCCCGGACGAGGCCGTCGCCAAGGCCAACAACACCCCGTACGGCCTGTCCGCCGGGGTGTGGACCGAGAAGGGCAGCCGGATCCTGTGGATGGCGCAGCGGCTGCGGGCCGGCGTGGTCTGGGCCAACACCTACAACAGGTTCGACCCCACCAGCCCGTTCGGCGGCTACCGGGAATCCGGCTTCGGACGGGAGGGCGGCAGGCACGGCCTCGCCGCATACCTCAGTGCCTGACGAGAAGAAGTCGCCGGCCCGGGCCCGAGGAAGAGCGTCAGCCGAGCGAGTAGACGTTCGCAAGACGTACAAGCTCTACATCGGGGGCGCGTTCCCGCGCTCGGAATCGGGCCGGTCCTACCCGGTCACCGGCGCCGACGGCGACCTGCTGGGTTACGCCGCGCAGGCGTCACGCAAGGACGCGCGCGACGCGGTGACCGCGGCCAGGGCGGCGCTGCGCGGCTGGTCGGGTGCGACGGCCTACAACCGTGGCCAGGTCCTCTATCGCGTGGCGGAGATGATGGAGGGCCGGTTCGCCCAGTTCGCGGACGTGAGCGTTCAGGGCGGTGATCGTGACGGGCTGGTGGCCGCGGCGATCGACCGCTGGGTCTGGTACGCGGGCTGGCCGGACAAGGTCGCGCAGGTCGCGGGCGCGGCGAACCCCGTGGCCGGGCCGTACTTCAACTTCAGCGTGCCGGAGCCGACCGGCGTGGTCGCGGTCGTGGCGCCGGCCGAGTCCGGCCTGCTCGGGCTCGTCAGCGTCGTCGCCCCGGTGATCGCCACCGGCAACACGGCCGTGGTGATCGCCAGCGAGCAGCGGCCGCTGGCCGCGATCACCCTGTCCGAGGTGCTGGCCACCTCGGATCTGCCCGGTGGCGTGGTGAACGTGCTCACCGGCCGCACCGCCGAGCTGGCCCCGGTGCTGGCCGGGCACATGGACGTGAACGCGATCGACCTGACCGGCGTGCCGCCCGCCGGCCGTCCCGACCTGGAGCGGCTCGCCGCCGAGAACGTCAAGCGGGTCTTCGCCGCCGACGAGGACTGGACGGCCGCGCCGGGCACCCGGCGGCTGCTCGCGTTCCTGGAGACCAAGACCGTCTGGCACCCGATAGGGATCTAGGGCCAACGCCGTTCAGTCAGCGTTCTGCGGGAGTGGTCAAGTGGCCGAGCCTGCCGCCGGTCGGCGGCACGACGGGGTCACCCGGTTCCACCGGCGAGGAGTTCGCGGACGCGTGCGGGGGTGGTGAACAGGTGGCATCTAAGGCCGATGGTCTGCGCGGCTTGGATGTTTTCCCCGCGGTCGTCGACGAACACGACCTGATCGGCGGGAACGTCAAGCGCGTCCAGGCACCAGCGGAAGGCGGCCGGGTTCGGCTTGACGTGGCCGATGCGGCAGGAGAACCCGCGGACCTGGAACATCTCGAGCCAGCTGTGGTGGATCTCGTAATGGGCGGCGAGCTCCTCGGGAATGTTGGAGAGCAAGGCGAGGCGGTGGCCGGAGGCGGCCAGTTCGCCGAGGAGCGCGACCATGGTCTCGTCGACGTCGCTCCAACTGGCGATATCCGCCGCGGTGAGGTCCGCGATCTGCCGGTCGTCGAAGACGATGTCCAGGGCGCGGGCCACCTGCGTCCAGTACTCCGAGCCGTGGATCAGGCCCTGGTCGTAGCGCGGGCGCAGGCGCCAGTACGTGTCCCAGAAGGCCCCTGTTGTTGTACAGCTCAGGGCCGCCGTCTCGAGCAGGCGGTTTCGCCCTTCGGGGGACTGGCGGTGGGCGATGACGCCGAACAGGTCGAACAGCACGGTCTCGGCCATGGTCACACCATCAGTACGCTGACGCCGGCAGCCGCGATTGCCTGGACCTCGTCGTCCTGGGCGGATGCGTCGGTGACAAGCGCGTGCAGAGCGGCGACCGGTGATACGAAGGCGAGGGCGGTGCGAGAGAGCTTGGCGCCCTCCGTGACGGCGATGACCCGGCGGGAGGAGCAGATCGCGGCGCGTTTGATGTCGGCGTCGTCCAGGTCGTAGGCGGTCAGTCCTTGTTCTGCGGTCAGGCCGCAGCAACCGATGACCGCGGTGTCGAAGCGCACGGCCTGGAGGCTGGCCCGGGTCAGCGGCCCGGTCATGGCCCCTTCGCCGGGCCGGGGTCGTCCGCCTGCGAGCAGTAGGTTCGTCGCGGGGGCGTCTGCGAGCGCGTTCGCGGCCTGCAAAGACAGCGGCATCACGGTCACCCGTCGATTCCGCAGTAGGCGGGCCACCTCCAGGCACGTGGTGCCGCTGTCGAGGACTACGGCCTCGCCGTCGGCGATCATGTCGGCCACGGCGGCGGCGATGCGCCGCTTGCTCTCCAAGCCTTCGATCGCCCGCAGCGCGAAAGGCGGTTCCTGCCCGCGCAGCAGCAGGGTTCTGGCTCCGCCGCGGTAACGCTCCAGGACGCCCTGCGCGGCCAGGGTCTCGAGGTCGCGCCGGATGGTCATGTCCGACGCCCTGGTCAGCCCGGCCAGCTCGGCCACGCTGAGCTGCCCGGCCCCGCGCACGGCGTCGGCGATCTGCCTGTGCCGGTCGATGCTCGTCACGTCTCCTAGTAAACACTAGCTATGTTTGAAAAGCGATCTTACAAACGTAAAAACTGTGTGTTACGTTCGTATGCGTGATGAGAAGTGTTAAGGCGGCACGGTCGGCGACGTTCGTCTAGGGATCCGCCATTGTCACCAGCACTCGCCGCCGACGACACCGCGACCGCACCGTCCGCGGCACGCTCCGTCTGGACCTCCCCGCTCTATCGCGGCGCGACCCTCGCGCTGTTCCTGTCCGGGCTGGGCACCTCTGCCGCCGCGCCGCAGATCACCCTGTTCCTCGTCGACGACCTGCACGTCTCGTTGACCACGGCCGGCCTGTACTACCTCACGAACATCACCGCCCCGGTCGCCGGATACCTCATCGGCGCACGCTCGGACCGCACCGGCAGACGGCTCGGGCTCTTCCGGCTGTGCGCGCTGGCGGGATTCCTCGGCTGGGGCGCGATGGCCATGGCCGACCGGCTGTGGATGCCCTTCGTGATCAGCGCCCTGATCCTGGCCTTCTCCGGCGCCGCGGGTTCGCAGCTGTTCGCCGCGGTCCACGACGACCTGGGGGCCACCGCCAGCCCGGTCGGCGACGGCGTCGTCTCGATCGTCCGCATGGCGCTGACGGCCGGATGGATCGTCGGCCCCGTCGCGGGCTCGCTCCTGGCCACCGCCGCCGGCCCGCGCGCGCTGTTTGCGGCCACCGGACTGTGCACCCTCGCGCAGATCGTTCCCCTAGGTCTCACGCGCACCCGCTCAGCCCGGCCCCACGCCCAGACCACGATCGCGGCACCCGCGGCACCGCATCCCGAGCGACTCGTACGTCGCTCCCCCCGTGTGCGGGCCATGCTGCCCCTGCTCGCCTTCACCGGGCTGTACGTGTTCGTCTACGCGGGAGAGCCGATCAAATACGGCTATCTGACGATCTACATGCACAACGACATGCACCTGCCGACAGCGGTCAGCGGCGCGGTCATCGGCATCCAGCCCCTGATAGAGCTGATCCTCATGCCGGTGGCCGTGATCGTCGCCCGCCGGATCGGCATGATGCGTCTGATGATCTTCGGCGCGGCGTTCGGCGTTGGCGCGAATCTCTGTTTCGCCTTGACCGGCGACACCGCTGGCATGTTCGCCGGACAGATACTGATGGGCGGCGTGTGGGGCGTGTTCGCCGCTCTGGGAATCATCGTCGCCCAACGCCTGCTGCCCGAAGCCGTCGCGACCGCCTCGGCCATCTTCATCAGCTCGACCGCGATCGCCAGCGCCCTCGGCGGGTTGACCGGCAGCCTCGGTGTGAGCCTGGTCGGACTGCCACACGTATTCCTCGCGCCGGCCCTCTATGGCGTCATCGCCACCGTCGGCATCGCCGTCATGAGCCGCTCACGGCACGCCGTGAACTGACGATCCGACGATCCGCGCGGCGAGGGGATGAAGATCCCCGCCTTCTGCTCGCAGGGCCGCGGCCAGCGCCGGATCGGCGGTAGCGAGCGGCTGGCGAGCGGCGAGTGCGGTCGATGCGGCGACGCAGTCGGCAAGGCTGATTGCTGCGCGGTCGCGATGGTAGCGGCGTGCGCGAATCCTCGGCGTCCCGGTCAGCCGGCGGCGCGTTTGAGGATGTCGGCGGGGAAGGCGCCCGCCGCGATGCACCGCTCGCTCCAGCCGTCCAGCCGGGCGACCACCTCGTCCAGCCGGCCGCCGAGCGCGGCGGCGATCGGCTGCTCCGCGGCGTCGGTGCGGTCCTCGATGCCGGCCCTGGCGGCGCGGCCCGCGTCGGTCAGCGCGCCATCCCGCAGCCAGCCGCGGGCTTCCAGCCCGTCCACCGCGGCACTCATCGCCGCCTCCGGCCAGCCGCGGGTGGCGGTGTAGGACAGCAGCGGCATGCCGATCCAGCACTCGGTGAGCACGTTCATCTCGACCGGCCCGAGCCCGGCCGCGTTCGCCACCGCGACGTGCGAGTCGCCTCGGTGCTCGCGCACCAGGTCGCAGGCCCACCACAGGCGCTGGTACGGATCGCCGGGCCGGCCGCGCCCGCGCAGCCCGCTGAACAGCGGGCGCCCGGTGCCGTCGGCGCCCTGCACGGCGTCGGCGAGCAGGTCGGCCACCTCGGCCACCTCGGCCGGGTCGTCCCCGGCGAGCACCTCGGCCAGGCTGGCGGCGGTGGCGGCGTCCCTGACCGCCAGCAGCCGCTCGCGCGGCACCGCCGTCCGGGCGGTCTCATAAAGCCCGGCCAGCAGACCGGGCTCGAACCAGGCGAACACCGCCGCGACGACCGGCGGTGACGGCTCGCCCAGGCTCGCCGCGCGGCCCCATACGTATCCGGTGAGAAAGTCCAGGCCGAGGGCGGCCAGGCGCTCGTTGGTGTGCCGGTTCCACAGCGCGTGCATGGCGAGCGGCTCGCACGCGTCCCGCAGCCTGCGGGCCGGACCACCGGCGCCAACCACCTCCGGCACCGGGGTGCCCGCTGGGCGCGGGCTGGCAAACGTCGCGATGGCGTCGTCGTAGTCCATCACTCAGCCCTCCGGCGCCGAGGTTGGGCCAGCTTCTCCCCGGTCAGGCTACGCCGCTGTCCGCCGACCTCTGGGGGTCTGGGCGTTATTCGGCTTACAGTTCTGTGGTGATCACGTGCCGGAATTGCGGGGCGTCTCTGGAGGCAGACGACCGGTTCTGCGGAGACTGCGGCGCCGCCCTGACAGGCTGCCCTTCCTGCGGCGAGCCAGTAACTGCTGGCAAGCGGTTCTGCCGTGCCTGCGGCTTCGCGCTGACTGGTGCCGGGGCCGCGCCGTCAACGGCACCGGCATCCCCGGCCGCCGCGCCGCCGCTCGAGACAAACCCGGTCGCGGAGCGGCGGGTGTGCTCGGTGCTGTTCTGCGATCTGGTGGGGTTCACCCCGCTGTCGGAGTCGCGGGACCCCGAAGTGGTGCGCGAGCTGCTGTCGCAGTACTTTGCCAGGTCGCGGACGATCATCGAGCGATACGGCGGCGTGGTAGAGAAGTTCATCGGGGACGCCGTGATGGCGGTGTGGGGGGCGCCGGCCGCTGCCGAGGGGGACGCGGAGCGGGCGGTGCGTGCAGCACTGGACGTGGTGGCCGCCGTGGCCGAGCTCGGCGAGCGGGCGGGAGTGGCCGGCCTCGAGGCGCGGGCTGGGGTAGTAACCGGCGAGGTGGCGATCACGGTCGGTGCGGTGCACGAGGGGATGGTGATCGGCGACACGGTGAACACCGCCGCGCGGGTGCAAACGGCCGCGGCACCCGGGCAGGTCCTGGCCGATGAGGCGACGGTGCGGCTGGCCGCCGGCGGCGTGGGGTTCGCCGAGGCCGGCTCGCACGAGCTGAAGGGAAAGGCCGAGCCGCTGCGGTTGTGGCGAGCGACCCGGGTGCTGGCCGGCGTCGGCGGGGCGCAGCGGGTCGACGGCCTTGAGGCGCCGCTGACCGGCCGGGACGCCGAGCTGCGCGCGGTCAGGGAGCTGTTTCACGCCGCAGCGGAACGGCGGGTTCCGCGGCTGGTGCTGGTGTCCGGGCCTGCCGGGGTCGGCAAGTCGCGGCTGGGCTGGGAATTCGAGAAGTACGCCGACGGGCTTGCCGATCAGGTGTGGTGGCACCGCGGCCGGTGTCCCGCCTACGGGCAGGGAGTGGCGTTCTGGGCGCTGGCCGAGATCGTCCGCCAGCGCCTGTCGATCGCCGAGGACGACCAGCAGGAAGCGGCCGCGGGCAAGCTGGCCGCCGGCCTGGAAGAGTTCGTTCCCGACCCGGCCGAGCGAGGGTACATCGGCGCGCGGCTGTCCCGGCTTCTCGGGGTGAGCGCCGGCGCTGATGGCGCCGAGCCGCTCAGCAGGGAAGAGCTGTTCGCTGGCTGGCGCCTGTTCTTCGAGCGGCTGGCGGCGTCCGGACCGGTGGTGCTGCTGGTTGAGGACGCCCAGCACGCGGACAGCGGGCTGCTGGATTTCCTTGACCACCTGATCGACTGGGTCCGCGAGCTGCCAGTGTTCGTGCTGGTGTTCGCGCGCCCGGAGCTGGCTCAGGCCAGGCCCGGATTCGGCACCGGGCGGAACCGGTCGACGCTCACCCTTGACCCGCTCGACCCGGCGTCCATGGACCTGCTGGTGCAGGAGCTGGTCCCGGGCATGCCCGCGTCGGGTAGGGCCGCGGTCACGGCGCACGCTGAGGGTCTGCCGTTGTTTGCGGTGGAAACGATCCGCTCGCTGATCGACCGCGACGTCGTCCAGCCCGTGGAGGGCGCCTACCGCCTGGTCGGTGAGATCGGCGAGCTTGTTGTGCCGGAGAGCCTGCACGCGCTGCTTGCCGCTCGGCTCGACGCCCTCGAGCCGACGGTGCGGCGCCTGGTCACCGACGCCGCGGTTCTCGGGGACGCCTTCAGCACCGATGCGCTGGCCGCGGTGTCCGGCCAGGACGAGGCGGCGGTGCGGGCCGCGCTCGACCAGCTCGTGCGCCGCGAGGTGCTCGCGGTCTCGGCCGATCCGCTCTCGCCGCAGCGCGGCAGCTACCAGTTCACCCACCACCTGCTGAAGCAGGTCGCATACGACACCTTGTCCCGCCGCGACAGGAAGGCCCGCCACCTGGCCGTCGCCGCCTACCTGCGCCAGGCCTTTCCCGGCGACGGCGAGGAGGTCGCCGACGTCATCGCCCGGCACTACCTCGACGCGCTCAACGCGGTTCCCGGTGCGCCGGACATCGCCGAGGTTCACGACCAGGCCGTCACCATGCTCATCCGTGCCGCCGAGCGCGCCGAACGCACCGGCTCTCCCGCGCGCGCCGCGACCAGCTACGTGACCGCCGCCGAGCTCATCGCGCAGGCCTCCGGCTCGGCTGGCGGCGACGCCCTCGCGAGCGCGGGCAGGCTGTGGGAGCGGGCCGCGCAGGCCGCCCTGACCGGCGGCGAATGGGCCATAGCGTTCGAGCATGCGAGCCGGGCCCGCGAGCTTCACCTGCAGCGCGCCGATGACAGGGCGGCCGCCCGCGCGCAGGCCATCGCAGGACGCGCGCTGCGGCTGTGGGGCCGCCACGCGCAGGCGCGCGAGCAGCTCACGGCCGCGCTGCAAGTGCTGCGGCCCGACCCCGACGCGGACACCGTCCGCGCCCTCGATGAGCTCGCGATGCTCGAGGTCTTCGCCGGCTCGCCGGACAGTGACGCGCTCAGCTCCGAGGCACTCGTGCTGGCGCAAGCGCTCGGCACCGGACCCGGCCAGCTAGCCGACATATTCATCTCCCGCGGCATCTACCTGTACCTGGCCCAGCGCCGGACCGAAGGAGTCGCCTACTTCACCCAGGCTGCCCGGCTGGCGGAGCAGGCTGACAGCCATACGCTCCTGGGACGCGTGTACATCAACCTGGCCGAGACGTTCCTGACCACCGACCCCGAGAGCGCCGTCGAGGCGGCGCGCACCGCAGCCGGGCACCTGCGCCGGACCGGCGCGCTGGACTACCTCGGCGTGGCGGTCATCAACCTGGTGCAGGCACAGCTGGCGCTCGGCGACTGGGACGCCGCCGAGGAGCAGCTCACCCACGCGATGGAAGCCGACGGGCTGTCCGGGAACGAGTACCTCGTCAGCTATGTGGCCTGGCTGGCGGCACTTCGCGGTGGCGCGGAAAGCGCGGCCGAGACGCTGGCGGGACTGCGGGACCTGCGCAGCAGCGAGGATTCACAAGACAAGGTCTTTGTCGGCATGGTGGACGCCTTCGCCGCGGCCGCCCTGGGCAAGCCCCAGGACGCACTGCGGCAGGCCCGCGCGTCGGTTGCCAACTCCGGTCCGCTCGGCATTGCCTTCGGGGACACCAGTTGGGCGTGGCCGCTCGCCGTCCGTGTCGCGCACGAACTCGGTGATGCCGCTGCCGTCGGCGAGCTGCTCGCTCAGCTCGATGGGCATCCGCCGGGGCACGTCCCGGCGAGGCTGCGGGCGGAGCGTGATCTGGCCCGTGCGCGGCTCGCAGCTGCCGGTGGCGACCCCGCCGCCGGCCAGGCCCTGGCCGCCGCCGTGGCCGATGTGCGCGCGCATGGCTCCCCCTACCACCTCGCCCACGCTCTGCTGGATCACGCGCAGTGCCTGCTCGGCGATGGCGACACCGGTGCCGCCGAGGCCGCCATCGGCGAGGCCCGTGCTATCGCTACCCGGCTGCGCTGCCAGCCGCTGCTAGACCGGGCCGAGGCCACTACCCAGCCGGTCACGGCGCCCACCTCGGCGTGAGCCGCTTTGGTCAGGCCTCAGCGGCGAGCGCAACCGCCGCGTTGAGAGCGTCCATGGCGGCGCTCTGACGGCACGCGTCGGCGCGGTCGAAGGGGCCAGCCCAGTGCAGGCCGAACTCGTTGTTCTGGTTCCGGTTGTTGTCCCAGATCGAGCGCGCGTTGCCGAGAAGGAACTCGCGGTAGGCGGGCCTAGGGCTCTGTCGGCAGAAGTCGCAGAGATTCCGCACGAACACGCCCTTGAACTGAGGACGGTCGCCGTCCGCCGGCGCGGTGTCCGGCTCACCGGGCTCGACCAGGATTCCCGGCGTGCCCGGCAGCGGGGGAGCGGTCAGCAAGCTCAGCGCCGCGTCCGCGATCGCCTGCCCCTGCGTCAGGTAAGCGGTCTCGCCGGTCGCCTCGTACAGGGCGGCCAGCCCGCCGAGGATCACGCCCTGGTTGTAGGTCCACGTCACGCCGCCGTTGTTCTGGCACCCCGCGGTGAGGCCGTCGTTGACCAGGCCGCTGGCGCCGATCAGGCCGCTGGCATGAAACCAGTCCCACTCCCGCAGCGCCCAGCCCAGGTAGGAACCGCGATCGTCGGCGCAGCGCTGATGCAGCCGGGCGGCGAGGACCAGGAACAGCTCGTTGCTGATCGCGTTCTTGTACTTTCTGTCCGTGTTCCACCACACGCCGCCACCGCAGGTGCCGTCCCAGCCCGTCACCAGGTTGGCGAAGATCGTCCTGGCCGCCGCCAGGTAGCGGTCATCGCGGGTGAGGTCGTAAGCGGCGACCCAGGCAAGACCCCACCAGCCGTTGTCGTCATAGAAGCTGACGATGAAGTCCCGGTGCCGCCGCTGCGCGGCCACGAAGGTCCGTTCGACGACTCCGAGGTATCTCTGGTCGCCCGTGCACTGCATGTAGCCGATCACCGCGGTCAGCGCGTTCGCGGCATTCCACCAGCCTGCGGTGCGCCACCGGCCCGCACGCGGGCGGTACCAGCGCTGAAGCGCCTCGATGCCTGCGCTTGCCTGCGCGGCATAATCGCGCTCCGCCACACCGCCCCCGCCGGCAAGCCCTGTCCCGGTCTGACCCCGATGTGTCCTCGGCCACGCCTGACAACGGGAATTGCTGGCTCGCTGTAAAAGCAAAAGAGCAAGGAGACGCATCTCCTTGCCATTTTCAATGTATAGCGCACCCGGGGACTTGCCGCAAGCCCCGGGTCGTGCCGCATAATCGCAGGCCGGGCACGGGTTTTCTTGGAATGGGTGGTCCGAGGGTGCCTGCTGTTGCCGACGCAGGACCGCGCGGGGGAGGAAGGAACGATATGCGGCGCAAGGCCACGCTGGAGGTATCGCGATGATCGACCGCTACGTGCTGGACCTGGAAGAGATCGACAAGACGCAGGTCGCGCTCGCTGGCGGCAAGGGCGCGCAGCTGGGGGAGCTGTCGCGGATCGACGGCGTCCGCGTGCCGGCTGGCTTTTGCGTGACGACGGACGCCTTCCGGCGGATCATGACAGCGGTGCCTTGGATCGACGATCAGCTCGATCGGCTATCGCGCCTGGACCCCGACGACCGGGAGGCGATCGGCACGCTCAGTGCGGAGATCCGCCGCACCCTCGAGGGGGCCGTAATCCCCGACGATCTGGCGGCGGCGATCACGCGCTCGGTCACCCGGCTTGGCGGGCAAGCTGCCTACGCCGTGCGGTCCAGCGCGACGGCGGAGGACTTGCCGACGGCCTCCTTCGCGGGTCAGCAGGACACATACCTGAACGTTGTGGGGCTGGCTGCGATCCTGCAGCACGTCAGGCAGTGCTGGGCCTCGCTGTTCACCGAGCGCGCGGTGACCTACCGCATGCGGAACCACTTCGACCACCGGAAGGTCCACATGGCCGTGGTCGTGCAGCGGATGCTCTTCCCGCAGGTTTCCGGCATCCTCTTCACGGCCGACCCCGTCACCTCGAACCGGAAGGTCGTCTCCATCGAGGCCAGCTTCGGCCTCGGCGAGGCCCTGGTGTCGGGGCTGGTGAACCCCGACGTCTACAAAGTGCGAGACGGCGAGATTGTCGCCAAGGCCGTCGCCGCCAAACAGCTGGCCATCCACGCTCGGCCCGCAGGCGGAACGCAGCAGGTGGCGATCGGGCCAGAGAGTCAGCAGCAGCCGGCGCTGACCGACGCGCAGATCGTGCGGCTCGCTCAGCTGGGCCGGCTGATCGAGGCGCACTTCGGCCTCCCTCAGGACATCGAATGGTGCCTGGTCGACGATGGGTTCCAGATCGTCCAGAGCCGGCCGATCACCACGCTGTTCCCCATCCCGGCGGCCGGCGATCAAGGGAACCACGTCTACGTGTCCGTCGGCCATCAGCAGATGATGACCGACCCCATGAAGCCCCTGGGGCTTTCCATGTGGCAGCTGACGACCCCGCGGCCCATGTCCGAGGCGGCCTGGCTGTTCGTCGACGTCACCCAGGTGCTCGGTTCGCCAGCGAGCCGCGCGGGCCTCCTGGAGGCCCTGGGGAGATCCGATCCGCTGATCGGGGACGCGCTGCAGACCCTCCTCGACCGCGGCGACTTCATCCCGGCGATCCCGGACGAGGACCCGGGCGAGCTGCCGGCTTACAGCGCGCCCGCGACGATCGAGACCGATCCGGCCATCGTCGTGGGGCTCGTGGAGCGCAGCCAGGCCTCCATCGCCACGCTGCAGCGCGAGATCCGGGAGCAGTCTGGGGCGGCGCTGCTCGACTTCGTCCTCGCGGACGTCCAGGAGCTGAGGCGGATCCTGTTCGATCCGCAAAGTCTCCAGGCGATCATGGCGGGGATGCAGGCCACCTGGTGGCTCAACGATCAGCTCGAGGCGTGGCTCGGCGAGAAGAACGCGGTCGACACGCTCACCCAGTCCGTCCCCCACAACGTCACGTCGGAGATGGGGCTGGCGCTCCTGGACGTAGCTGACGTGATCCGCCCGCATCCGGACGTGGTGGCATTCCTGCAGCACGCCGACCACGAGAACTTCCTGGACGAGCTGCCCAAGCTCGCAGGCGGGCACGAAGCCCGGGACGCCATCCAGGCCTACCTCGACGAGTACGGCATGCGCTGCGTCGGCGAGATCGACATCACCAGGCCACGCTGGAGCGAACGGCCCACCACGCTTCTGCCGATGATCCTCGGCAACATCAGGAATTTCGAGCCCGGCGCGGGCCAGCGGCGCTTCGAGCAGGGCAGGCAGAAGGCACTGGAGAAGGAACAGGAACTGCTGGCGCGGTTGCTGGCATTGCCGGACGGGGCTCGGAAGGCCGAACAGGCCAAGCGGATGATCGACCGGATCCAGACGTTCACCGGGTACCGGGAGTATCCGAAGTACGGGATGGTCAGCCGCTACTTCGTCTACAAGCAGGCCCTGCTGAGTGAAGCCGAGCGCCTCGTGCAGGCCAACGTGCTTCGTGAGCCGGAAGACATCTTTTATCTCAGATTGGACGAGCTGCACGACGTCGTGCGCACGAACCACGTGGATGACCGGCTCATCCGCCAGCGCACGGACGCGTTCAGGTTGTATGGAGCGCTCACGCCGCCCCGGGTGCTCACCTCGGATGGCGAGGCGATCGAGGGGACGTACCAGCGCACCGATGTCCCGGCCGGGGCGCTGACCGGCCTGCCCGTTTCCGCCGGGACCGTCGAGGGACGGGCTCGCGTCATTCTGGACATGGCCGAGGCCGAGTTCGAAGCGGGCGACATCCTGGTCACCGCGTACACGGACCCCAGCTGGACGCCTGCGTTCGTCGCGATCGAGGGCCTGGTGACGGAGGTGGGAGGCCTGATGACGCACGGCGCGGTGATCGCGCGGGAGTACGGCTTGCCGGCCGTCGTGGGGGTGGAGCATGCCACCCGGCTGATCCGGGATGGGCAGCGGATCCGCGTGCATGGAACGGACGGGTACGTCGAGATACTGCCTAATGCGGGGAGCTGACCGGATGACCAGGGCACTGCGTGTGGAGAACATCGACGAGGCCGCGCGCTGCGTCGATGCGGCATTCCTGAACAGCCCGCAGGTCGTCGATGCCTCGATGACGGGCAGGATCGGCCGGGAGCTCATCCTCAAGCTGGAGACCTTCAACCCGGTGCGCTCTTTCAAGGGGCGCGGCGCCGACTTCTTCATGCGCAGTGTCGGCCCGGGCACGCAGGCGGTGTGCGCGTCCGCGGGCAACTTCGGCCAGGCAGTCGCGTACGCCGCCCGCGCCCGCGGGATCCGGGCCACGGTGTTCTGCGCCGAGAACGCGAACCCCGTGAAGGTCGCCCGCATCCGCGACCTCGGCGCCCAGGTACGCCTGGGCGGCACCGACTTCGATGTGGCCAAGGACGCGGCCCGGGCCTATGCCGCAGGCGGGGAGGGCCGCTTGTTCGTCGAGGACGGGCACGAGCCGCGGATATCGGAAGGCGCGGGCACGATCGCGGCCGAGCTCGCACCGCTCCAGCCTGACCTGATCTTCGTGCCGGTCGGGAACGGCGCGCTGATCAGCGGGATCGGCTGCTGGATGAAGGCGCGCTCGCCCGGTACCCGCATCGTCGGCGTCTGCGCCGCTGGCGCACCCGCGATGGCCGAAAGCTGGCGGCACGGCAGCCTGGTCACATCCGCCGAGGTGACGACCATCGCTGACGGCGTGGCCGTCCGGGTGCCGATTCCGGCCGCCCTGGAGTGGATGAGCGAGTTCGTCGACGACATGATCCTCATCGACGACGCACAGCTCCGGGAGGCGCTTCGGATAGCTCGCGACACCATCGGGCTGATACTCGAGCCTTCCGGCGCGCTCGGAATCGCCGCAGCGCTGCAGCACCGGGCCCCGGACCGGAAGCCCGCGGCGATCGTGACCGGCAGCAACTTCTCCGCCGACCTGCTCGCCGAGCTGACCACTGAGTCCAGCCAGCGCGGCTGACCGCAGCCGCTGGCGTCATTGAGTCAGATCTCACCGAACAAGCGGTCGCCGGCGTCGCCGAGGCCGGGGACGATGTAGCCGCGGTCGTTCAGCCGCTCGTCCATCCCCGCGGTCACGACGCGGACCGGGACCGGGTCATCGTCGGGGTACGCCGCCTCCAGCCTGGCCACGCCCTCCGGGGCGGAGAGCAGGCAGATCGCCGTGACCGCTGCGGCGCCGCGCGACACCAGCATGCCGACCACCGTCTCCAGCGTGCCGCCGGTGGCCAGCATCGGGTCGAGCACGAAGGCGTCTCGCCCGGCGAGATCCTCGGGCAGCCGGGCCGCGTAGGTCGAGGCGACCAGCGTCTCCTCGTCCCGGGCCAGCCCGACGAAGCCGACGTCGGCGCTGGGCAGCAGCCGGGTCATCCCGTCCAGCATCCCGATGCCCGCCCGCAGCACAGGGACCACGAGCGGGTTGGGCGAGGCAAGCTTCACGCCCGTGGTCGGCGCGACCGGGGTGGTCACCGAGACCGGCTCGGTGCGCATGTAACGCGTTGCCTCATACGCGAGCAGGGTCACCAGTTCGTCGGTGAGCCCGCGGAACGTCGGGGTGTCGGTGCTCTGGTCCCGCAGCACGGTCAGCTTGTGCGCCACGAGCGGGTGATCGGCTACCAGCGTCTGCATGCCCGTAGTGTGGCAGAGCCGCCGTGGCGGCAGGGTCAGACCAGCGACTCCAGCGTGGCCCGTGCCCCGCGCTCGTGCAGTGAGGTCAGCGCGGAGCGGTAGGCGGCGACGAAACGCTTGTCGTCGGCGAGGTCCCCGAACAGTTCACGGTTGCTGATGAACGCGTCGGGGTCGGTGTACTGGCGCCTGGCGAGCCTGGTGAGGGTGCCGGCCAGCCGGTCGACCACCTCGATCGGCTCGCCCGCCTCGTCGGTTCCTTCCGCGTAGCGTGCCCAGCTCGCCACCACCGCCGCGCTGCGGCTGATCTCACCGCCGGTCGCGAGCTGCTGGCGGACCACCGGCAGCAGCCACTTCGGGATCCGGTCCGAGCTCTGCGCGCACAGCCGCGCGACAGTGTCGCGGATGTACGGGTTGGAGAAGCGCTCGATCAGCGTGTGCTTGTACCCGTCGAGATCGACGCCGGGCACCGGGGTCAGCGTCGGGGTGGCCTCCTTGTCCATGTAGCCGAGCAGGAACGCCTGGTACAGCGGATCCTGGGCGGCTTCGTGCACCAGCCGGTAGCCGGACAGGTAGGCGAAGTAACACATGGCCTGGTGGCTGCCGTTGAGCAGCCGCAGCTTCATCAGCTCGTACGGCTCAACCTGGTGCACGAGCTGCACCCCGGCGTCCTGGTATGGCGGTCGCCCGGCGGTGAAGTCGTCCTCGAGCACCCACTGGGTGAACGGCTCGCAGACCACCGGCCAGCGGTCGTCGATGCCGAACCGGTCGCGGACCTCCGCCCGGTCGGCGTCGGTGGTCACCGGGGTGATGCGGTCGACCATGGAGTTGGGGAAGCGCACCTCGCGTTCGACCCAGTCGCCGAGGTCCGGATCGCGCAGCCGGGCGAACGTGGTGAACACCCGCCTGGTTAGCTCGCCGTTGTCCTGCAGGTTGTCACAGGACATGATCGTGAACGGCGCTGACCCGTCCCGCCGTCGGCGCGACAGCGCCTCCGTGATCAGGCCGAACGTGGTCCGCGGAACCGCTCCGGGCTGGAGGTCGTGCAGCACGTCCGGGCTGGTCACGTCGAACTCGCCGGTGACGTCGTTGAGGTTGTACCCGCCCTCGGTGACCGTCAGCGACACGATCCTGGTCGACGCGGCCGCCATCTTCTCGATGACCGCCTCCGGATCGTCGGGAGCGAACAGGTACTGCACGATCGACCCGATCACCCGCGGCTCGTAGGCCCCGTCGGCATGCTTGAGCACCAGCGTGTACAGGCCGTCCTGAGCGTCGAGCACCTGCTGCATCGCACGGTCGGCCGGCATCACGCCGACGCCGCAGATGCCCCAGTCCTGCGCCCCGCCCTGGTTCATCAGCCGGTCGTGGTACATCGCCTGGTGCGCCCGGTGGAACCCGCCGACGCCGAAGTGGACGACGCCGGGCGTGACCAGCCGGCGGTCGTAGGCCGGCACCGGCAGCCGCCCAGCCCAGTACGCCAGCGTCCGCGCGTTGAGCGGCCGCGGTTCGCCAGGTTCAGCCGGCAAGGCGGGCGCCTGTCACCGGGTGGAACCCGAACATGTCATCGGGCTGGACGTTGAACGTCACGTGCTGGCCGAGGGCCGGCGGTCTGCGGCCCTCGGCGCGCGCGACGACCTGGTCCGTCTGCCCGGTAAGCCGGACGTGCAGCAGCGCGTCGGCGCCGAGCTCCTCCACCAGGATCACATCGCCGGGCAGTTCCCCGGATCCGTTGGCCAGGTGCAGATGCTCGGGCCGGATGCCGAGGACAATCTCGCTGAGGCCCGCGGCCTTGGCCGCGCCGGCGATCGGGCCCGGCAGCGGCAGGACGGTGCCGGCCAGCTTGGCGCCGCCGTCGGTGAGCGGGACGGTCTGCAGGTTCATCGAGGGCGAGCCGATGAACCCGGCGACGAACTCGTTGACCGGGTTCTCGTACAGGTCGCGCGGGGACGCGCACTGCTGCAGCTTCCCGCCGCTCAGCACCGCGACCCGGTGGCCCATGGTCATGGCCTCGACCTGGTCGTGGGTGACGTAGACGGTGGTAATGCCGAGGCGGTGCTGCAGCTCGGCGATCTGGCTGCGGGTCTGCACCCGCAGCTTGGCGTCCAGGTTGGACAGCGGCTCGTCCATCAGGAAGACCTGGGGCTCGCGGACGATGGCCCGTCCCATGGCCACCCGCTGCCGCTGGCCGCCGGACAGGGCCTTGGGCTTGCGGCTGAGCAGCTGATCGTCGAGATCGAGCAGCCGGGCAGCTTCGCGCACCCGCCGCTCCCGTTCGTCCTTGTGGACGCCCTGCATCTTCAGCGCGAAGCCCATGTTCTCGGCGACGGTCTTCTGCGGGTACAGCGCGTAGTTCTGGAACACCATCGCGATGTCCCGGTCCTTGGGCGGAACGAACGTGACGTCCTTCTCGCCGATCTCGACCCGCCCGCCGTCGAGGGGCTCGAGACCGGCCAGCATCCGCAGCGCGGTGGTCTTGCCCGAACCCGACGGGCCGACGAGGACCATGAACTCGCCGTCCTTGACATCCAGGTCCAGCGCGTCGACCGCGGGCGGCGCATCCTTGGTGTACATACGGCTGGCCGATACGTATTTCACCTGAGCCATCGGGGACCTCCGCCCAGTGCGGTGCCGGATACGCGGTCGTTCACTTGATTGCTCCCATCGAGAGGCCGCGGACCAGCGAGCGCTGGGCTATCCAGCCCACAGCGATCACCGGAACCGAGGCAACCGTTGCCGCCGCCGACAGATGCGCGATGTACAGCCCCTCCTGGGGAACGGAGCTGATCAGGTACATCGGCATCGTCGCGGCATTGGTGACCGTCAGGTTGAGCGCGAGGAACAGCTCGTTCCAGGCGAAGATGACGCAGATCAGCGCCGTCGACACCAGCCCGGGCGAGATGATGGGCATGATCACGCCGGTGATCTCGCGGATGCGCCCGGCGCCGTCCAGCCGCGCCGCCTCGAGCAGTTCGCTCGGCACTTCCAGCATGAAGGAGCGGATCATCCAGATCGCGAGCGGCAGGTTCATCGCCGTGTACAGGATGATCAGCAGCCAGATGCTGTCCAGCAGGTGGGTGTGCACCGCGATGACGTAGAGCGGGCCGATCGCGGCCACGATCGGCAGCATCTTCGTGGAGATGACGAAGAACAGGCCGTCGCGCCAGCGCTTGACCGGGTACACCGACAGCGCGTACGAGGCGGGGACACCCAGCAGCAGCACCAGGATCGTGGAACCGACCGTCGCGATCACCGAGTGGGTCACGAATGGGCCCCAGCCCGAGAACACCAGGCGGAACTCCGCCAGAGTCGGGCGGAAGACGAACTGCGGCGGCCAGGTTTCGGCCGCGGACTCGGGCTTGAACGCCGTGATCACCATCCACAGAACGGGGATGAAGAACGCGATCGCCACGATCCACGCGAGGACGCCCCAGCCTGCCCGCCCCGACATCTCGCGGAACCTGCGTGGGTCACGGGTCACGGGCCGCACCGGCATGGCGGTCATACTCCTGCCTCCTCGAACTGGAAGACCCGGGCGAACAAGCGCAGCGCGAACGTGGCCACGATGATCGTCAGGATGACGGTGATCACGCCTGCCGCTGCCGCCCCGCCCACGTTGAACGCGAAGTTCACCTGCTGGTACAGGTAGAAGGGGAGGTTGGTGGTGGATGTCCCCGGGCCGCCGTTGGTCATCAGCCGGACCTGGTCGAAGGTGTTGACCAGGTAGATGGAGCCGAGCAGGATCCCGAGCTCGATGTAGGGCCGCAGGTGCGGGATCGTGAGCTCGCGGAAGGTCGCGAACGCCCCGGCTCCGTCAACCTTCGCCGCTTCCAGGGTGTCGGCCGGCTGGCTCTGCAGGCCGGCCAGGATGATCAGGGTCATGAACGGCGTCCACTGCCAGATCATGACCACGATCACCGAGCCCAGCGCGTGCGTGGACAGCCAGGCCACGTGGTTGACGCCAAACGGCTCCAGCAGCCAGTTCAGCAGCCCGAAGTTGGGGTCGAGCATCGGCCCGGCCCACACCAGCGCTGCTGCCGCGGGCATGACCAGGAACGGCGTGATGATCAGCGTCCGGACCACGCCCCGGCCCAGGAACTTGCGGTCCAGCAGCACCGCGAACGCGACCCCGAGGAGCATGGCGACGATCACCGAGGTGGCGGTCATCACCACCGAGCGGACCAGCGAGCCCCGGAAGGCCGCGCTGGTGAAGGCCGTGGTGTAGTTGCTGAACCCGGTGAAGTGCGCGGGCTGCGGGACGTCGAAGAAATAGCTCTGAAAGCTGTACCACAGCGTCACCAGGAACGGGATCTGGGTGACGATCACGATGTAGACCAGCGCGGGCAGCAGGGGGAGGCGGCGCTGCCACCCCTCACGGCGGCTGGCCCGGCGCGGCCGGAGCGCGACCTTCGGGGTCGGCGCTGCGCCTGTTTCGACTACTGCCACTGAACAAGCCCTCCTCACGGATGTGGCGCGACCGGCAGGGTCCCGGGCGGGTCTGGTATGTCCCGGGACCCCGTCACCTGCGTGCTAGCCGCCGGCCAGTTCCGCCGGGGAGTACTGAGAGGCGTCAGACTGGCTGGTCGTGAGCGCCTGCTTCACGCTCTCGGTTCCGGCGATCGCACCGGCGATCTGCTGGCCGACCTGGACGCCGAGTACCTCAAACTGCGGGATGTCGACGAACTGGACACCGGTGTAGGGGACCGGGTTCACGGTCGGGTGATCCGGGTCCGTCGAGTCGATCGACTGCAGCGTGATGTTCGCGAACGCACTGGCCTTGGCCTGGTACGACGGGTTGTTGTACAGGGAGGTCCTGCTGCCCGGCGGGACAGCCGCCCAGCCGTACTTGCTGGCGACCAGCGAGTCGTAGTTCTTCGAGGTGGCCCAGGACACGAACTTCCAGGCGGCGCCCGAGTTGGCGGTGCCCTGCGGGATGCCCAGCGACCACGTCCACAGCCACCCCGAGGACTTCGTCTTGTCCACGGGCGCGAAGGCGTAGGAGGTGTTGGCGAAGACGGACGGGTAGGTGGTGGCGATGGAGGTTGCCGCGACCGTGGAGTCGTACCACATCGCGCACTTGCCCTGGCCGTAGAGGGTCAGCAGCTGGTTGAAGCTGTCGTTGGAGGCGCCGGCCTCGCCGTACTTGCGGACCAGGTTGACGTAGAAGTTAGTCGCGGCCTCAAACGCCGGCGAAGTGAGCTGCGGCTGCCACTTCTGGTTGAACCACTCGCCGCCGAACGTGTTGACGACCGTGTCCAGCGAGGCCATGTTGTCGCCCCAGCCCGCCAGGCCGCGCAGGCAGATCCCGGCTACCTTTCCTGGCTGGTTGAGCTTGGCCGCGTAGCTCGCCACCTGCGCCCAGGTTGGGTGCGCCGGCATCGTGATCCCGGCCGCCTTGAGCAGGTCCTTGCGGTAGTACAGCATCGACGACTCGCCGTAGAACGGGACCGCGTACAGGCCGCCCTTGTAGGACAGGGACTTGGCGATCGGCGGGAGCAGGTCGCTGGCGTCGTAGCTCGGGTCCTTCGCGATGTACTGCGTGGACAGGTTGTCCAGCCAGCCATCCTTCGCGAACAGCGGCGCCTCGTACGGGCCGATCATGATCACGTTGAACGCGTTGCTGTGCGTGGACACGTCCTTCTCGATCGCCGCCCGCAGGTCACCCTCGGTGTACGTGGCGAACTTGACCTTGATTCCCGGGTACTTCTTCTCGAAATTAGACGTGGTCAGCGGGATCATCTGGCCGGTGATCAGCGGGTTGGACACTACGGCCACGGTTATGGTGCCCGAGTTGCTGTTGCTGCTGGCCGACGTGCCGCCGCTGCTGCTCGAGCAGGCGCCCACGACCAGCAGCCCGGCCACGCAGCCGACTGCCGCCAGGGTGCGGACCTTGAACGGGGACGATCTCATGAATAAACCTCCGCGGCGATGAGAATGGTCTGGCGGGGGAGAGCGGACACTGACCCGGGAACAGCCGCCGACCGGCGGCGACAGGTCCTCGATCAGGTGGAGCGGGCGTACCGCGGCTGCGCTGCGGTGCGCTGGAGCGCGCCTCCGTTGGTCGCCGCGGCACCGTAGCTGGCAGCCGCGGGGGCCGTTGCCTCGCAGAGGTCCTGCGGCGCTCCGATGCTCATCCGGAACCTCCTAGCTGCGCGACTACGGCCGACGTTTGCTCATTTGAGCGCGAGCTGCTCAAATGAACTAATCAACACAGTGATGGGATAGCTAGGCAAAGTCAAGAAAAGCTGCAAATATGAGATCTGGGCGCTCAAATGAGCGGCCAGCTCGGCTGGACTGGAGGGGGTAAATGGCCGGGTTGTCGGCCGACAGGCCGTCCGAAGTCGTCCTCGCCGCCCGGGTGGCGAGGCAGTTCTACATCGAGGGTGTGTCCAAGGTCGACATCGCTGACCGGCTGGGCATCAGCCGGTTCCGGGTTGCCCGGCTACTCGACTCCGCCCGGGAGACCGGGATGGTGCGCATAGAGATCGGGCTTCCCGGAGGCACCCTGGACGCCGGCCTGTCGGCAGAGCTGTGTTCGGCTACCGGCCTCAAGCACGCGTTCGTCTTCAACTTTCCCGATGATGACGAGCCCGCGCTGCGGCGTCGCCTCGGCGAGGAGGCGGGCCAGGCGCTGATGGACCTGATCCGGCCCGGCGACGTTCTCGGCATGTCCTGGTCGCGCACGCTCAGCGGGCTCGCGGCTTCGCTGACCCAGATGCCGCCGTGCCCGATCGTGCAGCTCACCGGCGCCGTGCCGCCCCCGGACGGCAGCGACCTGCTCGAGGTGGTCCGCGGGGTGGCCCGCATCGGCGGCGGCCCGGCGCACGTCTTCTACGCACCGATGATTCTGGATGACGCGGAGACGGCGGCGGCGATCCGCCGCCAGGCGGACATCGCCGAAGCCTTCGCGCTGGTGCCGTCCGTGACGATGGCGGTCGTCGCCATCGGCGCCTGGGCGCCCGGGCTGTCGACGATCTACGACGCGATCACGCCGGACGAGCGCGCCGACCTGGCGGCGCTGAACGTGTGCGCCGAGCTGGCCGGCGTGTTCATCGGCGAGGATGGCAGGCCGGTCCAGACGCCCCTGGACCAGCGCATGATCGTGACGCCGGGACCGCTGCTCGAGCGGATCCCGTTCGTCCTCTGCGTCGCCTTCGGCGTCGGTAAGGCCCCGGCGGTATCCGCAGCGATCCGAGGAGAAATGATCCATGGCCTGGTCACCCACGCGAGCCTCGCCCGCGCCCTGCTCAAGGCTGCTGACCAGCGGGCCGGTGCGGGCTAGCCGGAAGACGCTTTCCGCGGACGGCCCGCTGCCTGGGGGCACGGCCAACCGCGGCCTCGTCATCCGCGTGGGCGATACCGTCCGGCGGCCGGCCGCGCCCTGCTGGCCCGCCACGCACGCGCTGCTCGCTCACCTGCACTCGGTGGGCTTCGATGGCGCGCCCCGGGTGCTGGCGGCCGGCCCCACCACCGAGCTGCTGACCTACGTGCACGGCCGGGCCGCCGTGCCGCCGATGCCGGCGGACACCTTGACGGACGCCGCCCTCGTGAGCGTTGCCGAATTGCTGCGCCGCTACCACCGGGCGGTGCGCTCGTTCGACCCGGCGGGCTACCGCTGGCCCAGACCGATTCCGGAACGCTTCCGTACCGGGCTGGTCAGCCACAATGACGTGTATCCCGCCAACGTGATCTTCCGTGACGGCCGGGCCGTCGCGCTGATCGACTTCGACCTCGCCGGCCCGGGCAGCGCCGCCTGGGACCTCGCGTCGGCGGCGCGCAACTGGGCGCCGCTGGCTGACGAGCGGGACGTCGCCGACGACCGGCAGGGCCGGGCGCTGGAGAGGTTCCGGATCTTCCTGCACGCCTGCGAGCTGACCCGGGCCGAGCGCCTACGGGTGGCCGAGGCGATCGTCCCTAATCACGACTGGACGTACGCGATCGTCACCGACGCCGTCGGCGCCGGGCACCAGGGCTTCGCCGACCACTGGAACAAGGTCGCGGAGCCGGTCGCCCGGGCGCGGCGCTGGTCGCTGCGGCACCGGCGGGACCTGCTCGCCGCGGCGCGCTAATCGCCGCTCGTGTGGGCCCAAGACGGCCGGCGCCCACGAGTGCCCGCCCGAGCTGGCCGACCGGGCCGGCCCGAGGCCGCTGAATATCGCGGCGTCGCGTTGTTCGCCGGGTTCCTAGAGCTCTTTGGCGAACTCCTGGTAATGCTGGCTGATCCGTTCGCTGGTGCCGTAGTAGGCGTGCCGACTCATATCAGCACTGAACCGGCTCGCCGGCGGCGTGCGGCCGAGTGCCTCGGCCATCGCGCGGACGTGGTGGGGTGCGCAGCCGCAGCAGATGCCGAGGTAGTTGACTCCGAGCGCAGCCGCCGCCGTAGTGAACGCGCCCATCTCGTAGCGGTTGGCCAGAAACGGGTCTAGCGCGGTCGGGAATGGCCGCCCATCCGGGATCAGGTCGCAATCTGGGTCGGTGAGCGACTGGAACGTTGGCTCGGTTTCTGTCGTGCGGTACGGCACTGGCAAGGCGGCGATGTAGCCGTCGCACGCGGCGCGGATTTCGCCGAGTAGCGGCAGCATGGTGGCGGGCCCGCGGATGCAGTTCAGCCCGACCACATCAGCCCCGGCGTCTTGCAGGCGACGGCATGCCTCGCCGATCGGGACGCCCCCGCGGACGATGGGCTGGCGATGAATAGTGAGCGTGACCACCGCATCGAGGTCGTGCGCCTTGATTGCCTCCAGCGCGAGCAGTGCCTCGCCGGGATAGTCGATGGTCTCGGCGATCACGAAGTCGACGCCAGCCTCGGCGGCCCACCCGACCTGCTCGGCGAACATGTCGCGGACGGCCTCATGCGTCGTGGGATCGTCCGGGTCGTAGACGTTGGTGTTGCAGATATTGCCGGCCACCAGGGAGTCGTGCTCGGCGCCGACCTCCTTGGCGATACGCAGCGCCTCCCGGTTCAGCGGCTCGAGGTCGCCCTCGCGGCCGATCACCGCCAGCTTCTCGCGGTGGGCGTAGTAGGTGAATGCCTCAACCACGTCAGACCCGGCATGCACGTATTCCCGGTGCAGTCCGGCCACCATGTCGGGCTCCTCGAGCACCACCTCTGGCACGAATGCCCCGGCCTGCAGGTAGCCGCGCCGCTCGAACTCGAACAAATACCCCTCGGCGCAGATCACTGGCCCGGCGGCAAGGCGATCGAGAAGCTTACCCATGCACGACACCTCCAGGGTCCTATAGTCGGAACGACTGTACCGGGAAAATCTAGACGCAGGGATGCCTCGATGAAATCTTCCGCGCAGGTGGTCGTCATCGGCGGTGGTGTGGTTGGCGCCTCGGTCCTGTACCACCTCACCGAGCTGGGCTGGACGGATGTCGTGCTCGTCGAGCGCAAGGAGCTCACCGCCGGCTCGACCTGGCACGCTGCGGGCGGCATGCACACGCTCAACGGTGACCCTAATGTTGCGAAGCTGCAGCAGTACACCGTCGGGCTGTATCGCGAGATCGAGGAGCGCTCCGGCCAGAACTGCTCCATCCACATGCCTGGCGGGCTGATGCTGGCCGGCGACCGGGAGCGGATGGACTGGCTGCGGATGGCCCAGGCCCGCGGCCGCTACCTCGGCATGGATATGGAGATCATCTCGGCGGCCGAGGCAAAGCGGATGTTCCCCCTTCTGGAGGAGCAGTACTTCATCGGTGCGCTCTTCGACCGGGCCGAGGGTCACGTCGACCCGAGCGGGGTCACCCGGGCCTATGCGGGCTGCGCGCGGCAGGCCGGCGCTGAGATCTACCAGCACACCTGGGTGAGCGACCTCCGCCAGCGCCCCGACGGCACGTGGGACGTCAGCACCGACTCCGGCGAGATCCACGCCGAGCACATCGTCAACGCCGGCGGGCTGTGGGCACGTGAGGTGGGCCGGATGATCGGCCTGGAGCTGCCCGTGCTCGCGATGGAGCACATGTACTTGATCACCGAAGACATGAATGAGGTGGCCGAGTACAACGCGGCCACCGGACACGAACTGCCGATGGGCCTGGACTTCGACGGCGAGCTCTACATCCGCCAGGAGGGCGGCGGGATGCTGCTCGGCACGTACGAGCAGGCGTGCGTGCCCTGGTCGCCCCGCGAGACGCCGTGGACCTTCGACCAGCAGCTGCTGACTCCCGATCTCGACCGGATCGCCCCGTCGCTGGAGATCGCGTTCAAGCACTATCCGGCGCTGGCTGACGTGGGGATCAAGAAGGTGATCAATGGGCCGTTCACCTTCGCGCCGGACGGCAATCCGCTCGTCGGCCCGGTGCCCGGCGTGCGCAACTGCTGGATGGCCTGCGCGGTGATGGCCGGTTTCTCGCAGGGCGGCGGTGTTGGCCTCACCCTCGCGCGCTGGATGGTCGACGGCGATCCGGGTGAAGACATCTGGGCGATGGACGTCGCCCGCTTCGGCAACTGGGCGAGCCTCGGCTATACCAATGCCAAGGTGCGGGAGAACTACAGCCGCCGGTTCCGTATCACCTTCCCCAACGAGGAGCTCCCGGCCGGCCGGGCACTGCACACCACGCCGGTCTATGACCGGCTCACCGCCCACAACGCGGTATGGGGCGCGAGCTTCGGGCTCGAGCATCCCCTGTGGTTCCAGCGGCCCGGGGAGGAGCCGCGCGAGGACGTGACGTTCCGCCGCTCCAACGCCTACCCAGTCGTCGCTGAAGAGTGCACCACGGTGCGCGAACGCGTCGGGCTCACCGAGTGCTCCAACTTCGCCAAGTACCGCGTGACCGGTGCCGGCAGCGCCGACTGGCTGCAGCGGCTGTTCACCAACCGGCTGCCGCGGGTCGGCCGGATCAACCTCACCGCCGCCCTGGATCGGGGCGGTCACATCGTCGGGGAGTTTTCCGTGGCGCGGGTCGGTGCAGACGATTTCTTCCTGTTCGGCTCGCAGATCGCCGAAGCGCATCACTCGCGCTGGTTCTTGGGCCACCTGGCTGAGGGTGTGCGGTTCGACGTGCTGGGCTTGTCGCTGGTGGGCCTCTCGCTGGCCGGCCCGGGCGCCCGCGACGTGCTGCAATCGGTCACCGACGCTTCGCTGGCCACCGATAATTACCCGTTCATGACGTTCCGCCGGATCGACGTCGGGATGATCCCCGCCTACGTCGGCCGGATGACCTACACCGGGGACCTTGGTTACGAGATCTGGGTCGCACCGGAGTACCAGCGAGCACTGTTCGATCTGCTGTGGCAGGCCGGGAAGGCATACGGCATCGGCCTGTTCGGGTTCCGGGCGTTGATGTCGCTGCGCATGGAGAAGATGTTCGGTACGTGGGCGCGCGAGTACCGTCCGGTCTACACGCCGGTAGAGGCGCGAATGCACCGATCGCTCAAGCTCGATCACGACTTCATCGGCCGCGCTGCGGTGGAGGCGGAGATGGCACGCGGCCCGGCTCGAACGCTCGGCTACTTTGACGTCACCCCCGATCCGGCGGAACCCGCCGACGTGGTCGGCGACGAGCCGATCTGGCACGACGGGGCGGTGGTGGGCTGGGTGACGTCCGGCGCGTATGCGCATTACAGCCGCCGCTCTCTAGCATTCGGCTATGTGCCGAGCGAGCTCGCGGTGCCCGGCGCGATGTTCGAGGTGGAGATCATCGGCCAGCGCCGCCCGGCGAGATTGCTACCCGAACCGGTGCTCGACCCGGCGGGCCATCGCATGCGCGTCTGATGGGACGCCATCCTGATCCCGAACGGCGGGCCGAGCTGCTGGACGAGGTGGTCGGCTACCTCGGCCGGCACGGCGTCGCCGGAGTGTCACTGCGGCCAGTTGCCCGCGCACTGGGTGTGTCGGTCAACGCGCTGGTGCATCACTTCGGCAGCAAGGACGATCTGGTGGTCGCCGCATTGCGGCGGGCCGCTGAGATTCAGCGAGGAGTCGAAGGGCCGTGGCGGCGGCAGGTACCGCGCATCTCCACGGCGGAGCTGCAGCGGCGCTGGTGGCGGTGGATCAACGGCAGCCCGGAGCACCTGGCGCTGGTGCGACTGGGTCTCGAAGCCGCCACGCTGGACGCCACGGTCAGCGGTCTGCCCGGTGATGTGCGTGCGGAGCAGATCTCGTTTTGGCGCGAGGACATCGCCGACGGCCTGATCGCTGACGGCATCCGGCCCGAGGACGCCGAACGCGAGGCGTCGCTGGTAAAGGCGACGTTCACCGGCCTGGTGCTTGACCTGCTGGCTACCGGTCACCGCGAGCGGCTCACCGAGGCGCTTGAATGCGCCCTCAGCCGCCTCGACGACCTGAGTCAGGTGGCCCCGTGAGAGTGGCCGCAGGCAGACTCAAACGCTTCCTCGGCCTGCCCCGCTCGTGACCGCAAGGCAGGAATGCGCTGTGCTAGTGAGGTGAGCAATGAATCCACTTCCGAGTTCAACGCGCTGCCGGAGGACTGGGCGTCCGATCCCGTCCTGCTAGCCGGCCTGACGGTCGAAGACGACGATGAGCATGACGACCCGGTGCTGCGCTGGCCGGACGGCCGGACGGTCGACACCTGGCGCGAGGACTACCCGTACTCCGAGAAGATGCCGCGGGACGAGTACGAGTACCTCAAGCGCCCGCTGCAGGTCGAGCTCGTCAAGCTGCAGAACTGGGTGAAGTCCATCGGCGAGAACATCGTGATCGTGTTCGAGGGCCGTGACGCGGCCGGCAAGGGGGGCACGATCAAACGGTTCACCGAGCACCTGAACCCGCGCGGCGCCACGGTCGTGGCGCTGGCCAAGCCAACCGAGCGCGAGCGGACCCAGTGGTACTTCCAGCGTTACGTGCCGCATCTGCCCGCGGCCGGCGAGATCGTGATGTTCGACCGTTCCTGGTACAACCGGGCGGGCGTGGAGCGGGTGCTCGGGTTCTGCACGGACGAGGAGTACTGGGAGTTCATGCGGGAGGCACCGGAGTTCGAGCGGATGCTGGTCCGGTCCGGGCTGCACCTGACGAAGTTCTGGTTCTCGGTGACGCGCTCCGAGCAGCGCACGCGCTTCGTCATCCGCCGGGTCGACCCGGTGCGGCAATGGAAGCTGAGCCCAATAGACATCGAGTCGCTAGACAAGTGGGACGCGTACACCGACGCCAAGGAGGCGATGTTCCACTACACCGAGACGCAATGGGCTCCGTGGACGGTGGTCAAGAGCAACGACAAGAAACGTGCCAGGCTCGAGGCGATCAAGCACGTGCTGAGGAAGTTCGATTACGACGGCAAGAACGAGGAGGTTATCGGGGAACCGGACAAGATGCTGATCGGGCCGCCGTCGGTGCTGTCTGAGCACAACCCTGACCTCAAGTTCCCCGACCTCGAGATCCCCGGCCCGTGAGGTGCCGTTCGAACTTGTACTCCTCGCCGTCTTGGCCGGCGAAGACGAACTCACACTTCTCCGCGACCCGCCGGGAGGCCGCGTTGTCGACGTGACAGGCCAAGTGGGCACGGCGAAGACCGATCTGGCTCGCGGCCCAGACGAGGAACGCGCTGAGCGCACGGGGGGCGATGCCTTGTCCGCGCAGTTCGGCGGCGACGTTGTAGGAGACCTCGGCCTCCCCGCCGGCCCGTCGAAGCTCGACCCAGCCGACGGCCTCGCCACCCGGCCTTCGCCGGATCGCCAGGTTGAGCTCTCTTCCCTCGCGCCAGGCCCGGAGGTTTCCTCGCGCCCGCATGTCGCCGTCGTAGTGGCTGGCGGGCATCGCCGCGGCCTGCTCGACCGAGTAGCCGAAGAACCGTGCGGTATCGGGGTCGAGGTCGAACCGGCGGAGCGCGGGTCCGTCGGCCGGCCGCCAGCGGTCGAGCACGAAATCGTCGTCGACGACGATCAGCGGCGGCTCGCGGGGCTGCCAGTGCACGAGGCGCTGCCTTACCGCGGCCACAGGCCGACGTCCGGCAAGCGCGCTCCGGAGCAACCTGCTGGCATGAAAAGAGTTTGTCACGGGCGGCCACGGCCGGCAGACTCCGAGCATGCCCGACGGACTCGTTCGCTGGCCGGATCGCCCGGTTACGCCGGGCCGGGTGGCGGTAGTAACGGTCTCGTACAACACGCGTGAGCTCACCGCGCTCTTGCTGTGGTCACTGCGCCGGATCCTGGCGTGGGAATCACTTGAGATAGTCGTCGTCGACAACGGCTCGAAGGACGGATCGGCGGAACTGCTCGCGAAGATCGACGCGGCCGGAGGGTGCCGGCTCATCGCGAACGCGGGCAACACCATGCACGGCCCGGCGCTCACCCAGGCCATGTCGTTCCTCGCATCGAAAGGCTCCGAGCTCCCGCGATGGGTGTGGGTGCTCGACTCCGACATCGTGATCAGCAGACCCGATGCGCTCCAGAAGGCGGTCCAGCGCGCCCAGTCCGCGGAGGCTCAAGGCGAGACGCTCTGCGAGTTCCCCTTTGTGAAAGACCGCTACGTAATTCACCGAGGCCGCAGCAGCCTGTTCGCCGTGTGGCAGTCCGGCGACACCACACACCCTTCCCACGACTGGGCCCGCGACCACCACGAGCCGCACTTCGGCCTCGTCGAGGGCGCCGCCGCCACGCACGATGAGCTAATGAATGCGTTTCGCGCCGAGGTCGGCCCACTCGATGACCAGAAGGCAGTCGCAGCTCTCACCATTCGTGATCAGGGGATGGTCGCCGTGTCGACCGCTTCCACCTGGCTGGAGTTGAAGTTAGAGACCAGTACCGTGCCGTTGGGAGCCGCCGTCATGTCCCTTGGGAACAGGCCAGCCGGGATATCGCCCACAAGCACTGGACGGCCGTCCAGCGCGTCGGCGACGTTGATGACGGTCAGGTCGGCGTGCGCGCCTTGCGCGCTGAATCGGTTCGAGTCGGCTACCACGATCAGCGTGCCATCGCGCACTGCGGTCAGCCCGACCGGTGCCTCGCCGACTCGCACCACCGCGACGAGCGCGTGCGAGGGGTCGGTGATCAGTCGGGCCGCCGCGAAGCAGAGCACGTCGTCGCTGGCCCGGGCCGTCACCCATACCTGCGTCCCGTTCGCTGCCGTAGTCACGCGGACCGGCTGGCAGCCGGCATCGACGGTGGCCACGACCGAGTGCGCGGGGTCGGTCTCCGCCCGCCTCAGGTCTATCAGCGTCAGCGTGCCTGGCGGCTCGTTGGGCACTATCCCAGCGCGGGCGGCCTGGGCGGCGGAGAGCGTCGGCCCGCTCCCGCCAGGCGACGTCCTGATGCCCACCGGATGCTGAGCAGGGACTGCGCCCTCGCTCGTCGCGTACAGCCAGCGGCCGTCGGGGGAGACGGCCAGGCCGACCGCCGCCTGCCCGAGCGGGATGCTGCCGACATAATCCGCGCTGCCGAACCCGCGGCTCAGCGCGCCGGCGAGGTTGAACACCGCCGCCCGCTGGTCGTATTCGAGCGTCACGAACGCGTACCGCCCGTCCCTCGAGGTCGCGACCTCGATCGCACTGGCGGACAGCGCGCCTTGGCCGTTCCCGCTGCCGCCTGGCGCGGCAAGCGTGCCGAGCACCACGCTGGCTGCCCCGGATTCGGCCCGGGCCACGCTTATGACCACCGCGCCGTTGCCGTCCGCCGCGAGCAGGTACTTGCCGTCTGGCGTGATCGTCTCCCCCAGCGGCTCGCCCGCTACGGGGATCGACCTGACCAGGACCGGCCGGCCGGAGGCGGTCTTTGCCATCCGCAGGACGTCGATCACCGAGCCGCCCGCGACAGCCACGAACCCGTAACGTCCATCGGGCGTCACCGCGACCCCGAACGGGCTTCCCCCCGTGCCGAGCATCGCCGTCCGCACCGAGCCGAGTTTCGCCGACCCAGCCGTGGCTATCGAGCACGCAGGCGACGCCAGCGCCCGGGCGGGCAGCTCCGGCACTGCGGCACCGCTGGCGCCTATGCCAGCCGGCGTCGTCGCTGATGAGCCTGCCCGGCCCGACGTGCAGCCAGCGCAAAGCACCACGCCAACCGCCAGCAGCGCCGCTCCGGCAAGCGAGGCCTCCGCGCGCGCCGCCCAGACTCCCATGCCGTGATGGTATGTCCGCTCACCGTCGCTATCGGGCGATGGTCTCGTGAGCCGACGACTCGCTGCCGATTTCGGGTTTAGGTTGGTGAATGTGCGTATGTTCTCACCCGGGCATCCAGTCCGGGTTGTCCTTGCCGTCATGACGGCACTGCTGGTATCGGGCGCCGCCGTTTTCCTGGCCCTCGCCAGCAACACGCATCCGCGCGTGGCTGTCCAGGCCCATTCGCCCGGCCAGGCCAGCTCGGTCACGCGGGGCGCCTCGCTCACGCAGACCGCTTCCCGAACGCAGGCCGCTGCGGGAACCCAGACCGTCTCGGCCAGGCAGGCCGTCTCGGCCGAGCAGGCTGCGCTCGCCGTCGTGGGCGGCCCTTCCCAGGTATCGGGTGCCGCTTTGGCCAACGCGGCCACCGGCAAGGTCTTGTGGAGCCTTGCCCTGAACACCGAACGGCCTATCGGCAGCATCGTGAAGGTCATGACAGCCCTCGTGGTGATCCAGGCGGGCGACCTGAACCGGGAGATCACTGTGCCCCGGTCGGTCATCGCGTACCTGAACAGCCAGGACGGACCGAGCACCGCGGGCCTGATCGTCGGCGACCGGCTCACCACGCTGGAGCTGCTCGAAGCCCTGCTGCTGCCGTCCGGCTGCGACGCCGCCTATACCCTGGCGCAGGCGTACGGTCCCGGGATCGGCGCGTTCATCGCCAAGATGAATGCCGAAGCCCAAAGGCTGGGCCTGACCGGTACGCACTTCTCGAACTTCGACGGCATGCCATGGCCGAGCGAGTACTCCACCTGGTCGACCCCCGCGAACCTGGTCACGCTGGGCCGGTATGCAATGAGCTACCCGGCATTCGCCACGATCGTCAGCCAGGCCAGCTACTCGCTCCCGGCCGGCGACGGCCACCACAGCTACTCCTGGCAGAACACCAACCCGCTGATCGGTGCCTACCCCGGCGCGACCGGGATCAAGACCGGCGACACCAAGGCGGCCGGCAACTGCCTGCTCTTCGAGGCGACCCAGAACGGCCTGACCCTGATCGGGGTGACGCTGGGCACCCCCGGAGACGACGTCACCGCCACCGGGCCGGCCGCCACCCGGGTCCTGAACTGGGGCTTCAGCCACTACTAACCGCCCGGGTGCCTTTGGCAGCCGTTCATTCCGTCGGGGTAAGCCAGCGGTCGAGGTCGTCGAGGACCGCTTCGATGGCTGGTATTGACTCGATCGCGCTGGCCACCTTGCAATTGGTCATGCGTCGCCACGGTAGACGTCAACGCTCGCTTCTGGCGGGTTGCGGATTTGGTACTGGCGGCTGGGCCGGGTCTACTTCCTGGCCTTCTTGAACCCCTCTCAGGGACAACCGGACCCAGCCCTTACCGCCAGGTTGGCCAGCCCCGCCAGCCTAGATGAGCCAAGCGATCGAGTTCGATTGGTTATCACTCATGCCGCTGGTGGTTCCCGATGCTGGCCAGGCCGCCGTTCTCCCGGTGAAGCGACCTTTGGGCCGAGCTCGGCGCGCTGGCCCGGGGCCAGGGGGTGGCATTCCGCGCCGAGCCCGCCACCATGTTCGTAAGCTATGCCACAGCTACAGCGGCCAGCCGGAAACGCAGTGGGCTCCGTCGGTCTTTCGGTCGCGGCATCAGGCGCGAGAGCAGGCGAGGAGTCCAAGGTGGCCAGGAGTGTGGGCGCCGAGGGCTGGAGCCGGCGCCGGGTGCTGACATTTGGGTTAGGCGGCGTGGTGGCTGCGGCCATCGGCGGCGTGAGCGGTATCGAGTTCGTCTCGCATGGAGTGCTGCCGGGCAAGACCGTGCTCGACAGGCTGGATGGGGCCTGCTCGGTCCCCGGGGCGCCGCTTGAGTACTCGCCGCCTGGCCCTTCCTTCTCCGGTGCGTTCTACTCACAAGCCCGGCACCGGCGCGTGGGCTACACGATCGCCTACCCGCCCGGCCACGGATCCGGCGACGATCTGCCCTTGGTGGTGATGCTGCACGCCTTCGGCGGCAACCATGCCGATGCTCTCGTCGGCATGTCACCTGCGCGGGCCGTGGCGCTGAAACCCGGCGGCAGGGCACTGGCTCCCATGGCGATGGTGACCGTCGACGGCGGCAGCGGCTACTGGAATCCCCATCCCGGCGACGATCCCATGGCGATGGTTATCGATGAGCTGATCCCCTTCTGCCAGCGGCTCGACCTCGGGCGGCCGCCCCGGCGGATCGCCACGATGGGCATTTCGATGGGCGGCTACGGCGCCTTGCTGCTTGCCGAGAAGCACCCCCGGCTGATCGCCGCGGCCGCAGCGATCAGCCCCGCGATCTGGACGAGTTACGCCCAGGCGAAGGCCGCGGACGTCGGCGCGTACGCATCGGCGCCGGCATTCGACGCCAACGACGCAGTCACCCACGCGGCCTCGCTCGCCCGAATCCCGGTGCGAGTTGCCTCGGGCTACGACGACCCGTTCTATCCCGGTGTCCAGGCGCTCGCGCGGGCCCTGCCGGCCAGTGCCGTGGTGGACTTCAGCAAGGGATGCCACACCGGCCCCTTCTTCCTCGAGCAAGAGCCTCCATCGCTGGCCTTCCTCGCCAGATACCTGACGCATTAGTCCCGCCGGTGGCTGTTCACCTGCCTCCAGACAGATGGCGGTCGGCTACGCCTGGCAGGCGTCGGCCATGGCCCGCAGCGCGAAGTCCAGCCGCGGGCCCAGGTCGCCCCGCTCGTCGGCCAGCCAGGACATGAACCCCGCGTAGGCCGCGCCGAACACCGAGCGCGCGATGACCTGGGGCAGCAGGTCGTCGGCCCCCTGGCCGAGCCCGCCCGCCGCGAACTCGGCGACCACGGCCTGCCATTCCTCGTAGTGCAGGATGCCGTTGGCCAGCAGGGCCGGGTTGTCGTGCTGCAGTTGCATGCGCTGCCGCAGCCGGGCAAGGTCGTCGGTGCGGTAGTCGTTGACCGCGACCACCGCATGCCGGATCGCGTCCATCATCGGCAGATCCGGGTCGCTGTCGGCGAGCACCGACCGCAGCCGTTCCACGTCAGTGTCGAAGTCGGCCATCAGCGCGTCGGCCTTCGAGCTGAAGTAGCGGAAGAACGTGCGCCTGCTGATTCCGGCGGCGGCGGCCAGCGCCTCGATCGTCACCTCGTCATAGCCATGGGCGGAGAACATGTCCATGGCGATGTCCTGCAGCTGATGCCGTGTGGTGCTCGGCGGCCTGCCGGGACCGGCCGGCTGCAGCAGGTCCGGCGCCACTGCCACGGTCTTGCCAGCGTCGTCCATCGTCCTCCGCCTACCCGGAGGCTCCGGAAACTCCGGTTTTTGGCACTAGGTGCAGATTACCACGCGAAGGCGGCGGCGAGCTGGCGCATCGCGCTGTCCATGAGGTCGCCGAGATCGGCCTTGTCGGTTTCGAGCCACTGTTCGTAGGCGGCGATCGCCACGCCGAGGGCGACGTAGCCGAGAGTCCGCGGCGCCAGTGCGTCCGCACACTGGCCGATGCGCTCGCCGACGAACTCGTCGATGACCTGGCGCCAGGCGGCGTAACGAAGGGTGGAATGCGCCTGCAGGGCGGGGGTCTGCAGGATCAGCCGCATCCGGCGCCGGTGCCGGCCGATCTGCTCGGGCGCGAACGTGTTGAAGTCCACGATCGCCACCCGGATCGCCTCCATCAGCGGCATCTGCGGCGGCAATGCCTTGAGCCGGAGCCGCATCCGGTCGAGCTCGGTGTCGAAGTTGCCCCAGGGGACGTCGTTCTTGGACGGGAAGTAGCGGAAGAAGGTCCGCCGCCCTATCCCGGCGGCCCGCGCGATGTCGTCGACCGTGGTCCGCTCGAAGCCCTGCCGGTCGAACAGGTCGAACGCGACATGCTCCAGGTCGGCCCGGGAGGTGACGGGCTTGCGGCCGGCCCGGGCCACGGGAACCGCTGTCGGCACCGGTCTCACCACCCTCGCTCCGCTGCCAGCGCCGCGCTGGCCTTCCCAGGAGCATGCCACGGCCCGGCACGCCATGCGAAGCAACCCGGCGTCGGCCTCACTCCGCTCCAGCCGCGACCCTTGTCATTTGGCACTCGGTGCCGTTACTGTCTGCACCAGGTGTCATTATTAGGCGACGGAGGTAGCCATGACCCAGCAGGCCGTAATCGAAGCGACGCCAGCCGAGCCCGAACTCGCCGAGGAGCAAGCCGTGGACCACGCCGCAGAGGAGGCACTGGTCGCCGACGAACTCCTGGTCGAAGAGGTCTCGATCGACGGAATGTGCGGTGTCTACTAAGGCGGGGGGTTCCGGGGGGCCGTCCCTCCGGGCTAGCGCCGCCGCGGAGGCCGGGGCAGTGTTCGACCTGGACAAGCCGTGGCGGATCGACGACCGGGTCGCGGTGCGGCCCGAGCCGTTCGGCGCGCTGCTCTACCACTTCGGGACCCGGCGGCTGTCGTTCCTGAAGAACGTCACCGTGCTCACGGTCGTACGCTCGCTGGCCGACCACCCGAGCGCGCGCTCGGCGTGCGCGGCGGCCGGGGTGGGCAGTGCGGCGCTGCCGGCCTACGAGCGTGCGCTGGCCACGCTGGCCGAATCGCAGATGATCAAGGAGAGGGCATCGTGACAGCGGCCACCATGGCGCCGGAACACCCAGCCACACAGCGGGTGCCGAGGCTGGTCGAGCAGTTCGAGCGTGGGCTCGACGCGCCGATCTGCCTGACCTGGGAGCTGACCTACGCGTGCAACCTCGCGTGCGTTCACTGCCTGTCCAGCTCGGGGCGGCGGGATCCCCGTGAGCTGACCACCGCCGAATGCAAGGCCGTCATCGACACGCTGGAGCGGATGCAGGTCTTCTACGTCAACATCGGCGGCGGTGAGCCAACGGTCCGGCCGGATTTCTGGGAGCTCGTCGACTACGCCACCGCCCACCACGTGGGCGTGAAGTTCTCCACCAACGGCATCAAGATCGATCCCGCGGTGGCGCGGCGGCTCGCCGCGAGCGACTACGTGGACGTGCAGATCTCGCTGGACGGCGCGACCGCCGAGGTGAACGACGCGGTACGCGGGGCCGGCTCGTTCGCCACCGCGATGCTGGCGATGGAGAACCTGCGGGCGGCCGGGTTCAAAGGGTTCAAGATCTCGGTCGTTATCACCCGGCACAACGTCTCCCAGCTCGACCGGTTCAAGGAGCTCGCCGACTGCTACGGCGCCCAGCTGCGGCTGACCAGGCTGCGGCCGTCCGGCCGGGGCGCCGACACCTGGCACGAGCTGCACCCGACCGCGCCGCAGCAGCGCGAGCTCTACGACTGGCTGGTCACCCGCGGCGAGCAGGTGCTGACCGGCGACTCGTTCTTCCACCTGGCGCCGTACGGCGGGCCGCTGCCCGGCCTGAACCTCTGCGGGGCCGGCCGTGTGGTCTGCCTGATCGACCCGGTGGGCGACGTCTACGCGTGCCCGTTCGCGATCCACCAGGAGTTCCTGGCCGGGAACGTGCGGCGGCCCGGCGGGTTCGCTGCGGTGTGGCGCGACTCGGAGCTGTTCGCCGAGCTGCGCGGGCCGCAGTCCGGCGGAGCCTGCGCATCCTGCCAGTTCTTCGACTCGTGCCGCGGCGGCTGCATGGCCGCCAAGTTCTTCACCGGCCTGCCGCTGGACGGGCCCGACCCGGAATGCGTGCAGGGATACGGCGCCGAAGCGCTGACGGCTGCCGACCCGGCGACCACGCCCCGCCCGGCGCTGGACCACTCGCACCGTGGCGGCGTGCGCGGCCGGCGCGAGCCGGTGCCGGTCACGATCGGCCGACGTCCGCAGGCGCCACCCGCGCACGCCTGCGACGAGAACCCGCTGGCCGGATTCCCTGGGTAACGCCCACTTAGCCCCGGCTGCCCGTTCCAGGTATAAAACAAGATCCGCTCGGCGAGGAGGGGAATCAGTGGCAGGAAGGCTCGAGGGCAAGGTCGCCTTCATCACCGGCGCCGCGCGCGGTCAGGGCCGAAGCCACGCGGTGCGGCTGGCCCAGGAGGGCGCGGACATCATCGCGGTCGACATCTGCCGCCAGATCGACACCGTCCCGTACCCGATGGCGACGCCGCAGGACCTCGACCAGACGGTCAAGGAGGTCGAGGCGCTGGACCGGCGGATCGTCGCCCGGCAGGCCGACGTGCGGGACGAGGCCGGCCTGCGGGCCGCGTTCGACGCGGGCGTGGCCGAACTCGGCCCGGTGGACATCGTGCTGGCCAACGCCGGCATCGCGCCGATGTCCCTGCGCGAGCCGCACGAAGCCTGGCAGGACGTCATCGACGTGAACCTGACCGGCGTGTTCAACACCGTGGAGATCGCGATCCCGTCGATGATCGAGCGCGGCAAGGGCGGCGCGATCGTGCTCACCAGCTCGACCGCAGGCATCAACGGCATCGGCGGCCCCACCCGGGGCGGCCTCGGCTACACCGCGTCCAAGCACGCCCTGGTCGGGCTCATGCGGTCCTACGCCAACAACCTGGCGCCGCACAGCATCCGGGTCAACTCGGTGCACCCGACCGGCGTGCGCACGCCGATGGTGGTGAACGACGTGATGCAGGAGTTCCTGGGGCAGGACCGCAGTCTGTCGGACCTGATGCCCAACGCGCTGCCGGTCGACATGGTCGAGTCGGTCGACGTCTCCAACGCCATTTTGTGGCTGGTCTCGGACGACGCGCGTTACGTCACCGGCATCACGGTCCCGGTCGACGCCGGATACACGAACAAGAAGTGAGGGGAGAGATCGTGGCAGGACGGGTAGCAGGCAAGGTCGCGTTCATCACCGGTGCGGCGCGGGGTCAGGGCAGGAGCCACGCGGTCAGGCTGGCGGAGGAGGGCGCCGACATCATCGCGATCGACATCTGCCGGGACTACGACACGGTGAGCTACTCGCTGGCCACCGAGGCGGACCTGGACGACACGGTGAAGGCGGTCGAGGCGCTGGACCGGCGGATCGTGGCCGCGACGGCGGACGTGCGCGACGAGGCCGCGCTGAAGTCGGTCGTGGACGACGGGGTGGCGGAGCTCGGCCGTCTGGACATCGTCTGCGCTAACGCCGGCATCTGCACGGTGCAGACCTGGGACGAGGTCACGCCCGCGGTCTGGCAGGACACGCTCGACACCAACCTGACCGGGGTGTGGAACACGATGGTGGTGTCGGCTCCGCATCTGATCGCGGGCGGGGGCGGGTCGATCATCTGCATCAGCTCGACGGCCGGGATCAAGGGCCTGCCGTACCTCGCGCCGTACGTGGCCGCCAAGCATGGCGTCGTCGGCATCGCCCGGACCATGGCGAACGAGCTCGCCTTGCACCACATCCGGGTCAACACCGTGCACCCGACCGGCGTCAGCACGCCGATGGCGGACGGCCTCGGCGGGCTCGAGGGCCTGATCGGGCGGGACCCGAACCTCGGGCCGATCTACATGAACACGCTCCCGATCGAGAGCCTCGACGCCCGCGAGATCAGCAACGCGGTGCTGTTCCTGGCGTCGGACGAGTCCCGGTACGTCACCGGGCTCGAGTTCACCGTCGACGCGGGCAACACCATCCGGTGACGTTATGACCGCCCTCGAGGACACCAGGGCCAGGCGAATCTGGCTGCGAGGCGGTGACTGAGAGGATTGACAGATGAGCAACGGATGGTTCGAGACCGTCGCCGTGGCGCAGCGGCGCGCCAAGAAGCGGCTGCCCAAGTCCGTCTACGGCGCGCTGGTCGCGGGCTCTGAGAAGGGGCTGACCGTCAGCGACAACATCAAGGCGTTCAGCGAGCTGGGCTTCGCTCCGCACGTCGTCGGGCTCTCGGCCAAGCGCGAGATGGCGACCAGGGTCATGGGCCAGGAGATATCGCTCCCGGTGATCATCTCGCCCACCGGCGTGCAGGCGGTGCACCCCGACGGGGAGGTGGCCGTGGCCAGGGCCGCGGCGGCGCGGGGGACCGCGATGGGGCTGAGCTCGTTCGCCAGCAAGCCGGTTGAGGAGGTGGTCGCCGTCAACCCGAAGACGTTCTTCCAGACGTACTGGGTCGGCACCCGCGACCAGCTCATCGAGCACGTGGAACGGGCCCGCGCCGCTGGCGCCGTCGGGCTGATCGTGACGCTGGACTGGTCGTTCTCCAACGGCAGGGACTGGGGCAGCCCAACGATCCCGGAGCGGGTAGACCTCAAGACCATGGCCAGGTTCGCGCCCGACGTGCTGCGCCACCCGCGCTGGCTGCTCGACTACGCCAAGACCGGAAAGGTGCCGGACCTGACCGTGCCGAACCTGGCCGCCAGCGGCGAGCCTGCGCCGACGTTCTTCGGCGCGTACGGCCAGTGGATCCAGTCGCCGCTGCCGACCTGGGACGACGTGCGGTGGCTGCGCGAGCAGTGGGGCGGGCCGTTCATGCTCAAGGGCGTGATCCGGGTCGACGACGCCAAGCGCGCGGTGGACGCGGGGGTGACTGCGATCTCGGTGTCCAACCACGGCGGCAACAACCTGGACGGCACCCCGGCCACGATCCGGGCTTTGCCCGCGGTCGCCGAGGCCGTGGGGGACCAGGTGGAGGTGCTGCTCGACGGCGGCGTCCGGCGCGGCGGCGACGTGGTCAAGGCGCTGGCGCTTGGCGCGAAGGCGGTGATGATCGGCCGCGCCTACCTGTGGGGCCTCGCCGCCAACGGCCAGGCGGGCGTCGAGAACGTGCTCGACATCATGCGCGGCGGCATCGACTCCGCCTTGCTCGGCCTCGGCAAGTCCTCCGCGGGTGACCTGACGCCCGGCGACATCGTGATCCCGCCGGGGTTCACCCGCACCCTGGGTGCTTGATGGCAGCCAGAGTCGCGCTGGTCACCGGCGCCGCCCGCGGCATCGGCGCGGCGACCGTCCGCGTCCTCGCCGCGCAGGGGTGGGCGGTGCTCGCCGTCGACCAATGTGCCGATGATCCCGCGCTGCCCTACCGGCTCGGCAGTCGGGACGAACTCGACGAGGTGGTAGCGAAGGCGTCGGCCGCCGGGCCGGGTACCGCGCTGGCGCACGTCGCCGACGTCCGCGACGAAGGGCAGCTTTCCGCTGCGGTTGCAGCGGCGGACCGGCAGTGGGGTGGCCTGGACGCCGCGGTGGCCGTGGCCGGCGTGATCGCTGGCGGCGTGCCGCTCTGGGAGATGCCCGCCGACCAGGCACGCGCGGTGCTCGACACCGACCTCGGCGGTGTGATCAACCTGGCCAGAGCGGCGATCCCGGCGCTGCTGCGCCGCCCGGCGCCGCGTTCTGGAAGATTTCTCGCCGTGGCATCGGCCGCCGCGACCCGCGGCCTGCCGATGCTGGCGGCCTACTGCGCGGCCAAGGCGGGTGTGGCCGGGCTGATCCGGGCGCTGGCGGCCGAGCTCGGCGAGACCGGGGTGACCGCGAACGCGGTGAGCCCTGGCTCCACGGACACGCCGATCCTGGCCGAGAGCGCCCGGCTGTACGGACTGCCCGGCCCGTCGGCGTTCGCGGCGCAGCAGCCGGTGCGACGGCTGCTGGCGCCGGACGAGGTAGCCGCCGCCCTTGCCTGGCTGGCGGGGGAGGGCAGTGGCGGGATCACCGGCGCCGTGATCCCCGTCGACGGCGGCCTGGCCCTGTAACCACCCGCCACTTCTCGCGTCGCTGGGCGTTCCCTGTAAGCCTGGCGCCGTCTGCGATCTTCACATCGAATCACCATCTTGATCACGAAGCCTTCTAAGGATTCGTGTTTACGTTCGAGTAGCATGCGACGGCGTGCTGTTATGGCGAGCCTGCTTGTGCTCGCGACCCTCTGCTGCGTGAGTTGTACTGGTGCGGTGGCCAGCGTCGCCGCACTGGCGCACCGGCACAGGCCAACCGTGAAGTCCAAGACGCGGGCGAAGGCGCGACCGAAGACGCCGTCCGCCCAGCCGGACCTGACGGCTGCGCTGGCGCCGCTGATAAGGGACGACGGCGGCCACTTTGCTGTCGCGGTGGACGATCTGACCACCGGGAGCGAGGCGGCCTACGGCGGCACCCGGGCGTTCGTGACCGCCAGCATCGTCAAGGTCGACATCCTGGTCACACTGCTATATCAGGCGCAGGAAGCCGGGCAGGCGATCACGCCCGAAGACCAGGACCTGGCCACTACCATGATCGAGAACAGCGACAACGACTCGGCCAGCGACCTGTACGACGACGTCGGCGGGGCCGGGGCCATCGACGACGCCAACCGGGTCTGCGGGCTCACCGAGACCACGGCTGGCACCGCCGGGTACTGGGGTCTGACCAGCACCACCGTGGACGACCAGATCCGGCTGCTGCGCGTGGTCTTCACCCGCCCATCGCCGCTGTCGTCCGCGTCCCAGGAGTACATCCAGTCGCTGATGAGCCAGGTCGAGACCGACCAGCAGTGGGGCGTGACCGCGGCTGCCGACCCCGGGACGGGGTTGATGGTCAAGAACGGCTGGCTGCCCAACCCCTACCTGTGGGAGATCAACAGCATCGGCGAGGTCACCCATGACGGCCAGCGCATGCTGATAGCGGTCCTGTCCGACGACAACGCCAGCGAGGGTTCCGGCATCTCGCTTGTCGAGGACGTCGCCGACGCAGCAGCGAACGCCATGACGAGCTCATAACCGATGGATCTAGCGGTCACCCTGAGGCGCGCCAGCGACGAAAGTCCCCCAACCGTGGCGAGTGACCAAGATCCCTTCGGCTACAAGAACCTTGACAGACTTCTGCACTGTCGTTCGCGACGTGGCGTAATGGTCGGCTAGCTGGGCCACGCTCGGTAGCTGGCCTCCCGGTGCCCACTCCCCGGACTCCACGCGACGACGTAGATCGGCAGCCACGCGCTCGCTGGGAAGCTCCGAAGATCGCACATGTTCCATGATCCTCATAGCTCCGAGCAGACAAGACTCTTCGCGGTGTTCGCGGACATCGAAGAGTGCTATAGTCATCGCGACGGGGCCGAACTCAGGCCGGAGAGGAATGACATGGAAACATGCGACCGTGGCGTGATCGAAGCACGCGAAGCGCTGCAGAACGCCCGTGATCCACGAACGTTAACCAGAGTAGAACTCATACAGGAGGTCTTGCGATATCGGAAGTACACGGGCTGGCTGATCGTGCTGAACGACGACTGGGCTGACATGGATTACGACGATGAGATCAGTCAAGTCATGATTGGCGGTGGCGTTTACATCGCACCTTCGGATACCGCCAAGCTCTGCGACCCTTGCTGTGCGTTGCTCAGTCTCGTATGGGATGCCGAGAATAAAAAAGAAGCGCCGTGCCAGGCAGCGACATCCCAAAATTCCGATGCTGCGGCGTAGAAAAGCGTCAGCGCCTTGCGGGCGGCTACTTCCTTCCCACCCCTGGCGTCCCATCCGCCCCCGGTGCCCCAGGACTCGGCTCACACCCGCTCATGGATGAACCGTTCGGCCGCATAGAACAGTCCCATCGGTACATCGACGGCTGCAGGTCATGCTGGCGGAGCTTGTGTGGGCCGTGCTGGCCCTCGCGATCCGGGCTCGATCTAGTGGTAACCTAAGATATCTAGAGTA